>CAVXKB010000001.1:0-140053 GCA_963762215.1 uncultured Actinomycetota bacterium
CGTGGGTCGGGTAGCCGAGGGCCTGGTCGATCCGAGCCTCGAGCTCCTCGGAGATCACGTGCTCGAGCCGGTCGGCCTCGTCGTGGACGTCCTCGACGTCGAGCCCGAGCGTGTCGGCCAGGTAGAGCTCGAGCAGGCGATGGTGGCGGATGACCTCGAGCGCGACGCGCTCGCCGGCCGGGGTCAGGCGGGCGCCGTGATACGGCTCGTGCTCGAGCAGCTCGAGCGCCGCCAGCTTCTTCAGCATCGCCGACGCCGACGCCGCCGAGACGCCCTGGTCGCGGGCGAGCTCTGTCACGGTCGCGCGGCCGCCTGCCTCCTGCAGCTTGTAGATCCCCTTCAGGTAATCCTGGATCGCCTCGGAGAGCGGCGGTGCAGTCACCAGGCGAATGTACCGGGGTTGGTAGCGTGGCGCGTGGTGCAGATTCGCGTCGGACACAGTGCAGACCCCGACGACGCGTTCATGTTCTGGGCGATCGAGGCCGGGAAGGTCGACACTCGGGGGCTCCAGCTCGAGCAAGTCGTGTCCGACATCCAGACCCTCAACGTCTGGGCGACCGAGGGCCGCCTCGAGGTCACGGCGATCTCGATGGGCGCGTACGCGAGCGTCGCCGACCGGTACGTCCTCCTTCCGCACGGCGCGTCGATGGGGATCGGGTACGGCCCGATCGTCGTCTCGCGGGAGCCGCTCGACCTCGACGCGCTCCGCGAGGTCGAGATCGTGATCCCGGGCCGGCTCACGACCGCGTACCTCGCGCTTCGCCTCGCGCTCGGGGCCGACCCAGCCGTTCGCGAGCAGCGGTTCGACCTGATCCTCGACGAGGTCGCCTCCGGGCGCGCGGCTGCAGGCCTGATCATCCACGAGGGGCAGCTGACCTACGGCGCGTCGGGGCTGCGGAAGGTGATCGACCTCGGCGAGTGGTGGCAGGGCGAGACCGGCTTGCCGCTCCCGCTCGGCGTGAACGTCGCGCGCGCCGACCTCGGCGATCGGCTCACCGACGTCTCCGAGGTGCTCTCGGAGGCGATCCGGACCGGTCTCGACCACCGGGACGAGGCGCTCGAGTACGCCGAGCAGTTCGGGCGCGGCATCGACCGGGCAACCGCAGACCGGTTCGTCGAGATGTACGTGAACGAGCTCACCTGCGACTACGGCGACATCGGCCGCCGCGCTGTCGATGAGCTCCTCCGGCGCTCCGGCTCCGGAGTCACCGCCGTGTACGCCTGACGGGACAGAGAATGGGCGTCATGTCCCGCGTGATGGAGCGGCTCGAGGCGATCTACGAGATCAGCCCGACCCGGGTCGGCGGCTCGGCCGAGGAGGATGCCGCCCACCGGTTGTTCGCCGAGTGGCTGGAGGAGGCGGGGCTGCACGTCCACGTGGACGCGGCGGGAAACACCTTCGGGCTGCGGGGCGAGCCGGCCTTCTGGAGCGGCTCACACCTCGATTCGGTGCCGCACGGCGGCAGGTTCGACGGGGTGCTCGGAGTCGTCGCCGCGCTCGAGGCCGCAACGCGGACCGAGGCGCCGCTTGCCATCGTCGCCTTCCGCGACGAGGAACGTGCCTACGGCGGAAGCCGCGCGTTCGTCGAGCGGCCGGTGCTGCCGAAGGCCTATGTCGAGCTGCACGTCGAGCAGGGCCCGATGCTCGAACGGATCGGCGCGCCGCTCGGCATCGTTACGGCGATCGTCGGCCAGGCACGGGGCCAGGTCGTCATCCACGGCCGCGCCGATCATGCGGGAACCACGTCGATGGAGGCGCGCGACGACGCGCTCGTGAAGGCAGCCGAGTTCGTGCTGCAGGTTCGCGACGCGGCTCGGCCCGGGACGGTCGCGACCGTCGGCCAGGTCGAGGTTCGTCCCGGTGTGGCGAATGTCGTCCCCGAGCTCGTGACTCTGTCCGTCGATGCTCGGGCCTCGACGACCGGCGAGCTCGACGACCTCGTCTCGAGGATCGGCTTCGAGCCGTCGCGCCGCCACGAGCCGGTGGCGATGAGCGGCGCACCGCTCGCGGCTCTGCGGGCCGCCGCGCCGGGAGCTCACGAGCTCGTGTCCGGGGCCGGGCACGACGCGGCGATCCTCGGCGCGGCCGGTATCCCGACGGGGATGCTCTTCGTGCGGAGCCTGAACGGCGGTGTGAGCCATTCTCCGGCCGAGCTCTCGAGCGAGGCCGATATCGCGCTCGGGATCGACGCGCTCACGTCGGCGTTCGACACGCTGGCCCGGACCTGAGAGAGTCTCGCTCGTGAGCGAGCGCGAGATCATGACCTGGGACGACCTGGGCGCTGGCTCTCGGGAGCTCGCCGAGATGGTGCACGCCGACGGCTACCGGCCCGACCTGATCCTCGCGATCGCCCGCGGCGGCCTGCTCGTCGCGGGGGCTCTGTCCTACGCGCTCGGCGTGAAGAACACGTTCACGATGAACGTCGAGTTCTACACCGGCATCGACGAGCGGCTCGACATGCCGATGATTCTCCCGCCCGTCCCCGACTTCGTCGACTTCAGCGAGACGCATGTCTTGATCGCCGACGATGTCGCCGACACCGGCGCGACTCTCGCGCTGGTCAAGGAGTTCCTCGCGGACAAGGTTGCCGAGACCCGCTGCGCGGTGCTGTACGAGAAGCCGAGGACGACGGTGACCTGCGAGTATGTGTGGCGTCGCACAGATCGCTGGATCGAATTCCCGTGGAGCGCCGAGGCTCCCGTCAGTGAAGCTCAGCTCGGCGAATCACTGCTCGAAAGCGTCTAGTCCCCAAGGCGGCGATCCCATATAGTCGCGATGCCCTTTGGTATCGCGGACCGGACGAGGAAGGAGCAAGATGAGCGGGAGGAGATTGACGGTGGGCGCGCTGGCGCTCACGGTCGCGGCATTGGCGCTTGCCATGTCGGGAGCGGGGTCGGCGTCGCATGGCGCGACGCCGTACAAGGTGGCATGGATCTACGTCGGGCCGGCGAAGGACGGCGGCTGGTCGCAGGCGCACGATGAGGGACGGCAGTACGTCCAGAAGATGCTCGGCAACAAGGTGCAGACGACCTACAAGGAGAACATCGCCGTCGGCACCCAGTTCAAGCAGACGGTTCAGAGCCTCGTGTCGCAGGGCTACAAGATGATCTTCGCGACGTCGTACGGCTTCGTCGACAAGGCGCTTGCGGCGCAGTATCCGCAGGTGCTGTTCGAGCAGGCGACCGGGACAGACACGTCCAAGAACCTGTCGGAGTACTTCGGTGCGGCCGAGGACACCGTGTTCCTGTCGGGAATGGCCGCCGGTGCGGCCTCGAAGAGCGGGAACATCGGTTACGTCGTCGCCTTCCCGATCCCCGAGGTCATCCGCCACGCGAACGCGTTCGCGCTCGGCGCCCAGCTGACGCATCCTGGCGCCAAGGTGCATCTCGTCTGGACGAACTCCTGGTACGACCCGAGCAAGGAGAAGAAGGCCGCTCAGAGCCTCGTCTCCCAGGGCGCGGACGTGCTCGGCCAGAACGTCGACTCGCCGGCGACCGGGCAGTTCGCCGAGTCGAAGGGGATCGGCTGGGTCGGATACGACTCGAACGCGGCGTCCTTCGCCCCGAAGTCCTGGCTGACCGCCTCGGTCTACAACTGGGGCCCGTACTACCTGAGCCGCGTCAAGGCCGCGATGGCCGGGACCTGGAAGTCGGGCTTCTACTACGGCTCGATCAAGGACGGCTTCACCGGGCTCGCACCCTACGGGCCGACCGTGAGCGCGAAGACGAAGGCCGCGATCGCCGCCAAGATGAAGGCGATCGAGAACGGCTCGTTCTATGAGTTCACCGGCCCGCTGTACGACCAGAGCGGCAAGCTGATGGTCAAGCCGGGCGTGAAGCTCACCGTCCCGCAGCTCTACGCCATGGACTGGCTCGTCAAGGGCGTGATCGGCAGCCCGAAGGGGTAGTCGTCGCGGCCGAGCCGAAGAATGACGCATCTGCCACGGCCACTCCGACTGGGGTGGCCGTGGCGATGCACGGAATCACGAAGCGCTTTCCGGGAGTCGTTGCGAACGACGGCGTCGACTTCGAGGTCGCCGTGGGCGAGGTTCACGCCCTGCTCGGCGAGAACGGCGCGGGCAAGAGCACGCTCTCGAACATCCTGACCGGCCTCTACCGACCTGACGAGGGCGAGATCCTCCTCTACGGCGAAACGGTCGAGTTCGCGACGCCACGTGACGCGCTCGACGCGGGGATCGGGATGGTGCACCAGCACTTCCGGCTCGTCCCGCCGTTCACCGTCGCGGAGAACATCGCACTCGGAGAGCACCGCCCTGGGCAGCGGGGGTCGTTCCTGATCGATCCGCGCCGCATCGAATCGGGCGTGCGCGAGCTCTCCGAGCGCTACGGGATCGCGGTCGATCCACGCGCACGGATCTGGCAGCTCTCGCTCGGCGAGCAGCAGCGCGTCGAGATCCTGAAGGCGCTCTACCGCGATGCGCGGGTGCTGATCCTCGACGAGCCGACGGCCGTGCTGACGCCCCAGGAGGCCCAGGTGCTCTTCGGGACGATGCGGCAGATGGCCGACGACGGGCGCACGGTGATCTTCATCTCGCACAAGCTGAACGAGGTCACTGCGGTCTCCGATCGCGTGACGGTGCTGCGCGGCGGCAAGTCCGTCGCGACTGCCTCGACGGCCGAGTCGACACCGCGCTCGCTGGCATCGCTGATGGTCGGCCGCGAGGTCGGGGAGGCCGAGCGCAAGCCGCGGGCGGAGCCGACCGGGCCGATGCTCGAGCTCGACGACATCTGGGCGTCCGGAAGCCGGGGCGAGGATGCCGTCCGGGGGGTCTCGCTGTCCGTGCGCGCCGGCGAGATCGTGGCCGTGGCGGGCGTCGCAGGCAACGGCCAGCGCGAGCTCGCCGAGACGATCTCCGGTCTGCGCGCGGCGTCCAAGGGGACGATCACCGTTGCGGGCAAGCCGGTGCGGGCCGGCGACCCGCGTTCCGCCATGAACGCCGGGATCGCCTTCATCCCCGAGGACAGGCTTGCCACGGGCGCCGCTCCCGGCTTGAGCATCGCTTCGAACCTCGTGCTCCGGTCCTACCGCGACCCGCCGGCTTCGCGCGGCCCGCTGTTGATGCTCGGCAAGATCCGCGAGCGGGCGGTGGAGCTGATCCAGCGCTACCGGATCGCGGCGCCCGGCCCGGACACGCCGGCTCGCGTGCTCTCCGGCGGGAACCTGCAGAAGGTCGTGATCGCGCGCGAGTTCTCGGGCTCGCCGCGCGTCGTGATCGCCTCGTCTCCGACCCAGGGGCTGGACGTCGGAGCGACCGAGACGGTGCGCTCCTACCTCCTCGAGGCGGCCGCCGGAGGGGCTGCCGTGCTCGTCTTCAGCGAGGACCTCGACGAGATCCTCGAGCTCGCCGACCGGATCGCCGTGATCTACGAGGGCACGATCGCGGGCGAGGTGCCGGCGTCGAAGGCCGACATCGCAGAGCTCGGGCTGATGATGGCGGGCGCGGCTACAGCAGGCGAAACGCGATCGGCTGAGCACCCTCCCACAGGGTGAGCCGGCCGAGCTCGGCGAAACGCTCGCCGCCCTCGACCACCGTCGCGAAGTGGTTCCCGGCAAGGGCCCCGGCCTTCGAGCCGAACGCGCAGTGGCCGTACGGGAACAGCAGCTCGGTCTCGCTGATCCCGCCCGGGTAGAGCAGGAGCTGGCCCGGGGCCGGGAAGCAGGTCGCGTTCTCGGGGCCGATCCCGAGCTCCCGGTCCCCCCACGGGATCCAGTTCGACTCGCCGCTCCAGCGGCAGTGGATGATCCGATCCTCGAACGGGAGGATCGCCCTGAACGCCTCGACCGTGGCGGGCGCTGCAGCTTCCTCGAAGCGGGCGCGGAAGGTGAAGCCGGCGGCGACGATCTCGAGCATGACCGCGACGTTAGCGGGAGGCGAGCCAGCGCGCGAGTGTGTCGCGCTCGGCCTGGGTCATGTTCGTCGCGTTGCCGAGCGGCATCGCCTTCGAGTCGACGGCGACCGTCTGGATGAGGCTGGCGGCTGCCTGGATCTGGGCAGCCGTCTCGAGCGCGATCCCCGAGGGCGGCGCGGAGTAGCCCGGCTGGGTCGGGTGCAGCGAGTGGCAGGGGGCGCAGCGGTTCGCGACGATCGCCTGTACCTCGGCGAAGCTGGGGGCGCGGCCGGCGGCGTTCGACCCGCTCGAGGCCGGCCTGATCGCGATCGCGAGTGCGACGAAGCCGACCGCCGCGACGGCCAGGATCCACCAGGCGTCCCGGCCGCTGTGGCGGAGGTTGAAGTAGTGGCGGACGAGTGCGCCGAGCGCCATCAGCACCACCAGGATCAGCCAGGCGTGGGTGTGGCCGTAGGCGATCGTGAAGTGGTTCGAGAGCATCGCGAACACGACCGGCAGGGTGAAGTAGTTGTTGTGGACCGACCGCTGCTTTCCGCGGGCGTTCCAGGCCGGGTCGGGCTCCTCGCCTGCCTCCTTGGCGCGGACGAGCTTCCAGTGCATCGGGATGATCACGAAGAAGACGTTCGCGGCCATGATCGTCCCGAGCATCGCCCCGACCTCGATGTAGGCAGCGCGAGGCGCGAAGAGCTGGGATGCGCCCCACGCGGCGAGGACGACGAAGGCGGCTACGACGATTGCGAGCGCCGTGTCGTTCTTGTCGAGCAACCGGCAGGCGGTGTCGTAGACGAGCCAGGCGATCACGAGCCCGGCGATCGCGAGCAGGATCGCCTCGGTGCTCGTGAGGTCGGCGACCGACTTGTCGACCAGGAACGTCGAGGCGTGTGCGAAGTAGACGACACAGAGGAGCGCGAACCCGGAGAGCCAGGTCGTGTACGCCTCCCACTTGAACCAGTAGAGGGGGTCGGGGAGCGTCTCGGGCGCGACCTTGAACTTCTCGACGCGGTAGAAGCCGCCGCCGTGGATCTCCCACACCTCGCCGCCGACGCCACGCGCCGCGTCCCGCTCGTCGGCCGGCGGGGCCAGGTGATGGTCGAGCGCGATGAAGTAGAACGACGAGCCGATCCACGCGATCCCGGCGATCACGTGCAGCCAGCGGATGAGCAGGTCGCCCCAGCTCCACCAGTAGTCGGCGGGGGCTAGGAGTGCCGCCATCGGTCCTCGGCGATCGATACGAGCTCGTCGAGTGCCGTCGCCAGCTCCTGCTCGCGCGTGCGCCGCAGCCGCTCGCGCAGGATCGGGACGATCTCGCTCTTCGGCCGCCGGTTGACGAAGACGACGAAGCGGAAGCCGAACCGCTCCTCGTACTCGCGGTTCAGCTCGGTCAGCTCGGGCGCCTCGTCCGCGCCCTTGCTCGGCGGCGCTGCGGGCCGAGAGCGCGTTCGCGCCGATCGCCGGGTGGGCGTCGAGCACCTCTTTCTTCTCGTCGTCGCTCAGCGTCGCGGCGACCTCGCGGGCGTGGCCGAGCGGATCGTCGAGCTCGGCCAGCCGCTCGACGAAGCGCGTGCGTCCCTCGAACAAGGCCGCGAGCTCCTCGACGGTCAGCTTCCGCGGTAGGTCGCGCACGCGTACGAGGAGACGAGCAGCGGGATGTGGAAGTGGCCCTCGCCGAGCTCGACCTCGAGCTCCACCCGGCGGAAGAACGGCGACGGCGGCCGAAAGACGATCCGGTAGATGCCCGGCGCGGTTTCCGCGAGCTCGGCGATCCGCCCGTCGGCGTCGGTCTCGCCCGAGCCGACGAGCTGCTCGCCCTGCCAGAGCTCGACCCGGACTCCGGTGGCGGGCGCGCCGCGCTCGGTGTCGAGGACGTGGGTCGAGACGGTCACGGTCAGCGACCTCTACGCCCAGAGCCGTCGCGGCTTGCTTCCGCTGCTCGCGGGCGATCTCTGCGGTGTCGGCCCCGAGCAGCTCCCCGTCGCGAACGACCTCGTTGCCGCCGACGATCAGCCGGTCGACCCGGTGGGGCCCGGAGAGCACGAGCCCGCCGACCGGATCGGCGGCGCCGCCGAGCTCGAGCCCGTCGGTGCGCCAGATCGCGAGGTCGGCGCGCTTTCCGGGCTCGAGCGTGCCGATGTCTGTCCGTCCGATCGCGCGCGCCCCGCCTCGTGTCGCGAGCTGCAACGCCTCGCGGGCGCTCATCGCCCCGGGCCCGCCGCGCCCGCGTGCGACGAGGAGCGCCTGCTTCACCTCGAAGAAGAGGTCGCTGCGCTCGTTCGACGCGGAGCCGTCGACGCCGAGCCCGACCTTCACGTTGGCGTCCAGGTACTCGCGGACGGGAGCGACGCCGGCGCCGAGCCGGAGGTTCGAGGTCGGGCAGTGCGCGACGCCGACCCCGTGGGCGCCGAACCGCTCGATCTCGGGTTGCGAGAGATGGATGCAGTGCGCGCACCAGACGTCACCCTCGAGCCAGCCCACGCGCTCGAGGTACTCGACCGGCGTGCAGTCGAAGAGCTCGCGGCAGTAGGCCTCTTCCTCGACGGTCTCGGCGAGATGGGTGTGGAGGCCGAGCCCGAGCCGACGGGCGAGCGCCGCGGACTCCTCCATCAGGCGCGTGGTCACCGAGAAGGGCGAGCAGGGCGCGACGACGATCTGGGTCATCGCGCCGTCCGCGATCCCGGCGAGGCGCTCGGTGTCCGCGAGCACGTCGTCGATCTGCTCGACGAGATTGTCGGGCGGGAGCCCGCCGTCCGAGACACCGAGGTCCATCGAGCCGCGCGAGGCAACGATTCGGACGCCCAGCTCGGAGGCGGCCCGGAGCTCGGCCTCGATCAGCCCCGAGACGCCTCGCGGGAAGACGTAGTGGTGGTCGAAGACGGTGGTGCAGCCCGAGAGCGCCAGCTCGGCGAGGCCGGTCCGGGCGGCGGCGTAGAGCATCTCGTCGTCGATCCGCGCCCAGACGGGATAGAGCGTTCGCAGCCAGGTGAAGAGATCGGCGTCCTGCGCCCGAGCCCGGGTGAGGGTCTGGTAGAGGTGGTGGTGGGTGTTGACGAAGCCCGGTGTGATCACCGCTCCGCCGAGGCTCTCGGACGGCCCGGGTGGGTCACCGGAGCCGAGGTCCGAGATGAGCCCGTTCTCGATCCGGATCCACCCGCGCTCGTGCTCCGTTCCGGCCTCGTCCATGGTGGCGACGGTCGCGTCGGAATAGGTAACCGGGGTCGTGGCCATGCTGCTCGAACCGTACAGTTCCACCCGTGGAGATCCTGACGCCGCGCTCGCTGGCCGAGGCGCTCGATCTGAAGGCCGAGCATCCGGACGCGCTTCCGATCCAGGGTGGCACCGACGTGATGGTCGCGCTCAACTTCGACCGCACGCGGCCGGAGACGGTGCTGAACCTGAACGAGGTCGCGGAGCTGCGCGGCTGGGCGCGCGAGGACGGAGAGTTGCGGCTCGGCTCGGGCCTGACCTACACGGAGGCGATGCACGGAGAGCTCGCGGCCCTCTTGCCGGCGCTCGCCGAGGCGTCGCGCACGGTCGGCTCGCCGCAGATCCGCAACCGCGGCACGATCGGCGGCAACCTCGCGACCTCGTCCCCCGCCGGCGACGCCGTTCCGCCGCTGCACATCGAGGGCGCCGAGGTCGAGTGCGTCTCGGTGCGAGGGTCGCGGCGCGTGGCCGTCGGCGACTTCGTGACGGGCGTCAAGCGCAACGCGCTCGCGCCGGACGAGCTGATCGCGGCGGTCTGGGTTCGGCCGGGCGGCCTACCGCAGACGTTCATGAAGGTCGGGCCGCGGAACGCGATGGTGATCGCAGTCTGCTCGCTCGCGCTGTCGGCGGGCGACGAGCTGCGGGCCTCCTTCGGCTCGGCGGGGCCTCGGCCGGTGCTCGTCACCGCGCCTCGCGACGAGGCTGATTCGTTTCCCGAGCGCGTCGCCGCTGCCGCCTCGCCGATCGACGACGTTCGCGGGAGCGCCGCGTACCGCCGGCACGCGCTGGCGGTGCTCACGACCCGGGCGCTGAAGAGGACGCTCGCCGCATGAGGATCTCCCTGCGCGTCAACGGCGTCGAGGCCGAAGCCGACTGCTGGGAAGGCGAGTCGCTGCTGTACGCCCTGCGCGAGAAGCTCGGCTACCCGGGCTCGAAGAACGCGTGCGAGCAGGGCGAGTGCGGGTCGTGCTCGGTGCTGCTCGACGGGACGCTCGTCTGCTCGTGCCTCGTCCTGGCGGTGCAGGCCGACGGCCACGACGTGACGACCGTCGAGGGCCTCGCCGACGGCGAGCAGCTCCATCCCGTTCAGGAGGCCTTCGTCGAGACAGGGGCGGTGCAGTGCGGCTTCTGCACCCCGGGCCTGGTGGTCGCCGCCGCGGACCTGCTCGAGCGCACGCCCGACCCGACCGACGACGAGATCCGCGAGGCGCTCTCCGGCAACCTGTGCCGCTGCACCGGCTACGAGAAGATCTTCGACGCGGTCCGCCTGGCCGCGCAGGACGGTTGGGGATGAACCGGCACGAAGTTGGCACGAAGGACACCTTGCGGAGGCGCGCCGGCGAGGGCGAGAATCTCGGTGGGAGGTGGGTGGCCCTACTCCCCACCCAAGGGTGGGGCGAGCTTTGTGGTGGGGCGTTTCGGGCTGCGCGGGAGGTGTGCGGTGAGCAGGACGGAGGAGGCAGCTGCGGAGGCTTCGACGACCACGGTCTCGCCGAGAAAGCTCCGCGTGGGCCGGATCGGCGAGAGCCTCGTCCGCGCCGATGCGACCCCCAAGGTCAAGGGAGAGTTCGCCTACTCGAGCGACCTGAACGCGCCGGGGATGCTCTGGGGTCACACCGTCCGCAGCCCGCATGCGCACGCGCTGATCCGCGAGATCGACATCTCGGCGGCGGTCAAGATGCCGGGCGTCCACGC
Source organism: uncultured Actinomycetota bacterium (assembly GCA_963762215.1). Taxonomy (GTDB): domain Bacteria; phylum Actinomycetota; class Thermoleophilia; order Gaiellales; family Gaiellaceae; genus PALSA-600. The sequence continues at coordinate 10,768 of CAVXKB010000001.1, forward strand.
CGTCCTGACGCACGCCGATGTCCCGGGCGAGAAGCTCTACGGCCTCGAGTTCCGCGACCAGCCCGTGCTCGCGATCGACCGTGTCCGCTACTTCGGCGAGCCGGTCGCGCTCGTCGCCGCCGACCATCCCGAGCAGGCGCGGCGCGCGGCCGAGAGGATCCGGGTGGAGTACGAGCCGCTCGAGCCCGTGGACGACATGGAGCGCGCGACCGAGGGCCCCGAGCTCCACCCGGACCGGCCGACCCAGGGCCATGGCTACCGCGACGACCCGAGGCCGAACATCGTCCGCACGATCGTGATCACCCACGGCAATCCGGAGACCGAGGGCGAGGTCGCCGTCGAAGGCGTGTACGAGACAGGCATCCAGGATCAGGCGTTCCTCGGCCCGGAGTCGGGGCTCGCGATCCCGGACGGTGAGGGCGGCATCGACATCTACGTCGCGACGCAGTGGCTCCACGTCGATCGGGCCCAGATCGCTCCCTGCCTCGGCCTCGCGGCCGAGCGGGTTCGCGTCCACCTGGCCGGCGTCGGCGGTGCGTTCGGCGGCCGCGAGGACGTCTCGATGCAGATCCACGCCGCTGTCCTCGCGCTGCACACGAACCGGGCGGTGAAGATCGTCTACAACCGCGAGGAGTCGTTCACCGGCCACGTGCACCGCCATCCCTCGAAGACGTGGATGAGGCACACGGCCACGCAGGGAAGGCCGGATCGTGAGCGTCGACCTGAAGATCCTCCTCGACGGCGGCGCCTACGCCTCCAGCTCCACGGCGGTCGCCGCGAACGCCGCCGCGTTCGCCTGCGGCCCCTACGACGTGCCGAACGCCCGCCTCGAGGCGACGGCGGTCTACACGAACAACCCGCCGTGTGGCGCGATGCGCGGGTTCGGCGCCGTCCAGACCTGCTTCGCGGGCGAGGCTCAGATGGACAGGCTCGCCGAGAAGCTCGGGATCGACCCGATCGAGCTGCGGCTGCTGAACGCAATGGCGCCGGGCGACGTCCTTCCAACGGGCCAGCGGATCGAGGGCTCGCTGCCCACGGCCGATGTGATCCGCGCCGCCGCCGCTCTCGTGCCGCCGGAGCCCGAGCCGCTTCCGCGTGACCCGATCCGGCTCCCGGGCGGGGCAGGCAACACGACCCGCGGCGAGGGGATACGCCGCGGGACCGGTTTCGCGGTCGGGTTCAAGAACATCTGCTTCTCCGAGGGCTTCGACGACTACTGCGCCGCCCGGGTGCGGCTGCTCGCTGACGGTTCGGCGGAGATCCACTGCGCTGCGGCCGAGGTCGGCCAGGGCGTCTCGAACGTGATCCTGCAGGTCGCCCGCACCGAGCTCGGGATCGACGACGTCCAGCTTGCGCCCCAGTCGACGGCGACGGTCGACTCGGCCGGCTCGACGTCGGCGTCCCGCCAGACCTACATGGTGTCCGGAGCCGTTCGCGACGCCTGCCGCGCCGCGCTCGCCGAGCGCGAGACGCGCGGTGGAGGCGAGGTCGACGTCGAGCGCGTGTTCCGCCACCCGGCCACGACGCCGCTCGACCCTGAGACCGGCCAGGTCACCGGTGAGCGCGCCCATGTCGCGCTTGCGGTCGCGGCGATGCGCGTCGTCGCGGAGGTGGACATCGATCTCGGCCTGACGCGCGTCGTGTGGATCGGCGCCGCGCAGGAGATCGGGCGGGCAATCGACCGTCAGGCGGTCGAGGGCCAGATCGAAGGCGGTATCGCGCAGGGCCTCGGGCTCGCCGTGATGGAGGAGATCCAGACGCAAAACGGCCTCATCACCAACGCGAGCTTCACGGACTATCTGATCCCCACCGCCCTCGACATGCCGCCGGTGGAGACGGTGTTGATCGAGGACCCCGACCCGAATGCGCCGTACGGCGTGAAGGGCGTCGGCGAGCCGCCGACCGTTGTCTCGACCGCTGCGGTCGTTGCGGCGCTCCGCGACGCAACCGGCCGTGAGTTGCATCGAGCTCCGGTCAGGCTCGACGAGATCGTCGGCCTCTAGGCGCCGGGCTCGATCAGAATACCGGCGGAGGGCGCCACTAGTGGACGTTCTCCTCGATCGGCGCCGACGTCGGCGACTCCTGGCGGACGACCACCGCGACGGACGAGACCACGATCGCCGCGCCGATCGCGATCCTGATCGTGATCTGCTCGTTTCGGAACAACACCCCGAGCAGGATCGCCACGACCGGATTGACGTACGCGTAGGTCGAGACGAGGCCGAGCGGCGCGTTGGCGAGCAGCCAGGTGTACGCGGTGTAGCCGACGACGGAGCCGATCGTCACGAGATACAGCCACGCCAGCAACGAAGAGGTCGAGGGCGAGACCGATCCGGCCTGCGTCAGCCCGATCGGGAGCATCATGAAGCCACCCGCGAGCATCTCCCACGAGGTTGCCGCGAACGGGTTCGACGGCATCGTCAATCGCGATGAGGCGAACGAGCCCGCTGCCCACATGACGGCGGAGAGCACGCAGAGCCCCACCCCGACAACTGTCGCGTTGCCCTCAGGCTGGAGCAGGATCGCAACGCCCGCAAAGCCGACCCCGACGCTTGCGAGCGCAGCAGCCGGCATCCGCTCATGCCAGAGGAGACGCAGCACGACGACCCAGAGCGGGACGGACGCGATCAGGAGCGACGCGAGCCCGGTCGGCACGTCCTCCTCGGCGTAGAAGAGGACGGCGTTCGCGCCGGGAAGCAGAGCTCCGATCAGCACACACGACAGGAACGCGCGGCGGGAGATCCGCATCGTCCCGCCACGCGCCTTCACCACGAAGGCCATGATCGTCCCGGCGACGATGAAGCGCGTCGAGACCGCGAGCATGGGCGGGATCGTCTCGACGGCGACCGCGATCGCGAGGTACGTCGAGCCCCAGATGATGTAGACGGCCCAGAGGGCAGCCCACACCTTCGCCTTGTGACTCACTTGGCGAGCGACAGTGCCGCGCCCGCGGCCAGAAGGGCAATGCCGATGAGCCGCGGCCCGGAAAGAGCGATCTGATCGACCCCGAACCAACCGAACCGGTCGATCGCCGCGCCCGCGATCAGCTGCCCGGCGATCAGGATCCCGATCGTCGCGCTCGCGCCGATCCGCGGCTGCGCGAAGGTGATCGAGAACACGACGATCAGCCCCATCAGGCCGCCGAGCCACATCCAGGGCGGAACATGGAACGCACTACTGATGCGGCCCGCGCCCTGACGTGAGATCAGCAGGATCGAGACGGCGAGCAGAAGCTGGATCGCCGTCGCGAACGCGAGCGCTTCGACGACGCCGACCCGCCCGCCGAAGCGTCCCATGACGGCGACCTGAACCGAGCCTGCGAGACCGGCAAGCGCCGCGAGTGCGGCCGCGGCGGCGGTCACGCGGAGACCGAGTCGTCGCGCTGGAAGAGGCTGAAGTCATTGCCCTCGGTGTCTGTGCACCGGGCGAACCAGCCGACGTGGGGGATCGGTTGCGTCCTGCCCGGGTCGTTGAACGTCCAGCCGAACACTCCGCTCCAGAACTGCTTCGCGCGCGACGCGTCCTCCGACGGAAGCTCGAAATGAACCAACGATCCCGCCATTGCTGCCCCTCCTCCTGTCGAAACGCGTGCTGCCCGAAGAAGCCACAACTCTATGCCGAGATGCCGGCCCCGAGCCGCAGTCGCCACGCAGTCAGTCCCGCGTGCCTCGTGCATTTCGGCACGAAATACGAGATCGTGCTGGTTGTCACAAGGAAATATCGGGCTTGTGATTTACGGCACTAATACCGATCCATTCGGTCCGATCAAAGGTCTGTCTGGTATTAATTAGTGCGACTGGAAACTGGCGTTCGGCGACGAGGCCCGCGCCTTACCTCTGGAGGATCGAGATGAGCGCAGTCGCGACTGCTGAAGCCGTGCCCACGAGTGATGCCGTCCTTGCCCCGGTGGCAGTGACCCCCGGCCGCTCGACCCAGGAGGTCGAGACCAAGGAGATGTACCGCTGGATGCTCTGGTTCGGCGCCCCGATGCTGGTCGTCGCGTTCTTCGTCGGCATGGTCTTCGCCACCGGCGAGGCCTGGTGGCTCGGCCTCGCGATCACAACGCTCGTCGTCGACATCTTCGTTCTGATCTGGCTGGCGATGACGTCGGACACCAACGGCCTCATCGGCGACCCCGTCTCGCACTGACGCCCCGACCCGCTCGCGGGTCGAACACGCAGAAAATCCCTGCTCCTGGCGTCGAGTGATGTAACTGTACATCTACATCACTCCGCGCTTCGGGGCTTCTCCGGCGCCCGTACGATGCGGCGGTGTCGAAGGTCGTCCTCATCGTCAACCCGTACTCGTCCGGGGTGACGCGCAGCCGTGTGGCGGACGTCACGGCGGCGATCGCGCGGCGCGCCGAGGTCGTCGTCCGCCAGACGGAGCAGAAGGGGCACGCAACCGAGCTGGCCCGCGAGGCCGTTCAGGACGCGGACGCCGTCATCGTCTTCTCGGGTGACGGGACATACAACGAGGCGGTCAACGGCGCCTCGGGTGACGTTCCGTTCGGGTTCCTGCCGGGTGGAGGGGCGAGCGTGTTTCCGCGGGCGCTGGGGCTGCCTCGCGATCCGGTGGTCGCGGCGGTGCAGGCGCTCGACGCACTGCGGGCCGGAAGGACGACCTCGATCTCGCTCGGAAAGGTGAACGGGAGGCGCTTCTGCTTCTCGGCGGGAATCGGGTTCGATGCCGAGGCGGTCCGGCGGATCGACAGCCGCGGGCGTGACCGAGACGGACGTCGTGCGGGGAACCTGACCTTCGCGGCGACGGTGATCGGGATCGTGTTCGAGAAGCGCCTCCGGATGCCGCCGCAGCTCGAGATCGACGATTTCGGGCGCGCGGCGTTCGTCTTCGTCGCGAACGGCAGGCCCTACACCTACATGGGCGCGGTGCCGGTGAACGTCGCCGGCCGGGCCGACTTCGCGGGGGGACTCGACTTCGTTGCTCCGCGCGTCGTCACCCCGGGATTGGTGCCACGACTCGCCTTCCGCGGCTTTCAGGGACGGCTCGACGGCGACCCGGGCGTGCTCACCGGGCACGACCTCGACGCGTTCCACGTCCGTTGCGATGTCGCGACGCCGCTGCAAGCCGACGGCGAGGATCTCGGCGATGTCACCGAGGCCAGCTTCTCGGCCGAGCGTGACGCGCTCGCCGTGCTGGTCTGAGCCGTCGGGCTCAGGCCACCCAGATCCAGAGCACCCAGCGGGCGAGGTTGATCCCGAGCAGCACAGCGAAGGTCGTCACGAGCACCGTGTTCACGCGCGGCCGCGACCCGAGGATCCCGAGCGCGACGAAGACCGGGAAGACGCCGAGCGCAAAGCGCGGCATCGAGAGCAACGGCGAGCTCGGCACCGGATCGGAGAGCGGCAGCGCCAGGCTGCCGAGCACGAAGATCCCGTATGCCGCACCGAGCTTGCGCCACGTGTAGACGCCGGCCCCGATGAGCAACGACCGCGTATGCGAGCTGCTCGAGGTTCAGGCCCGCGCCGTACATCGCGCTGTGGTCGATGCTCGGAAAGTAATCGTGGCCCGAGCCGGCGACGAGCTGACGGACACCGCGCCAGCCGTCGACGAGGCCGTCCCAGGCGCCCCCGAGCGGTCCGGCATAGGAGAGCCGGCGATCCCAGCCGGCGCGCTGGGCCGAGAGGAACACGAACGGCCGCCCATGGACGAGGCCGAGGTAGAGCGGCCAGAGCGCCATCACCGGCAGGGAGATCGCGAGACGGAGCAGCGCCCCCTTCCGGTCGGCGGAGCGCCACGCGAGTATCGCGAGAGCCGGCAGGAGGATCACGCCGGAGACGCGCGTCAACGCCGCCAGGCCGACCACGACTCCGGCCCACCCCCAGCGGCCTCGAACCGCGAGCAGAAACGCGGCGACCGTCAGCAGGAGGTAGAGCGACTCGCTGTAGACCGCGAACAGGAAGAGCGTGGTCGGGAAGATCGAGAGGTAGAACACGCTCCGGTTGGCCGTCTGCTCGCCCGTGAGCTGCAGGCTCAGCTTCCAGAGCAGCACGAACGCGACGGCCGACGCAGCCAGCGACACGAGAACCCCAGCGACCAGGTGGTGGCCGAGCAGGAACCAGCCGACCCCGCGGACGAGCAGCGGGTACAGCGGGAAGAACGCGGAGGAGTGCCCGGGGTCGGCGTAGCCATGCTGCGCGATCCCGAGGAACCAGCCGCTGTCCCAGCGGCCCCAGAGGTCGATCGCCCAGCCGGCGTCGTGGGAGACGACGTCCTCCGCGCCTCCGGTGTGCAGCGGCTGCGCGTACTGCGCCTCGAGGACGAGGTACGCGAGGATCGTCGTCCCCCAGATCAGGAGGCGCGTTCCGAAGAACACCTCGAGCGGGTAGCGCGGCAGCCGGCGCAAGGAGGCGAGGACGCGCATCGGCAGGATCATCGCCAATCGGGCGGAGGGCCGGGAGGGCCCCTCGGGGTACACTCGCCCTCAGATGGGCGCCTGGTACTGGATCGGCGTGTTCGCCGGGATCGGCGTCGCGATCGGCATTCTCGTCGCCGGGATCTACCCGCGGGCGGCAGTGGCTGCCGTCGCGGCCGCGATCGGCGGTGCCGCGCTCGCGTTCGGCCTGCACGGATGGGTCGAGGCGATCGGCGGTGGCGTCGGCGGCCTTGCCGGCGGCTACGGCGCCGCTCCTGTCGCCGCCGGCGCGCTCAGGCGCGGAGGCACTCGCCTCGGGATCGGCGGGCTCATGGCCCTCGCCGCGATCGCCGCCGCCGGGCTCGCGTTCGTGCCGATTCTCGGCTACTTCGAGGTGATCGTCATGCCCGCGCTCGCGATCCGCGTGCGCCGCCAGACGCCCGAGCGCTACGCCGGTCTGCGCACGCTCGCGCGCGACTGATGCGACCCAAGCCGGTCGTCCTGATCATCATCGACGGCCTCACGCCGTCCATGCTGGAAGCGACCGATGCACCCGCGCTCCGGTTCCTGCTCGAGCACGGCACCTACCGCCGGGCCGTCTCCACCTTCCCGTCGCTGACGCCGGTCTGCCTCGCCTCGATCGCGACCGGCGGCCACGGGGACAAGCACGGCATCCCGCACCTCGTCTGGTGGAACCGCGACGAGGAACGCCTTGTCGAGTACGGGTCCTCGTTCGCGGCCCTTCGCGCCTCCGGGATCGTCCAGGGCGTGCGCGACTCGGTCGTCAACCTCAACGAGCGCCATCTGCTGAAGAGCGCCGAGACGATGTTCGAGTCGCTCGAGGGCGCAGGGCTCACGACGGCCGCAATCAACATCACGACCTATCGCGGCCGGAACCGCCACATCTCCCCGATCCCCGGTTTCCCGCCGGTGCACGGGCCGAAGCGGTTCTTCTACTACAGCCTCTACGAGTCCGACAAGACCGGCGCCCGGATCGCGTTTCTCAACCGCTCGCTCGGGTCGATCGACGCCTACGCGGCGACGATCGGCAAGTGGCTCGTCACGCGGGACGGCTTCGACCTGCTCGTCCACTACCTCCCCGACTACGACTACGCCTCGCACGCCCTCGGCCCCGATGCCGCGCACGAGGCGCTCCACCGGGCGGATGCCGCGATCAGCTCGCTGTTCGAGGCCGCCGGAGGCGCCGACTCGTTCCTCTCGCGCTACGGCGTCGTCCTCTGCTCCGACCACGGGCAGTCCCCGGTCGAGCAGGCCGCCCGGCTCGACGTGCCCGGCGCCCTCGTCACCGCCTCCAACCGGGCCGCGATGCTCTACGGCGCCGACCCGCGCCGGCTCGCCGAGACGCTCGACGGCGATCCGTCCGTCGATGTCGCCCTCTTCCTCGAGGACGGGGAGGTCGTCGCCCGCAGCCACGGAGACGAGGGCCTCGACCTGCTCGATCGCTACCCGGACGGCCTCGCCCGCGTCGAGGGTGCGCTGCGGAACCCGAACTCCGGCGAGGTGCTCGTCTCTGCGGCACCGGGCTACGAGTTCGTCGACCTGGCCGGACACCATCACGTCGGCGGAGGGAGTCACGGCTCTCTCGCGGCCGGCGACTCCGAGGTCCCGATGCTCACCGTCGGGCTCGGTGAGCCACCTGCCTCGATCACCGGCATCAAGAGCCTGCTGCAGGCGCATTTCGGAGTCGCGGTCGCCGAAGCCGCGGCATGACCTGGGTTGACGAGCAGCTCAGGCGCCGCGGAATCGAGGACGAGCGCGTCCTCGCCGCGATGGCGCGGGTGCCGCGCGAGGCGTTCGTCCCCGCTGGATACGAGGGGAGCGCCTACGAAGACGCGCCGATCCCGCTCCCGCACGGCCAGACGATCTCCCAGCCGTACATGGTCGCGTTGATGTGCGAGGCACTCGGGCTCGACGGCGGCGAACGCGTACTCGATGTCGGCACCGGCTCCGGTTATGCCGCAGCCGTGCTCGCCGAGCTCGCGGCGGAGGTGCACACGATCGAGCGGATCCCGGCCCTCGCGGACACCGCCCGTGAGTCGCTCGCGGCCGCCGGGTACGACCGGGTCGCCGTCCATGTGGGCGACGGGACGCTCGGCCTCGCCGAGCACGCGCCGTACGACGCGATCTCGGTAGCCGCGGCCTCGCCGGAGGTGCCGCCCGCCCTCTGGGAGCAGCTCGCGGACGCCGGCCGGATCGCCCTCCCCCTGGTGATGGGCAGAAGCCACCAGCAGCTGTGCGTGCTCGAGCGCCGAACGACCGGGCCGAGGTTGATCGCGTCGGTTCCTGCGCGGTTCGTGCCGCTCGTCTCGGGAAAGCCGTAACAAATTCCGCAGGATGCCGCTGCTAGCTTGGGAATAAGAGTGGCGATGCTCGAAAACCGCGCGGTGCAGGCACTTCGGCGCCCCGCCAACTGGATCCAGCTTGGGAAGTTCGGAGCAGTCGGCGGAAGCGGATACGTCGTCAACCTGCTCGTCTACACGACGCTCCTCAAGGGTTTCGGCGTTCACTACCTGATGGCGGCGACCGTCTCGTTCGTGGTCGCCGCGAGCTGGAACTACTGGTGGAACCGTCACTGGACCTTCCGTGAGCAGCGCGGGCACTTCGGCTACCAGGGGATGCGCTTCTTCGTCGTGTCCGGCGTCGTCTACCTCGCGAACCTCGGCGTGCTCACCTTGCTCGTCTCGCTCGGCGTCGGCAAGGTGATCGCGCAGGCGATCGCGATCCTGCTCGTGACGCCGCTGAACTTCCTCGGGAACAAGCTCTGGTCGTTCCGAACCTGAAAACAATCGTCCTCGCGCTCGCGGCGGCGGGCACGCTCACCTCGACCGCGCAGGCGGTCACGACGCCGGCGTCGACTACCACCGTCGGCTTCAGCGTCACCCAGCCGACGCTGACGCAACCGGCCGCGACCGGCGCGCCGGCGCGCCTCACCGGCCCCGAGGTGCAGAAGATCTTCCTGGCCTACCCGAAGGTCGCCCAGTGGCTCGAGCGCTATCCGGCACGACCCGCGATCGACTCGAGCTACAAGGACGGAACCTGGACCGTGAACGTCTTCTCCGGCAAGGCCGGCGAGATCGCGATGGGCACGGTCGACGACGTGACCGGTGCCGTGCTGACCGCCTACACGGGACCCCAGGTCGCGTGGGGAATGGCGCGCGGGGGGCCAGGAGCGTTCGGCGGCAGGAAGATCAACTCCTACCAGTACTGGCTCGCGTTCTGCGCTCTCTTCCTGATCGGCCTCATCGACTGGCGGCGGCCCCTCTCGCTCCGGACCGTCGACCTGCTGATGATGCTGTCGTTCTCCGTCTCGCTCTGGTTCTTCAACCGCGGCCACATCTTCGCCGCGATGCCGCTCGTCTACCCCGGTCTCGTCTGGCTGATCGCGCGATGCTTCTGGGTCGGGAAGAAGGATCGCGCCCCGCGAGGCTCGACCGTGTGGCCGATCTGGCTGCTGATCGGAGCGACGGTGTTCGTCGGCGGGTTTCGGATCGGCCTCAACTGGCGGAACTCGACCGTGATCGACGTCGGCCTCTCCGGCGTGATCGGCGCGCAGCGGATCGCCGACGGCGTCGACCCCTACGGCCATTTCCCGGTCGAGGACGGCCGGCCCGCCTGTGGGCCCGCCGACTCGAGCGGCGAGATCCGCGACCACATCCAGACGAACGGCCGCTGCGAGGCGGCAGACGCGCAGGGCGACACCTACGGCCCCGTCTCCTACGAGGCCTACCTGCCGGCGTTCGCGGTGTTCGGGTGGTCCGGTCTCTGGGACAAGCTCCCCACCGCCCACGCGACGTCGATTCTCTGGGACCTGCTCTGCCTGGTCGGCATGTGGCTCGTGGGGCTCAGGTTCGGTGGGCCTCGACTGGCGGCCACTCTCGGGTTCGCCTGGGTCGCCTGGCCGTTCTCTCAGTACTCGTCGATGTCGAACACGAACGACATGATCCAGCCCGCGCTCCTGCTCTTCGGCTTCTACTTCCTCTCGCGGCCGGGGTTACGCGGCGCTTTCGGGATGCTCGGGGCGCTCGTCAAGTTCTCGCCGCTCCTCCTCCTCCCGCTGTGGTCCGGCTACCCGGACGCGCGTGACAACCGCTCGCGGCTCCGGTTCGCGGTCGGCGCGCTGATCGCGGCGGCGGCGGCGTTCGTGGTGCTGCTCCTCGACGTCCATCCCGTGCATGCCGCGCAGGTCTTCATCCATCACACCTTCGGCTACCAGTTCGGCCGCGACTCGCCCTTCTCGATCTGGGACTGGGGCCAGTACCACGCGAAGGGCCTGCCCGACCTCCACTGGGTCCAGCACGTCCTGCAGGTCGCGCTCCTCGTCGGGGCGCTCGCCCTCTACCGCTGGCCGCGCCACCGCTCGCCGCTACAGATCGCCGCGTTCTCCGGCGCGCTCCTCGCCGGGTTCGAGCTGGTGCTCACCCACTGGTCGTGGCTCTACCTCGAATGGTTCTTCCCGTTCGTGGCGTTCGCGCTGCTCTCGCCGCGTGCGGCGGAGGAGCCGGTCGCGGTCGAGCAGGACGAGCCGTTCGCCGGCGACCTCGTCCCGGCGGTCTAAGAGCCTCTAGCTCTGGTCGACCGGGACGCGGACGAGCTCGCAGCTCGTCGCCCGGCCGTCGGCGCCGCACTCGACGAGAACGCCCTCGATCCGCACGTCGCCGTCCGCGACCTCGAGACGAGTCGGGAACCCCGTGGTGAATCGCCGGATCGGCCCGGCCGGCTTGCTCCCGATCACCGAGTCGTGCGGGCCGGTCATGCCGGCGTCGGTGACCGCGGCGGTTCCGCCGGCGAGCACGCGGGCGTCGTTCGTCTGCACATGGGTGTGCGTGCCGAAGACCGCGGTGACGCGTCCCGCGAGGTAGTAGGCCATCGCGACCTTCTCGCTCGTCGCCTCGGCGTGGAAGTCGACCACGATGATCGACGTCTCGCGCTCCGCCTCCTCGACGAGCCGGTCGGCGGTGAGGAACGGGCTCTCGAACGGGTTCAGCGTCATCTGCCCGAGCAGGTTGATCACCGCGACCCCGCCGTGCACGACGAGCCCACGGCCCGGTGTCGCCGGCGACAGGTTCCCTGGGCGCACCACGCGCTCGGCGCCGTTCAGATACGGCGCGAATCCCTGCTGGCCCCAGACCCAGTTGCCGAGAGTGATCACGTCGGCGCCCGAGGCGAGCATCCGCTCGGCGATCTTCGCCGTGATCCCCCGGCCGTCCGCCGCGTTCTCGCCGTTGACGATGCAGTAGTCGACGCCGAGCTCCTCGCGCAGGCCGACGAGCCGGGACTCGATCGCGCGCCTACCCGGCACGCCGAACACGTCGCCGACGAACAGGATCTTCACCGGGGCCCCCGCGGAGCCGTTGTGCGGCTCACCCGACGGCGAGCGTCGCGGCGGGGTGCACTTCGATCAGCACGTGGTCGCCCTTGTCGTTCGTGTAGCGGGCGAGCGACTGCGTCTCGAACCTCGACAGGGCGAGCAGCTCACCGAGCTTCGAGCTTCCTGCGGTCACTGCGGCGCCGACCGAGATCGAAGGATCCGCCGCGAGATCCGAGACCGACACGATCAGCGACGGTGCGTACGTCGGCTGGATGTCGATCCGCTGCCCGAACACCTTGCCGTCGATCGTGACCTTCTCGATGCCGACGATCGTGCCGTTCACGGGCGAGTAGACGTCGGTTCCGGGGGGCGCACCGACGTTCAGCGCCGAGTTCGCCGTGCCGTCCCCGCCGGGAAGCAGGTACCACCGCGGCGATCCCGAGCCGCCGCCGAAGAGCGAATGTGCGACGCGCTTCAGGAGGCCCTGGTTCGCCTGCGAGCCGATCGGCGTCAGCCCGACGGCCCCGTCGGAGGCGGCATAGAAGCCGATCGCCGTGATCCGGCTCTGGTTCACGGGCAGCTGCAGCATCAGCGTTCCGAGGCGCGCCACCGGCTTGAGGGCAGGCGGCCCGGCCGGAAGCAGCCGCGCCGCGCTCGCGGGAGCCGTGATCGCGCCGGTCGGATGGTCGCCGCCGCCGAAAGCGGTGAACAGGAGGGTGCCGAGAGCGACGACCGAGATCGCAGCGACGACGGCGAGCCGGCGCCTCCGGACATCGTGACGACGCCGGGAGCGCGCCGACCGCCCTGGGGCCGAGGGCGGCGACATCGGTAGGACCGTACCGGAAGGCCGGCGTCCCATCAACCGGGTAGCGTCGGCCGCGCGGGCTCCCGCCGTGCGCCGGTTGTACGTCGGGCGTCGGTTGTACGACTCGCGATGGCGGAGGTGCGAGCTTTGCCGCGCCGATGCCGGCCCGCCGCCGATCCAGGTTCCACGCTGGGTTCAGCTCGTCGGGCTGCCCCTCCTCGTGTTCTTCGCGTGGGTGCTGGCTCAGTCGGTGGGCCACACGATCTTCCTGTTCCTGATCGCGGCGCTGATCGCGCTCCTGCTCGACCCGATCGTGCGCGCGCTCGAGGCGGTCAGGGTTCGCCGCGGCATCGCGGTGGCCCTCGTGTACCTCTCGTTTGCGGCGGCGATCCTGCTCATCCTGATCGCGCTCGGAACCGTCGTCGTCACCCAGACGAAGACGGCGGCCGGACGCGTCAACGACTATTTCACTGCCCCGAACGGACAGATCAGCCGCATCCCTGCCAACCGCGACATCGACCGCCTGCAGCTCTGGCTCGATCACCACCACCTGCAGAACATCAAGATCGAGAAGAGCGGGCACCGGCTCGTGCAGCGCATCCGCAAGCGTGACGTCGGCCGCTACACGCACCGGATCGTGAACTTCGTCGAGGGGGCGGCGGTCTCGATCGGCAAGGCGCTCTTCGACGGCGTGCTGATCTTCGTCGTGTCGATCTACATGCTCCTCGACATGAGACGCCTGGCCCGCACGGTCGACCGGCGCTTCCCGCCGCATACCGGCCGGCCGCTGATCTCGCGGATGGAGCACGCCCTCGCGTCGTACGTGCGAGGTCAGATCACGCTGAGCCTGATCATCGGCTCGACCGCCGGGCTCGGCTTATGGATCCTCGGGGTCACCGGGCTCCTCCCCGGCGCCGACTCCTATGCGCTCCTGTTCGGCGCGTGGGTGGCGCTGACCGAGGTGCTGCCGTACCTCGGCCCCTGGCTCGGCGCGATCCCGCCCGTGATCTACGCGCTCGTCGTGCATCCGTTCTCGGTGATCTGGGTGGTGCTGCTCTTCCTCGGGATCCACCAGATCGAGGGCCACATCGTGGTGCCGAAGGTGATGGGGAGCGCGCTTCGGCTTCACCCCCTGCTCGTGATCTTCGGCCTGCTCGCCGGCGCGAACATCGACGGGCTGATCGGCGCGCTGATCGCGCTGCCGATCCTCGCCGTCGGGAAGGCGATGTGGGAGTTCTTCGCCGAGCGGATCAAGTTCGAGTCGTGGTCGGGTGGCGGGCCGATTCCGGTCGAGGTCGAGCCGGTGCCGGAGCCCGAAACCGTCGCCGGCGGATGATGGAAGGGGCTTCATCCCGTACCCTTCGGGCGTGAGCTCGTTCCCGGCAACCAGGCTCCGCCGCCTCCGTCGCACGGGCGCACTGCGCGACCTCGTCCGTGAGACCGAGCTCTCGCTCGACGACCTCGTGATGCCGCTTTTCGTCGCGCCCGAGGCGCTCCGCAACGATGCGCTGCCGCCGATGTCGCGCCTGACTGTCGACGGAGCAGTGCGCGAGTGCGAGGAGCTGCTTCGCGCCGGTGTCAAGGCCGTGATCCTCTTCGGCATTCCGGAGGAGAAGGACGACGACGGGTCGGGAGCCTGGGTCGCCGACGGGATCGTCCAGCAGGCGCTCCGCGCGCTGCGGGCCCGCTTCCCCGAGCTGCTCCTGCTCACCGACGTCTGCCTTTGCGAGTACACCGCGCACGGCCACTGCGGCGTCCTGCGCGGTGAGGAGATCGACAACGACGCCTCGCTCGAGCTGCTGACACGCACCGCGGTCTCGCATGTCGAGGCCGGTGCCGATGTCGTCTGCCCGAGCGACATGATGGACGGCCGCGTCGCCGCGATCCGGGCCGAGCTGCCCGAGACACCGATCATCTCGTACGCCGCCAAGTACGCCTCGGCGTTCTACGGGCCGTTCCGAGAGGCTGCAGGCTCGGCGCCGTCGTTCGGCGACCGCCGCGGCTACCAGATGGATCCCGGCAACGTCCGCGAGGCGCTCCGCGAGTGCGAGCTCGACGTCGCCGAGGGCGCGGACGTGCTGCTGATCAAGCCGGCGCTCCCCTATCTGGACGTGATCCGCGCGGTGCGCGAGCGCTTCGATCTCCCGGTCGCCGCCTACAACGTCTCCGGCGAGTACGCGATGGTGAAGGCCGCCGCCGCGGCCGGCTTCCTCGACGAGCGCACGGCGGCGATCGAGTCGCTGACCGCGATCCGCCGCGCGGGTGCCGAGATCGTCGTCACCTACTGGGCCAAGGAGCTCGCGGGCTGGCTGTAGAGAGTTCCCATCTCTGGGAGCGCGCGCAGAAGCACATCCCCGGCGGCGTCAACTCGCCGGTTCGCGCGATGCGCGCGGTCGGGGTCGACGAGCCCTTCTTCGTCGTCCACGGGAACGGCGCGTACATCGAGACGCGGGACGGGCGGCGCCTGCTCGACTGGGTGCAGTCGTGGGGGCCGCTGATCTTCGGCCACGCCGACCCGGAGACCGTCGAGGCGGTGCGGTCGGCTGCGCTCGACGGGATGAGCTTCGGCGCTCCGACCGAGCGCGAGGTCGAGCTCGCGGTCGAGATCGCCGACGCGGTGCCGTCGATCGAGCAGGTGCGGCTCGTCTCATCCGGCACCGAGGCCGGGATGTCGGCGCTCCGCCTGGCGCGCGCCTTCACCGGCCGCACCCGCGTGCTCAAGTTCGCCGGCGGCTACCACGGCCATGCCGACCCGTTCCTGGCCTCCGCCGGGTCAGGGCTCGCAACCCTCGGGATTCCCGCCTCGCCGGGCGTTCCGGCGTCGGTGGTCGCCGACACGGTGGTCGTCGACTACAACGACGCCGACGCCGCGACGGCCGCGGTCGACCAGGTTGGCTCCGAGCTGGCCGCGATCTTCGTCGAGCCGGTCGCCGGGAACATCGGCTGCGTGCCGCCCGCCCCCGGCTTCCTCGAGACGCTCCGCTCGCTCTGCGACGCCTCCGGCGCGCTCCTCGTGTTCGACGAGGTGATCACCGGGTTCCGGGTTGCGCGCGGCGGCGCCCAGGAGCGCTTCGGCGTCCGGCCCGACCTGACCGTGCTCGGCAAGATCGTCGGCGGTGGCCTGCCGCTCGCGGCGTTCGGCGGAAGCACGGAGATCATGTCGCGCCTCGCCCCGGTCGGCGACGTCTACCAGGCAGGGACGCTCTCCGGGAACCCGCTCGCGACCGCTGCCGGGATCTCGGTTCTCCGGCGCCTGCGCGACCCGGCCGTGTACGACGACCTCGAACGGCGGAGCGCCCGGGTCGAGGACGGTCTCGCTCGCTACGGCCTGGTGCAGCGCGTCGGCGCGATGCTGACGTTCTTCGCCGGCCGGACCGAGCCCGTCACGCGGATGGAGCAGCTCGACACCGACGCCTATGCGCGGCTCTTCCGGCACCTGCTCGATTCCGGCGTGTACGTGGCGCCGAGCCAGTACGAATGCCTATTCCCGTCGCTCTCGCACGGCGAGAACGAGATCGACGAGCTGGTCGCGGCCGTCGGCGCTTTCGCCGCGTAGGCCGCGCGGGTCGCGCGGAATCGCGACACTTCAGCCATGGAAGCCTTTGCCGAGATCGCAAGCGTCGCCGCCTCCGAGAGCCCGCTCTGGGCTGCGGCGCTGCGTTCTGACAACCAAGGTGAGCCCGAGGCCGTGTTCTCGACCCTGGCACCGGCCCGCTTCGAGCTCGGCCTGGAGACGATCTACGAGGCCTACCTCGTCCATTACGGCCGCCCGCGGCTCTTCGTGCCCGGCGAGGAGAGCGAGCGAGTCCTGCTCGGCGACTATCTCTACGCGCACGGCCTCGTGCGCGTCTCGGACGCCGGCGGTGTCGAGGCGGTCGCGGCGATGGCGGAGCTGATCTCCCGGTGCGCCTCGCTCCGCGCGGCCGGCGAGGACGGCGACGGCGAGGCCTGGGTCGCGGCCGCCCGCACGCTCGGCGGCGACCCGAGTGGCGACGCGATCTCGACGGCGCTGCATCGCCATGAGGCACTCGTCGGGACGGGTACGATCCCGCGGTGATCTTCGACGCCGCCAACGACGGAACGCACATCATCCTCGCGATGCTGATCGTCGGCCTGATCTTCCTCGGAGCGATCGGGATCGGCGAGCTGACGCGCGCCGCGGGTCACCGCCGCAAGGCGCGCAAGCCGGGCTCGCTACTAGACCGCTGTGGCGCCTCCCGCGGACCTCCGCGAGTGGATCGCGCTGCTCGAGCGCGAGGGCGAGCTCGTCCGTGTGGCCGCCGAGGTCGACCCGAACCTCGAGGTGACCGAGATCGTCGACCGGACGGTCAAGGCCGGAGGGCCTGCCTTGCTGTTCGAGAAGCCGAAGGGAAGCAGCCATCCGCTGCTCGTGAACCAGTTCGGGACCGAGCGGCGCATGTGTCTCGCGTTCGGCGTCTCGAACCTCGACGAGGTCGGCGCCAAGCTCGCCGACGTGCTCGAGATGCAGCCGCCGTCGGGTCTCGTCGACAAGCTGCG
Source organism: uncultured Actinomycetota bacterium (assembly GCA_963762215.1). Lineage (GTDB taxonomy): Bacteria > Actinomycetota > Thermoleophilia > Gaiellales > Gaiellaceae > PALSA-600. Next base: position 27,796 of record CAVXKB010000001.1, read on the forward strand.
TGGGCTCAAGCAGCTGAAGTCGATCGCCGACTCGCTGCCGAACTCGGTTCGCAAGGGGGCCTGCCAGGAGATCGTCCTCCAGGGCGACGAGATCGACCTCGGCGCGCTGCCGGTCCAGACCTGCTGGCCGCTCGATGCGGCGCCTTTCATCACGCTGCCGGCGGTGATCACGCGCGACCCGGTGACGGGTCAGCGGAACGTCGGCATGTACCGGATGCAGGTGCTCGGCCGCCGCGAGACCGCGATGCACTGGCAGCTGCACAAGGACGGCCGCGCCGACTTCGCGGCAGCCGGCGGGCGGATGGAGGTCGCGGTCGCGCTCGGCCTCGACCCGGTCACCGCCTACAGCGCGAGCGCGCCGCTCCCCAAGCACATCGACGAGCTGATGTTCGCGGGCTTCCTGCGCGGCGCGGCGGTCGACGTCGTCAAGGGCGTCACCGTCGACCTCGAGGTTCCCGCCTCGGCCGAGATCGTCCTCGAGGGCTACGTCGAGCAGGGCGACCTGACCGACGAAGGGCCCTTCGGCGACCACACCGGCTACTACACGCCGGTCGAGCCGTTCCCGGTCTTTCACCTCACCGCGCTGACGATGCGACGCGACGCGATCTACCCGTCGATCGTCGTCGGCAAGCCGCCGGCCGAGGACGCCTGGCTCGGGAAGGCAACCGAGCGGATCTTCCTGCCGGCGATCCGCGCCTCGGTCCCCGAGATCGTCGACTACGACCTGCCGGTCGAGGGCGCGTTCCACAACTGCGCGATCGTCTCGATCCGCAAGACCTACCCGGCGCAGGCCAAGAAGGTGATGCACGCGATCTGGGGGCTCGGCCTCCTGTCCCTGACGAAGACGGTGATCGTCGTCGACGCTCACGTCGACCCGCACGACTACGCGCAGGTCGCGTTCTACGCCGGTGCGAACGTCGACCCGTCGCGCGATGTCGTGCTGGCCGAGGGGCCGGCCGACCAGCTCGACCACGCGACCGTCCGCCAGTTCGTCGGCGGCAAGCTCGGCATCGATGCGACCGCAAAACTGCCCGGCGAGGACGCCCGCGAATGGCCCGCCGAGATCGAGATGAGCGCCGAGATTCGCGCTCTCGTCGACGGTCGTTGGGCCGAGTACGGCTTATAGGACCTTCAAGCAGCGCTGACAAAAATCCGCTCGGATAGACGGATCCCGCTGCAGGATCGTCGCCGGATGCGGCATAGTTCCGGCCCCGGCTGTGCCCGTAGCGAGGCCCAGCCACATGTGATATTTGTTGCTAGCGACTTGGACCCGAGCCGCGAAAACCAGCACGTTCCCGGCCCATCACTCTGGCCCGTCGGCCTCGCAGTGGGTGTCGTCGTCCTGCTCGTGGGCTTCGTCGTCTCTGCGACCGTCGTCGTCATCGGTGGGCTGATCACGCTCGTCTTCGCGTTCCTCTGGGCGAGGGATCTCACCCGCGGCGCGAAGCTGCACGAGGACGACACGAAGGTGAAGCCGGAGAAGCGGCCGCCTCGAGCGCCGGCGGCGGCCAAGCGGCCGGGCCGCGAGGTCGCTCACGCCGAGCGCTATCCGCGCAACGAGTTCCTCGAGATCACGACTCTCGGCCTCGGCGCCGTGATCGGGGCGCTCGTGACGCTCCCGGTGATCGGCTTCGTCGTCGGCGACGCGTTCCGGCGCAACCATCCGCCGCCGCAGGATCTCGGCCCGATCTCGGCCTACCCCGAGGGCAAGTTCCTGATCACGACGTTCATCTCGAACCCCGACGCCGGCTTCGTCTCGCGGCGCACGGCCTTCATCCGCAACAACGGCTTCCTCGGCAAGGAGCCCAGCTTCACGTTCATCTCGAACCATTGCGCCCACCTCGGCTGCCCGGTGCAGCCGAACGCCGACGTGAACCTCAAGCTCGCGACGCAGTATCGAGACACCGTCACCTGGATCCCGGTCAACCCTTCGGGCTTCGGCTGCCCGTGCCACGGCGGCCAGTACGACACCGAGGGCAATCGCACCGCGGGCCCGCCGGTGCGTGCGCTCGACCGCTACACGTTCTCGATCGTCAACGGCCACCTGTTCGTCGGCCAGCCGTTCTCGGTCTGGAAGGTCGAAGGCACGGGCGCGAACGCGATCATCCAGGCCCGGACGCTGGCGTTCCCCGGAGAGCACGTCAGCGGTCTCGAGTCCTGGCTCTACCCGATCCAGCCTCCACGCTGATGGCGGCCAAGTCGAAGACGACCCAGGAGCGGATCCTGTATCCGCTGGACTGGCTCGAAGAGCGCTCCGGGCTCGTCGGCGGCGTCAAGTACTTCCTCTTCCGGAACGTCCCGGCCGACGTCAACTGGTTCCAGACGCTCGGATCGGCGACTCTCACCGCCTTCCTCGTCCAGGCGACGACCGGGGTGGTGCTCGCGATGTACTACGAGCCGGGAACGACCACGGCGTACGCCTCGATCCAGCACATCACGAACGACGTCTGGGCAGGCTGGCTCGTCCGCGGCATGCACAAGTGGGGAGCCTCGGTCTTCATCATCCTGATGTTCCTGCACATGGGGCGCGTGTTCCTGTTCGGCGCGTACAAGTACCCGCGCGAGCTGAACTGGATCATCGGCGTGCTCCTCCTCGCGAGCGGCCTCGCCGAGGGGTTCACGGGCTACCTGCTGCCCTGGGACCAGACGTCGTACTGGGCGACCACGGTCGGGATCAACCTGAACGGGACGGCGCCCTTCTTGGGGCCCTTCATAGCCCAGTTCCTGCAAGGCGGGACGTTCATCGGCTCCGACACGATCAGCCGGTTCTACGCGATCCACATGCTGATCCTGCCGGCGGCGATCGGCGGGTTGATCCTGCTGCACATGTATCTCGTGATCCGCCTCGGCGTCACCTCGCCGCCCTGGTCGAAGGAGGCCGCCGGTAACGGGCCGCTGCCCGAGCCCTCCTCGAACGGATCCGGGCCCGTCGAGTCGGCCAAGGAGGTAGTGCGTGGCCACTGACCGCGTCGCCGAGCGCCGGCGCGTCTTCAAGCAGTACAAGGAGGACGTCAAGGAGCGCGGGAAGCCGTTCTTCCCCTACGCGATGCTCCATGACACGATCATGTCGCTCGTCGTCGTGATCGTGATCATCGGGCTCGCGGTGGCCTGGAAGTGGTCGATCCCCGGCAACCACGCGAACACCGGCTCGGGCTGGCTCGGCAAGCTCTACGACGACCCGGCCGACCCCGGGACGTTCAACTTCGTCCCGCGCCCCGACTGGTACTTCTACTTCCTCTTCTACCTCCTGCGGATCTTCAAGTGGCCGTCCTCGGTCGTGCTCGGCACGGTCGGGATCCCGACGATCCTGCTGATCCTGCTGATCTCGATGCCGTTCATCGACGTCCGCGCCGAGCGGCATCCGCTCAAGCGGCCGGTCGCGATGGTCGCGGCGGTGCTCACGATCCTCTCGATGGGGATCCTGACCTGGAAGGGCGCAACGGCCAAGGAGGCGCTCGCGTCGGAGAACGAGAAGCTCGTCCCGGTCTGGGCGGAGAAGCAGGGATTCGCCAACAACCCGGCTGCCGTCAAGGGCGCGCATCTCTTCGCCGCGCTCGGCTGCCTGAACTGCCACACCTATCTCGGCGTCGGCAACCACAACCTCGGCGCCCCGGATCTCTCCGACGAGGGCTCGCACAACAAGGGCATCCTCTTCCAGATCTCGCACCTTCAGTGCCCCTCGTGCGTGAACGCAGGGAGCCCGATGCCGAGCTTCAAGAGCCAGGGAAGGCTCAGCCTGTTGCGACTCGCGACGTTCCTCGAGGCGTCCAAGGGCGCGAAATAGCGCCCGCGGCACGCGCGCCTGCGCATAGGCTTTCAGGGCTGTGACGCTCGCGCCTGACGCAGTCCGGTCGATGTTCGACCGGATCGCCCCGGTCTACGACGCGATGAATCGCGTGATGACCGTTGGCCTGGACCTGCGTTGGCGGCGGCTCGCGGCCACGTCGGTCGTTCAGCCCGGCGACCGCGTCCTCGACGCCGCCTGCGGCACCGGCGACCTCGCGATCGCCGATCGCGCAGCAGGCGCGCTGACCGTCACCGGCCTCGACTTCTCGGAGCGGATGCTCGCGCGGGCGCGGCGCAAGGCGCCGACGCTCGAGTGGGTGGTCGGCGATCTCCTCGAGCTGCCGTTCGAGGCGGGCACGTTCGACGCGGCGACGGTCGGCTTCGGGATCCGGAACGTCTCCGACCTCGAGCGCGGGCTTGCCGAGCTGCGGCGGGTGCTCCGGCCCGGTGGGCGGCTCGCGATCCTCGAGATCACGCGGCCTCGCGGGGTGCTGAAACCGTTCTTCTCGCTCTGGTTCGACCGGATCGTCCCCGCGCTCGGGCGGGTGCTGCCCGGCGGGGCCGCCTACTCCTACCTGCCTGCCTCGGTCGCTCGCTTTCCGGTCGCCGAGGAGCTTGCGTCGATGATGCGTCGCGCCGGGTTCGCCGAGGTCGAGTTCCGGCTGCTCGCAGGATCGATCATCGCGCTGCACAACGGCAAGGCGACCGAATGAACGCCTTGGCCTCGGTCGGCGCCACCCCTGGTCTCGCGGCGTACATGGCCGAGCTCGAAGCTCGTCTCGCGCGGGCCGTGGGCCGGCGCGAAGGGTTCGCGTCGTCTGTCGCGACCGAGGCGCTCGCCGCCGGTGGGAAGCGCCTCCGGCCGCTGCTCTGCTTCCTTTCGTCGACCGAGCGCGACGGTGAGGTGCTGCTCTCGGCCGGTGTTGCCACCGAGCTCGTGCACATGGCGACGCTCGTGCACGACGATCTCGTCGACGGCGCGCGCATGCGCCGCGGCGCGCCCGCGGCCTGGTCGGTGTTCGGCTCCGGTGCCGCCCTTTCGGCCGGCGACTATCTCTTCGCCTGCGCGTTCGCCGAGCTGGCCGCGACCGAGGACTCCGAGGCCGTCGCGGTTCTCGCGGACGCGTGCCTGGCGCTGGCGCGGGGCGAGGCGATGCAGCGGATCCAGACCCGCAAGCCGGAGACGACGATCGACGATTACCTCGAGCGCTGCGCGCTGAAGACCGGGAAGCTCTTCGAGGCCGCTTGCCGCCTCGGCTCCGGTGGCGACCGCGACCTCGGCGCCTACGGGCTCGCTCTGGGGATCGCCTTCCAGATCGCCGACGACATCCTCGACTGCGCCGGCCAGACCCAGGAGACCGGGAAGATCCCGGGCACCGACCTGCGCGAGGGGACGCCGACGATGCCGCTGCTTCTCGCCGCCCAGCAGGACGAGGTCGTGCGCCACGCGCTCGCCGGTGGCCCGCTCGAGGGCGCGCTCGTGCGGGTGGCTGCGACCGATGCGCTGGCCCGTTCTCGCGAGGCCGCGCTCGACTACGCGGCCAAGGCGCGATCGTTCATCGGGAACGCCCCGCATCGCGAAGAGCTCGAGTCACTCACCTACGCCGTGGTAGACAGAGCGTCATGACCGCGATCGCCGAAGACCGGATGCTCGACATCGTCCGCGAGAAAGTCGAGGCCGGAGTCCGCCTCGACCTCGAGGACGGTCTGGCGCTGCTCGAGTCCGACGACCTGCTCGCGCTCGGCGAGCTGGCCGACCTCGCCCGCCGCGTACGAGGTGGCGACGACTGCGTCTACTTCGTCCAGAACATCTATTTGAACCAGACGAACGTGTGCCGCGTGAAGTGCAAGTTCTGCGCGTTCGCGGCGACGCAGAAGCAGGAGCAGGCGTACACGATCAGCCCCGATGACCTGGTCGCCGATGCGCGCGCCGAGCACGAGCGGCTCGGGTTCACGGAGATCCACATGGTCAACGGCGAGAGCCCGCACGTCGGCTTCGACATGTACGTCGAGACGATCGGGAAGCTCCACGACGCTCTTCCCGACGTGACCCTCAAGTGCTACACGGCGTCCGAGATCCACCACATGACGACGCTGAGCGGCCTGACGCACGAGCAGGTGCTCCGCGAGCTCAAGGGTGTCGGTCTCGGTGCGCTGACGGGTGGCGGCGCCGAGGTCTTCGCGGATCGCGTCCGTCGCCTCGTCGCACCGGGCAAGGAGCACCCGGACATCTGGTTCCACGTCCACGACACCGCTCACAAGATGGGGATCCCGACTCACTGCACTCTCCTCTACGGACATGTCGAGACCTACGAAGAACGGATCGAGCACCTCCTCCGGCTCCGCGACCAGCAGGACAAGACGGGCGGCTTCCTCGCGTTCATCCCGCTCGCGTTCCATCCCGAGAACACGGTCTTCGAGCGCCGCGGCTTCACCTTCCAGACCGGCGCTGCCGACCTGAAGATGCTCGCCGTGTCTCGCCTGATGCTCGACAACATCGCGAACATCAAGGCCTACTGGATCTCGCTGACCATGCCGATCGCGCAGGTCGCTCTTCACTTCGGCGCCAACGACGTGCAGGGCACGATCATCCGCGAGCAGATCTTCCGCGCCGCCGGCGCGACGACCGGCACCGAGCAGAAGACCGAGGAGCTCGTTCGCGCCGTCCGCGCCGCCGGCCGGATTCCGGTTCAGCGCGACACGATGTACAACGAGGTTCGCCGGTGGGCTGCCGCGTGATCCGGCTCGGACGCATCTCCTACGCGAACATGGCGCCGGTCTTCTACCGGGTCGATGCCGAGTACGAGGAGTTCACCGGCGTCCCGACGGTGCTGAACAAGCAGCTGATCGCCGGCGAGATCGACGCGGCTCCGATCTCGTCGATCGAGTACGCGCGAAACGCCGACTCGCTGCTCTTGCTGCCTCGGCTCTGTGTCTCGTCGGAGGGCGCGGTCGACTCGATCCAGCTCGTGTCCAAGCTGCCGCTCGACCGGATCGAGACGGTCGCGGTGACGCCCGAGTCGGCGACGTCGGTGGTGCTGACCAAGGTGCTCCTGCCGGGGGCGCGTCACGTCCCGCTCGGCGAGGAGGCCGACGCGAAGATGCTGATCGGCGATGCCGCGCTGCAGTCGATGTTCGAGGATCCGACGCCGCATCACGATCTCGGCCGGCTGTGGCTCGAGCGCACGGGGCTGCCGATGGTCTTCGCCGTCTGGGCGATCCCGTCGCCGCCGCATCCCGGCCTGCTCGAGCTGGAGGAGGCGCTGGTCGCATCGATTCGGGCTGCGCGCTCCGAGCCGGAGGCGCTCGCCTACGAGGCAGCCGAGCGTTACGGGTACCCGGCGGGATTCCTCGCCCGCTACTTCGAGAAGCTTCGCTACCGCTTCGGGCCGCGCGAGCGCGCCGGGCTCTACACCTTCCTCGAGCTCGCCCACGACGTCGGGGAGCTGGACGAGGTGCCCGAGCTGCGCTTCCTGACCGCCGGAGCGGTCGTGTGACCGGCACCGCGGCGGTTCTCGACAAGGCGCTTGCGGGCGAGCGCATCGACGACGCCGAGGCGCTCACGCTGCTCGAGTCGCGCGACCTGCTGGCCGTCGGCCGCGTCGCCAACGAGCTGCGCGCGCGCCGGGTCGATCCCACGCGGATCACCTTCATCGTCGACCGCAACGTCAACTACACGAACGTCTGCGTCACCGACTGCGACTTCTGCGCGTTCTACCGCCGCCCGGGCGATCAGCGCGAGGGCTACCTGCTGCCGAAACCGGTGATCTACAAGAAGATCGAGGAGACGCTCGAGCTCGGTGGTACCGGGCTGCTGATGCAGGGCGGCCATCACCCCGATCTCGGCGTCGACTTCTACGAGGATCTCTTCCGCTCGATCAAGGAGCGGTACAAGGTCCACCTGCACGCGCTGTCCCCGCCCGAGATCCAGCACATCTCCCGTCGCTCGAAGCTCACGGTTCCCGACACGCTGACCCGCCTGCGCGACGCCGGCCTCGACTCGATCCCGGGCGGCGGCGGCGAGATCCTCGTCGACCGCGTTCGCGACATCATCGCGCCGAAGAAGACGAAGACGGCCGACTGGCTGAACGTGATGCGCCACGCTCACCGGCTCGGGATGTCGACGACCGCGACGATGATGTACGGCCACGTCGAGACGGTCCCCGAGCGGGTCGAGCACATGCGCCGAATCCGCGACCTCCAGGACGAGACGCACGGGTTCCGCGCTTTCATCTCGTGGACGTTCCAGGACGACGGCAACCGGCTCGGCGCCAAGGTGCCGCGCGAGACGATGCCGACCTCGTTCGACTACCTGCTCACCCAGGCCGTCTCCCGGATCTACCTCGACAACGTCGACCACATCCAGTCGAGCTGGGTCACCCAGGGCATGAAGATCGGGCAGGTCGCACTCGAGTTCGGCGCCGACGATCTCGGCTCGATCATGATCGAGGAGAACGTCGTCTCCGCCGCCGGCACGACCTACCGCGCCTCGACCGATGACTTCGTTCGGACGATCAAGGGCCTCGGGAAGATCCCTGTTCAGCGCGACACGCTGTACCGGGAAGTCCGCGTCTGGAATTGACCGTAGGGGAGCCAACGAGGTTCCCCACGAGCCCCCTCCTCCGCCGTTCCCAGACAGGTCCTGAGCCTCCCGCCGGGCCAAGCCGGCTTCGGCGGCGCTTGCGACCGCCGTCTTGACGGAAAGCGCCGAGTACCAGAACCGTACGGAGATCAGTGCGTTCGCGCCCGGGTGCGCCCGGGTGGGCAGCTACCCTCGTCTAGGGTCATGCGTCGCTTCCTCGCTTGCTTGCTCGCGGCCGGCGCGCTGCTCGTCACGGGCGCCGCCGCTCAGACGCCGCTCATGCCCGGTGTCACGTTCGACCATCAGGTGGCCCTCACGCCTCACGGCCCGGTCGCCTACTCGGTGATCACCGCGCCGCCCCCGACCGGGCTGGAGACGATCGGCCCGGTGCTCGCCGGCAACACGGTCACGGGGCCGCGGGCGACTGTCACCCAACTCGAGCAGGCCGCTTCGGGAAGCGCAGTCGTCGCCGGGATCAACGGCGACTTCTTCACGAACGGCAGCAACGCGCCCTCGGGGATCGTGATGGCGAACGGTGCGCTGGTACGGATCCCGACGCCGGCGCGCTCGTCGATCGGGTTCGATGCGAGCGGCGCCATGCACGTCGGGCGGATCTCGTTCACGGGCACCTGGCAGGGAACCGGGCAGCGCCGACCGATCACCGCTGTCAACCAGAAGCCGCACGCCAACCAGACGATCCTCTACACGCCGGCCTGGGGAGCCACGACCCCGACCGCGCAGAACGCCGCTGCCGTCGTGCTCGAGCCGTTCCCTGCCGCCGCGATCAACACCGACCTCAAGGCGACCGTCGCTGCGATCCCCGACGGCGCGACTGCGATCCCGGCCGACGGCGCCGTCCTCGTCGCGACCGGCACCGCTGCGGCCAAGCTCCAGGCCGAGGCGCCGCAGGACGGCACGGTCACGGTTCGGCTCACGCTCCCGGATGGCTGGGGCTCGGTGGTCTCCGCGCTCGGCGGCGGCCCGCTGCTCGTCAAGGGCGGGAAGCCCGTCTTCTCGACGAGCGAGAACTTCGACGAGACCGACCTCACCTCGCGCCAGCCGCGCGCGGCGGTCGGGCAGCTCGCCGACGGTCGCGTGATCCTGGTCGCAGTCGACGGCGGGCAGGCCGGGATCGAGCGTCGGGATGACGACCTACGAGCTCGCCCAGACCATGGCCAAGCTCGGCGCCGTCACGGCGGCCGGCCTCCAGTACGGCAAGTTCGTCACCGCCGCGTTCGACGGCCAGGTGCTCAACCGCCCGAGCCAGCCTTCGGGTCAGGTGGCTGTGAAGGAGGCGCTGCTCATCCAGTACGCGGGCGTCTACGCCCTCCCGCCGTCAGTTCCCGTCCTCACCAAGGCGAACGTGAACGGCGGCGAGCAGCTCGCCTACCGGATCACTCAACCGTCGCAGGTCACCGCAACCCTCGTCGGCCCGGACGGGCAGGCGCACCAGCTCGATACCGGCAGCAAGCAGCCCGGCACCTACGCGTTCGCCTGGTCGAGCTTCGACACCGAGGGGACGTGGCACTGGAACGTCCAGGCGACCGACGACCAGAACCGCGCCTCGAACGCGAGCCAGGCATTCGTGTACGACCTCACCCTCTCGGGCCTCGCCGTCCCGAAGTCGGCGTCGACGGCGAGCGGGCTGCACGTCGGGTTCACGCTCTCGCGCCCCGCTTCGGTCGTTCTCTCGATCACGGCCGCGAACGGGACGCCCGTCGTGACGCTGCCGGCGGCCCAGCTCGACGCAGGTGCGCAGTCGCTCACGTGGGACGGAACGATCCCGGGCGCGAAGGCGCCGGCCGGCGCATACGTCGCCACGGTCACCGAGACGAGCTCGCTCGGCACCACGTCCGTTCATGCCTCCTTCACCTTGCACCGGTAGGTTCCGCCGATTACCTCGTTCATCGGCAACCACGGGCTCCTCGCTGTCTTCCTCCTGATGACCGTCGCCGCGGTTCTCCCGGCGGCGAGCGAGGTGACGATGCTCTACGGCGGCGCCCTCGCCTCGGGCGCGCTTGCCGGTCAGATCGCGCTCTTCGGGCACGACTTCAAGCCTGGGCTGCCTTCCTACCTCGCCGTTGTCGCAGCGGGGATCGCCGGCAACACCCTCGGCGCCGCCGGCGGTTGGTGGATCGGGCTGAAGGGCGGCCACCCGCTGCTCGAGCGCTACGGCCGCTACGTGCACATCACGCCCGCGCGAATCGCGCGAGCGGAGCGCTGGTTCGCCCGCTTCGAGGGGATCGCCGTGCCGCTCGGCTTCGCCACGCCGCTCGTCCGGTCGTTCGTCGCCATCCCCGCCGGGATCCTCGAGATCGGGCTGCGGCGGTTCCTGCTCTCGGCGCTCGTGGGGATCGCCGTCTTCTGCTCGGTGCTCGCCGGGATCGGCTGGGCGGTCGGCACGAGCTGGAGCTCGGTGCACCATGACTTCATCTATGTGGACGTCGCAATCGGCGTTGCGATCGTCCTCGGAGTCGTCTACTTCGTTGTCCGTCGGCGCCGGTCGATTAACATGACCCGTAGTGCCGATTCCACACGTTGACGTCAAGGCGCAGTACGCGCCGTTCATCCCCGAGCTGACCGCGGCCTTCGAGCGAACGCTCGAGAGCGGGCGCTTCATCTTCGGCCCCGAGGTCGAGGGCTTCGAGCGTGAGGCCGCCGAGCACCTCGGGGTGCAGCAGACGATCGGCGTGGCCAACGGCACCGACGCGCTCGTGCTCGTGCTCGACGCGCTCGGGATCGGCGCCGGCGACGAGGTGATCTGCCCGGCCTTCACGTTCTACGCCACCGCCGAGGCGATCGCCAGGGTCGGCGCGACGCCCGTCTTCGCCGACATCGAGCCCGGCTCGCTGAACATCGACCCGAACGAGGTGGAGCGGAAGATCACGCCGAAGACAAAGGCGATCATGCCGGTGCACCTCTTCGGCCGGCCCGCCGCGGTCGACGAGCTCCGCCGCTTCGACCTGCCGATCATCGAGGACGCGGCGCAGGCCTTCGGCTCGCCTGGGATCGCGACCAGCATCGCCTCGACCTTCAGCTTCTTCCCGACCAAGAACCTGTTCGCACTCGGCGACGGCGGCCTGATCTCCGTCAACGACGCCGAGCTCGCAGACCGGATCCGGATGCTCCGCTTCCACGGCTCCAAGGCGAAGAAGGACTTCGAGCTGATCGGCTACAACTCGCGCCTCGACGCATTGCAGGCCGCGATGCTGAGGATCTTCCTGCCGCAGCTCGACGACTGGAACGCAGCTCGCCGCGAGGCCGCCGCGCGCTATGCGGAGCTCGACCTGGCCGATGTCGCGGAGCTGCCGGCCGACGAGCCTGGTCACGTGTACCACATGTACTGCGTCCGCTCGTTCGAGCGCGACCGGCTTTCGGCGGCGCTGGCCGAGGCCGAGATCGGCTTCGCGTCGTACTACCTGCCGCCTCTGCATCTCCAGCCTGCTCTCCGCTATCTCGGGTACTCCGAGGGCGACCTTCCGGAGACGGAGAAGGCGTCGCTCGAGAACCTCTGCCTGCCGATGTGGGCCGGGATCAGCGAGGAGCAGCAGGCCGAGGTCGTCGGCGTCCTGAGGAGCGCATCGAGTCTCGTCAAGACGTGATCTCGTTCCCCCTCAACCGGCACCGCCTCGGCCAGGTCGTCCTCGACGGCGCGCTGATCGCGGCGGCCTGGTGGCTCGCGTTCTTCCTGACGTTCGACCAGACGGTGCCCCGGTACTACCGGCACTTCATGTCCTGGCAGATCTTCGCGCTCGTCGTCGCAATCGGGCTCGTTGCGTTCGCGCTCTCCGGTTTCTACAACCGCTGGTGGCGCTACACCTCGACCCACGACATGTGGGGCCTTCTGCGCGGCGTCACCATCGCCTGTGTCGTCTCGACGCTCGTCCTCTACGCCTTCCCGCCGGCGAACACCTCGCACCTGCCGAAGAGGATCGTTGCGCTCAACTACCTGCTTCTCCTTGCGTTCGTCACCGGTACCCGACTGCTCGCGCGGTCACTCGCCGAGCGGCCCGGCGGCGGGATCGTGGCGCGCGGCAAGGAAGTGCTCGTGGTCGGCGCCGGTGACGCCGGGCAACTGCTCGTGCGCGAGATGCAGCGCAACCGGCTCCTCGCGTTCACGCCGATCGGCTTCGTCGATGACGATCCGCGCAAGCGCGAGAGCAGGATCCTCGGCGTTCGCGTGCTCGGGACGACCGACGAGCTCGGTCATCTGATCCGCGACCACCGTCCCGACGAGGTGCTGATCGCGATGCCGTCGGCGCCGGGCGAGCTGCGTCGGAAGATCGTCGAGACGGCCCGCCGCGAGGGGATCGTCGTGAAGACCCTGCCCGGCTTGCACGAGCTGATCGCCGGCGATCTCGACCTCGCGGGCCAGGTGCGCGAGGTTCAGGTCGAGGACGTGCTCGGGCGCGAGCAGGTCGAGGTCGACCTCGAGGCGATCGCCGCGTACATCAAGGACCGGGTCGTGCTCGTGACGGGCGGCGGAGGATCGATCGGCTCCGAGCTCTGCCGGCAGGTCGTCCAGCTCGGCGCCAAGCGAGTCGTCGTCGTCGAGAAGGCAGAGTCGGCGCTCTACGAGATCCAGCGCGAGCTCGTCGACGAGCGCCATTTCACCGCGGTGCTTCCTGTGCTCGCCGACTGCGGCGACGCGCCGAAGATGCGCGACACCTTCCAGAAGTACGAGCCGCAGGTCGTGTTCCACGCCGCCGCCTACAAGCACGTGCCGATGCTCGAGACGAACCCGATGCAGGCGGTCACGAACAACATCCTCGCGACCAAGGTGATCGCGCAGGTGTCGATCGAGTTCGGCGTCGACCGGTTCGTCTTCATCTCGACCGACAAGGCGGCCAAGCCGAAGAACCTGCTCGGCCAGTCGAAGGCGGTGTGCGAGTGGATCGTCGAGTCGTACGCGCTCCGCGACGACGTCTCGACCCGGTTCGTCGCGGTGCGGTTCGGGAACGTGCTCGGCTCGTCGGGCTCGGTGATCCCGATCTTCCGCCGCCAGATCGAGCGTGGCGGCCCGGTGACGGTGACGAACGCCGAGATGACGCGCTTCTTCATGACGATCCCCGAGGCCTCGTCGCTCGTCATCCAGGCGGGCGCGATGGGCGGCAAGGGCCAGGTCTACGTGCTCGACATGGGCCAGCCGGTCAAGATCCTCGACCTCGCCCGCCAGATGATCGAGCTGTCCGGCCGCACCCAGGAGCAGATCAAGATCGAGTTCGTCGGCTCACGGGCCGGCGAGAAGATGCACGAGGAGCTCTGGAACGACGGCGAGGACATCGGTGAGACCTCGCACCCGAAGATCATGCGGGCGACGCGCGCACCGATCGACGGCGTGTGGCTCGAGGACGAGCTCGCCGAGCTGGAGTCGCTCGTCGCCGAGAACGACATGCTCGGCGTGACCGCCCGGCTCCGCCAGATGGTTGCGGCCCCGCAGCGCCTCAGCGCCACGGTGCTCGAAGACACGCTTCACTAGTCCCGCAAACTGGCACAAAGCTGTGACAAAGCCCGCCGCACGCCCCGGTAGGGTGCTCGGGTGGACGTTCTCGAAGGGCTGAATCCCGAGCAGCGGCGCGCTGCGGAAGCCGTGCGCGGGCCGGTCTGCATCCTGGCGGGGGCGGGCTCCGGGAAGACGACGACGATCACGCGCCGGATCGCCCATCAGGTCGCGACGGGGACGTTCGAGCCCGGCCAGATCCTCGCGGTGACCTTCACCGACAAGGCTGCAACGGTCATGAAGACGCGGCTCGCGGCGCTCGGCGTCCCGGGCGTGTCGGCGCGGACGTTCCATTCGGCCGCGCTCGCGCAGCTCCGCTACTTCGCGCCCGACCGGGTCGGGAAGATCCTGCCGACCAAGGCGCTGATGCTCCGGCAGATCGGCAACACGCTGCCCGCGCCGTTCAAGTTCCGGCCTGCGGGCGACCTCGCGACCGAGATCGAGTGGGCGAAGTCACAGCGGATCGCCGCCGCCGACTACCGCCGCGAGCTCGGCTCGCACGAGCCGCCGATCCCGGAGGATCTGATGGCGCGCGTGTACCTCGAGTACGAGCGGCGGAAGGCGGAGCGCGGCGAGATCGACTTCGAGGATCTGCTCGAGCTGACCGTGCGCCTGCACGAGAGCGATTCGCAGGTGCGTTCGACGTTCCGCGACCGCTACCGCGCATTCACGGTCGACGAGTACCAGGATGTCAACCTCCTTCAGCAGACGCTGCTCGAGCTCTGGCTCGGCGACCGCGACGACGTCTGCGTCGTCGGCGACGACTACCAGTCGATCTACGGCTTCACGGGCGCCTCCCCGCGGTGGCTGCTCGGCGTCGAGGCGCGCTTCCCGCAGGCCGAGGTCGTCCGGCTCGAGAGCAACTACCGCTCGACGCCCGAGGTGCTCGAGCTGGCGAACCGGCTCGTGCCGCTGCTCGAGGGCGCCGAGAAGGTACTGCGCCCGACCCGCTCCTCGGGGCCCGCTCCCCTGGTGGAGCGGTTCGCAACCGCGGAGGACGAGGACGAATGGGTCGCCGCCCAGGTCAAGCGGCTTGCGGCCGAAGGGATCGCCTACGAGGAGATGGCGGTGCTCGGCCGCACGAACGCGCGCCTGGCCGACTTCGAGGAGTCGTTCCACGATGCGGGCCTTCCGTTCCAGGGGTCGTCGCTGCTCTCTCGAGACGCGGCCCGCCGGATGCTGCGCACGCTCGAGCGCGACTCGTCGCCCGGGATTGCCGCGCGCGTGCGGACGATGGCCGAGGAGGCCGGGATGCTCTACTCGCTGCCCGACAAGCTCGGTGAGCGCGAGCAGACCCGCCAGGCCGACCTGGCGCGCCTCGTCCGGCTGGCGGCGGAGCTCGACGACGGCGAGCTGACCGGCGCCGGGTTCGTCGCCGAGCTCCGGCAGCGGTTCGATCCGGGCGGCCAGAGCGCGCGCGGCGTCCACCTGATGACCTACCACCGGGCCAAGGGGCTCGAGTTCGACGCGGTCTTCCTGCCCCGGCTCGAGGAGAAGGAGCTGCCGACCAAGCTTGCGCGCACCGACGCCGAGGTCGCCGAGGAGCGGCGCCTGTTCTACGTCGGGATCACCCGCGCGCGGCGACACCTTGCGCTCTCGTGGTCGCGAAACGCGAGCCCGTTCCTAGCCGAGCTCGGCCTCGACCGGCGCCCGGCGCCGGCGTCGGCGCGCCCGGCGAGGCGCGAGGCGGTGACCGCGGCCGACCCCGAGCTGTACGGCGCGCTCGCCGAGTGGCGCAAGCAGCGCGCGAAGTCCGAGGAGGTTCCCGCCTACATCGTCTTCCACAACGCCGTTCTCGCGGCGATCGCCGATGCGAAGCCGCGCTCGATCGGCGAGCTCGCCGAGGTCGCAGGCGTCGGCCCGACGAAGCTCGAGCGCTACGGCGACGAGGTGCTCGAGGTGGTGGCGGCGGCGTAGCTCAGTCGCCGTGCCAGCAGGTTCCGGTATCCGGCCCGCCCGCATCGCGGGCGGGGACGGTGGTCGCGATTACGTCGGTCTGGTTGCCGGTCGTGCCCGGGAACGACACGCCTCGCGTGTCCACGCCGACGACAGCCGGTGTGTTCGTGTCGACCCAGACCGCCATGACGTGCCAATCCGTTGCCCGGATGCTCTGAACGACGACGGCGTAGGAGGCTGCGCCGGCAGGCGGCCGGACGGCCGGCACTGTCGCCGTGAAACTCGCGGGTGCGACGAACTGAAAGCCGACGATCCTCCCGAGGTGCCGACTGCTGCAGTTCGACCACGACGAGACGCCGCTCAGCCATGCAGCGTTCGCCGCCAGGATCGATCTGACGGCCGGGTCGGCGAGGGCCAGCGAGATCGTGCTCTGGGTCGCGGCGTCCAGGGGAATGAGGTTCGTCGCGGCGTCGCTCCAGGGCGCGCCGGTCGGTGTCTGGCCCGGCGGCGTGATCGGGCCGCTGGGCGGGCCGGACGGGTGGATGAGCGCTCCGGAGCCGTCGGTGAGCTCCGTGCCTGCCGTGTCGTAGGCCTCGAGGCGCGTCGAGGTCGGGTGCGGGAGCACGCCGGTCGTGAATGAATGCCAGCCGGGTAGCGACGGGATGGCGCGCAGGGCGAGTGTCGCGACGGTGCTCTTGCCGTAGAGCGTCTCCGCGTCCAGGCGTCCGACCAGCGGCGACGCGATTCCCGCGATCACGCCCCAGGTGGCCACGCCGCCGACTCCCCCGCCGTTCTCGGCTTCGACAAGCGGTTGCTCCAGGCCCCGTCGCAGGCACGTGAACGTCGTCGGCGCAACGCGCGCCGGACCAGCCCGCCAGCCGACGCAGACCTCGTGGCGCGCGTTAGTCGCGGTCCAGACCGCAAGGCGCTGCGCGCCCGAGCCGCTCGCGACCGCGAGGCGCGCGGTCGCAGGGATCGCGGCCGCTGGAATCGAGAAGTCGATGCTCGGCGCAGCTCCCGCCGCGCTCCCGCATGCGACCAGGACAGCTGCAAGGCAGGCGATCGCCGTTCTCACGCGATTCAGTATGACGCGCTAGCCGGGAATCGACGAGAGCAGCAAGTCGAGCATCAACCGCGGGTCGCGGCGGATCCGCTCTCCCGTTCCCGCTCCGCGCTTGTCGAGCTCGAGCGCCCGCGGATCGGTGAGCGGCCGCAGTCGCCCCTGGCGGATCAGCTCCTCGTCGACGCCGCCGAGCCGGCCGCCGTAGGTCGTGTAGACCGGGATGCCGAGCGCCGCAGCCTCGCGGTTCATCGTCCCGCCCGCCGAGACGACGAGATCGGCGATCGCGATCAGGCTCTGCGCATCCACCGCCTGCTCCGGAACGATCACCGACGGGAGCGCGAGCGAGCGCACGTAGTCGCGCTGCTCCTCGGTGCGCGGTAGGACGACAGCGTGCACGTCCTCGAGCCGCCCGAGATGCTGGAGCGTCTGCGGGAAGAGCGGGTTCGAGTGCCGGTGGTAGAGCGAGACGTCCGGCGGCGGCCGCAAGACGACGAGCGTTCTCTCCGCGTCGACCCCGAGCCCGGGCGCGACGTCGGGGTTCGGCTCGAAGTCCGAGAGGTAGTACTCCTCCTTGAGGCCCGGGTAGAAGAGCAGCTTCGGCGGCACCGCTCCGTACCGCGCGATCCGGTCGGCCGGGATCGAGTCCGGAACGACCACCTTCGTCGCGGCACGACAGCCGAGCTGATGCTGGAGCCACGCCCACTCGTAGTCGAAGGTCGTCGAGCTCGGGATCCCGAGCCGGTGCGCGGTGATCGTCAGCTCGTGGGATCCGTGCGCGAGGGCGACGTCGAACTGACGCCCCTTCGCCCAGCGCTTCAATGCCGAGAGCCGCGAGGTCAGCTGCCGCGCCTTGCCGACGCGGGAGCGGCCGCCGTGGTGCCCGATCGGAGTCGCCGTCATGCCGTGCTGCTCGATCAGCTGCAACGTCTGTGCATAGTCGCGCGCCGTGATCTCGACCTCGTCTCCGCGCGCCTCCAAGATCTCGACGAGCGGCCGGAAGACGAGCGGATGCGCGCTCGCGGTCATGTCGATCCAGACCCTCACGACGCGCACCTCCAAAACTGGCACACGCGCGTCACAGGTTCCGCGCTAGCCTCGACGGCAATGGGGCGGGAGGTGGGTACCCGGAAAATTGACAGCCCGGGAGCCGGGCGCGGCCGGTTGCTCAACCCGCGAGCACCTGCTCGAGCGGTGCGTCGCGCCTGACGCCCTCGACGTGGCGCTCGTACCAGAGCGTGAACGCGAGAAGGCCCCAGATCTGGCGTGAGAGATCCTCGGCTCCGCTCACATGACGGTCGAGCACCGAGGTGACGGCCTCGGGCCGGAGGTACCCCTGGCGGCGCACCGTCTCGGGCGCCAGCGTCTCGCGGGCGAACGGCTCGAGGTCTCCGCGTAGCCAGGCCGCGGCCGGGATCGAGAACCCGCGCTTGCGACCGTTGACGACCGCGTCCGGGAGCATCGGCTCCATCGCCTTGCGCAGCAGCCGCTTCTTCGACAGGCCCCGCACCTTGTGGCGCACGGGCAGCGAGAAGGCGAAGTTCGCGACCACCGGGTCGAGGAACGGCACGCGCGTCTCGAGCGACCACGCCATCGAGGCGCGGTCGGTCTTCACGAGCAGGTCGTCGACGAGGTAGCCGCCGAGGTCGACGTCCTGCAGCCGGGTCAGTAGCTCGTATCCGTCGGTCTCGGCGAACCGGGCGCGCTCGAGCGAGAGCGGGTCCCAGCCGTGGCGCCTCCCGGTCAGCTCGGCCCGCGCGTCGGCCGAGAAGATCGTCTTCCACCCCTCGTGCCGCTCGAGCGGCGGCAGGTGAGCGGCGCGAACGAACCGCTTCGCGCGGTAGTCGAAGCTCGCGCGTCGCGACGAGGAGGGCAGCCGCTCGATCGCCGGCCCGGCAAGCGTCGCCACGCGCCCGAACCGCTCGGCGAGCAGATCCGCCGCATAGGTGTAGTAACCGCCGAAGAGCTCATCGCCGCCCTCGCCCGAGAGCGCCACCTTCACGTCCTCGGCCGCGAGTCGCGAGACGAGGTAGGTCGGCAGCGCCGAGGAGTCCGCGAACGGCTCGTCGAACGCGTCGGCCAGCGCGGGGAGGAGCAGCGCCGCGTCCGGTCGCAGCACGAGCTCGCGATGGCGCGTCCCGTAGCGCTCCGAGACCGCCCGTGCGCCGGTGAGCTCGTCGAACGACTGCTCCTCGAACCCGATCGAGAACGTGCGCACCGGCTCCGAGCTCTCCTCGGAGGCGAGCGCCGCGAGACTGCCCGAGTCGACCCCGCCCGAGAGCAGCACGCCGACGGGGACGTCGGAGACGAGATGCGCACGTACCGAGTCGCGAAGGCGTGCCCGGCACTCCTCGAGCAGCTCAGCCTCGTCGTCGACTCGCACCGGCAGCGGCCCGGGCCGCGCGAAGCGCTCGAGGGCGACCTTCCCGTCCTCCCAGGTCAGCACGTGCCCGGGCGGCAGCTTGCGGATCTCGCGGAAGATCGAGAGCGGGGTGGGAACGGTGTTGGTCGCCAGGAACGCCTCGAGCGCGTCGAGGTCGAGGTCGCCCTTCGGCAACGCGTCGAGCTCGGAGGCGAACGAGAGCTCCCCGTCGACGTCGCGGTAGTAGAGCGGCTTGATCCCGAACCGGTCGCGTGCGAGCACGAGCCGCTTGCGGCGCGCGTCCCAGATCGCGATCGCGAACATCCCGCGCAGCCGCTCCGCGAACCCGAGATCCCACTCCTCGTAGGCGTGGACGATCGTCTCGGTGTCCGAGCGCGTGCGGAGCGTGTGCCCGGCGCGCTCCAGCGAGTGGTTCAGCTCCGCGTAGTTGTAGATCTCACCGTTCTGGACGACGGTGCACGACCCGTCCTCGTTCGAGATCGGCTGGTCGCCGCCCGCGAGGTCGATGATCGCGAGCCGCCGCGAGGCGAGTCCGACTCCGCCCTTGACGAATGTCCCCTCGGCGTCGGGGCCGCGGTGGATGAGCGTCTCGGACATGGCAGCCAGCCGCTTGCGGTCGATCCGCCCGCGCGTCGTAGCGATCCCGCAGATCCCGCACACGGGGCCGAGTCTAGAGAGCGGCGGGGTTGCCTCCGCCGCCTAGGACCTGCCCGAGGACGCGGATCCCGGTCGACCAGAGGGTCCGCAGATAGAGCCGCACCGAGCGGTCCGCGATCCACTCCAGGTCGTGGGAGAGCTTCTCGGCCATCGAGGTCTCGTAGCCGCGGCGCACCTGCGCAAAGCCGGTGAGACCGGGCCGCACGACGAGCCGCTGCCAGTAGGCCGGGAGCTCGTTGGCGAGCTCGACGAAGAAGCGCGCCCGGATCGGCCTCGGCCCGACGAACGACATGTCGCCGCGCAGGACGTTCAAGAGCTGCGGGATCTCGTCGAGCTGCGAGGCCTTGAGCCAGCGGCCGATCCGCGTGTACTCGGCCTCGGTTCGGCGTACGAGCTCCTCGCCGAGGTAGGGCCCGAGCCGCGTCTCGGCATCCCGTTCGAGCGTGCGGAACTTGAGCATCGTGAAGAAGCGGGCTCCACGGCCGACGCGCTGGCCGCGATAGAGAACCGGCCGGCCGCTCGTCACGACGAGCGCGACGGCGATCAGAAGCGCGACGGGGAGCAGCAGCAGCCCGAAGAACGTCGCGAACACGAGGTCGAGCGCGCGGAGCTCGATGTCGATACGGCGGCGAGGGGCCTCGGCGGCGAGCCGCCGGTAGCCGCCGACGAGGGTGTCCTCGAGCTGTGCTGACATCCAAACCGATGGTAAAGCTTCCCCGGTGAGCGTTCTCGGGATCGATCACGTCCAGCTCGCCGCGCCACCCGATTGCGAGGACGAGGCGCGCGCGTTCTACGGCGAGCTGCTCGGGATGCCGGAGCTGCCGAAGCCCGAGCCGATCCGCGCGCGCGGCGGCTGCTGGTTCGCCGCCGGAAGCCAGGAGCTGCACGTCGGGGTCGAGGATCCCTTCGCGCCCGCGCGCAAGGCGCACCCTGGACTGGTCGCGTCAGATCTCGATGCGATTCGCGCACGGTTCCAGGGCGCGGGCCTCCAGTACGAGGACGACGCGAAGATCGAAGGGGTCGACCGATTGTTCGTGCACGACCCGTTCGGGAACCGGCTCGAGCTCCGCGCCGCCACCTGAATCACGGCCGCTGGTATAAGTTGTCCTTATGGATACGCGTCAGCTCGCGGCATTTTGCGTGGTGGTGGAGCGCAGCAGCTTCTCGCAGGCGGCCGAGCGGCTCGGCGTCACCCAGCCTGCGGTGAGCCTGCAGATCCGCGCTCTCGAGAAGCGTCTCGGGACGCAGCTCCTCGACCGCTCGGGCCGGCGCGTCGTGCCGACCGAGGCGGGAATGCGGCTCTACCGCGGAGCGCAGAAGCTGCTCGCGCTCGAGGAGCAGGTGGTCGCCGAGGTGGCCGAGGAGTCGGGCGAGGAGCTCGACGGCACGTTCGAGATCGGCGCCTCGACGGGCCCAGGCGGGATCGTGCTGTCACAGCTGCTGTGCGAGTTCCAGGGCATCTACCCGGGGCTCCACGTAGTGATGTGGGTCTACGACACGGGGACGATCGTCGACCGGGTTGCGGCGCGTGAGCTCGAGCTCGGCGTCGTGGGCGCCGCGCGGCGGCACCGCGGAGTCGTCTTCGAGCCGTTCTTCCGTGACGAGGTGATCCTCGCCTGCCCGCCGAGCCACCGGTTCGCGGGCAAGACCGTGGCACTCGACGACCTGCGCGGCGCGGACCTGATCGTGATGCAGGAGGGCGCGGGCGTGAGGCAGCTGATCGAGGATGAGCTGCACCGCGTCGGGACCCGGCTTCGCGACCTCGACGTGAAGCTCGAGCTCGGATTGCAGGAGTCGGTGTCGAGCGCCGTCCGTGCCGGGCACGGCGTGACGTTCATCTCCCGCTCGTCGGTCGAGTCCGACCTGGCCGCGGGAACGATTGCCGAGGCGCGGGTCGAAGGGCTCGAGTTGAAGCGCGAGATCTATCTCGTGCGCGCGAGCGGCCGCGTCGAGAGCCGCGCGGCCAAGGCGTTCGTCGACTTCGCGCGCGACCGGGTGCCGTGATCGTCCGCTGGTCGCTCGGCGAGCTGCCCGGGGTTCTGGCGGAGCTCGGGATCTCGCAGCCGTTCCTCGTCTCGAGCCGACGCTGGGACTCCGTCGTCATGCTCGAGCCCATAGGCCGGTGGGCGGAGGTTCCATCCGATCGGATCGAGGTCACGTCCGGCGCAGACGGGCTCGTCGCGGTGGGTGGCGGCTCGGCGATCGATACCGCCAAGGCGGCCTCCGAAGCGACCGGGCTCTCGCTGGTGTCGGTGCCGACGACGTATTCGGGGGCGGAGTGGGCACCGAGCTACGGCGTTCGCACTCACGACCGCCGGATGGTCGGCGGTGGCGGCGGCGCGCACCTCGCAGGGATCGTCTACGACGTCGACCTCACCATCGGCCTGCCGGTGTCGGAGACCGTCGGGACGGCGCTGAACGCCCTCGCGCACTGCGCCGAGGCGCTCTACGGCGCCCGCTCCGACGCGAGCGACCGGTGTGCGATCGAGGGCGCCGAGCTGATCTCGCGCTGGCTCCCGCGTGTGGTCGAGGACCCCGATGACCGCGAGACACGCGAGGGCCTTCTGCGCGGCGCCGCCGCAGCGGGGGAGGCGCTCGCGCTGGCCGGGCTCGCGCTGTCTCACGCGATGGCGCAGGCGCTCGGCGGCACGTTCGGCCTGCCACACGGCGCGATGAACGCCTTGACGCTGCCGCCCGCGCTCCGCTTCAACGAGTCGATCGTGCCGGCCGCTGTCGCGCGGTTCGGCCAGGCGATCGGTGCGGTGGACGATCCCGCCGGTGCTGTCCAGCAGCTGGCGCGACTCGGCGGGTTCGAGCGGCTCCGCGACTTCGGCGTTCCCGAAAGCGAGCTTTCCGTGGTCGCCGAGCTGGCGGCGACGCGGGCGGGTAACAGGCGCAACCCCCGGCCCGCCTCTGCAGACGAGATCGAGACCTTGCTCCGCTCGATCTACTGATAAGCACTTCTAATCCACTGGATTAGCTCTTTCTGGTACGGTTGCGTCTATGACCGCCGCGGTCGATTTCGACGTGCTCGTTGTTGGCAGCGGGGCTTCGGGCCTCGCCGCCGCAGTATCAGCCGAGCGCGCGGGCGCCCGGGTAGCCGTCGCGACGAAGGGCTCGCTGCAGGCGAACAACTCCTCGAAGGCGCAGGGCGGGATTCAGGCCGCGTTCGGCGCCGAGGACTCGCCCGAGCAGCACGCCGAGGATGTCTGGCGGTCCTCCCACGAGACCGCCGACCGCCGCCTCGTCGAGGTGCTGACGAGCGAGGCGCCGGATGCGATCCATTGGCTCGAGGAGCTCGGGGTCGAGTTCACTCGCGAGAACGGCGGCTACCGGCTCGCGAAGTGCGGCGGTGCCTCGCAGAAGCGGCTGCTTCAGGTGGGCGACCGCACCGGCCACGCGATCACGAAGGGTCTGCGTGAGGCCTGGCAGGGAGGCTCCGGAACATCGTTCGAGAACGCTCCGCTTCACAGCCTCGAGCCGATCGCGACCGGCTGGCGCGCCGTCTGCGGCGACCACACGATCGATGCCGGCACGATCGTTCTCAGCGCGGGAGGCCGCTGCTTTGCCGAGGCGAAGGAGCGCGGCGAGCTGTCGACGAACCATCCGAATGCAACCGGGGAGGTCACCCGGATGGCGCTCGATCTCGGTGCGGAGGCACGCGATCTCGATGCGCTTCAGTACCACCCGAACGGCGGCGCGTGGCCCGCGAACCTGCAGGGCTACTCGATCCCCGAGACGACGCGGGCGTACGGGGCCGTGCTGCTGAACTCCGAGGGCGAGGAGTTCACCGACTCGCTCGGCCCGCGCGATGTCGTCTCGCAGGCGATCGTCGACGAGGTCGCGGCCGGGCGCGGGGTCGAGACGCCCGACGGCCGGCCGGCGGTGTACCTCGACACGACGCGGATCTCGGAGGCCGACGCGGAGATCTCGCTCCCGTACATGCTGCGCCGGTACCGGGCCGCGGGCGTCGACCCGCTCGCCGAGAGCCTTCTCACCTACCCCGTCCTCCACTATCAGAACGGTGGGCTCGTCATAGACACCGACACCGCGACCACGCTCGAGGGCGTGTACGCCTGCGGCGAGATCGCCGGCGGCACCCACGGGCGCAACCGGATGATGGGGAACAGCCTGCTCGAGTGCGTCGTCTTCGGCCGGCGGGCGGGGAAAGCCGCAACCGCGATGGCCAGGAGCTGAGCCTATGAGCATCGACACGATCACCGATCTGGAAGGCGCGGTCGAGGACGCCGCCGCGCATCTGTACGTCTGGGCGTTGAAGGACATCCCGCAGGACCTACGCGACGCGCTCGCTGCGGCACGCGACCGCGAGACGTCCGTGCCGGGGAAGCGCGTCCTCGAGACGATCCATCGCAACGTCAGCATTGCCGACTCCGAGAAGAACCTGGTCTGCCAGGACACCGGGATCGCCGTCTACCACTGCCGCGTCGGCGAGGGCTTCCCGCTTCACCCCGCCCGGATCTACGAGGGGCTGCGGAACGGCACCGCGCGGGCGACGATCGAGCATCCGCTGCGGTCGAACGCCGTCCACACGATCACCCGCGAGAACACCGGGCCGAACATCGGCTACCGGCTGCCGATCGTGCACTGGGAGTTCATCAACGACTGGGACGGCCTCGACGTGAAGTGCGTTCCGAAGGGCTCGGGCTCGGAGAACATGAGCTTCCTCAAGATGTGCGTGCCCGCCGACGGCGTCAACGGGATCAAGAAGTTCGTGCTGGAGTCGATCGTCGGGGCCGGCGGCAAGCCGTGCCCGCCCGGCATCGTCGGGGTCGGTATCGGCGGCTCGGCCGACTACGCGATGTACCTCGCGAAAGAGGCGATCATGCGCCCGATCGGGACACGCAACTCCGACCCGCTCGTCGCCCAGCTCGAGGACGAGCTGTTCGGCCTCCTGAACGAGACCGGCATCGGCCCGATGGGCCTCGGCGGCGACGTCACCGTCTTGCAGTGCCACATCGAGCACGCGGACACCCACATGACGCTGAACCCGGTCGCGGTCAACTACCAGTGCTGGGCAGCGCGCCGCGCGAGCGCCCATATCTCACCGACCGGCGACATCGACTACGACCGGGAGGCGTGACGCGATGGCAGCCATCTGTGGAGGAGAATTGACGAAGTTGGCACAGACACAGGGCCCGCGGCCTCGTAGAATTGGCATTGAGGGGCAGGGGATGGCCCCCACCCGGGCGGGGGTTTGTGCGGCGGTGCGCGCTCTGGGCGGCGGTTTCGGGGGGCGGGGCTAATGGCCGTTCACGAGGTCACGTTCCCGATCACCGACGAGGCAGAGATCCTGAAGCTGCGGGCCGGTGACGAGGTGATCGTGCAGGGGCACATCATCGGGATCCGCGACCGGACGCAGATCCGGATCTTCGACCAGGGAGTCGAGCCGCCGATGGATCTCTCCGGCGCGTTCCTGCTCCACACCGCTCCGAACGTCCGCAAGGTCGGGCCCGGCAAGTACGAGAAGCTGTGCATCGGCACCACGACGAGCGCGCGGATGGTGCGCTTCACCGAGCCGCTCGGCGAGCAGTACGGCGTCCGCGCCATCTGCGGGAAGGGCGGCTTCCCCGACGAGGCGATCGAGCCCATGCATCGGCTCGGGATGGTCTACTTCGCGATCGTCGGTGGCGCCGCGGCGCTCGAGACGACCCAGATCGAGGAGATCGAGGAGGTCGCGTGGGAGGAGCTGATGCCCGAGTGCCTCTGGAAGTTCCGGGTCAAGGACTTCGGCCCGCTGACCGTCGGCATCGACGCCCACGGCAACTCCCTCTACCACGACGTCCAGGCAGCAGCCAACGAGAAGCTGAAGGAGATCTTTGCCCGCTTTTGACCTCGAGCTCGGCCGCGACGGCGGCCTGACACACGTGATCGACAAGGGCCTCGGCCCGCGCGGCTGGGAGGACGTCCTCGATACGAGCGGCGACTACATCGACATCGTCAAGTTCGGCTGGGGCACGGCGTACGTCACCCCGAACCTCGAGCGGAAGCTCGAGGTTCTCGCCGGCAAGCGCGTGGTTCTCGGTGGCACCTTCTTCGAGGTCGTCTACACGCGCGGCAAGTTCGACGAGTACAAGACCTGGCTTCAGGAGCTCGGGATCGACCACGTCGAGATCTCCGACGGCACGGTCGACATCCCGCGCGAGCGGAAGCTCGAGCTGATCGCCGACTTCGCCCGCGACTTCACCGTCCTCTCCGAGGTCGGCTCGAAGGACTCCGAGGTCGTGTTCGCCCCCTACGAGTGGGTGCAGTGGATCAAGGAAGAGCTCGCCGCCGGCGCCTGGAAGGTCATCACCGAGAGTCGCGAGGGCGGCACAGCAGGCATCTTCCGCCCGTCGGGCGAGATGCGCACCGGCCTCGTCGACGAGATCGCGCACGAGATCGACTTCCACGACCTGATCTGGGAGGCGCCCAGCAAGAACAGCCAGGCCTGGTTCATCAAGCACTTCGGCCCGAGCGTCAACCTCGGGAACATCCCGCCCGACGAGGTCATCCCGCTCGAGACGCTCCGGCTCGGGCTGCGCGGCGACACCCTGAAGGAGGTGCTGCTCGGTGGCGAGCCGGCCCCCGCTTCCTGAGCTCGACTACGAGTCGATGAGCGCGGAGGAGATCCTCGGCGCCATGCTCGAGGCGTTCCCCGGCCGGGTCTCGCTCGCCTGTTCCTTCCAGAAGGAGGAGTCGGTCCTGCTCGACATGCTCTTCGCGATCGACCCGGATGCGCAGGTCTTCGCGCTCGACACGCACGTTCTCTTCCCCGAGACCTACACGGTCTGGAAGGAGGTCGAGCGCCGCTACGACACGAAGGTCGCGATCTACGAGGGCCCGACGCTCGCCCGCCAGGCCGAGCTCCACGGCGACGCGCTCTGGGAGCGCAAGCCCGACCTCTGCTGCGCGATCCGCAAGGTCGAGCCGCTCGGGCGCGCGCTCGGCGGGCTCGACGCCTGGATCACCGGGATGCGCCGCGACCAGTCGCCGACCCGGGCGAACGCCCCGAAGGTCGGCTGGGACGAAGGCCACGAGCTATGGAAGGCAAATCCGCTTGCCGACTGGGACGACCAGCGCTGCTGGGACTACATCCGCGAGCGCGCGCTCCCGTACAACGAGCTGCACGACAAGGGCTACTCCTCGATCGGCTGCACGCACTGCACGAAGGCGGGCGCCGGGCGCGAAGGCCGCTGGGAAGGCAACGCGAAGACCGAGTGCGGGCTGCACGTGGTGGCCGAATGAGCGGGTACGTGATCTGGCTCACCGGTCTCTCGGCCGCGGGCAAGTCGACGATCGCCGGGCTCGTCGCCGGTGAGCTCGAGCAGCGCGGCGCGCTCGTCGACCGCCTCGACGGCGACGTCGTGCGCGAGCGGCTGACGAAGGGCCTCGGCTTCTCGAAGGAGGACCGCGACGAGAACATCGCCAGGATCGGGTGGGTGGCCTCGCGGCTTGCACGTGCCGGCGCCGTGGTCGTCGTCTCCGCGATCTCGCCCTACGAGGAAGCGCGGCAGAAGGCCCGCCGGATGACCGAGGAGCACGCGCCGTTCGTCGAGGTGTACGTCGCGACGTCGCTCGCCGAGTGCGAGCGCCGCGACCCGAAGGGCCTCTATGCCAAGGCCCACGCCGGCGAGATCCTCGACTTCACCGGTGTCGACGATCCCTACGAGGAGCCGTCGAGCCCCGAGCTCCGGCTCGAGACCGAAGGCCGCACGCCCGAGGAGTCCGCCGCGCTCGTCGTCGCGCAGCTCGAGCAGCTCGGCCTCGTCAAGCAGGAGCGGGCGGCATGAGCGTCGTCGTTGCGCCCTTCACGATCTCGCACCTGGACGAGCTCGAGTCCGAGGCGATCCACATCATGCGCGAGGTCGCCGCCGAGCGCGAGCGGCCCGTGCTGCTCTTCTCGGGCGGCAAGGACTCGATCGTGCTGCTGCGGCTCGCCGAGAAGGCCTTCCATCCCGGCAAGTTCCCGTTCCCGGTCATGCACGTCGACACCGGCCACAACTTCCCCGAGGTGGTCGAGTTCCGCGACCGCCGTGTCGAGGAGCTCGGTGAGCGCCTCGTCGTCGCGAGCGTCCAGGAGTCGATCGACAAGGGTCGCGTTGTCGAGCAGACCGGCCCGCGCGCCTCGCGGAACCAGCTGCAGACGACGACCTTGCTCGACGCGATCGAGGAGAACCAGTTCGATGCCGCCATGGGCGGCGCCCGTCGCGACGAGGAGAAGGCACGCGCGAAGGAGCGCATCTTCAGCTTCCGCGACGACTTCGGCCAGTGGAACCCGCGCGCTCAGCGCCCCGAGCTCTGGAACCTCTACAACGGCCGCATCCGCAAGGGCGAGCAGATCCGCGTCTTCCCGATCTCGAACTGGACCGAGCTCGACGTCTGGCAGTACATCGCCCGCGAGCAGCTCGAGCTCCCGTCGATCTACTTCGCGCACGAGCGGCAGGTGTTCCGCCGTGACGGAATGCTCTACGCAGCCTCCGACTACGTCGAGTTGATGGAGGGGGAGGAGCCCTTCCCCGCGTGGGTTCGCTTCCGCACCGTCGGAGACATGACGTGCACGGGCGGGGTCGAGTCGCGCGCCTCGACGATCGAGGCCGTCGTGACCGAGATCGCCGCGACGAACGTCACCGAGCGCGGTGAGACGCGCGCCGACGACCGTGTGTCCGAGGCCGCAATGGAGGACCGCAAGCGCGATGGGTACTTCTAGGCCGCTGCACAAAAACCCGCCTTTTTCCCTGCTCAGCGCGTTGCGTGATGTAACTGTACATCTACGTCACCGGGGGCTTTGATGAGCGCCTCCGAGCAGATGATGCACACCGAGCTGCTTCGTCTCGTGACGGCCGGCTCGGTCGATGACGGCAAGTCGACGCTGCTCGGCCGGCTGCTCTACGACACGAAGCAGATCCTGGCCGACCAGCTCGAGCAGATCGAGGAGACCTCGCTGCGCCGGGGCGACGGCTACGTCAACCTGGCGCTCCTCACCGACGGCCTGCGCGCCGAGCGGGAGCAGGGGATCACGATCGACGTCGCCTATCGCTCGTTCGTCACGGCGCGCAGGCGCTTCCAGCTCGCCGACGCGCCCGGGCACGTCCAGTACACGCGCAACATGGTCACGGGCGCATCGACGGCGGACGTCGCGATCATCCTGCTCGACGCCCGAAACGGCGTCGTCGAGCAGACGCGGCGGCACGCCTACATCGCGGCCACGCTCGCGATCCCGCATGTCGTCGTCGCGGTGAACAAGATGGACCTCGTCGACTTCTCGCCCGACCGGTTCGCCGAGATCGAGGCTGACCTACGCGCGCTCTCCGAGCGGCTTCGCCTCCACGACGCCCGCGCCATCCCGATGTCGGCGCTGCAGGGCGACAACGTCGTCGAGCGCACCGACTCGATGCCCTGGTACGCAGGTCCGACCTTGCTCGAGCATCTCGAGTCGATCGAGCTCGCGGCAGATCGGAATCTCGAGGACAGGCGCTTCCCGGTTCAGTGGGTGATCCGCCCGATGTCCGACGAGCATCACGACTACCGCGGCTACGCCGGTGAGGTTGCCGGCGGCATCTGGCAGGCCGGCGACGAGGTCGTCGTGCTTCCGTCGGGCCGCCGTAGCCGCGTCGCGGCCGTCGAGAACTTCCAGGGGCCGCTCGAGGCCGCGATCGCGCCCCAATCGGTGACGATCCGCCTCGAGGACAACATCGACGTCGGCCGCGGCGACATGCTCGCCGACCCGGAGCGCGCCCCGATCGTGGCACGCGAGCTCATCGCCGAGCTCTGCTGGATGACCGAGAAGCCGCTCGAGCCCCGCGCGCGCTTCGCCGATCAAGCACACGACCCGATCCTCTCGAGCCGTCGTCGAGGAGATCATCTCGACCGTCGACATGCACACCCTCGAGGACATCCCGTCGCCCGGCCGGATGGAGCTGAACGACCTCGGCGTCGTCAAGCTGCGCCTCGCCGAGCCGCTCGCGGTCGACCCGTACGAGCGGAACCGCGCGACCGGCGCGTTCATCCTGATCGACGAGGCGACGAACGACACCGTCGCCGCCGGGATGGTGATCGACGCGTCATGAGCGCCGGAGCCGCGGTCGTCCGCGCCG
Source organism: uncultured Actinomycetota bacterium (assembly GCA_963762215.1). Lineage (GTDB taxonomy): Bacteria > Actinomycetota > Thermoleophilia > Gaiellales > Gaiellaceae > PALSA-600. The sequence continues at coordinate 57,754 of CAVXKB010000001.1, forward strand.
CCGACCCCTACCGCGACCTGGACGTGATCGACTCGCGCGCGCCGCGGTTCAACCAGACGGTGATCGGCCTTCTGTCAGTGCTCGCGATCGCCACCGGCTGGTGGTGGCTCCTTGCCCTCCTTGCGCTGCAACTCGCGGTCGGCCTCACGCTCGGCACGGCGCTACTGCCTGCCGTGCCTCGCGTACTTCGAGCTCGTCCAGCCGCGCTTCGGCGAGGGCCCGCTCGAGGACTCTCGGCCCGCCGCGTGTCGCGAACATGGTCGGCTTCGCCGTTCTCACCGCCGCCTCGCTTGCCTATCTCGCCGGCCTGGACACGCTCGGGATCGCTCTGGGTGCGCTCGTCGCAGCCCTGGCGCTCCTCGCCGCGATCACCGGTTTCTGCACCGGCTGCGAGGCCTACAAGCTCGCCTGCCGGCTCACCGGCAAGCCGTTCGTCTCCTGCCCGTTGCCTCCGCGGCCCGCATGACCTGGCAGTTCGTCCTGGCGGGGCTCGGCGTCGGCCTCCTCGTCGGGATGACCGGAATGGGCGGCGGCAGCCTGATGACGCCGATCCTGATCCTGCTCTTCGGGTTCAACGCGAAGGTCGCGGTCGGCACCGACATCCTCCACGGCGCCGTCTTCAAGTCGTTCGGCGCGGCGCGCCACCGGATGCTCGGCACGGTCCACGCCCGCCTCGCGACGTGGATGCTCGTCGGGTCGGTCCCGCTCTCGCTGATCGGGGTCGAGATCGCGAACAACGTCAGCGACAACAGCATGTCGAGCTTCCAGAAGGTCGTCGGCGGCGCCCTCATTCTCGGCGGCGCCGGGTTCCTCGCCCGCACGTTCATCAAGTCGCACAGCGACGACGGGCCACTCCATCTCTCGACCCGCGACAAGGTGATCGCGATCGGGATCGGAGCCTTCGGCGGGTTCATCGTCGGGCTCACTTCGGTCGGGTCGGGGACGTTCTTCGGCCTCGCGATGCTCTTCGCCTATCCCCTGACGGCACCGAAGATGGTCGGCACGGACATGTTCCACGCCGCCGTGCTCCTGTGGGTCGCCGGAATCTCGCACCTGCTCCACGGCGACGTCGACACGCACGCGATGGCCTGGCTGCTCGTCGGGTCGATCCCCGGTGTGCTGATCGGATCGAGCCTCTCGATCAAGGTTCCCGAGCACGCGCTGCGGGTCGGGTTCGGCCTCATCCTGGTTCTCTCCGGCATCAAGCTCGTGAACACGCCGGACGCGAACTACATCGTCGCGGTCGGTCTCGGAGGCGGAGCCATCGCGCTCGCGTGGTGGCTCGTCCGGCAGTACAGGATCCGCCAGCGCCGCTTGGCGCTCCTGGCCCCCCCGGAAGCGGCGTAAAATCCACCGGGCCGTGGCCCGGGTGCTCTCGACTGCGTTCTGCGTCGCTCTCCTGGCCGCTACAGCGGCCGCTTTCGCGTTGACCGAGGGCGCCAAGACGGAGCTCAGCCCGATCTACCGGACGAACATCGACAAGGTGTTCTCGCCGAGCTGCAACCCGAAGCTCTGCCGCGGGAACGCCGCCAGCATCGTCTTCTGGCTTCGCAAGCGCCAGCACATCCAGGTGTGGATGGAGCGCGGCGGGCAGCGGGTCGCGTGGATCGTCACCGGGAAGACCTTCCCGAAGGGCAAGGTGAGCCTCGAGTTCCCCGGGATCGGCGTCGACGGCGTCTCCCTCCTCCCCGAAGGCTCCTACCTCCCGGTCGTCCACCTCACGAACGAGCACCGGACGATCACCCTCCCGAACCCGATCGAGATCGACGAGACGCCGCCGACCGTGGTGCGGTTCCCGCACCGCGTCTACACGCACATCTCCCCCGACGGGGACGGCCGGAACGACGCGTTCAGCATCCGCTACACACTGAACAGCCCCGGGCACGGCGTCCTCTATGTCGGGCGCCGCCAGGCGGGCTTCACGCGCGGCCAGAAGCTGCACGGCACGCTCACCTGGAACGGCCGCATCAACGGTGTGCTCCAACCTCCCGGGAGGTACGTGCTCTCGATCGCTGCGCAGGATCCGGCGGGAAACCGCTCGAAGCCCTTCCCGTTCGCGGTCGTGACGATTCGCTACGTCGCACTCGGCCGCTCCGAGATCCACGTCGCGCCGCACCATCGCTTTGCCGTCTTCGTGCTCACCGACGCCAAGGAAGTGAGCTGGCTGTTCGCACGCGGCCGTGGGACATCGCGGTCGCACACGCTCAGGCTGCGGGCGCCGGGCAAGCCGGGTACCTACAAGCTGTTCGTCACCGCCTCCGGGCACACGGCGAAAGCGACAGTGGTCGTCGGATGAACGCCGACCTGGCTCGCCTCGGCGGCCTCGTCGGCGCGCTCGGCCTCTCGGTGCTGTTCGTCGCGCCGCTGCGGAGCTGGCGCATCGCCGGGCTGAGCGGCTGGGCCGTCGGCTGCGGGCTGCTCGCGATCTCGCTGGCGCCGTCGGGTCACCACCGCGCCTACGCCGCAGCCGCCGTCGTCGGCGCCGTTGCCGCTGCGGCGCTCGCCTGGGGATTCGTGCGCGTGCCGTGGGCGCTCGCGGTCGCCGTGCTCGTCTGCGCGCCCGCACGCATCCCGCTGTCTCTCGGCTCGACGAAGGCGAACCTCCTGCTGCCGCTCTACGTCGTCGTCGCCGGCGCGGCACTCGCGCTCGCGTACGAGCTCTTCGCTCCCGAGCGAGTTGCGCGGCTCCGGGCCGGCAAGATCTTCACGCCTCGCGGGCGACACACAGGGGAGGAGCCGGCGGTCATCGTGCCGCCCGACCGGGAAAGCCCCCGGCTCGGCCCGTTCGCCTGGCCGGCGGCCGTGCTCGTCGGCTGGTCCGGGATCTGCCTGCTCTGGTCGCCGAGCCCCGACGGGACGAAGCAGGGCGCGATCTATCTCCTCTTCTACATGCTCCCGCTCGGCCTGATCGCGGCCGTGCTCGCCCGGGCGCCGTGGCGGCTCGACTCGGCGAAGGTGCTCTACATCCTGCTCGCGGCGATGGCTCTCGTGTTCGGCCTGATCGGGATCGAGCAGTACCTGACGCGGAACATCTACTGGAACCCGAAGGTGAAGGTCGACAACGCCTTCGCGCCCGGTCGACTGGTTCTACCGGGTCAACTCGGTCTTCTACGACCCGTCGATCTACGGCCGTTTCCTCGTCGTCGGGATCCTCGCCAGCGTCACGCTCGTCCTCTTCGCGCGCGGATACGCGGCCTGGGCCGCCGCCGGGCTCGCCGCCGTGACCACGATCGGGCTCCTGCCCTCGTTCTCGCAGTCGAGCTACTTCGCGCTCGCAGTCGGGATCGCGGCCGCCCTCATCGTCCTCTGGCGCCGGGCGGCGATCCTCCCGCTCGCGCTGGCAGCGGCCGTGCTGGCCGCCGTCACGCTCGGAGTCCCGCAGTTCCGGCACCGCATCCTCGGCAAGGCGGGGCTCTCGCACGCCACCGGCGGCCGCTCGACGCTCGTCTCGACCGGCGGCCGCCTCTTCCTGAACCATCCGCTGATCGGGGTCGGGACAGGCGGCTTCGTCGACGGCGTATGCGAAGGAGACGCACAAGCAGGGCCACGCATCGCACACCGCGCCGCTCACCGTCGCGGCGGAGACCGGCGTCGTCGGGCTCGGGGCGCTCTGCTGGCTGCTCGCGTTCGTCTTCGTCGTCCCGTTCCGCGGCAACCGCGGCAAGACACCGACCGGCCGCGCCCGGCTCGCATTCGGATTAGCCTTGATCGCGATCGTCGTGCACAGCTGCTTCTACAACGCCCTGATCGAGGACCCGCTCTTCTGGGGCCTGATCGCCCTGTCCGCCGTCGCGCTGCGCGAGCCGGAGGCCGAGCGCGGATGATCGGCGGCTGGAAGCGCGCGCTCGTCCTCGCACCGCACACCGACGACGGCGAGTTCGGCTGCGGCGGCACGATGGCGCGGCTCGTCGAGGAAGGCGCCGACGTCCGTTACGTCGCCTTCTCGATCGCCACGCGCTCGCTGCCGGAGGGCTTCCCGCCCGACACGCTCCGCCACGAGGTCGCCGCGGCGACGACCGAGCTCGGGATCCCCGGCGAGAACCTGACCGTCCACGACTTCGACGTCCGCACCTTCCCCGATCACCGCCAGGAGATCCTCGAGCTCCTGATCCAGCTCTGGAACGACTGGCAGCCCGACGTCGTCTTCCAGCCCTCGCTGCACGACATCCACCAGGATCACCAGACGATCGCCACCGAGGGCCTGCGGGCGTTCAAGCGGACGACGATCCTCGGCTACGAGATCCCCTGGAACAACCTCGACTTCGCCTACCAGGCCTACATCTCGCTCGAGCGCCGCCACGTCGACCTCAAGGTCGCCGCGCTCGACCGCTACGCCTCGCAGCAGCACCGCCGCTACGCCGACCCCGAGTACGTCCGGAGCCTCGCCCGCATCCACGGGATCAACGTGAACCGCGAGTACGCCGAGGTGTTCCAGGTGTACCGCGCAATCGCATAGAGAGAGAGAGAGGCGCCTCGTTGACGACCTCCACGGCCGGCGAGTCATGAGCCTGCAGCCGTTGGGCGCAGAGCCCGAGCTCGTGCTCGGGCCGCTGTTGCGTTACGCGGGCACCGAAAGCGCGACGTTCTGGGTCGAGACGAGCATTCCATGCGTCGTCGAGATCCTGGGTCGAACGACGGAGACGTTCACCGTCGAAGGTCACTACTACGCTCTGCTCCTCGTCGACGATCTCCAGCCGGCGTCGGTAACGCCGTACGATGTTCGGCTCGACGGGCGCCTGGTGTGGCCCCCGGACGACGGGCGGCCCGCGCCGACCGTTCACACGCGCAACAACGAGCGGTTCGTCCGTCTCGTGTTCGGCTCGTGCCGCGTCGGTGGCGCGGAGCCCGACGGCCTCACAGACGAGTGGCCCGAGGATGTGCGGACGCGGGGCATCGATGCACTCTGGTCCTACGCGAAGCTCCTTCAGCGCGGTGAGGCGGAGTGGCCCGACTGCGTGCTGCTGCTCGGCGACCAGGTATACGCCGACGAGGTTTCGCCGCGGACGCTCGAGTTCATCCGCTCCCGCCGGAGCACAGAAGTACCGCCCGGCGAGGAGGTGGCCGACTTCGAGGAGTACACGCGCCTCTATCGAGAGTCGTGGTCCGACCCCGAGATTCGCTGGCTGCTCTCGACGGTGCCGACTGCGATGGTCTTCGACGACCATGACGTCAACGACGACTGGAATATCTCCTGGAGCTGGGTGCAGGAGATGCGGGCCAAGCCCTGGTGGGAAGCGCGAATAACGGGGGCCTTCATGGCCTACTGGATCTACCAGCACATCGGCAATCTGTCCCCACCCGAGCTCGAGTCGGAGAGAACCCTCGACATCGTCCATGGGGAGGACGATGCGGGGCCACGGCTAAGTGCGCTGGCGCACGAGTGGGATCGCGAGTCGGCGGCGAGCCGCTGGGCCTACTACCGCGACTTCGGCGACTCCCGGCTGCTCGTCCTGGACTCGCGCGCAGCACGCGTTCTCGCCGAGGGTCGCCGCGAGATGGTCGACGAGGACGAATGGCAGTGGATCGTGGAGCACTCACGCGGGGCGTTCGACCACCTCGTGATTGCGAGCACGCTTCCGGTGTTCCTGCCGAACGGAATCCACCATCTCGAGGCATGGAACGAGGCGCTTTGCGACGGCCGCTGGGGCCGCGCCGCGGCCCGCCTCAGCGAGCGCCTACGACGAGCTGTCGATCTGGAGCACTGGGCCGCGTTCAACCCGTCGTTCGAACGGCTCTGTAGCTGGCTGCGAACGGTGCAGACGGGCGCGGAGGATTCCCCACCGCCGGCCACGATCGTGCTGCTCGGCGGGGACGTCCACAACGCGTACCTGAGCGAGATCCAGCTCGAGTCCACGGAGTCGACCTGCGGCGTCTTCCAGGTCGTGTGCTCCCCCTTCCGTAACCCGCTCTCGACGAAAGAGCAGCGCATCGTCCGGGTCACAGGGTCGCGTGCGCTCGGCGCCGTCTTCTCGCGACTAGCCCGGCTCGCGGGTGTGCCACGGCCGTCCGCCGGCTGGCGCTTCGTTCGCGAGCGGACGTTCGAGAACTCGATCGGGGAGCTCGTCCTCGACAGGCGCTCTGCGCGGGTGACGGTTCGGCGCAGCCCCCGTGAGGGAGAGGATCTAGAGAGGCTCGTTACGCTCCACTCGACGGAGCTCGCTATCGAACCGCCGGGGTCCGAATAACCCGCGGGATCGGTTGTGCGCTCAGATCCAGTCGCGTAGCCGAGCGACCACCAGCGACATCGCGGCAATTCCCACCACAGCGACCACGACAACCCAGAAGAGCCCCGAGTGGGCGAAGACATCGAGCTTGAAGTTCACGTTCATGCCGGCGATGCCGGCGATCAGAGCTCCCGGCAGAAGCAGGATCGAGACGAGCGTGAGGACCTTCACTATCTCGTTCGTGCGGTGCTCGGTCCGCACGATCAGGACGTCGAAGGAGCTCGCGATCGCATCCCGCACGTCGCGTGCCGACGTAAGCGCAGAGTCGAGTTGGGCAGTCAATGCGACGAACCGCTCGCTCGAGCTCTCGGATGAGACCGGGTCGAACTCACTGTGGCTGAGCGCCGAGAACACCTCACGGTGCGGAGCCAGCGCTCGCCGAAGCCTTCCAACACGGTGGCGCGCAGAGATCAGCGTCTCGATCTGGGACTCGGGCCGTCGGCTCGGGCTGCGCAGAGCCTCGATATCGAACTCTTCGAGGTCGGTCTCGATCTCGTCGAACGCACGGAGGTAGCTCGTCACGACCCACTCGAGCAGGTTCGAGAGAAAAGAGGGAGCGTCCAAGGCCCCGAGCTCGCCCTCGCCTGAGACCGTTTCGCGAAAGGTGTCCAGAACCGCAACGTCGGCCTCGTGAACCGAGAGCAGCCATCCCGGCCCGACGCAGCAGGTCAGAACGACCTGTTCCTTGTCGACGTCCTGCTCCTCGTCCGAGACCGCGACTGCGGTTACGACCAGGTACCCGTCCTCCTGCTCGAGCCGAGCCTTTCGCCCCGACGCTCCCGGAGCCGGCTCGGTCGCGAGACCGAAGACTTCCTGCGCCTGACTCAACTCGTCCTTCGAGGGCGCGCAAAGGTCGACCCAGAGCATCTCGTCCTCGGTCAGATTTCCGAACGAGTCCACCCATGTCTCGACCTCCTGTCCGTGTTCGTGATCGAACAGGTAGGCCGTCAGCATGACGGTCCGCCCGGCTCGTCCGACAGGGCGCATGCGGCCAACGGGAAGGGACGGGCGAAACAGCAGCTCAAGAAGGAGCGGCTCTCGCGCGCTGCGCACGACAAGATCCTCGCCAAGGCAAACCGGATCCTCAATCGCGGAAAGAGGGCAAAGTCAAAGAAGTAGTCCTGATCGAGCCGCGGCAGCATCGAGTTGTCAGCCGTCGACGACGAGGCCCATCAGCGGGCCTCCGAGCCGGCTCGTCCGCCGCGAGACATGCGGCAGGCACACCAGGCGGTGCGTGAGGCTCTTGCCCGACGTTCGCCGCTCGAGCTGTTCGTGGCTGATCGGCTTCCAGAGATTGTCGATCACGTCGATTGGATCGCGATCCACCTCATCGACCGGTAGCTCGAGATGCTCGGCCCAGAGCCGTAACCGTGTGCGCCTGGCCAACTCTGGATCGTGAGTGACGACATTCATTTCGGTGTCGTTGAAGAGCGAGTGCTCGTTGAGGTTCGCCGAGCCAACGGTCAGCCAGCGATCGTCGACAATCCCGACCTTGGCGTGGACATAGATCGGATCCGCTCTCAGCCCCGCGCGGGCGAAGATCGCTGAGGCGAAGATCCGTCCGGCACCTGCGTCCGCTTCGAGAAGCTCCGCGAGGACGCCGCGTGTGTCGTCGACCCCGGTATTGGGCTTCACGGGGAGGAGCACGAGGATTCGGAAGTTCTCGGACGGTGGTTGCGCGATCTTTTCGGCGAGGACCGATGCGACCTCCGGCGACCACAGGAACTGGTTTTCGAGGTAAATGAAACGCTCTGCGCTGCGGAACGCTCGGACGTACGACTCGAGGATCCCGAAGTCCCCCCTGGGCACCGCCTTGTAGATCTTCTCCGGCACGGTGCGGACGATCTGCAGCTCGACGTCGCCGGCGGCCGGTGCGATCGCGGGAGCCGCGAGCCTCTCGCCGGTGACCTCGTGCCAGCGCATGTTGAAGCTCTCGGCGACGTCTGCGACGGCCGGCCCCTCGATCCGGGTCGCGACGTCGTGCCATCCGACGGTTGCCCGCGCTGGATGGTGCCTCGCGTCGAACCGGTCCCCGTCCTCAGACGTCAAGTCGAGCCCACCGACGAACGCGACCCGGTCGTCGATCACGATCGTCTTCTCGTGGTGGCAGTGCATCGGACGTTCATGGGCGTCCAGCGCAACCTGGGTGCGTGACCGGTCGACGAGCCTTTCTCGCATGGCTCGGACGTTCGCCCGCGAGGGGCGAAAGAGGGGCAGCGGGGCTCCGGCCCAGCTGAGCACGCGTACGTCGATGCGCTCGGCGAGCTCCGAGAGCAGGTCGCGTAGCACCAGCGGATCTCCGTCGCGCACCAGCGCGAACGAGGGTGTGAAGTACCAGCCGGCAAGGTGGACGTGCGACTCGGCCTGCAGCATCGCCTCGGCGATTGCCGGCAGAACCTCGGCGCCGTCGATCAGCACGTCGATCTTGTTGTCGCTGCGCGGTGAGTACGCGGTCTCGGCCCAGCCGCCCGGCGGCGGATCGAGCGCTCGCGCCCACCCGATTCGGCGAAGCCGACGCTCATGATGCCGGCAGATCTGGCGACTCACCTGGCTTCCGAACCAGCGCTCCGCGGGAGCCGTGACGGCACGGAGCCACGCGTGCGGCGGCGCTTCCTCTGGATGGACGATCGAGGCCATCTTCCCGCCGCCTACGCTCCGGGTGTCCCGAGCTTCGGAGCCTGCGTGCGATTCGGCAGCCGTTCGCCGCCAGACCGCGTCGGATTCCGCGACCTGCTCGGCAACCTCGGCGACAACACCGAACCGGAGGAGGCGGCCGCCGAAGGCGATGCTGCAAAGCGTGAACCACGCCCAACCGAGCGCGAGCCCGCCGATCACGTCCGTCAGCCAGTGGACGTCGAGCAGGACGCGGCTCGAGGCCACGGCCACGGCAATCCCGACTGCGCCGCCTGCGAGCATGGCGCGGGCTGCCCGTGGGCGGCGCCGGCCGAGCAGGAGCGCGCAGGCCGCGTAGAACGCTGCGGCGGTTGTCGTGTGACCGCTGGGGAAGGACGGACCGAGGGTGGCAGCTGCGGGGTTGAAGGCCGGTCGGGCCCTGTCGACGATGTCCTTGATCACCGTCGCGACGATCTCCTCGCCCGCTACGACGGCGACGACGAACGGCACGATCCATCGACCGCCTGTCCGGTAGAGCTCGACGCCGGCCAGCACGACCGCAAGCACGATCACGACGTAGATGGATCCGAGCTGCGTGACTCCGTTCAGCACGTGATTCGAGAGCGGCGTGGCCTCGCGGTTCCCCCATTTCGCGACGCTGTTGTCGATCGACGCGAGTCGCGCATTCGTCCTCACGAGGTATGCGAGCAGCCCGAGCACGATGCCGGCGACCGCGACCAGGCCGAGCGCGATCGAGAGGGCAAGCCCGGTAGCCGACTGGGGGTCGAGCCTCCGTCCGAGCGTTCCACGGACCCGCGGATGGGCCTGCGCGGACTCGCCCGCTTTACGACCGACGGCGAGCTCCGCCTCGCCGGGATGCCATGGATAACGCAGCGCCACCAGGGCGGCAATCACGCCGACGGCGACGGAGAGAAGGATGAGAACGAGGGCGGGCATTCGACTCTTGCTTACCGCGATTGCCGACTTTCCAATCACGCGTTCCGGATGCACCAAGACGGCCGGCTTGGTTTGGCGCAGTTGAACAGCGGACAAACACGTTCGCATGGAATCCACACTCACCAACACAATCCCTGCAGTCCGGGCGCGCAGAACGAGCGGATCGGGCGTGCCGGTACTCGAGCCCGCCCCGGACGGCGCAGCCGACCGGTTCGCCTCCGCGCTGGGCTGGCGCCATCCCGCGCTCGTCTTTCTCGCAGCGGCGCTCGGAGGCCTGTTGCTGATCATCGCGTGCTCGATCGCGGCCGCGTACCTGCTCACCGACGTGATCGGTCACGCGCCGGTCATCGGCTCGGCCAACCGGCATTTCGACACCTGGCTCTCACACCACCGTACGGCGAACCGCACGGAAGCCTCGCTGATCGGATCGATCGCGGCCGGTGGAGTCGTGCTACCGATCGTGGCCGGGCTCGTCGCCCTGGTCTGTGTCTGCCTCCGGAAGTGGCGCATTGCCGCCTTCGCGGTGTTCGCGCTCGCGATCGAATCGTCTGCCTACCGCGCCACGACGCTCGTCTTCCACGAGCACAGGCCCCGCGTCCACCGGCTCGAGAACCTTCCGGTCGACGCCAGCTACCCGTCCGGCCACACGGCCGCCTCGATCGCGGTGTACGGCGGCCTCGTGCTGCTCCTCACCTCGAGAATCCGGTCGCGGGCCGTTCGCGCCGTCGCCTGGTCGATCGCGGTGGCGATCCCGATCTACGTCGCGCTGTCGCGCATGTACCGCGGTATGCACTATCCGCTGGACGTGACCGGGGGGGCGTTGGTGGGGATCGCCGCGCTCTGCGTCGTCGTCTTCGCCGCCCGGGCCGCCGGCGCTGCGGACCGGCACCGAAGAGTCGCCCGATGAAGGTCGCCGTCGTGGCGCATTCGGGGAAGACGCTCGGCGGCGGGCTGCTCGAGCTCCGTCGCCTGCTCGAAGCAGAGCACGTCACCGACCTCTTCTGGGCCGAGGTTCCGAAGAGCCGGAAGGCGCCCGCACAGGTAAAGCGTGCGCTCGATCAGGGCGCCGATCTCGTCTTCGCCTGGGGCGGCGACGGAATGGTTCAGCGGTGCGTCGACGTGCTCGCGGGTTCTCAGGCCGACCTCGCGATCATCCCGGCCGGGACCGCCAACCTGTTCGCCACGAACCTGGGGATCCCCAAGGACATCCCCCAGGCGGTCGCGCTCGGTCTGCACGGGCAACGGCACCGCTTCGACGTCGGCCGCTTCAACGGCGAGCGGTTCGCGGTCATGGCCGGGGCGGGATTCGACGCCGCGATGATCAAGGGCTCCGGGAGCCTCAAGGAGCGTCTCGGCCGCGTCGCCTACGTGATCAGCGGCACGGAGAACCTTCGCCTGAAGGCCTTCGGCGCCACGATCAAGGTCGACGGGGCAACCTGGTTCAAGGGCAAGGCGACCTGCCTGCTGCTCGGCAACGTCGGGAAGCTCTTCGGCGGCGTGGAGGCGTTCGACGACGCTGAGCCCGACGACGGGTTTCTGGAGCTCGGGGTCGTGACCGCGGAAGGACCTGTCCAGTGGGCGCGCACGATCGCCCGCACCGCGGTCGGATCGGCGTCGGACTCGCCCTTCGTCCAGGTGACCAAGGCGAGGTCGGTGAAGGTGAAGCTCGACCGGAAGGTCCTCTACGAGCTCGACGGCGGCGACCGTACCAAGGTGAAGGCCTTCGAGGTCGAGGTCGAGCCCGGCGCCGTGAGCGTCTGCGTCCCGGACGGTTCCGGACGTTTGGGTTTCGCCGGACCGGAAACAAGTGTCCCCATCGACAAGAGAGGTACCTCGTGAGTGTTTCCCAGGTGAGCGAGACGGCCAGTTCGGCCAAGGCAGCGGGTAAGGCGGCCGGCAACGACGTCGTCAACTCGAGGGCATTCGAGGTTCTCTCTCGGGCGGGGTTCGTCGCGCGCGGCGCGGTGTACGCGATCATCGGCATCCTCGCGTTCCGGCTGGCGATCGGGCAGGGCGGCAAGATCACGAACCAGCAAGGCGCGTTTCACACCGTCGCGCACCAGTCGTTCGGCCATGTCCTGTTGGTGCTTCTGGCGATCGGGCTCGGCGGCTACTCCTTCTGGAGGCTCGTCAGAGCCGGCCTCGGCCATGGGCCCGAAGGCTCCGACAGCGGATTCGACCGGGTCGCGGCGCTGGCCAGCGGTATCGCCTACGGCGTTCTGTGCTTCATCGCGATCGAGGTGCTGATGGGGTCGGCCAGTGGCTCGGGAAATGCGCACAAGACGACCGGAGGCGTTCTCGGCTGGCCTGGAGGAACCTGGATCGTCGGGATCGCGGGTGTCGTGATGATCGGCGTGGCGCTCTACCAGGGCTACCGCGGTGTGACGCAGTCCTTCCTCGAGGACTCCAAGACCGAGGCAATGTCGCCCGAGATGAAGAACTGGATCGCGCGGGTGGGGACGGTCGGCTATCTCGCCCGCATGGTCGTGTTCGGGCTCGTCGGGATCTTCCTCGTCAAGGCGGCGGTCGACTATGCGCCGAGAGCAGCGGTCGGGCTCGACGGTGCGCTCGCAAAGATCCTCCACCAGTCCTACGGCTCCTATCTTCTCGGAGTCGTTGCGGCAGGGCTCATCGCGTTCGCGATCTACTCGCTGAGCGACGCCCGTTACCGCCGAATCTGACGCCGCCTAGGGCCCTCCCAGGGGAATCGAGCAGGGCGCGCCCAGCTCGTCGGCCAGCGAGAGATCGGCGATCAGCAGGCCACCGCGGCGGTTCGTCAGGTTCGAGTAGGCGAGGCTCCGCTGGTCGCCGGGGATCGGCGACGTGCCGACGGCCCGGAAGAGAGCCTCGGCGTAGCCGTGCGGCGGGACGCAGACGTTGACGTTCTCGAAGGTCGTCTCGGGGCTCGTCGCGACGCCGCTCAGAGAAGCGAGGTTCGTGGCGATCGAGAACCGGCGGTGGTCGACATCCGACGGCGCCTGGATCTGGAAGGTGAGCGTCCTCGTGACTGCGCGCTTCTGTCCGGGAAACGCGAAGACGCGGATCCTCACGGCAGCACCGGGCTTCGTCCACCCGTCGTCGTACAGGCCGTAGGTCAGCCAGGACGTCCGCCACGGCTGGTCGGCGTCGATCAGCATCATCGTCTGGCCTTGCACCTGGACGTTGCCCGCGATCCGAAACCGGCTCTCGGTGACGCTCTGCACGACATACGGCGTCCAGGAGTGGCTTGCGTAGCCGGTCCTCGGGTTGAACGCGAGCGGCGTGTTCGGGAACCAGACGACCGCGTCGCGGTAGACATCCGGGGTCGGGTAGTGCGTGGCGTAGCGGATCGACTTGTTCCAGAACTCGAGATCGCGCCAGGACTGCTGGCTGACGAAGAAGTTCGAGTTGGTCCAGTACGGGACCTCCGTGACGCGAGCGCCGGAGCCCACTGCCCGGTCGACCCAGTCGAGGACGCCGGCCTCGCTCTTGGTCAGCGGCCGGCCCGAGTGGCCCGGCTCCGAGAACAGCTTGTGGAACGTGTAGGCGGTGTCCACCGGGAAGCTGACGAGAAGCAGCACGGCGAAGACGAGCGTGAGCGTGTCGTGGGGGACCAGCCGGGCGAGAAGCACGAAGAGCCCGGCGAGCGCGAGCGTCCCGACCGCGAGAATCGCCGCCGCGCCGGTCTTCCCGCCACCCAGGTCGGCGATCGGCTTGTAGAGCGTCGCAATCGGGCTGTCGGTGCTCAGCGGGAACCGCCCCGACCAGAGAAAGTCGGCCTGCAGATGCGTGGCGAACCCCACGGCGACCGCAGCCGCCGGGATGATGAGCGACCAGCGTGGGCGCCGCGCGTCGAGAAGCGCGCAGACGAAGCCGAGCACGACGACCGGCACGAGGTAGAAGAGGTAGCGGTCGATGACGAACGTCCCGATCGTCAGGTCCCAAGCGGAGACGACCGCCAGCGTCACCAGCACCGACGCTGATCCCACGCAGGCGAACGCGCGCGTCCGGCTCTCCGCCGAGGGCCGCACGACGCCGGCGAGCAGCCATGCCGCGCCGACGACGAATGGGAGGATCCCCATCCCGAACGCAAGGTCAGCGGCGTGGCCTGTCGCCGAGCCGGCTGTCGCGGTGGACGCGATCGAGGGCGAGGCCTCGCTGCTGTAGAGGCTCAGGTGGCTGAGGCCGCCCACCGTCACGCGGTAGACGAGAGCCGCGAGGAGGAGCGGCACGTAGAAGCAGACGAGCGTCAGGTGGTTACGGACGGACCCCTTGAGCGCTGCTTTGGTGCGGGCTTGCCAGGAGCCTTCTCTCGGCGCTCCGAGGTCGGCCGCGACGACGCGCAAGCGGTAGGACTCCGGCGAGCAGGGCGAACTGCGTTCGCGCGAAGAAGGCGAGCGCGATCACGACCAGGGCGACTAGGTCGTTCGACCAGCGCGGGCTCGTGATCGACCGGTGCATTGCGAGCATCGCCCAGAGAAACAACGGGTAGGCAATGACCTCGGTGGCGAGGACCGTCGAGTAGACGATCCACGGCATCGCCACGCTGACGACGGCGAGCAGGTACGCGGGCCACCGCTTGCCGGTGACGCGCCGGGCGAGCAGGAACGCCGGGATCGCTGCAGAGCTCATCACCCACGCGTCGAGGATGTGGGCGTTCTTCAGCTCGCCGGGCACGCCTCCGCCGGCGAAGATCGGTGAGATCAAGGTCGGGTAGAGCTGCGCCAGGTTCTTGATCACCTCGCCGTGGAGTCGCGGCAGCAGGGAGTGGTACTGCCAGATGCTGATCGCGAGCCGCTCCCAGACGAGCTCGTCGGTCATGTCGTTCCAGTCCGCGACCTTGCCCGCGATCGTCGCAAGGATCGTCGCGAGCACGAACCAGAGGAGGAGGAACGGAACCTCGATGCCGAACACCGACAGCCCGGCCAGACGGCCTCCGAGCTGTCTCCACCCCTTCACGAGGCGGTTACAGGATCTCGAGCACGAGCCCGTCCGAGGCGAGCTCGAAATGCGCCGGCGTGTCGAGCTCCGACGGGCGGTGCGTGATCAAGAGCCGGCGCGCGCCGGAGCCCTCGAATGCCTCCTGGGCCTCGTCGAGGGACAGGTGTCCGCGAGGCTCGCCGTCGCGGTCACCGGTGGAAAGAGTCGCCTCGCAGACGAAGAGGTCGGCGTCGCGGGCGAGATCGCTCAGGTGCCTGCCGGGCGCCGAGTCTCCCGAGTAGGCGAGCGTCGAGCCGTTCGCCGAGACGCGGAAGCCGTAGGACTCGACCGTGTAGTGAGGCATCCGGGCCGCTGTGATCGTGTGCCCGGCAGTCGTGAACGGGACGCCGGGCGCGTACTCGGAGATTCGGAAGACGCGCTCGAACATGTCGGGGAAGCCGAGCTCGGAGCCGAAGATCTCGAGTCGTTGCCTCCCGTTCGGGGGCACCCAGAGCTCGGGCCGGTCGTGGTTTCCGCCGAGCCCGTTGGCGTGGATCCAGCCCCAGACCCACGGGACGAGATCGCCCCAGTGGTCGAGATGGAAGTGCGTGATCGCGATCGAGTCGGGCTCGGGCCAGGCCTCCGGCCAGGCGCCCGTCTGCTCGCGGAGACGAGAGAGGACACCCGGTCCACAGTCGAGGAGCAGCGACTGCTCAGACTCGACGAGATACCCCGATTGGGCCCCGCCGGGGTTCGGCCAGGCCGGCGAGCACCCGATCACGGTCACTTTCACGGTCTGCATCCTTGCAGGAACACGCGTTGCGGTCGCGGGTAACGGCGGCTATCGTTGAGGGCGAATGGTTCGTGAGCTCCACGCAGCCTCTTCGACCGCTTGCCCTTCGGCTGGTCTCGTTGCGCCGCGCTCGCTCGAGCTGTGCCTGCTCCTTCCCCGGTAAGGGGAGCCACGCGACGACATACCCGACCCCCGCGCACATGCACCAGCGGGAGTAGTCCGTCCTGACGCGAACCAAGGAGCGAGCCGAGATGCCGATGCCGTACTGGAAATACCGCCCCTACGAGACAGTGGATCTGCCCGACCGAACCTGGCCGGACCGCGTCGTCGACCGTGCGCCGATCTGGTGCTCGACCGACCTGCGTGACGGCAACCAGGCCCTGATCAAGCCGATGGACTCGGTGCGCAAGCAGAAGATGTTCGACCTGCTGCTGCAGCTCGGCGTCAAGGAGATCGAGGTCGGGTTCCCGTCCGCCTCGAAGACCGACTTCGACTTCGTGCGCAGTCTCGTCGAGGGCGACCTGATCCCTGAGGACACGACGATCGCCGTCCTGACGCAGGCGCGGCCGGAACTGATCGAGCGCACCTACGAGGCGATCGACGGCGCGCGCCGCGCGATCGTTCACCTCTACAACTCGACCTCCGAGACTCAGCGCCGGGTCGTCTTCCGCCTCGACAAGGAGGGGATCACCGACCTGGCCGTGCGCGGAGCCGCACTCTGCAAGGAGCTCGCGGCCGGCACGAAGACACAGGTCATGTTCGAGTACTCGCCCGAGAGCTTCCACGGCACCGAGCTCGACTACGCGCTCGAGATCTGCGAGGCGGTGATCGCAGAGTGGGGCCCGACGAGCGACGAGAAGATGATCATCAACCTGCCGACCACGGTCGAGCAGTTCCCGCCGAACGTCTATGCGGACCGGCTCGAGTGGTTCCAGCGGCACATGTCCTCGCGCGAGCAGGTGATCCTGAGCGTGCACCCGCACAACGACCGCGGGACGGCGGTTGCGACCGCGGAGCTCGGCCTGATGGCCGGCGCCGAGCGCGTCGAGGGGACGCTGTTCGGGAACGGCGAGCGCACCGGCAACGTCGACATGATCACGCTCGCGCTGAACCTGCTCACCCAGGGCGTCGATCCCGGGCTCGACCTGTCCCACCTGGACGAGGCGCGCGCGATCGTCGAGGAGTGCAACGAGCTGCCCGTGCATCCGCGGCATCCGTACGCCGGCGAGCTCGTCTACACGGCCTTCTCCGGCTCTCACCAGGACGCGATCAAGAAGGGCATGTACGCGCAGCAGCGCTCGGACTCCGAGCTCTGGGACGTGCCGTACCTGGCCGTCGACCCGATGGACGTCGGCCGCAACTACGAGGCGATCATCCGTGTCAACTCGCAGTCGGGCAAGGGTGGCGTCGCCTATCTGATGGAGGCCGAGCACCACCTCGAGCTGCCGCGCGGCCTGCAGGTCGACTTCGCGCAGAAGGTGCAGGCGATCACCGACGCCCGCGGCGACGAGATGACCGCCGACGAGCTCCTTGCCGCCTTCCACCAGGCCTACTTCGCCCACACGCGCCCGTACGAGCTTCTCTCCTACACGCTCGGGAGCGCCGAGCAGGACGAGATCGTGGCGCAGATGACCGTCGACGGCGAGCCGCTCGAGCTGACCGGAAGCGGCAACGGCCCGCTCGCCGCGCTCGTCGACGGCTTCGAGCGCCAGTTCGGGATCACGGTTCGCATCCGTGATTACCACGAGCACGCGATGGCCGCGAGCGCGTCCGCGACCGCGGCGGCGTACGTCGAGGCCGACGTCGACGACGACGCGGTCTGGGGCGTCGGGCTCCATCCGAGCATCCTCCGGGCCTCGCTGCTCGCGATCGTCAATGCGGTGAACCGCTCGATCGCGCTCCGCGAGGCGGTCGCGACGGCGGGCTCGCTCTTCGACGCGTCGTAACTAGATCGGCGCGAACCGGCGGAGGCGCGTCAGCTCCGCCGGTTGGTAGAAGCGGAGCGGGAAGAGGATCACCGGGTAGACCAGCGTGAGCACGATCGCCACGGGCAGCGAGCCGACTGCCCAGGCGATCCCGGTGAGGGCACAGGCGACCGAGGCGAGGGTGATGATGCGTCGCCACTGGTAGGCGACCGGGTAGACCTGGCGGCTCCGCACCCACATGCCGAGGAAGAGCACGAGGTAGGCGGCGAGGGTCGCCACCGCGGCGCCCATCATCCCGAACCTGGGGATCAGGAGGATGTTCAGGCCGATGTTCACGAGCGCCGCGACGCCGCTGACCACCCAGTTCAGCTGGGTCTGGCGCATCCGGCCGATCCCGATCGCCAGCACCGAGTAGCCGGAGTACGCGGCGGTCGCGAAGCAGAGGAGCGGAACCGCCTCGGCGGAGCGGTCGAAGTTCCCCTTGGGCGCAAGGATGTCGACGATCCACGGTGCGAGCGCGCCGAGGGCGAGCGACATCCAGCAGGTGATGAAGAGGAGGTAGGTGAGGACGTAGGAGTACGTGCGCTTGGCCGCGGTCTCGTCGCGGATCGAGTAGGCGAAGGCGGGCCAGGCGAGCTGGAAGGCAGTCATCAGGAAGACGACGATCGAGGCGATCCGCACGGCGAGGGAGTAGATGCCGACCTCGGCCTGTCCCTTGTAGGCGTTGATGAAGAGGCGATCGATCAGGTTGATCACCCATAGTGCGAGCGCCGCCGGGACGAGTGGCAGGCCGAACCGGTTCATCTGTCGCAACAGGTGGCGGTCGAACTGGAACCCGAGCTGGTAGCGGCGGTAGGCGAGCAGCGCGATGTAGACGGTCAGCGTTCCGAGGAAGTTGCCGACGACGGCGCCGATCGCGCCCTTGTGCGCCCCGACGACGAGGGCGATCGTCGCGCCGATCGTGATCAGGACGTTCGCGATGCTCGCGATCGCAAAGCCCACCGGCCGCTCCTCGACGCGGAAGAGCGCTGCGACCTGCGCGTAGTTCATCTGCGCCCAGAGGCCCACGAAGCCCGCTCGGACGATCCAGGGGTCGTCGAGGTTCAGCCAGCTCGAGATCTGGGGGGCGAAGACGAAGCCGAGGATCATCCCGAGAGTCGCCATCCCCATCGTGAACCAGAACGAGGTGCGCACCACGAGGGTGCGGCGGGCGGCGTCCTCCGAGTCGAAGTAGAAGCGGAAGAACGCGCTCGTGATCCCCATCCGCAGCAGGATCACGAGGACGCTCGTCAGGGCGATGATCGTCTCGATCTTGCCGAAGCCGACCGTGCCGAGATAGACCGTGTAGATCGGCAGCAGGAAGACGGCAATGAGGCGGGAGATGATCCCGCCGAGGCCGTAGATAACAGACTGCGAGCCGAGTCGCTTGAGCTCCCGGGCGAGCACCTACAGCGCAGCGTAGATCGAGAGCAGGCGGTCGGCGATCACGTCGATGTCGTGGACCTGCTCGACATAGCTGCGGCTCGCGGCGCCGGTCTCGCGGCGGAGGGTGGCGTCCTCGACGAGCGGTCGGAGCTTTTCGGAGAGGTCGTCCTTCGTCGCGGGGACGATCGGGACGCGAATCCCGTACCCCTCGGCGCTCTGCTCGACCGTCTCCGGGTCGAGGTGGGCGACGACCGGCTTGCCGAGCGCCATCGACTCGAGCGCGAAGACGCCGTGCCAGCCGGCGTTCAGCTGATCGACGACGATGTCGGCGCGGGCGTAGCGCTCGCGCGCCTGCTCGTGGTTGACGCCCTCGACGATGTCCAGGTCGACAGGGAGGCTCTCGCAGGCCTCGATCACGTACCTCGTGCCCTTCTTCTCGCGGTTGGACGGCGCGTGGACGACGAGCGGCCGCGGGTTGTCCGACGGCGGAACGGGCGTGAACTCGCGCAGGTCGAGCCCGGGCGGGACGACGTGCGCTTCCGGCACCCAGCGAAGCGCCGCGTAGGAGCCGACGATCTCCGCGCCGGCCTTCTTGCCGTCGGTCAGCTCGGCGGGGCTCTTGCCCCGGATGTCGGAGCCGAGGTAGTGGAAGACGCTCTTCTTTCGCGCCGCCTTCAGGATCGGGAACTGCAGCGAGGGCGGGACGAGTGCCAGGCCGTAGTAGAAGTGGAAGACGTCGGTCTTCGGGAGCAGCTTCGCGAGCGCGGCGAACTGAGTCGCAAGCCGGCGCGGTAGCCCGCCGTGACGGTCGAGCGACCAGTCGGCCTCGGGGTGCAGCTTGCCGCGGTTGAAGACGACGAGGCGCGAGTCGACGCCCTTTCGGCGGAGCGCCTGCGAGTTCTCCCAGGGGATCCCGGCGACGTTGACCGGGCAGTGCGTGACTCGAAGAGACACGTCTCCTCAGGGCGTGTCTGGGGACAGTCCCCAGACGTGTCTTGGTGAGCCATGTCCGGGGGACAGTCCCCAGACGTGTCTCGAAAGGACAGTGCCCTCAGCCGGCATCGAACTCGAGCTGGTCGAAGTAGCGGAGCGCTGTCCGGCCGGGGCGGATCCGGGGCCGGAGCTCGCGGAGCTCGTCGTCGGAGATCTCGCCGATCGCGCGCTTGACGCCGAGGTAGGGCAGGTTCAGGTCGTCCTGGTAGACGATCGTCGAGATTCGCGGGTTGATCTCGATCACGTAGTCGCCGACGAGCTGGATGTTGAAGAAGTGCTCGATGGCGAGCTCGGCGACGATCGCGTTCGAGAGCGTCATCAGGGCCTCGTCCTCGAGCGTGACGAAGTACATCGCGAGGCCGGCGCGCATCGCCTCGCGGGTCTTCGGGTGGCCGAGGACGATCTCGGAGCCGTTGGCGATTCCGTCGATCGTGCGCTCCGGGCCGGTGGCGAGCTCCATCACGAGCAGGTCGGTCTGGTCGTCGACCGACGCCAGGATCTCGACCGCCTCCTCGAGGCGCATCGAGACCGAGCCAGGCCGCTCGCGAAGGAGCTGGTCGGCGCGGTCGACGGTCGGGTCGAGGATCCGGAAGCCGCGCGAGCCCGAGGAGAACACCGGCTTGAAGCAGACGGGGCGGTCCGGATAGCCGAGCTCGCGCGCGGCCGCCTCGACCTGGGCCGCGCCCTGGACACGCCGGAAATCGGGGGCGGGGAGGCCTAGGCGGCGCAGGAAGGTGTAGCTCTCGGCTTTGTCGTTCGAGCGGTGGATCGCGTCGGGCGGAGAGACGAGGACGGCGACGTCGCCGAAGCCACCGGTCGCGCCGGCGAGGCCTTCGAGGTCGAACGACGACTGGGGCAGCACTGCCGCTGCGCCTTCGCGCTCGGCGATGTCGCGGATCGCGTCCGGAAAGCCCGGGTCGGAACCGGCGGGGACGAGGTGGAATCCGTCGCAGAGGTGCCGGCCGATCGAGCGCTCGCTCATGTCGGTGCCGACGAGCCGGATCTCGCGCTCGCCGTTCGCGCGCAGCGCGTGGAGGAGCGCTGCTGTCCCGGGAGCGCCCGACGCGGTCACGATGACGGTGAGCGGCTTCATTCGAGGTCGATCCGGTCGGCGCGAAGATGCTCGAGGCGCGCGGCGCGGTCGGCGTCGAGGAACGTGCGCATCGTCTCGCCCATCGTCGAGCCGTCGTAGGCCCAGATCTCTGGGTGCGTCAGGAGCTGCAGCCACTCGAAGTCGCCGCGCGCGAGGTCGTCGTGCGGGCAGCCGTGGCGCCAGTTCTGGTTGGAGTCGGAGCGGTAGTGCTCGAGGTCGAACCAAGGCTCGCTCATCACGTTCACGACGCCCTCGAGCGGTGCGGTCATGTAGTCGGGGTCGGGGTTGTGCCAGGCGAGAACGCGGTCGAAGCGGTCGTCGAGGTCGACATCCGGCCACACCGCGTGGTGCGCGATCCGCCCGCCGAGCTCCCGTAGCCGGGCGATCGTGCGCTCCCCTTCGGCCGAGTCGAGGTTGTAGAAGATCGACCGCGTCATCAGGAACCACGTCGACCAGGCGCCCGCCTCGGCCTCGACCTCGGCGACCGCGACGGCGGCCTCGAGCGAGAGGTCGACGTCGTGGCGGAGGATCAGATCGCCCGCCACCGGCGGCCGGTCGAACCCGGCGAACCGGTACCCGCCCGTCTTCGCCGCGTCGAGCAGGTCGCGGTAGTGATCCAGTGAGAAGTCGCAGCTCATGTCGGTTCGACCTCGACGTCGATCAGGCTAGCCGCGGCTTCTGCCCGGTCGAGGGCCTCGAGGTTCGTGTCGGCGATCGCGATCACGTAGCCGCGGCGGTCGCCGTCGAGGCGCACGGGGCGGATCACCTCGCCCTCGACGAGATACGTGTCGGCCTGGACGACGCCGGGGAAGGCGAGCACCTTCTCGAGCGAGCCCACCCGGACGACGCGGCCCGGCGTGAGCGGGCCCGGGGCCGCCGTGAGGAAGCGGATCGCGAGCGGCTGGCGGAACTGCGGGAACACGAGCTCGTCCGGCAGCTCCTCGCCGAGCGCCACGCGGAGCTGCACGTCGATCAGGTCGACCCCGACCGCGTGACGCACGAGGTCGGCCATCTGGCCGCCCGGGATCCGGGCCGCGCACTCGACCACCACGACTCCGCCGTCGGGCGATGCGATCAGCTGCGGGAAGGCGATCCCGTTCTCGAGGCCGAGCGTCCGGGCGGTGAGAGCCGCGATCCGCTCCGACTCCTCGAGCTGGTCGCCGTAGATCGTCGCCGGGTAGACGTGGATCCAGCCGACGCCGAAGCCGATCCCCGGCGGACGCAGGCGGTCGGACAACGTCAGCGTCCACGCCTCGCCGTTGCGGGCGATCACGATCCCGTTCATCTCGGTTCCCTCGACGTACTGCTCGAGGATCGCCTCCTGCGTCGGCGACGCCGAGAGCGCCTCGTGCAGGTGCGCGTCGATGTCATCCACCGACTGGACGAGGAAGATCCCGCGCTGGCCGCCCGAGTCGGCCGGCTTCAGCACCGCCGGGAAGCCGACCTCGTCGGCGGCGCGATGGCGTTCCGACAGCTTGCGCACCGCCGCGAACCGCGGTTGCGGCACGCCCGCCTCGGCGAGCGCCCGCCGCATCGCGACCTTGTGCGTCATCAGGTGCGCCGCGGCCGTCCCGATCCCCGGCAGCCCGCGCGCCTCGGCGATTGCGGCCACGACGGGCACCGCACGGTCGGCCGACACCGTCAGCACGCCGTCGAACGTCTCGCCCTCGAGGGCCTCGAGCACCGCCTCCACGTCCGAGAAGTCGACGACGAAGCCGCCGTCGGCGATCTTGAGCCCGAGCGCGTCGGCGTTGCGATCGACGGCGAGAACGCGCAGGCCCCGCTCCTTCGCCCGGACGATCGCGTTCCGCTGGTGGCGTCCCGCGCCGACGAAGAGAACGGTTTTCACAGCCAGGCGATGCTACTGGTCAGTCTCGTGCCGAGGATAGGCGGGTAACCTTGCGCCGGTGGCGCTCAAGGGCAAGCGGATTCTCGTCACGGGCGGCGCCGGCTTCATCGCGACGACGCTCGCGCGCGAGCTGGTCGACGACAACGAGATCGTCGCCGTCGACAACCTCCACCGGAACGCGCTCGAGGGCACGCCGCTCGCGAACCACCCGAACTTCACGCTCCACCAGTGCGACGTCCTGGACGGCGAGCAGCTGAAGGAGCTCGCCGCCGGCGCGACGCCACTTCGTCCACTGCGCGGCGATCGCCGGCGTCGAGACGGTGCTCGAGAGCCCGGTGCGCACGATGCGCGTCAACGTGATCGGCACCTACAACGCGCTCGAGGCGGCGCTCGCGACGATCGAGACGCTCGAGCGCTTCGTCGACTTCTCGACCAGCGAGGTCTTCGGCACCCACGCCTACAACGTCAGCGAGGGCCAGGTCTCGACGATCGGCTCGGTCGGCGAGGCGCGCTGGACCTACGCCGTCTCGAAGCTCGCCGGCGAGCACATGGCGCACGCCTACCACGACGAGCTGAAGCTCCCGACGGTCACGGTGCACCCGTTCAACGTCTTCGGCCCCGGCCAGATCGGCGGCGGCGCGATCCGCGCGTTCATCGAGGCAGCGCTCGAGGGCCGCAACCTGACGGTGCGCGGCGACGGCTCGCAGATCCGCGCCTGGTGCTACGTGACCGACATGGTCAGCGGCGTCCTCGCCTGCCTGGAACGGCCCGAGGCCGTCGGCCAGGCGTTCAACATCGGCAATCCGCGCTCGTCGGTCACGATCTACGACCTCGCCACCCGGATCAAGCGGCTCACCGACTGCCCGGGCGGGATCGTCTTCGAGCCGCTCGGCTATGTCGACGTCGAGCTCCGGATCCCGAACGTCGCCAAGGCGCACGAGCTGCTCGGCTGGGAGCCGAGCGTCGAGCTCGAC
Source organism: uncultured Actinomycetota bacterium (assembly GCA_963762215.1). Lineage (GTDB taxonomy): Bacteria > Actinomycetota > Thermoleophilia > Gaiellales > Gaiellaceae > PALSA-600. Next base: position 81,499 of record CAVXKB010000001.1, read on the forward strand.
GACGGCCTGACGAGGACGATCGAGTGGTACCGGGCGAGATAGCCCCGATCCGCCTCGCCCGCCCGGAGACGGGCGAAGAGGAGCTTGCGGAGGTCGCGGCCGTCCTCGAGAGCGGGATGCTCACGCAGGGCCCGCGCGTCGCCGAGCTCGAAGAGCTGATCGCGGAGGCCTGCGAGACGACACACGCGCTCGCGGTCTCGTCGGGAACCGCAGCGCTCCACCTCGCGGTGCACGCGCTCGGCCTCGCGCCCGGCGACGAGATCCTCGTTCCCGCCTACACCTTCCCGGCGACGGCCAACGTCGTCGAGCTCTCCGGCCTGCGCCCTGTCCTGGTCGACGTCGACCCGGTGACGATGAACATCGATCCCGAGAAGCTCACGGTCGGCCCGCGCACGAAGGCGGTCCTCGCCGTTCACCTCTTCGGCCGCCCGTGCCGGATGGAGGAGCTTCCCGACCTGCCGGTGATCGAAGACGCCGCGGGCGCGCTCGGCGCCCGTCGTGGCGGCCGCGCGTGCGGCTCGCTCGGCCTCGTGGGCTGCCTCAGCTTTCACCCCCGCAAGATCGTCACCACCGGCGAGGGCGGGGCCGTGACGACCAGCGACGAGCGCATCGCGGCCGCGATGGCGCAGTTCCGCAACCACGGCTGGCGCTCGCTCGCCGACGCCGACATGCCGGCTCCGGGGCTCAACTACCGGCTCTCCGACATCCTGGCCGCGGTCGGGCTGCCCCAGATGCGGCGGCTCGACGAGCTGCTCGGCGGCCGCGAGGCGATGGCGGTCGCCTACGACGAGCGGCTCGCCGGCCTCCCCGTGACGCTGCCCGAGGTCGACGAGGGCGACGTCCACGGCCGCCAGGCCTACGTGATCCAGGTCGACCGGCGGGACGAGGTTCTGGCCGGCCTCCGTGCCCAGGGAATCGAGGCGCAGATCGGGACGTTCGCCCTGCCGCTTCTGCACGCGTACTCGGACCAGGGCTTCTTCCCGGGCGCCGAGCACGCCTTCGAGCACGCGCTTGCGCTGCCGTTCCACTCGCGGCTCAGCGAGTCCGATCTCGACCGCGTGGTCGAGGCGCTCGCAGCAGCTCTCTCCTAGCGGCTCAGGCTGTGGCGGCCAGGGGTTGCACGGCGTTTCGCGTCGTACGCCAGAGCGGATCGTTTCCAAGCCGGGCGCGGACGGCCTCGCCGGTCGCGACGAGTCTCAGCAGCTGCTGCTCGGCTGCCGCGTGGTCGGTCACATAGTCGGGGCCGAGGGCGAGCAGCGCAGCGACCTCGGCTGTTGTGAGCCCGTCCGGAAAGGCTTCGAGTAGAGGAGCCGCGGTCTCCGGCGGCGGGGTTCGGGTGAGGGTGGGATCGAGGTTCGCGATGCAGAGGTCGTAGGCGAGCTCCGGTTGCCAGCCGCCTGCGACGAGTTGCCGTCCGTCGCGTTCAAAGATGACCGAGGGAGCCGTGTAGCGAACGAGGCCGAGCTCGGTGGTCGCTGCCTTGCCCTGCGCTTCGACGGCCGATCCCGCCGCGCCGCGTGCCTCGGCCTTGTCGCGCTCATATGCCTCGACGATCTCCGGGGCGTCGAGCTCTTGGACGATCGCATCGGCGTCGATTCCGGGCAGATCGGCTAGCGCCTCGCGGATCTGGGCGTCGTCGTCGAGCAGGAGCGCGCTGGTGAAGTTCGCCAGCTGCAACGCCCGCAGGACGCGGAACTCGCTCCCCGGAAACAGGAGGCGAGCAGCGACGACTGCCCGGCAGCCGCGCCCGGTGGACGCCGCACGCGCCTTCGGTTCCAGGGCGAACGGCATGCGGTACCGGTCGCGGAAGACCGTGAGCCGGGTCACGGCCGTCGGATCGAACCGCTCGCGCATGACCTCGGTCACCTCATCGCGGAGCCCGATCACGACCAGGCGCCACGCGATCTGCTTGCCGTAGCGCCACTCGAGCACTCGAAATGCCGGGTTCGCCGAATATCCCCACGGACACGCGGCGTCGTTGAAAACAGTCGCCTTGATCACTGAGCTACCCCCGAAGAACTTGCGGACACAAACAATGGAAGAGTAGCGAAGCTCCATGCCTGGAGCGTCCTGACGCGGGCACCTACTGGAGGCCGCTGCGGACGGAGGTGATCCGCCCCGTGTTGAAGCCGAGCCAGTGCATCCTGCCGACGTAGCGCGCGTGCTCGACCTTCAGGCAACGGTCCATGATCACCGTCACGCCGCCGTCCTCGGCGATCCGTGCCGCCTCCTCGTTGATCACGCCGAACTGGCACCAGAGCGCGCCGGCGTGGATCGAGACGGCCTCCCGAGCGATCTCCGGCAGCGCATCCGGCGCGCGGAAGACGTTCACGATGTCCACCGGCACGGGCACCTCCGACAGGCTCGCGTAGCTCACCTCTCCGAGGACCTCGGTCTCGCGCGGGTTGACCGGGATCACCTGGTAACCGTGGCGCTTGAGGTAGTAGCCGACGAAGTTGCTTGCGCGCAGCTCGTTGCCGGACAGCCCCACGACCGCGATCGTGCTCGCGCCGTGGAGGACCCGCTGGATCGTCAAAGGATCCTGGTAGCGCTCGAGCCCGTTCATCTCGCTCACGCTCTCACTCTGGCGAGGCCCTGCTCCAGGTCCCAGATCAGGTCCTCGACGGATTCGATGCCGACCGACAGCCTGATCGTCCCGGGCCCGACGCCCGCCGCCTCGAGCTCGGCATCGCTCAGTTGGCGATGCGTCGTGCTGGCGGGATGGATGATCAGGCTCTTCGCGTCGCCCACGTTCGCGAGGTGTGACCAGAGCGTCACGCCGCGGATCAGGTCCTGCCCGCCGTCCCGGCCGCCGGCGCAGTCGAACGAGAACACCGCGCCCGCGCCGAGCGGCAGGTACTTCTCGACGAGCGGCCAGTAGGCGCTTCCGGGCAGGCCCGGGTAGGTGACGTTCGACGCCAGCTCGTGCGACTCGAGGAACGCAGCGACCGCCAGCGCGTTCTGGACGTGCCGGTCCATGCGCAGCGACAGCGTCTCGAGGCCCTGCAGGAACAGAAAGGCGTTGAGCGGCGCGAGTGTCCCGCCGAGATCCCGCAGCGTCTCGGCCCGTAGCTTCATCAGGTATCCGTAGGTCCCGAACGTCTCGTGGAACTGCAAGCCGTGATAGGCGGGGGAGGGATCCGCGATCACCGGGAACCGGCCGTTCGACCAGTTGAACGTGCCTGCCTCGACGACGACGCCGCCGATGCTCGTTCCGTGCCCGCCGATGAACTTGGTCGCCGAGTGGATCACGATGTCGGCGCCCCACTCGATCGGCCGGCACAGGTACGGGGTCGCGAACGTGTTGTCCACGATCAGCGGCAGCTCGTGCTCGTGCGCGATCGACGCCACGGTCTCGAGGTCGAGCACGTTGCCGGCCGGGTTGCCGATCGTCTCGCCGAAGAACGCCTTGGTGTTCGCGCGCACGGCCTTCCGCCAGGCCTCCGGATCGTCCGGATCGACCCACGTCAGCTCCACGTTCAGCTTGCGCAACAGATGCTTGAGCTGGTTGACCGTCCCGCCGTACAGCGCCGACGACGAGACCAGGTGGTCGCCCGGATCGAGCAGCGTGAACAGAGCGGCTGCCTGCGCGGCGATGCCGCTCGCGAATGCCACTCCGCCGGCTCCGCCCTCGAGGTTCGCCACCCGCTCCTCGAAGACGGCGACGGTCGGGTTCATGATCCGGGAGTACGTGTTCCCGTACTCCTGCAGGTTGAAGTACGCCCCGGCCGATTCCGGGTCCTCGAACACGTAGCTCGTCGTCTGGAAGATCGGGACGGCGCGAGCCCCGGTGTTCGGGTCGGGCCGCTGACCGGCGTGGAGCTGCCGTGTCTCGAACCCGTACTCCCGGGCCTCCTCGGGTACGTCGCGCTCGGTCATGGGCGCTTCTCCAGGAAGCGGCGGATGATCGGCGTCTGACGCGCCTCTTCGAGCAGGAAGCAGTCGTGGCCGTACGGCGCGTCGATCACCTGGAGCTCGACCGGCTTGCCGAGCGCGCGGAGCGCCTCCTCGAGCTCGCCCGAGCCCGACGGCGGGTACAGCCAGTCCGAGCTGAAGGCGATCAAGAGCGTCCGCGCCTCGACTCTCTCGAGCGCCCGCGTGAGCGAGCCTTTGCCGTACTGCCGGGCGAGGTCGAAGTACGTCAGCGCCCGGGACGTATAGAGATAGGTGTTGGCGTCGAACCTCCGGACGAACGAGTCGGCCTGGTGCCGCAGGTAGCTCTCGACCTCGAACTCGGGCTCGGTGACGGTGTAGCGGATGTCCTCGCCGGACTGCAGCCGCCGGCCGAACTTCTCGCTGAGCCCGAGCGCCGAGAGATACGTGATGTGCCCAATCATCCGGGCGACGCCCATGCCTGCGTTCGGCGCGTCTTCGAAGCCGTAATAGTCCCCGCCTCGCCACGCCGGGTCGCGCATGATCGACTCCCGCGCGATCGCGTTCCAGGCCATGCCCTGCGGGTGGAGGGCATGAGTGCTGGCGATCGCGACGACGGCGTCGATCTGATCGGGATATAGGATCGCCCATTCGAACGCCTGCATGCCCCCGAGCGAGCCTCCGGCCACCGCCGCCAGCCGCTCGATCCCAAGCTCGTCCAGAAATGCACGCTCCGTTCTCACCATGTCCGCAACGGTGATCACCGGGAAGCTCGAACCGTATGGCTTTCCGGTCGCGGGATCGAGCGACGACGGCCCCGTCGTCCCTCGGCAGCCGCCGAGCAGGTTCGTGGAGACGACGAAGTAGCGGTCCGTGTCGAATGCCTTGCCCGGGCCGATCATGCCGTCCCACCAGCCAAGGCCCTTCCCGGCCGTGCCGTCGCGGTCGTCGGCCCCGAACCCGTCGCGGGTGCTCTGCGCCGCCGCCTCGGACGAGAACCCGGCCGCGTGGGCATCTCCGCTCAGCGCGTGGCAGACGAGGATCACGTTGTCCCGCTTGGGCGCAAGCGTGCCGTAGGTCTCGTAGGCGATGCGGATCGGATACAGCTCTCGCCCGCAGTCGAGCGGCACCGGATTCGGGAGGTCGAGGAACGCCGTCTCGACGGTTCCAACCGAGCCGGCCGCAGGTCCCGAAGCTGTGACAGCGGGGGCGGTCATTTCGGTCTCCAGGGAATCATCTGGGTGTATTGTCCTGATTTCTTTACTTTGGAAAGCGACGAAGGGAGTGAGGTGCGATGACCACTACCGACAACGGAGTCAACGTACAGGCACTGCTTGACGCGCGCGAGGTGCTGGCCGGAGCACCGGAGGCCGCCCAGTTCACGTGGCGTGCGTCATCGAAGTGGGAGCACGGCGTCCACAGCACGACGACGATCAAGAACTTCTTCGGCCTCGGGGAAGAGCAGACCCACAAGACCGAGGCAGTGTTCGACGCCGACCACCCGGAGGTCTTCGCAGCGCAGGACCAGGGGATCACGCCGATCGAGTATCTCCTCGTCGGGCTGACGAGCTGCCTGACGGCAGGCGTCGCCTCGGTGGCGCAGAATCGCGGGATCCAGCTGCGCTCGGTCGAGTCGACGGTCGAGGGCAACCACGACATCCGCGGGATCCTCGGCGTCGACAGCGACGTCCGGAACGGCTTCAACGACATCAAGGTGACGTTCACGATCGACGCCGACGCTTCGCAGCAGGAGATCGAGGCGCTGGTCGCCCAGTCTCAGAAGCGCTCGGCGGTCTTCGACGCGCTGACAAATCCGACGGAGGTCACCGTCGAGGTTGCCTGAGGGGCGCCACCCATCGAGCACTTCACCACTGTTGTCATAGGGGCCGGCCACGCGGGCCTCGCCGCGAGTCACTTCCTCACCGAGCGGTCGATCGACCACGTCGTGCTGGAGCGCGGCGAGGTCGCGAACTCGTGGCGGTCCGAGCGCTGGGACTCGCTTCGGCTGCTGAGCCCCAACTGGTTGAGCCGGCTCCCGGGCGTTGACTACGAAGGCCCGGATCCGGACGGCTACATGGCGAGCGCGGATGTCGTCGAGTTGATCACCCGGCTCGCCGACCGGGCTCGCGCGCCGGTCCGGACGTCCACGAACGTCATCTCGCTACGACGGGCCGACGACGGCTACCGGATCACGACAAGCCAGGGCGAGATCCAGTCACGCACGGTGGTCCTCGCGAGCGGCGCCTGCAACCAGGCGACGGTGCCGGCGCTCGCAGACGGGGTGCCGGCAGGCATCGAGCAGGTGACGGCGTTCTCGTACCGCAATCCGTCGGAGCTCCCGGACGGCGGCGTGCTCGTCGTGGGGGCGTCGGCAACGGGGGTGCAGCTCGCGGCCGAGCTGCGGAGATCGGGTCGACCGGTATCGCTCTCGGTGGGCGAGCATGTGCGGCTGCCTCGAACCTACCGCGGGCGCGATGTCCTCTGGTGGATGGACGCCTCCGGCGTCTGGGACGAGCGGTACGACGAGGTCGACGATCTTCCGCGGGCCCGGCGGCTACCGTCGCCGCAGCTCGTCGGGACGGCTGAGCGGTCGACCCTGGACCTGAACGCCCTGACGACCATGGGCGTCGAGCTCTTGGGTCGCTGGGCGGCCGTTCGTGACGGGCGCGCGCTCTTCTCCGGCGGCCTCCGAAATGTGTTCGCTCTGGCCGACCTGAAGCTGGAAAGGCTGCTGGACACGTTTGACGAGTGGGCCCGGACGAACGGCGCAGGTGCCGACCTCGCCGGCCCAGAGCGATTCGAGCCGACCGAGGTGCCGCGCTCGGCGAGACTGGCCCTCGACCTCGGAAGCGGCGAGATCCGCACGATCGTCTGGGCAACCGGTTTCAGGCCCGACTACCGGTGGCTGGACGTCCCGGTCGTCGATTCGAAGGGTCACCTCCGCCACGACGGCGGTGTCGTCGACAGCCCGGGTCTCTACGCCCTGGGCCTGCCGATGTTGCGTCGGCGCAGGTCGACCTTCATTTGCGGGATCGAAGACGACGCGCGAGAGGTGATCGATCGGCTCAGCGGGCACCTGGAGCGAGCGGGCAAATAGGGCTATCGGTCAGGCTGGACGAGAAGGTTTCTTCGCACTTCTTCGCGCCAGCCGGTCGTGTAGTTTTCCGTCAAACTTGTGTGCTCACGTATTGCGCGCGCAAGGAACCGGCTCATTGCTCATGAGGGGGTAACGGAGATGACCAACGCGAATGCACCGACCCGTGCGACCGTCGCCGTGATCGGCGGCGGCTACGGGGGCACAATCGCCGCCAAGGCGATCGACGAGTTCGCCGATGTGACACTGGTCGAGCCACGCGATGCCTTCGTCCACAACGTCGCGGCGCTGCGTGCGCTCGTCGAGCCGGAGTGGCTGTCGCGGATCTTCTTCCCATACGACCGCCTGTTGGCGAACGGGCGCGTGGTGCGGGACCGTGCGGTCGGGGTCGAGGCCGGACGCGTCACGCTCGCTTCGGGCGACGAGCTCACGCCCGACTTCATCGTGCTCGCCACCGGCTCGACCTACCCGTACCCGGCCAAGTCCGACACGGACGAGACGGCCACGGCGCTCGTTCGCTACTCGGCCAGTCACGACGAGCTGGCGCAGGCGGAGCGCGTGCTGATCGTCGGTGCAGGCCCGACGGGCCTCGAGCTGGCGGGTGAGATCGGAGACCGCTGGCCGGACAAGCGGATCACGATCCTGGAACCCGAGCCCGAGATCCTCGCCGGGCCCTACAAGCAGGAGCTTCGGGACGAGGTGCGCCGTCAGCTCGAGGAGCGCGGCGTCGAGTTCGTACTCGGGGACGCGCCGAGCGCGGAGCCGAGCAGCCCGCCGGCCATCTTCGGGCCGGTCACGGTCTCGACGAAGAGCGGACGCACGATCGAGGCGGACATCTGGTTTCGGTGCTACGGCCTCGCTCCCGTCAGCGACTACCTCCGCGGTGACCTCGCCGCGGCACGGCTTCCCGACGGGTGGATCGACGTGACGCCCGAGCTCCAGGTGACGGGGCAAACGAACGTGTTTGCGCTCGGCGACGTTGCCGATGCCGACCTCAAGACCGCTGGTCGCGCGGGCCGCGAGGCGGACGTCGTTGCAGCCAACATCCGTGCGCTGATCGAGGGTGGCGAGCTCCAGGCCTACGAGCCGATGCCGCCTGCGATCGTGATCCCACTCGGCCCGAGTGGCGGCGCCTCCGAGCTGCCGGGCCGCGACGACATCGCCGACGCCGCAACGACCGCCGCCATCAAGGGCGAGCACATGTTCATCGACGCCTACCGCGAGCGCTTCGGGCTCGGCGCGCCGGAGCCTGCCGTCAGCGGCGCGTAGCCGGGATAATGCGCGGCATGAGCCGCCTCGACGGTCCGACCCGGCTCCAGCCTGCGCCCGAGGCTGTTCGCGAGCGGCCTGCCGAGGCGGTCGGCCCGTCGGCCGCGACGATGTTGCTCGCGCTGCAGCAAACCGCGGGTAACGCCCGAGTGGCGCGGATGTTGATCCTGCGCGACGAGCTGACCCTGGCGGACGACTCGCCGACGCCGCTCGACGCACCCACCGGCGGCAGCGGCAGCGGCACGGGTGGCGCGACGGTGGGAAGCGTCAGCGGCAGACGACCGGCCGTACGGCCGGTCACGCGGAACTTCGCGAACTGCAACGCGGCGGCCGACTGGCTCAACGGCGGCGGCGACGCGGGCGACGCATCGCCCCAGTACCACCCGACGCCCGGGAGGATCAGGCACACGAGCTCGGGCGGGACGTTCACGGCTTCCGTCGATCTCACGTGGGCCTACGATCCGTCGTCGACCGCCGAGATGATCATCCCTGCCTGGCCCAACATGACCGACGCCGAGCGCGCCGCGGTCGCGCGCTACCGCTCCGCGATCCAGGCGCACGAGGAGATGCACTTCGACGTGACCGACACTGTCGTCAAGGCCCTGCAGCGCACGGTCACGGCCACGGGAACCGACCCGGCTGACACGACGCGCAACCTGCAGACGGCGGTCACGCAGTACGGGGCGGATGCTCAGGCGGCGATCGAGACCGCGACCCACGACTACGACACGACCACCCAGCACGGCAAGACCCAGTCGGCCGTCGGCGGCGTCGACGTGCACCTCGACTGCAGCGGCGGGAGCGGGAGCGGCTCGGGAGGCGGCGGGGCGGGCAGCGGCGGTTCGGGCTCCTCGTCCTCCTCGACGGACGCGAGTCTCGCGGCCGACTTGACAGGATTGTGAGTCATCACTAACATCGGGCGACGATGGTCACCACGGAACGGAAGACGAAGGAAGCGCGCCGCGAGGACATCCTCGACGCCGCGTTTCTCGAGTTCGCAGAGCGCGGGCTCCACGGCTCCTCGACCGAGGCCATCGCGACACGGGCCGGCATCTCGCAGCCCTACGTCTTCCGCCTCTTCGGGACGAAGCGGGAGCTCTTCCGGGCGGTCGTCGCCCGCTGCTTCCGCGAGACGCTCGAGATGTTCCAGCGCTCTGCAGAGGGATTGCGGGGAGAAGAGGCGCTGAGAGCAATGGGTGAGGCCTACAAGCAGCAGTTGCTGAACGACCCCGTCCGGCTTCGCGGCCAGATGCAGGCGTACGCCGCCTGCGACGACCCCGACCTGCGTGACGTCGTGAGTCAGGGGTACGGCGATCTCGTCACCTACGTCGAGCGGGTCTCGGGGCTCCCGCCGGCCGAGGTGTCGCGGTTCTTCTCGATCGGGATGCTGATGAACGTCTTTGCCTCGATGAACCAGTTCGGCGACCACGCCGAGCCCTGGGCACAGCGGCTCCTCGAGGGCTGCAAGTAGTCGATCCGAGTCCTTTTTTTCAGTCGGAGGTAAGTGATGAGTCACAAAATACGTAGCAATCACAAGTTGATCTGGGCCTTCGCGCTCACCTCGCTGGCCGGGTTCATGGTCACGCTCGACAACCTGGTCGTGACGACGGCGCTGCCGGTCATCCACCGTGACCTCGGGGCGAGCCTCGGCGGCCTCGAGTGGACGGTCAACGCCTACACGCTCACCTTCGCCGTGCTGCTCCTGACGGGAGCCGCGCTCGGCGACCGGTTCGGCCGACGGCGGCTGCTCGCGATCGGCCTCGGTATCTTCACGGCGTCCTCGGCTCTGGCGGCGCTTGCGCCGTCGATCCTCGCGCTCGACGCCGCGCGTGCCCTGCAGGGCGTCGGCGGAGCCATCGTGATGCCGTTGACGCTGACGATCCTCTCCGCCTCGGTCCCGGCGGAGCGCCGCGGCCTCGCGCTCGGCGCCTGGGGCGGGATCACCGGCCTGGCAGTCGCCTTCGGCCCGCTCGTCGGCGGCGCCGTCGTCTCGGGGATCTCGTGGCAGTGGATCTTCTGGCTCAACGTCCCGATCGGCCTCGTGCTGATCCCGCTCGTGTGGTTCCGCCTCGACGAGAGCCGCGGAGACTCGAGCCGTCTCGACCTTCCCGGCCTCGTGCTTGCCGGGGTCGGGCTGCTCGGAATCGTGTGGGGCCTCGTCCGCGGCAACTCGCTCGGCTGGAGCTCCCCCGAGATCCTCGGCGCGATCGTCGCCGGCGTTGCCTTCATCGCGGCGTTCGTCTGGTGGGAGCTCCGCACGCCGACGCCGATGTTGCCGATGCGCTTCTTCCGCGACCGGGCCTTCGCGCTCGCGAACACCGCGTCGCTGTTCTTCTCGTTCGGGATGTTCGGCTCTATCTTCCTGCTCGCCCAGTTCTTCCAGACGGTGCAGGGCTACTCACCCCTCGACTCCGGGCTGCGGATCCTGCCGTGGACGGCGATGCCGATGATCGTCGCGCCGATCGCGGGCGCCCTCTCCGACCGGATCGGCGGCCACCGCCTGATGGGCGCGGGGCTGCTCCTGCAGGGCATCGGGCTCGCGTGGATCGCGGCCGTCTCGACGCCGTCGACGCCGTACCTCGACATCGTCGCGCCGTTCGCTCTCTCCGGCATCGGCATGGCGCTCTTCTTCGCGCCGGTCACGAACGTCGTCCTCTCCCGGGTCCGCTTCGAGGAGCAGGGCAAGGCCTCGGGGGCGAACAACACGATCCGTGAGCTCGGCGGCGTGCTCGGCGTGGCGGTACTGGCGTCGATCTTCGCGCACTACGGCGGGTACCGCACACCCTCCACGTTCGTCGATGGCATGAACGCCGCCGTCTACTTCGGCGCAGGCGTCGTCGTGCTCGGTGGCGTGGCCGCCTTCCTGATCAAGCCGCTGCGCTCGCGCGGACGGCAGCCCGTCGAGCTCGTTCCCGAGCTCGAAGTCTCGGCCTGAGGGCCGTAAAGAGCGACTGGTGGGGCGGAGATCCATGCCCCGCCCCACCAGTGCTGCTCTGAGCCTGCTACGCGAGCAGACCGCGGATGTATCCGGGAATCATCGGAAGACGCCTTGGCTGCCTTCCGGTGGCATCGAACACCGCGTTCGCGATCGCAGCCGCAACGAAGCCGTTCGGCCCTTCACCGCCCGAGCCGATGGCGCCGACGCTCGGGTTGTTGATGATCACCGTCTTGATCTTCGGCAGCTCCATGATCCGAAGGATGGGGAAGGTGACCCAGTCGTGGTCGGTGATTCCCCCCTTGTTGAAGTGAACCTGCTCGTGCAGGGTCTCGCTGACGCCCATGACCGTGCCGCCTTCCGCCATCCGCTTGAGCTGGAACGGGTTGGCGACGAGGCCGGGATCGACTGCCGTGGTGACGTTCGTCACCGTGATCTTCCCGGTCTTCGGAACGATCGACACCTGAGCGACGCAGCCCCAGTAGGCAAGCGACCGTAGCATCGCGCTGCAGCCCTGGCCGACCAACGGCTTGTCTCCAGTGGTCGACGCCTTTGGGCTCGGCGACGGCCGTGTCACCCAGCCCGAAGCGTCCTTCGCGGCGTTGAGCACCGTGATCAGCCGCTGGGCGGTCGTGTTGTTGATGCGGAACTGGATCGGGTCAACGCCGGCCGCGGCAGCAAGCTCGCTCATCATCGACTCCTGAGCGAAGTTCTGCTGACGCTGAGCGGGTGTGCGCATGCTGTGCCCGCGCAGGCCGACCTCCGTCTGGTAGTTGGGATCGTTCCCGTTGGAGCCCATGTTCCACGACCCGAACCCGGTCTGGAGAGCGTTCGGCACCTGGTCGTACATCCATGGATCGGAGATGCCGTTCGACGTGCCGGAGAAGCTCCCCGCAGGGGGAACGACCGCCGGCGCCGCCATCGTCGGCATCCCGGCGAGGATCGCTCCCACCGGGCGGTCGTCCTGACCGGCCGTTGAGTAGTAGTTGGCATTGAACGAGACGAGCTTTCCGCTCGCATCGAGGCCTGCCTGGACATCGCCTTGGACCGGCGGATGCTGCGTCGACCACTGCATGTCGTCCCACCGCATCCACTGGACTCGCACCGGCTTGCCGACGATCTGCGACAGGATGACTGCCTCCTCCTCGGCGCCGGTGTTGCCGCCGTTCGAGCGGCCGTAGTGGCCCGACCCGTCGTACCAGCGAACGATCACCTTGTCGAGGGGGATGCCGAGCATCAGTGCGATCTCGCCTCGCAGCGCCGACGGGTTCTGGCCGTGCATGTGCACCCAGACCGTCCCGTCCTGTCGCACGTCGCCCACCGCCACCGTCGGCCCGATCGGAGCGTGCTTCTCGACCGGGAACTGGTAGGTCGCGGAGAGCTTCTTCGCCGCTCCGGCGAACGCCGCGCCCGGGCTCCCGACGTTTACACCGTACGACGGGGGCGTCGAGGTGTAGTCGAGCTTGCGCATCCCGCTGAAGAGGTTGTCGCTTCCGGGAAGGCCTGCCCAGGTGGTCCATTTCGTCGTGCGGGCAACAAGCGAGGCAGTCTCGATCGCCGTGTACTCCTCCGGATCGACGACCGCGACGAGGTTGCCCTTCACGATGATCTGCGTGTTCGGGAACTTCTTCTTGTCGAGCGTCCCGACCTGGATGAGGTTCGCGCCGAGCGCCGGTGGATGCACCGGGCGCGCATGGAGCATCCCGGGCAACCTGACGTCGCCGACATAGGTGGCGCTCCCGCTGACGATCGCCGGGATCGTCCGCATCGGGATCGACTGGCCGACCACCTGATATTGGCTCATCGGCTTCACGGGTGGATTCCCGAGCACGGTCAGCCCGAGGAAGCTCGTCGGATCGCCGGTGACCGGGATCGAGAGGTTGAGCCCCTGGCCCGTTACGAGTTGACCGTAGGTGACGCTCTTGCCGCCGCCCGAGATGACCCCGTCCTTGACCGTCAGGTTTGCGACCGGCACTCCGAACTGCGTCGATGCCATGCTGAGCATCGTCTGGTACATGTAGGCGGCGACCTTGCGGATGTTCGGTGCGCCGAGGAACATGAACCCGGCCGCGATCCCGCCGCCGGGCGTGCGATCGGTGTCGCCGATGATCACGTTCGTGATCTGCGAGTACGGCACGTTCAGCTCGTCGGCGGCGATCTGTGCAAACGCCGTGCTCGCCGAGCCCTGGCCCATCTCGGCAATGCCCGTCCGCATCGTGATCGTGTTGTCGGCGTTGATCGTGAACCACGCTCCCGGCTGCGTCGGATCGGGCGAGTGCGCGCTGCCCGGCAGGAGCGGGACTCCAGTTGCGGTCGCGGCCTTCGCCGCCTTCGCGTCCAGACCGGTGCCGACGACGCTCAGTCCGACAACCAGTGCTCCGGCGCCCTTGACGAACTTCGAACGCGTGAGTGTCGCGCCGAAGATGTCGATCGTCTTCTCTTCGCTGGCGCCCATGTCACTCTCCCTTCGCCATCGTCTTGGCCGCGAGCTGAATCGCCTCGATGACCGCCGTGTATGTCCCGCAGCGACAGAGGTGCCCGTTCAAAGCCTGCTTGATCGTCGTCTCGGACGGGTTCTTCGTCGTCGCGAGCAGATCTGCTGCCTGGATCAACATCCCGTTCTGGCAGTACCCGCACTGCGGAACCTGCATGTCGATCCAAGCCTGCTGCAATGGATGCAGGGCCGGAGCTACAGCCGTCGTTCCGCGCTGCGACGCCCACAGAGCCGGAAGGCCCTCGAGCGTCGTGATGCTTTTTCCGCTCACCGCCGCGACAGGTGTCACGCACGAGCGGATCTCCTTCCCGTCCAGCAGCACCGAGCAGGCACCACACTGCGCAAGACCACAACCAAAGCGGGGGCCATGCAGGTGGAGCTCGTTGTGCAGAACGTAAAGGAGCGGAGTATCAAGGCTTGCACTCACGCCGTGCGTGAGGCCGTTCACCTTGATCTTCAGGCTATTCGCCATTCGACCCTCCTCGATTAGACCGTGATGCAACGCGCATCACGGATCGCCGCCCGGAGCGCACGGAACCAGGCGGCCCAGTGTTCCGTTACGAAACGGAGACACTATCGCCTAGCTGGAGTGGCTGCAACTTCCGAGATGCTACAAAAGTCAATCTCGGCGCCTTTTCCACATCGTGTATTCTTCGTTGGCGTTACTTAGAGAGGTGCGATGAGAAAGACCGCCAGGTTCCAGATGTCAGTTGTGGCCGCTCGTGGTTCTGACCGCGGCCCTAGCTGTGACGGGACTCTCCAGCGGTGTGGTCGCGAGCAAGGCAGCCGCGACACGGGTGACGGTGACCATGACGGACCGGTCGTTCACGGTGACACCAGGCATCCTTCAATCCGGCACGACGACGTTCGTCGTACGGAACGCCGGCAAGAAGGGCCACGTGTTCTCGATCTCGGGCCCGGGATTGAAGCGTGCGCGGACCGGCCTCCTGAGCGCGGGCAAGACGACCATGTTGACCGTAAACCTGCGGACGGGGTCATACATGCTCGCGGATCCCGCCCTCGGCCCCTACAGCGCCGAGTACGTCAATGTGATTCGCGCCGAGTCCCTCACGGGACGAGGGAATGGGAACGCCGTGGCCCCAGAGGTCACACCGCCGCCGATGTGCGGCGCAACCTACGCCCCCTGAGACCCAGCCAAACGCCGGAGACGGGGACCTCAGGACACGAGCGCTGCCGATGCCGGCAGCCGCACAAGCTCCCCGTGAGGGCCGGCTCCCGAGGCCGGGAAGAGGCCGTGGTTGGAGACGTAGATCGAGCCGTTGCCGACCGCGAGCCCAGTCGGGTAAGCGAGGCCCTGGCTGGCGATCACCTTCCGGGCGCCGCTCGGTGTCACTCGGACGAGCGCCCCAGGCGAACGAGGGCCATAGAGCCCCTTCGTCGTCAGCTCCAGGACGAGCAGGTTCTTCCCGGCGAAGGCGAGATCGGAGATGTTCGTGAAACCCGAGGCGTAGATCGACATCTTCTTTCCGGGGACGATCCGCCAGACTCGTGCCGTGCCCGGCGTGAACGGCACGCCCGTGAGCTCCCCGACGTAAAGTGCCCCGTCCGGCCCCACGGCGACGCTGCTCGGGACAGCCTGTGCCGTGATCGACGTCGTCCCTGCCGGTGCACCGATGCGCGCAGCGATCGCCTTCGTCAAAGGCTCCTTTCTCGTCGGGAACACCGCCAGCACCGACACGCTCCCGTCCGCATGAGCCCACAGCAGATCGTTTGCCGCGGCGTCGACGACGGCGTAGCCGCCGCGGTATGGGACGAAGGCGTACGGGTCGCTGTCGATCGCAGGGTTGCCGAACTTCGCCCCGGACCCGGCGCCGTGATCGGGGTTGCGAGCGGCCTCGAAGGCTGCCAGGTTCACGAGCACGGCCGGAGCAGCCCTTCCGGGCGGTGTGGAAACGAGGTCGCCGGCTGTCGCGGCGTCCGGCCCGAGCCCATTGCTGCCGCGTGACGTGACCGCAGCGTCCTGAAGCAGCACGTAGTAGACGTTCCCACTGACGGCGACGTCGGCAGGGCCCTCTGCCTGCGTGCCGTCGCGGTGCGCGCCCGACCACAGGCCCCTCAGCACACGCTGCTGAGCTCCGTGCGCGATCCTCGTGATCGACCCGCTGAATCCGAAGCACGTCGTGTTCACCCCGGTGCCAAGGCACGTGTCTCGGCCTCCTTTCCCGGCCTCGACGACGTATACGGCGCCGTCAGCCCCCACGAAGATCTTGCGCGGGTTGTTCAGGTGGTTCGCGACCACCGTGAGGCGTGAGCCACCGAGGCCCGATGGGGTCGCATCGGCCGTGACAGAGGCAAGAATGGCGGCGGCAACCACGGCCGTGATGGCGATGCGGCGCAGACCGCTCATCTAGCCGTCGGTCGGCAGGGCGGGCAGCGGGTGGCCGCTCGTTACCGTCGCGACGTACTTCGAGACCTTGATCAGCTGCGCCATCGTGATCTTCTTCGCCACCAGCTCGTGACCGCCGGTCGGCTCGGTGACGGCGGCGATGCTGTATCGATACGGGATCCGCAGCAGGTTGAAGCTCGGCCCGCCGTTCCGCCCGATCCCCTTGCTGTTGTTGCCGAAGCCCGCCGACAACGCCTCGGAAAGGGCGTGACACTGGCCGCAGAACTGCCGGTACAGAGTTGTCCCGGAGGCGAGGCCCGTCGCGGGCGGCGTCGGGCGCGTCGCCGCGTACGAGGCGGCCGACGTCACGACCGCCACTGCGACGGCGACGCTCAAGACGGCCGTGTAGACGAGCTCCCTCAGCGCCACGATGCTCACACGATAGCCGGGTGCACTCAGCAGTCCGCGCGCGGCGAGGAGCCGTCGCGAGGCCCGCACCGGTGCCGCGTAGCTGTCAGCGACCTCTGACTCTTCGCCCGCTCCGTCGTCGCATCCGACAGCGACAATGGGCCGGGTGGCCGCCGAACCGCCGGAGAGAGGACGTACCTTGCTCGTGCTCGGCGCGGGGCCAGCACAGCTCGGTCTGCTCGAGACCGCGCGGGCACACGCGATCTGGACGGCGGTCTGCGACCGTGATCCGACCGCGCCGGGGTTCGCATTCGCCGACCGGCGCTGCATCGTCTCGATCGACGACGAGTCCGCGATCGAACGGCTCGCCGCGGCCCTCCCACTCGACGGGGTGATCGCCGCCGGCACCGACACGCCGGTCGCGGTTGCGGCCCGCATCGCTGAGAAGCTCGGTCTCGCGCACCCTCTGAAGCCGGCTACCGCGATCCTCGCCACGAACAAGCTGCGCCAGCGGGAAGCGCTGGCCGAGGCCGGAGTGCCGCAGCCTCGCTGGGAGGTCGTCGGCGGGAGCGGCACCTCCGAGATTCCGCCGCCGGTCGTCGTGAAGGCCGCCGACCGCTCGAGCCGCGGCGGTCTTTCGCTCGTCCGCCGCCCCGCAGGGCTCGAGCGCGCCCTCGCCTCTGCTCGTGAGGTCTCGAGAACCGGCGTGGTGCTGGTCGAGGAGTACGTCGACGGGCCGGAGGTGACGGTGACCGGGTTCTCGGCCGGCGGTAACCTCGTGCCTCTCGCCGTTGCCGACCGGATCCCCGCGGATGAGGGGCTGGGGGTGCCGCTCGGCTACTCCTGGCCGTCGGTCTACGCGGAGACGGCGATCGAGGTGACTCGTCGCGCGGTCGAGGCGCTCGGGATCGACGAGGGCCCCACGACGACCCGGCTCCGGATCAGCCGTGGAGGGCCCGAGGTGATCGAGGTCGCGGCCCGCCTGGGCCCCGGGCACGAGACCGAGCTGGTCGAGCTCGTGTCGGGCGTCGACCTCGTCGCGCTCGCACTCGCTGCAGCTCTCGGACAGCCGATCGCCGCCAGCGAGGTCTCCGGGCGGGCACCCGACGGAGTCGGCGGTGCGGTCACCCGGTTTCTCCAGGCTCCGCCCGGGGCGCTCGAGACCGCCGAGGTGCCGCAGGCCATGAGCGGTGTCGTCTCGACCCGGCTCTACCGCGAGCCGGGATTCGTGTTCGGCCCGGCGCGCAGGATCTCCGACTGCGCGGGCGCGGTACTGGCCGTCGGCGCCACCGCCGACGAGGCGCTTGTGCGGGCCGCGGCGGCGGTTGAGCGAATACGCTTCGTCACGGCCGATGCCGAAGCGATGGTCTAAGCGCTGATGCTGAGGAAGCGTTGGGTTCGCGTCCTCGCGACGGTCATCGTGACCGGGCTGGCCGGGGCGTACATCGTCTGGAAGGTCAATGTCCGCCAGGCGCTCGACACGATCGGCTCGGCGAGCGTCAGCTGGCTTCTGCTCTCGGCCGACGCTGACCCTCGTGACGGTCCCGCCGCAGGCCTATCGCTGGAAGCTGCTGCTGCGCGCGCGCGGCGTTCGCGAGTCGGTCGCGTGGCTGACCCGCGCCTACTTCGTCTCCTACGCAGTCGGACAGGTGCTGCCCACGGGCGTCGGCGGAGACGCATCGCGAATCTACGAGACGACCAAGCGCCACCCTGGGTTCGGCTCGCCGATCGCGGGCTCGGTCGTGCTCGAACGGGCTATCGGTGGGGCGGTGACGCTCCTCCTTGCGGCGATCGGGCTCCTGCTTGCGATCGGCCATTACCCGATCGGGCCGTACCTCTGGATCGAGGCGCTCTTCATCGTCGGCACGGTCGTCGCGGGTGCGCTCGCCTTCTCGAAGCGACCTCGACGTCACCTGCGGCGAGCGATCAGGCCGTTGCGCAAGCTCCGGGCCGAGCGCACCGCGCGGGCGCTCTACGAGGGCATCCACGGCTACCGGTACCACACGAGAACGCTGCTCGTCGTCGCCGGGATCACCTTCGCCGCGCAGGTCTCGCGCATCCTCGCGATCTGGGCGGGCGGGAGAGCCGTCGGCGTCGAGCTGCCGGTGCGGCCGTACATCGTGCTCGGGCCGCTGCTCTTCCTCGTCATGCTCGTCCCGTTCACGATCAACGGGCTCGGGGTGCGAGAGGCGTTCTTCATCAGCTTCCTGACGCGGCTCGGCGTCAGCTCCGACGACGCGTTCGCGACCGGGTTCGTGTTCTTCCTGATGACACTGCTCCTGGCGGTGCCGGGGCTCGTGGTGATCCTGTGGGAGGGCTTCCGCCGGTCGCCGGTGCCCGTTGCCGATGGCTGAGGACGTCTCGGTCGTCGTCGTGACCTGGAACGCAGCCGGGCACATCGAGCAGTGCCTGGACTCGGTTCGCGGCCACGAGACGGTCGTCGTCGACAACGGCTCGACCGACGGGACGGTGGCGCTCGTGCGCGAGCGCTTCCCCGAGGTGACGGTGATCGAGCAGGAGAACCTCGGCATGGGGGGTGGGAACAACACCGGCATGCGTGCCGCAGGCGGTCGCTACTGGCTGCTCCTCAACTCGGACGCCTGGGCTCGCGAGGGGGCGCTCGACGCGCTCGTCGCGTTCGCCGACGCCCATCCGCGCGCGGCCGTCGTCGGGCCGCGCCTGTCCAATCCGGACGGGTCGCTGCAACGCTCGGTGCGTGGCGACCCGACGCTCTGGCGCCTCGCGACCGAGTACCTCTTCCTGCGGAAGCTCGGCCCGCGCACCGACCTCTTCAATGCGTTCTACGGCGGCGGCTTCGCCTACGACATCCCGCGCGAGGTCGAGTCGCTGCTCGGCGCGGCGCTGCTCGTGCGGCGCGAGGCAGCGGACGAGATCGGGCTCTTCGACGAGGCGTTCTTCATGTTCAGCGAGGAGACCGACTGGCTCTACCGTTTCCGGCAGGCGGGCTGGCAGGTGTGGTTCACGCCGACTGCCGAGATCGTGCATCTCGGAGGCGCCTCGCACGGCGGCAAGCTCTACGTCGAGAACCTGCGCGGGATCCTGCGCTTCACGTCCAAGAACCGCGGGGCGCGCCAGGCCGAGCGGACGCGGAAGCTACTGCTCTGGTCGCTCCGCCTGCGTTCGCTGCTCTTCCGCGGCGAGAAAGGGGCGCGCTATCGCGAGGGCGTGCGCTTTCTCGGCTCCGGCGACGTCCCCTCGCTGCTCTCGTGATCTCCGAGTACGTCCGGCTCGCGTTCGCAACCGGGCTCGTGCTGCTGCCGGGGTTCCTCGTCGCGCGGGCGCTCGGGCAGCGAGGGCTCTCGCCGACGCTCGCCTGGACGTTCGGCGCCCTGTTCCTGGCCTGGTCCGCGGTATTCGTGCTCCACCGCACGATCTCGGTCGCAACGTCCGTGCTGACGGTGATCGGGCTCGTGGCCGCGGTCGTGCTCGGGGTGCGGCGCGGCCGGAAGCCTGCCCACGACGAGACGCCGCCCGAGGTGCCCCGGTGGGCGCCGCTTGCGGTGTTCCTTGGCGGCGCCGTGCTCGGGCTCCTGCTCTGGCGCGTCGAAGGTGCCGTCTCCGGCGACGCGCTCTTCCACGAGGCGCGGGTCAGGAAGCTCGTCGAGCTGAGCCATCTGCACCTGCGCTCGGTCGACGAGCTGGCCGGCGGCGGGCTTCATCCCGGGTACGCGTTCCCGCTGTGGCACGGGTTCCTCGCGCTGATCGTGAAGATCTCGGGCCTCGACCCTTCGGTCGTCGTCCACCGCGAGGCTTCGATCCTCGTGCCGCTCGCCTGCGTCGTGGCGTGGGAGTCCGGGGTCGCCGTCTTCCGGTCGGCGACCGGCGGGATCGGCGTGCTTGCGGCCTCCGTCGGCCTCTTCTGCTTCGCCGCTGGGCACGGCGGGTCGTACGTCTCGCTCGCATTGCCGGCCACCTCGTCGCGCCAGCTGCTCGTGCCGGTCGTGTTCGCGCTGTTCTTCACCTACCTGCACTTCGGTCGGCGGGCCGACGCGGCGGCGCTCGCGGTGGGCTTCGGCGCGCTCGCGCTCGTGCACCCGACCTACGCGCTCTTCGCGCTGATCCCGCTCGGCGCCTACGCGGTGCTGCGGCCACAGGAGTGGCGGCGAACGACCGTGGCGCTCGTGGCGTCGATCGTGCCCTCCGGGCTCGCGGTGCTCTGGCTCCGGCCGCTCGTGGCGGAGACGCTCTCGGTCAACCCCGACGAGAAGACCCAGGCGGCGACCCTTGCGCACTACGGCGGCGAGCTCGTCGTCACGTCCGTGCATCACTTCCGGCTCGCGGCCGAGGTGCCGGGGAGGACCGGGGCGATCGCGATTGCGGCGCTCGTCCTGGTGCCCGTGGCCGTGCTCGCCGCGCGCAGGCCGTGGGGCGCGCTGGTGCTCGGAGGGACGGTCGTGATTCTGGCGCTGATGTTGATCCCGGAGCTGTTCGTCCCGTTCTCGAACGCGGTCTCGCTCTCGCAGTCGCGACGCGCGGCGGGGTTCATCCCGTTCGCCTTCGCGTTCGCGGGCGGCCTCGCGCTGCTTGCGCGAACCGTCTGGGTGCTGCCGTTCGCGCTCCTGGCGGGCTTCCTGCTCGAGCGGAAATGGCCCGGTGACTTCGCCTACGGCCTTCGGCACGGCGGGCCCGGCGCGGTCACCTGGTTCGCGCTGATCGCCGGCGCCGCGGCGCTCGTCTTCGGGATCGTCTTTGCGCGCGACCGGCCGAAGGAGCGGTACGGGCTCGCGGCGCTCGCAGCCGGGCTGTTCGTGCTGCCGGTCGCCGTGCACGGCTTCCGGCAGTGGACGCCGCTCCACCCCACCGACGCCCAGGCGCTCTCCCCGGCACTGTTGCAACAAGTGAAGGCTCTGCCCAGAGGGGCGGTCGTGATCGCGTCGCTACCGACGAGCTACGAGATCCTGGCCGCGGCCCCCGTCTACGTCGTCGGCGCCCCGATCGCCCACGTCGCGAACACGAAGGCCAACGACCCCGCTCGGCGCGAGATCGACGTCAACCATTGGCTGGCCACGGGCGATCCGGCGATACCCCGCAGGTACGGTGCCACCTGGGCCGTCAAGGACGGCCGTCTCTACCGTCTGCCGACATGAAGGTCCTCCTCGTCACGCTCTACTTCCCGCCGGCCGGCGGCGGCGGCGTCCAGCGGCCGCTGAAGTTCGCGACGCACCTGCCGGAGCTCGGGATCGAGACCCACGTGCTCGCGCCGGACGATCCGAAGTGGATCCACCGCGACGACGAGCTCCCGCCGCCGACGCTCGCGTGGGTGCACCGCGTGAAGTTCATCGGGCCCGAGGGGCGCCGACCGGCTGAGGAGCTGCACGGGACGATGGGCCTCGAGCGCTACACGCGCCAGGCATCGCTCCTCGGGCGCCGGCTTCTGCTCCCGGACGAGAACGTCACCTACAACCTGACGGCGATCCCGGCCGCGATCAAGATCGTGCGCGAAGAGGGAATCGACGTGGTCGTGACCACCTCGCCGCCGCCGTCGATCCACTTCATCGGCGCCGCCGTGAAGCGCGCGACCGGGGCGCGCTGGGTGGCGGACCTCCGCGACTCGCTGGTTGCCCATCCGCACCGCGACTCGCAAAAGCTCTCCGTTCGCGTGAAGGAGCAGGGGCTGCATGCCGTCGCGTCGCTCGTTGCACGGCAGGCCGATGCGAGCGTGGCGGTGTCCGAGGCGATCGCCGCCGAGATGCGGGCGAAGAATCCGCGCGGGCCGGTCCTGACGATCCCGAACGGCTCCGACTTCAAGGACTTCGCCGGGATGGACTACGAGCCCTCGGCGGACAGGTTCCGGATCACGCACGCGGGCTCGTTCTTCGGCAAGCGCGATCCGAAGCCGTTCCTGACGGCGCTGTCACGCGTGGACGGGGTGGTCGCGCGCTTCGTCGGCGACTTCCGCGCGGCCGACCGCGAGTGGGCGGCGGGGATCATGGATCGCATCGATCTCGTCCCCTACGCCTCCCATCGCCGGGCGCTCGAGCTGCAGCGCGACTCCGAGGCGCTGCTGCTCCTGATCCCGGACGCCGACGGCCGCGGCAAGGGAGTTCTCTCCGGGAAGGTCTTCGAGTACCTGGCTGCCGAGCGTCCGATCCTCGCGGTCGTCCCGTCCGACGGCGCAGCGGCCGATCTGATCCGCGAGACCGGCGCCGGCGTGGTGGTCGACCCGATGGATATCGACGGGATCGAACGCGAGCTGACCGCGATGCGGGACCGCTGGCGGGAGGGCATGCTCTCCGCCTCGCCGCTCTCGGCGGAGTGGAAGACGAAGCTCGACCGCCGCACGCGCGTCCAGGAGCTCGCCGATCTTCTGCACACCCTGGACAAGCCCGCATGAGACGGCTGTGCACACTCCGTGACGCTTACGGCACGGGGACTGTCCCCGGACATGGCCGGAAAGTCACCGTTGAACTCGGCATCGTTACTGGGGAATCGTCTCCGGCGGCTGTTCGCTGTCACACTTCCGTGACGGTGACTGTCCCCGGACACGGCTCGCGGAGACAGTGGCCGGTCGAGGCGCCTCTGGAGGAGCTCCTGTGAGGCGGCTGACGAGCTTCTTCTTCCTGGCGACGCTCTTCTGCTGCACGTTCGAGAAGGTGCACTGGAGCTTCGGGTCGGCGCTCGCGCTCTCGGACATCCTCGCGATCTGCTTCATCGTCTGCTTCGTGGTCGTGACGCGGCCGCGGCTACCGCGCACGACCGTGGTGCTGCTCGGGTGGCTCGCCGCGTTCTCGCTCGTCTACTTGCTCGGCTTCTACAACCTCGACACGGCGACAGGGCTCGCGCAGCTCGAGAAGGGCTTCATCAAGTTCCTGATCCACTTCACCTTCCTCGCGCTCGGCGTCGCCTGGCTGTGGCGCCGCGGCGTCGCGTACTACTGGCAGGCGCTCGCCGCGTTCTGCGGCGGAGTCGCGGCGAACGCGGCCTACGGCGTCCTGCAGCTCGTGACGGCGCAGGCCGGTGTCAACCTCGATTCGATCTTCATCTCACCGCTGACCGGCGGGGCGAGCCAGATCAACATCTACGGCGCGGTCGGCGGCTCGTCGGTCTATCGCCCGAACGCCCTCACCGGTGACCCGAACCACCTCGGGATCATGCTGATCGCACCGCTGCTCGTCCTGACGCCGCTCTACCTCCGGCTCGAGCCCGAGCACCGGCTCAAGCGGAAGCTCGCAGCACTGATCGGCTTCATGCTGGTCGTCGAGATCGCGACGCTCTCGCGCAGCGGCCTGCTCGGCCTCGGCGTCGGTGCGCTCGTCCTCGCGCTGCCCTATCGCGGCTACCTGAAGTCGCGCGCGCTGATCGCGCCGATCGCGGGTGCGCTCGCCGTGCTCGCGGTTGTCGTCGTCAGCCGCCTCCATTTCTTCCTCGTCGTCTTCAGATCGAGAACGCAGACCGGCGGCGGATCGGAGTCGGTGCACCTCAAGGTCTACAGCTTCATCCCGCAGATCCTCCACAGCCACCCGCTGCTCGGCCTCGGGCTGAACAACTTCTCGATCTACTACCAGGCCGCGACCGGGAAATCGAACTGGGGCCCGCACTCCTTCTACGTCTC
This sequence comes from uncultured Actinomycetota bacterium, assembly GCA_963762215.1. Taxonomy (GTDB): domain Bacteria; phylum Actinomycetota; class Thermoleophilia; order Gaiellales; family Gaiellaceae; genus PALSA-600. The sequence goes on from CAVXKB010000001.1 coordinate 105,492, forward strand.
GCTGATCGTCGAGACCGGGATCATCGGCACCGTGCTCTTCGCGTGCTTCCTGATCTGGGTGTTCGCGCGCCTGATCCTCGCGCAGCACCTCGGCGCCGCCCTCGCGAAGGTTGGTGACCCTCTCGCCGCGCGCGTCCGCCCGCTCGCGTGGGGCTGGACGGCCGCGCTCGCCGGGACGATGGCCTCGAACGCCTTCTACCTGACGATGTCCTTCTACTACTTCTTCGTCTTCTTGGCGCTCGCCTTGGCAGTGCCGCTGGTGTTCGGCGGTCACGCGGATCCCGTCCAGCGGCGAAGCATGGTTCGTGACCCGGCCCCGACCGGTGGTCGCGCCGGCGTGGCCCCACGCCCCGGGGTGTCCGCGGCTTGAGCGAGACGCTGCGCGTCTGCGTCGTGACCACGTCGTACCCTCGGTTTCGCCGGCGACATGGCCGGCGTGTTCGTCGCCGAAAGCGTCGACCACCTGCGCGCCGGCGGCGGTCACGGTCGGACGTCGTCTCGCCGGCGGACTTCCGTCATTACGGGATCGCCTACGGTGACGGGATCATCCAGAACCTGAAGGCCCGTCCGTGGCTCGTCGCCCTCCTGCCTCTGTTTTTCGCCGCTTCGCCCGGGCGGCCCGGCGCGCCGCGACGGGCGCGGACGTGGTCCATGCGCACTGGATCCCATCCGCGCTCGCGGCGCTTGCGACGCGAAAGCCCGTCGTCCTTCAGGTGTGGGGAACAGATGTCGCGATGGTCCGCCGTCTTCCGAGGCTTGCCCGCCCCCTGCTGCGGCGTTCCCGCCTGGTCGTCGCTGCCTCCCGGTTCCTCGCCGACTCTGCGCGTCGCGCTCGGTGCACGCGAGGTGCGCGTGATCCCAAACGGTGTCGAGATCCCCGCCGACGTAGGTGCGGCCGCCGAGCCGCCGCACGTGCTCTTCGTAGGACGGCTCAGCGAGGAGAAAGGCATCCGCGAGTTCCTCGAGGCGACCGACGGCTCGCCCCGGGTGGTGGTCGGCGACGGTCCGCTTCGCGCCGAGGTGCCCGAAACCGTCGGATTCGTCCCCCACGATGGGCTCGGCGACTACTACGCGAGGGCCGCAGTCGTCTGCGTCCCCTCGCGTCGTGAGGGCTACGGCGTGGTCGCCAGGGAAGCGATGGCATACGGCCGGCCGGTAGTCGCCACGCGGGTTGGCGGGTTGACGGACGCGGTCATCGACGGTGAGACTGGGATCGTCGTCGATCCCGAGCCCTCCCCTCCGGTTCTTCGGGCGGCGGTCGAGCGGCTGCTCGGCGATCCGGCGTTGAGGCGCCGACTCGGTGCGGCGGCGCGGCGGAAAGCCGAGCAGGAGCTTGCCCCGAGTGCCGCTGCCGCCGCTCTGCTCGCCGCCTACCGCGAGGCGGTTGGTTGAAGCCGCTCCTTTACGTGCACGCGCTCCGCGCCGCACGACCGAGGCAGCTGCGGGCGCGCGCAATGCGCCCGCTCGCGCGGCGCAAGTTCCCGGTCTCTCCGCCGCCCCGCGTCCCCGCTCCGGTCGTCGGGGCAGAGGCGCTCTGGCGCTCGCGCGCCTTTGAACAGGGAGGGTCACCCGAGCCCGGAACGAGACTCGCGCGGTTTCATGCTCACTACGGCGAGGACGTCCTCGCCGCCGCTCGGGCGCGAGAGACGGAGACGGCGGCGCGGCTCATCGACGGGTGGATCTCGGCCAACCCGCCGCGCGACGACGACGCCTGGCACCCGTATGTCGTGGCGACGCGGGTCGCGAACTGGACCGCGGCGCTCACCCTGCTTCCGGAGCTCTCGGACAGCCGCCTCGGCGAGAGCCTGTGGCGGCAGCTGCTGCGGCTCGAGGTGAATATCGAGGAGGACGTCCTCGGAAATCACGTGATCCGCGATGCACGCGGCCTGATCGCCGGTGGCGCCGCCTTCGTCGAGCCGAGGTTCACGGAGGCGGGGCTGGAGTTGCTCGCCCGCGAGCTGCCGGAGCAGATCCTCGCCGATGGAGGGCACTACGAGCGGAGCCCCGTTTACCACCTCGTGGTGCTCCGCGACCTGATCGAAGTGCAAACACTCACCGGGGCCGCATGGCTGGCCGAGCCGATCGAGGGGATGCGGCGCTTCGCCGCGGCACTGCAGCGCCCGGACGGGTCGCCCGCGCTCTTCAACGATGGGGGCGTCGATCTTGCGCCGCAGCTGGACCTGCCCGAACCGGATTCCGGGCTCTCGGTCTTCGCTTCGACCGGCTACGCCGTCGTGCGGTCGCCACGGCTCTGGATGGCTCTCGATTGTGGGCCTCCCGGGCCGGCATTCCTCCCCGCGCATTCCCACGCCGACGCCCTTTCTCTGCAGCTTTGGTGGGACGGCCGGCCCGTGGTCATCGACACGGGCACGGCCACCTACGAGGCTGGAGCGGAACGAGACCGGCTCCGCTCGACGCGGGCGCATTCGACGATCGAGCTTGACGGCAAGAGCCAATTCGAGCCGTGGCGTGCATTCCGATCCGGGCCGTTACCGGACGTGCGCGTCGACCTCGTAGAAGACGGCCTGGTCGAAGCGAAGGTCACCTGGCCATGCGGCGCGACCCACGTTCGGCGCGTCAGCTGGAACGAGCGCCAGGTCGAGGTCTCCGATCGGGTCGACGGCGAGGGGCGTCGCCGGATCGTGAGCCGGCTCGTGCTCGCGCCCGGAGATCGCGCCGCGAGGATCGAGCCGTTCGTCGGCGAGCCCGTCGTCGAGGGTGGCGTGGTGTCCGAACGCTTCGGCGAGCGCGTACGAACCGATGTCCTCGCGATCTCGGTCGATGCGGAGCTCCCCTTCGAGCTCGGCTGGCTGATCCGGCCACTACACTGAGCCCGTTCGAGGAGCCCGTTGAGGAAGAGAGGAACACGGCTTGCGAAGGAGGGGGAGATCAGTTGAACACTCGTGATCGCGTCGTCGTAACGGGAGCCGGCGGCTTCATCGGCGGACATCTGGTTGCCGAGCTGCTTCGGCGCGGCTTTGAGGACGTTCGGGGGGTTGACGTCAAGCCCCTCGACGACTGGTACCAGCGCGCTCCGATCGAGAATCTCGTTCTCGACCTCCGCACCCCCGCTGCATGCGAGGAGTCCGTCGAGGGCGCACAGGTCGTGTTCAACCTGGCGGCGGACATGGGCGGGATGGGATTCATCGAGACGCACAAGGCGGACTGCATGGTCTCGGTTCTGATCAACACGAATCTCCTCGTAGCCTCCCGGGAAGCCGGCGTCCGATCCTTCCTCTTCGGTTCGTCGGCCTGTGTCTATGCGGCGGAGCATCAGACGGATCCGGACGTGACGGCGCTCAAGGAGGCCGACGCCTACCCGGCGGAGCCCGAGGACGGATACGGCTGGGAGAAGCTCTTCAGCGAGCGCATGTGCCGGCATTTCCACGAGGATTACGGGATCGTGGTACGGGTGCCGCGGTTCCACAACGTCTACGGGCCGTACGGAACCTGGGACGGGGGCCGCGAGAAGGCGCCGGCCGCGATCTGCCGCAAGGTGGCCTCCGCGGTTCTCGCGGGCACGAATACGATCGAGATCTGGGGCGACGGCGAGCAGACCCGGAGCTTCACCTACATCGATGACACCATCGAGGGGATCTTCCGCCTGATGACGAGCGACGTCTCGGAGCCGATCAACCTCGGCAGCTCCCAGCTCGTGACGATCAACCGGCTCGTCGACATCGTCGAGGAGATCGCCGGCGTGACGCTCGAACGCCGGTACAACCTCGGGGCGCCGCAGGGCGTCCGCGGGCGGAACAGCGACAACACGATGATTCGCGATCGACTCGGCTGGGAGCCGAGCACCACGCTCGAGTCGGGCATGGCAGCCACGTACGCCTGGATCCACGAGCAGATGTCACGCGGTGTCGACGACACGCCTCTGTCGATGGCCGCGAACGCCTCTCCAAGCTCTGACTAACCCGGCCTGAGCATTCAACGATCGGGTCCCGGTTCGCCCTGGCCGTGTCCAGCAGATGCCATCCGCATCATTACGTCCGTGCCCGAGGTCGAGATCAGCGTGGTCGTCCCGGTCTACGGGTGTGTCGGCTGTCTATCGCAACTCCACCGACGCCTGAGCGACGTGATGGGCGAGCTGCGCGTTCCGTATGAGCTCGTCTTCGTGGACGACCGAAGCACCGACGGCGGCTGGGATGTGCTCCGGGCCCTCCGCCAACACGATCCTCACATCCAGATCGTCCGGCTCAGCCGCAATTTCGGACAGCACGCCGCGATCACGGCAGGGCTGGCCGAAGCAGCGGGCGCGTGGATCGCCGTCATGGACTGCGACCTCCAGGATCGGCCCGAGGACATCCCGCGTCTGTACGCCGAGGCCCGGGCCGGAGCCGACATCGTCCTGACGAGGCGGGCCCGGCCCGATCAGGCCCTACCCAGGCGCGTGGCGAGCAAGGCCAACAACCGAGCGCGGCGCCTGCTACTACGCGGTGACCTCGAGGACAGCCGCCCGAATCTGAGCATGATGTCGCGTCAGGTGGCGGAGGAGTTCCTTCGCATCAAGGACGCCCACCGCAGCTACCAGCTCGTGCTGCAGTGGCTGGGTTTCAGCCGCGTCTCGATCGACGTCGAGCGGGCGGAGCGCCATGCCGGGAACAGCTCCTATACGCCCCGCGCGCTGATTCGCCTCGCGCTCGACGGTCTCTTCTTCGAGCCCGCAGTCCTGCTTCCGTGGATTGTCTACCTGGGGCTCGCCCTCTCCACGGCCGGATTCGCGCTCGCCGTCGGTTTCGTCGTCTCGTTTCTGATCCAGGGCTCATCGCCGGGCTGGCCCACGCTCGGGGCGATCGTCTTGATGACCGGCGGCCTCGTGATCATGTGCACCGGAGTGACCGCCCTCTATATCGGGAAGGTGTTCGAGCAGGTGAAGGGCCGGCCTCTGTACGTCATCGACGAGAGGCTTCCGGCAGACGTGGCCGTTTACCCGTCCATCGATCACGATCTCGGCGCGGCTGTCTTGGTGGACGGATCCGGCCGGGAGTAATCGTCGTTGCGGGTTGCAATCGTTCAATCGAGCTACATCCCGTGGAAGGGCTACTTCGACCTGATCGGCCTCGCCGACCACTTCGTGATCTACGACGAGGTGCAGTACACACAACGCGATTGGCGCAACCGCAACCGGATCAAGACCGAGCGGGGGCCGGCCTGGTTGACGATCCCCGTTCTGCACGCAGGTCGCAGAAGTCAACGCGTGGACGAGGCTGCTGTCGTCGACGCTCACTGGCGCCGAAAGCACTGGCGCTCCCTGCTCCAGAACTACGAGGGGGCACGGTTCTTCGACGACTATGCCGAACTGCTGAGAGCAAGGTACCTCGACGTCGACGACCACCTACTCTCGCGAATCAACGAGGGATTCATCCGCGACCTCTGCGATGCGCTGCCAGATCGCGACCCCGATCAGCCGCTCGACCGATTACCCCGGGTCCGGCGATCGCGTCGGGCGCCTGATCGAGCTCTGCGTCGCGGTCGGTGCTGACGTCTACCTGACGGGCCCCCGTGCGCGGGGCTACCTCGACGAACATCGCTTCGCGGCAGCGGGCATCGCGATCGAGTACATGAGCTACACGGGATACCGCGAGTATGGGCAGAGACACCCGCCGTTCGAGCACGAAGTCAGCGTGCTCGATCTCCTGTTCGAGGCAGGCGGCAACTCGCCGGCGTTCCTGAAGTCAGGTGCGCTTCGGAGCTGGTTGCAACTGGGTGACGTAGTCGTCTTCGGATCCGGGGAGCTCGCAAGGCTCGTCCACTTTCACCTCGAGGCGGACTCGAGGCACGATGTCGTCGCCTTCACTGTCGATCGGATCGAGCCGGGCGAGCGCACGATGGCGGGCCTGCCGCTCGTCGAGCTCGTCGAGCTCGTCGACTTGTTCCCTCCCGCTCGCACGGACGTCTTTGTCGCCGTGGGCTACCGCCGCGTGAACCGCGCGCGCGCCGATGTCTACGATCGCGTCAAGGCGCTCGGCTACCGGTTGCTCACCTACATCAGCCCGAACGCGATCGTCGCTGATGGGGTTCAACTCGGCGACAACTGCTTCGTGTTCGAGGGGGTCATCGTCCAGCCCGCGGCTCGGGTCGGCTGCGACACGATCCTGCGCAGCGGCGCGGTGATCGGCCACGACTTCGTCATCGGCGATCATTGCTTCATCGCACCCTCGGCATCGATCTCGGGGAACGCGGTGGTCGGCGACTTCTCGTTCGTCGGCAACAACGCCACGATCCGGGACGGCGTCATGGTCGGGCCGCGCACGGTGATCGGGGCGGGCGCCCTGATCAAGAGCAACACGCGGGCCGGGGAGATTTATTCACCCGAGCGGACGCGTGCTGCCGAAGGACGCGACAGCTCGGAGCTCGACGATCTCTAGCGCCGACTTGAGAGGCTCGGGCGCCCACGCGGGAGCGCCGGCGCTGCGAACGGACTCCGCTCCCGAGTCGCATCCGGGAAGGCGGGATGCACGTGCCCTCCTCGCCCGCGTGCTTGCCGAGGCTGCGCCGCTCGTCTTGCTGAGCCTTGTCGTGGCCGCGGCCTTCGTCTGGACCGATCCGCCTCTCTACAACCCGGCCGGGTCGATCGACCCGTGGTTCTACACCGGCTTCTGGCTCAACTTCCACCAGCTCTACGATGCGTTCTCGCAGACCTACTACGCCTCGCGGCTGCCGTGGATCATCGTCGGCTACGCCGCGAACCAGATCCTGTCGCCGCGCACTGCGCACCTCGTCCTGCACGGCTCGTTCTTCGTCGTCGGCGCGGTCGCAGCCTACGGGCTGCTCAGAGCCCACTTCGGCCGGAATGCCGCTCTTATCGGGTATGTCTGGCTGATCGGCGGGCAGATGTACTTCGACGCCCAGCACTGGGACTACTGGGACGGTGCGCTGATCACGTTCGTGTTCGTCGGGCTCTTTCTCGGCCTCCCGGCCACTGGGAAGCCTCTCCCGGTGTGGCGGCTGGCCGCGTCGGGCTTCTTCCTCGCTGCGGCCGTCGCTACGAATGTCTTCGCGGTCGTGCTGGTGATCGGCCTCCCGATCCTCTACGTCACGACCCGGATGCGGCCGCGCGGGATGTTCCTTCGGCGGCTCGGGATCGATTCGGCCGCGTTTCTCAGTGGCGCAGTCGCATTGCTCGTCGCCTGCGGCACGTTCGCATGGCTCAACCGCGGCCCGGTGTGGTTTCTCGGGCCGCAGATCCACGAGGCCCGGGTCATCAACCCGGCGCTGTTCAGCGTCCCGTTCGACACGTGGGCCCCGCAGAGCCCTCGCGTCCTGGTGCCGCTCTTCCTCCTCGCGATCCTGGTCGTCGTGGCCGCCGGCTCGAAGCGGCGGACGCCGGAGTTCGGGAGCATTGTCGGCTCGGGCCTCTACCTGCTCGCGGTCTCGGCGTTCCTCGCGGCGCGGGAGCTTCACCGGCGGCAACGTGCTCGAGGCGGTCTATTACTTCAGCCCGGCCCTGCCGGCGATGCCACTCTGCGTCGGGGCGATCGCTTCCGGGCTTGGCGTCGCGAACTGGCGCGGGGCGAGGGCGCAGCTCGCCGTTGGAGCCTGCGCCGCAGCAGTGCTCGCTCCCCTCGTCTGGGTCTACCGCGACGACCTGCCGTCACGGGTGGGAGAGGTAGCCTACCTCCCGGCAGGCGTGCTCATGGCGGTTGCGCTCACCGCAGTGGTCGTGAGCCGGACGCGTCTCCAACAACGTGGAGCTAGCTTGCTCGCCGCGGGAGCGCTGGCCGTCGGCCTCGGCGCCTCGGCCTACGCGCTCGACGCGAGCACGGACGTCTTCGGCCTTGGTGTTTCGACCCCGGTGACGACAGAGACGTTCGACCTCGGCGTCGGGATGGTCGGCTTTCTCCGGAGCGTCGCACCCACAGGGACGCCTCCCGTGTTCTGGTACGACCGGCACGCCGACGGTGGGGATCTCGTCGGGATCCAGTCGCTCTACCTCTACAACTACACCGCGTTCGCCTTCGACATGCCGGCCTTCGGGCCGGCGGATGCCGAGTCGCTCGCGAACCATCTCTCCCCGCTGACTCGTGCTCCTCTGCGTTCATCACAGCTGCGGCGACGCGCCTCAGGTGCTGCGCGCCCACGGGTATGGCATCAGGCTCGTCAGATCGAAGCGCCTTGGCTCGGGCAGCTACATGCTGGGTCGCCGTCTACGACAGAACGTCTTGAGCGGATCTGCCGGGCGCGAACCCAAGACCGGAGTCATCGCCGTGCGGGTGAGGTTCCCGCGAAGACGTTCCGGGCCCTCTCGATGATCTCGTCGTAGCGTGGGCGCAAAACGTTCTGGGAGAACGCCGCGGTGGCTTATCTCGCGGCTGCGCCGGCCGTGTTCGCCGGCGAACTCTCGGTCGTCGAGGCAGTGCCCGATGGGCCGCACATCACGCCGACGTCGTTGGGTGGCGACGCCGTTCCGGTCGATGAGGAGCTGCTGTAGCTGGAGTCCGGGCAGATCGCGAGCCACCACCGGAAGGCCGGGGCGCTCAACGCCTCGGTGAAAGCGAGCGTCAGCGGTCGTTCACCCTGCCCGAAGGGCCGATCCAGGTTTAAAAAAACGCGTGAGTCTCCGTAGAGAGCTGTCAGCTCGCGCGAGGTCAGGTAAGAGACATGCCCGTCGTGATGGACGGGCTGCTCAGGAACTCGCGGCAGATCTGCTCCCAGATGTCGAGGCCTAACCGAGTCGGGTCGTCGCCTCGCCACTCGTCGGCACCGGAGAGTACAAAAGAACCCGTTCCTCCGCGCTCCGTCCAGTTCCGGTCGAACTCACCATCGACCCACTGGGGGTTCGGGATCACGTTGACGTTGGTATAACCGGCGGCCCGCCAGGCCGGCGCATGGGCCGGCATCTCGAGAAGCACCGGAAGCTGCGTGTCTTCTCGAGGTAGGCGGGCAAGGAACGGGTCCCGAGGGGGGAGCGCGTCCAACATGCCTTTAGGAGGATCGTTGACATTCCTCGAGGCGCCTGCCCACAGTGTTCGCGCCGCAGTCCTCCGGAGTACGCCGAACGTCTCCACTGATTCGATAACCAGGGGTCATAGGGCGCCAAAGTCCACTGCGGAGTACGGGGCGAGGTTCAGCGTGACTCCTGCAGTCCCAGCTCCGCCCATTCGTTGGGTCTTCCGGCGATAGTCGTTCGCAGTAGTGGCCGCTGTCGGCCAGGGCGGAACGGACCTCGACTCCCTCCGGGAAGAGCGCGGCCATCTTTTCCACCAGCTGCCATGTGGGTGGGGGGCTGAGGACGCCGACCCCTCACCGGTCGCTCTTAGAGCCTCCGGATCGTATGTTCCCCGACCCAAATGATCGCGAAAGCTTCGAATGGACCGATCTTGCTCGAGGCGGTCACGAATGCACAGGGCTGCTTCCGGATGATCGAGCTGGGAGCGGGATGGGGGCGATGGCTTGCATCGGGAGCACTCGCCGCCCGTCAGTTGGGAATCGAGTATCACCTGATAGGTGTCGAGGCCGATCCGGACCACTTCCGTTGGATGAAACGCCATTTCGTCGACAATGAAGTTGACCTGAAGAAAACGCGCCTTGTGGAGGCTGCCGTCGCGGCGGAGGACGGCTCTGTGTGGTTTCACACGGGCGACGCGGCGAACTGGTATGGCCAGAGCATCGCTGACCCCCCTCCTGTCGACGCTCCCGGTCGCATCACCTCGATGTTACGGCGGAGGCACCAGCCTCGTCGGATCAGCACCGTCTGCGCGATCAGCCTCAACAGTCCTACGGGGAGAGAAGGTCATCGATCTAGTCGATGCTGACATCCAGGGCGCTGAGGCCCATGTGTTCGAGGCGGCATCCGACGGGCTGACGCAGCTCGTGCGGAGGGTGCATATCGGGACCCATGACCCAGACAACGAGCGGCGGCTTAGGACATTCTTCGGCGGACTCAGCTGGACCAGCCTCTACGACTCCCAGCAACAACCAGAGACGCCCTACGGACGGATGCTTCTTGCAGGGATAGATCAGGAGCTTGTTGGAAAACCCGAGTTCTTAGAAGCATTGGCCGGGTCGGCATAATGCTCAAGCTGTCGTTCGCTACCAGAAACGATTCGCGACCGAGGCGGTAGGATCAGCTCATCGTCGATCGCTCCGGCTGCCCCTCGCCGACCGCGATGTAGTCGATGGCGCCGTTCAGGCGCTCAGGCTCGAGGAGCCGCCAGCAGTCGATGACGGCGGTCGGCGGTGAGTCGCGCTCGAGGAGGACCGGCTCGAGGTTCGCAAACTCGCTCCAGGCCGTCGCGATGACGACGACGTCCGCCTCGCCGATGCATTCGACATCCGAGGCTGCGTAGCGGATGCGGTCGCCGGTGATCCGCTTCGCATTCGCGATCGACGCCGGGTCGTACGCGACCACGTCGACCTCCAACTCGGCCAGGGCCAGCGCGAGAAGAAGCCCGGGAGACTCCACGACGACGTCGGTGTTCGGCTTGTACGAGAGCCCGAGGATGCCCGCGGTGCCGCCCCGCGGCAGGCGGCTCATGACCGTGTCCGCCAGATACGCGATCCCATCTCGGTTCGACGCGTCGGTCGCCTCGGCTACGAGGGCCGGGGCTCCGAGGCGCCGCCCGAGCGCGGCGAGCGCGGCGTTGTCGCGCGGGAAGCACGGCCCGCCGTAGCTGATCGCGCCGCGGAGGTACTTCGCTCCGATCCGCGAGTCGAGACCGATCGCTGACGTCACCGCGTCGACGTTCGCGCCGGGGAGCTGCTCGCAGATCCGGGCCAGCGTGTTCGCGAACGCGATCTTCGTCGTCACGAAGGTGTTGACCGCGAGCTTGGCGAGCTCGGCATCGACGAAGTTGAGCCGCGCGACGGACGGGTCTTCGCCGACGACGCGCCGGTAGATGTCGGTGAGCATGTCTCCCGCGGCCTTGTCCGACTCGCCGATCAGCAGGAAGTCGGGGTTGAGGAAGTCGTGGATCACGCTTCCGAGCGCGATGAACTCCGGGCTGTAGCAGAGCCCGAAGTCCGGTGCCCACCTGCTTCCCGCTCGCTTCCTCGAGCGCGGCGCGTACCGGGCCGCCGGTCGCGCCCGGCATCACCGTGCTCGTCAGGACGACGAGGTGGTAGGCGTTCTTCTCCCGCAGCGCTTCACCGATCGCGTCGCAGGCCTCGAGAACGTAGGTGAGCGAGAAGCCGCCGTCGTCGTCGCTCGGCGTCGGGACGATGAGAAAGGTCGCGTCGGTCTCGCTCACGGCAGCGACCGTGTCGGTCGTCGCGGTCAGGCATGCCCGACCCTCGGCGATCATCTCGCCGAGCCCGGTCTCATAGACGGGCGCCCTGCCTTCGTTGATCGCTTCGACGAAGGAGGCGTTCACGTCCACCCCGATCGTCGTCAACCCTTTCGCCGCGAAGCACGCCGCCATCGGCGATCCGAGCTTTCCGAGTCCGATCACCGAGACTCTCACGTAGGCGCTCCCTTCTGTGGCTCGTAGACGGCCGTCGCGCAGAGGTGCCAGCCCAGCAGGCGCTCGAGCCGCTTGAACAGTGGTGCGGGTATCCAGCGGAAGTACCAGACCTTCACGTACCTGTACTCGAGGTAGTCCGGGATCCGCCACGGGAAGATGTGATCGACGAAGATGTCTGTCACGCGGAAACCGGCCGAGCGCAGCAGAGCGGCGAGCTCCTCCTTGGTGTAGGCGTAGGTGACCGGCGAGCCGAACTGCGCCTCCGAGTGCTCTGCGATCAGCTTGCGCGCCTTCCGGAAGTCCCCCTTCCCGTACTTGAGGACGATCCAGAAGACCTTCCACGAGCGCCGGTTGTAGACCATCACCTTGAGTGTCGAGCCCGGCTCGACGAAGCGTGTCACCTGCTCGACGATGCGCTCCGGGTGGGGCGAGTGATGGATGACGCCGAACGAGTAGACGAGATCGAAGGTCTGGGGTGGCACGAAGGTCGAGAGCTCTTCCGCGTTGCCGTTGTAGAACGTGATCCGGTCGGCGAGCCCGTACACCTCGGCCCGTTTCTCCGCGACCTCGAGCGATTTATCCGAGAGCTCCGCGACCGTGACGCGCGCACCTGCACGGGCGAAGTTGACGGTGTCGGTTCCGATCCCGCACCCGATCTCCAGAACCGCTTTGTCACGCCAGCGAGGGAAGTCCGCGAACCGTGGGATGTGCGGCTCGACGAGGTACTTTCTCGCCTCCACCTCGTCGAAGTACTCGCGGCTCCCGACCGGCTTCGGCGAGTGGCGGATGTTGCAGGGACGGCGATTCCAGTAGGCCTGGACCTCCTCGACGGGAACCTCGGTGAAGTCGCTCATAGGCCAACCTTCGTCGGTCGCGCCGCCGAGGCAGGAACAACCGCGCGTGGGGAAGCCGTCGCCGTGCCGTGCTCGGCGAACACCTCATCGGCGAAGCCCCAGGAGGCGTCGTTGAAGACGATCGGTGCTTTCTGTCTGAACATCGCCAGGATCCACTCCCTGAACTGATCGTTCGTCACCTGAGGGACGGCCGCACGATCGAGACGATCGTTGAGCTCGCGCACGGCCGAGTCGTCAGGCTTGAAGCCGGACGAGTGCTCGAGGTGATAGACGCGGCCCGGAAGGCAGCGCTCCACGTACCCGGCGTAATGGGCTTCGTAGAGGAGGAGCGAGTCGAGGTGCATCGAGAACAGCTCGAGCTCCGGGTAGCCGCGAACGTCGTTCCAGCCGCGCTTCGACATGAGGGTGAAGTCGCCCGATGCGTTCGTGTGAAGCATGATTCTCGCCTGTTCCCACTCCTTGAGCGCCCGGCAGTTCGCGACGAAGAGGCGCCAGCGCTCGCGAATGCGGTCGAGCGGGGACATCGCGGGCCTGCGCTTCTCGCGCGCCCCGGAGGACGCGAAGCGTGCTCGGAACCAGGCGCCGACGCGGGCGCCGGTCGTACGTACTCCGGGTAGCTCGTGCGTCGTCCATACCTTCACGACCGCGCCTCTCCCGAAGTGCCAGATCTGCCTCGCAAGGTGCCGTATGTGTCGTGCGAAGAGCTCGAAGATCCGGATGACGATCACGAGGGGGAGCGGAAAGCTCGGCGGGAGCTTCAAGGGATAGATCGGGTAGACCGTGCCCGTTCGCAGGTCGACCGTCTCGTTGAACCGGTTGATCCGGATCACACGGTCCGAGCAGAGCTCGAGCTGCTCCTCGACGGGCGCAGCTGCCGGGATGTCGGCGGTGACGTCGAAACGATCGCAGCGATAGACGCGATCTTCGCTGAGGACGCTTTCGGCGAGCGTCTCGACGAGCTCGTCGTCGAAGATGACGTCGACGTTCGTGGCCAGGACGAACCTACCGCGGGCCCGCCGGATCCCGACGTTCTTGGCGATCATCTGAAAGAGCGGCAGCTCCGCGGAATGCTCGAGCCGTGCGTGGATGTCGTTCGGGACCGTCACGATTCGCACGGGCAGCTTCTCTGCAGCCGGCAGGTCGATCACCTCGGCGAGGGAAGGACGGTCGGCAGGCGGGTTCCACTCGACAAGGATGAGCTCCGCCGACAGGTGATGGCGCGCGCACTGTTCGGCGAGCGCATTCGCGAACACCTGCATCCGGTAGAGGAGATCGCCGCCGTGCCCGTCGTTGCGCGCAGTCGCAACAACCGAGAGAAAGGGGTCGGTGGTACTGGCCGGCTCCGGCTCGAAGCCTGCCTGGACGGTGTCCAACATCACGCCAGCCCCCCATACATCCCGGCGATCCTAGCGCCTGCACCGGTTTCCGCCCGTGGTTGCCCGGGCGCTTCCGAGATCATTCTTCTCACTGCGCCGCAGACGGCTCGAACACGCTGCCGGTCCCGTCGGGAACGGCTCGGATGCTCCATCCGTGCCGTGTGAGCACCGGTCCCGGAGAATCGTCTCTGGTCAGCTCTCCCGTGCCGAAGAAGTCGCTCGGGACGATCCTGAACCGGCCTCGATCGGATCCGCGATCGATCGTCGTGCCGCCGCGCGAGAGCGTGGCGGAGACGGTGTACGGCCCCGGCCGGAGCGGAAGCTCCTGAATCCTGCAGGTGACGGCGTAGCGGTCCATGTTCGGGCCGAGCGGCTGCTCGGACGATAGGTCCTTGGCCAAGACGACGTAAGGGCTTCCCATCCCATCCCGAACCTCGAGCTCGAGGACGACTCCGTCCAGAGCGAGCAACGATCGCGGGACGAGGTCGACGGAGATCGATACGGGTTCGTTGGCGATGACGCCGTCCAATCCGTCGTCGTTCGCGACCTGAATCCGCTCGATTCGTATCTCGCCGCTCCCTCGATGCTGAGCGCTTCGAGCGGCCTCGTTCAGATCGGCGCCGACCGATCGGAGATAGTGCTCGACGGCCGCGTGAACGGGGCCGGCGAACGTGAGCTGCCCGCCGTCGATCACGATTGCGCGGTTGCACAACCGCTCCACCGAGGTGACGTCATGGCTGACGAAGACGACAGTCCGTTGGGCCTCGGTCATCTCCCGGACCCGCTCGAAGCACTTTTCCTGGAAGCCGCGATCTCCGACCGCGAGCACCTCGTCGAGCAGCAGAACGTCCGGATCGAGATGGGCCGCGACCGCGAACGCCAATCGGACATACATTCCGGACGAGTAGCGCTTCACCGGCATGTCGATGAAGTCGGCCACCCCTGCGAATGTGACGATCTCGTCGAACTTCGACGCGATCTCCCGACGCGGCATCCCGAGGATCGTTCCGTTGAGGAAGACGTTGTCGCGCCCGCTCAGCTCGGAGTGGAATCCGGTGCCGACCTCGAGGATGCTGCTGACTCGACCGGAAATCCGGGCCTCGCCGATTGTCGGCTCCGTAATGCGGGCGAGAATTGAGAGGAGCGTCGACTTGCCGGCACCGTTCGGTCCGATGACGCCGAGCACCTCGCCGCGGTTGACATCGAATGAGACGTCCCGGAGCGCCCAGATCTCCTCACGCATCTGCGCTGCTCCCTCGCCGGCGGGCCGGGCTCGCGCTCGCGCCACTTTGAACATCGTGTCAACGCGGTCGCTGAGGCTCGTCGGCCTCGCATGCGTCCACACGCGATAGCACTTGCCGAGTCCCCGGGCCCGGATCGTGGGCTCGCTAGATGTCATCGGCAAGCGTCCGCTCCGCACGGGAGAAGTGTCTGAGCCCGAAGAAGAAGATGGCAAACGAAATGACGACCGCACACGCGAGGAGGCCGTGCGGAGGCTCGGTGCCGAGGAGCGCCCAGCGGAAAGCGAGCAACAGGCCGACAAGGGGGTTGACCGCCTGGGCGATCGTCTCCCACGAGTGCCCGGGCGTCTGGAGCTGGTAGGCGACAGGGCTGAGGAAGAACCAGAGGATGACGAGGAAGGGCAAGGCCTGGGCGACATCCCGGTAGCGAACGTTCGTCGCCGAGAGGAACAGCGAGAGTCCGAAAGTGAGGACGAACGCGACGAAGAGGAGCAGGGGCACGGCGACGACGCGCCAGGTCGGGAAGAACCCGTAGAAGGCGGAAATGACGAAGAAGAGGAACAGCGCGACGAGGAAGTCGACGAAGATGGAAACTACCGCGGCGAGTGGGATCAGGATCCGTGGGCACGCCGTCTTCGTGATCAGCGCGATGTTCGCGAGCAGGCTCTCGGAGCCGGTGATGACGCTCCGGGAGACGAAGATCCAGAGGGTCAGCCCCGAGAGTGCGAAGACCGGATAGGGGATTCCAGGGATCGACACCTTGGCGAGATGGCTGAACGCGAAGGTGTAGACGAGCATCAAGGCAAGCGGCTGGAACACCATCCAGGCCCAGCCGAGCGTCGTCTGCGCGTACCGAACCTTGATGTCGCGCCAGACGAGGAAGGCGAACACCTCCCGGTAGCGCCAAAGCTCGTCCAGGCGCGACGGCAGCGGGCCCGTCGTCGGCCGGATCACGACCTCGGTCAGCGGGGAGCTCGCCATGGGCCGCTTCCTCTCGAGGCCTTGTGCCGATTTCTCGGTATGTCCGGATCCGGCATAACGCCGACGATAGCGCGCGGGCGAGCGGTCAACGGGCGACAGCCCGGACGAGCAAGTGCCATCCGAGACCCATCACGCGCACGCGGTCATAGGCCGTAGCCACCTGCCGCACGTCGACATCGACGAAGTCCGAGAAGAGCGCCCGCGCCTGCCCGGGAGTGAGGAGCTGTGTCCCGGGGCTCTCGAGCCCGCGGGCGGCGGCGTCGCGGAGACCGACCGGGCGCCGCTCGCGTGCGATCTGACGTGCCCAGACCGCTGCGGCGAACACCGAGCGGGCCGAGTAGAGCATCACCCTTGCCTCGCCGCCCGATCGCAGCACACGCCGGATCTCGGCAACCGCGCGCACGGGATCGGGCGTGTGGTGGATCACTCCCCACGACCAGACGAGATCGAATGACGCGTCGGCGAAGGGAAGGCTCTCGGCATTGGCGACGACTGCTGTGCCCGGCAACCCCTCGAGACGAAGTTGCTCGCGGGTGAGCGCGACGCCGACCTCGGTCAGGTCGCATCCGGTCACCCTGGCGCCGGCGCGCGCGAAGGCAGTTGTGTCGATGCCGACGCCGCATCCGACCTCGAGCACGTCCTTGCCCTTCCAGCTCGGGAAGTCCGCGAACACCCTCGCGTGCGGTTCCAGCCGCTCCTTCACGGCTGCGATCTCGGCGAAGTACTCCGCGCTTCCCCTCGGTGAGGCGGCGAGCCGGTCTGCGCAAGGGGCGGCTTCCCAGAACACCCTCACGTGGTCGATCTGCGTCGTCAACTGCCGTGAGTCTAGACCCGGGCTCCGCGGTGGGCGGTCTCCGATCCTCGTGGCGGAAGGTAAAAAGCACTCTCGATGACGGAGACAGGGGAGCCGATTCGGATTCTGCGACTGATCGCGCGGCTCAATGTCGGCGGGCCGGCGCTCCACGTCTCGTACCTGAGCCGAGACCTCGACCAGTTCGGTTACCGAACGACGCTCGTCGCCGGGCGGGTGGGAGCCGGCGAGAGCTCGATGGAGTACGTGCCCGAGGAGCTCGGGGTCGCTCCGATCTATCTCCCGGAGCTCCAGCGTGAGATCTCGCCGCTCCTCGACGTCGCCGCGGTTCGGCAGGTCAGGGCGCTCATCCGGGAGTTGCGCCCGCATATCCTGCACACCCATACCGCGAAGGCCGGCGCGGTCGGTCGCGCGGCCGCCGCCCTTTCGGGCGCTGCACGTCCCCCGGTCGTCGTCCACACGTTCCACGGGCACGTGCTCCGGGGCTACTTCAACCCGATGCAGACGGCTGCGTTCCTGCAGATCGAGCGCAGGCTGGCGGCGGTCTCCGATGCGCTCGTCGCGGTGAGCCCTGAGGTCCGGGACGACCTCGTCCGGCTCGGAGTCGCGCCCGCCGAGCGGATCACGGTCGTCAGGCTCGGTCTCGATCTCGACCAGCGGGTCGACGCAGCGCCGGAGGCTCGCGCGCAGATCAGGGCCGAGCTCGGAATCTCGGACGACGCGTTCGTCGTCGGCTGGCTCGGGCGCATGACCGAGATCAAGCGCGCCGACGACCTGCTGCGCGCGTTCGCCGAGCTCCGGTCCCGGCGAGGCGATGCAGAGCTGGTGCTCGTCGGCGACGGCCCGCTCGCTCCGAGCCTGCGCGGGCTCGCGAACGACCTCGGTGTTGCTCGGCATACCCATTTCGTGGGGTTTCGCTCGGATGTCGCGCGGCTCTACGCCGCGACTGACGTCGTTGCGCTCAGCTCGGCCAACGAGGGGACGCCGGTGACGCTGATCGAAGCGCTCGCAGCCTCTCGGCCGGTCGTCTCGACCGACGTCGGCGGTGTCGCGGACGTCGTCTCCGATGGTCACTCTGGCTTTCTCGTCCCGGCAGGGAATACCGACGCCCTCGCGGAGCGTTTGGTCACGCTCGCAGACGACCCTGAGCTTCGCCTGAGGTTCGGGGCCTTCGGGAGCGCCGACGTTCGTGCGCGCTACACGGTTCCGCGTCTCGTCGAGGACGTCGATGTCCTCTACAGATCGCTGCTCCAACGTGCCGCCGACACCCCACGCGGGCACCCCATCCCCTCGGCACTGCCACGCTCGCTCCCGCCGAGCAGCCAACGAGGCCGTGCGCCGCGAAAGCTGCGGATCGTGCTCGTCTCGCAGTACTTTCCGCCCGAGATCGGCGCGACCCAATCCCGGATGCAGAGCTTCGCCGACTACCTGGCCGATCGAGGGCACCAGGTCACGGTCATCTGCGAGTTTCCGAACCATCCGCACGGGGTCCTCCCGGAGGCTTACCGCGGCCGGCTGATCGAGGACGACCGCTCCAACGCCTACCGCATCCTGCGCGTCTGGGTGCGCGCCGACCCCGAGAAGACGCAGCGAAGCCGGATGGCGTTCTACCTCTCGTTCATGGCGCTCGCTGCTGCGGTCGCTCCGCTCGCCGGGCCGGCCGACGTCGTGCTCGCGACCACGCCACCCCTGTTCACCGGACTCGCCGGGCTGGCAATCGCCAGGTTCAACCGCGCCCCGCTCGTGCTCGACGTCCGTGACCTCTGGCCGGCGGCGGCGACGAGCCTGCGGCAGATCTCGTCCGGCTGGGAGACCGGTGCAGCCGAGGCCATCGAACGCACCCTCTATCGATCGGCCGCTCTCGTCGTGGCCGTGACCCGGCCGTTCTGCGAGCACATCGACGAGCGTCGCGGAAAGGGGCCGCCGACCGTACTGATCCCGAACGGCACACTCGAGCAGTTCTTCGCCGTTGCGCCCACCGGCCCGGGCGATCGTCAGGGCGTTCCCGCCGACCGCTTTCTCGTCACGTTTGCCGGCACGCTCGGGATCGCGCAGGCGCTTCCCTCGGTTCTCGAGGCGGCAGGCAGAGTGGCCGACCTCGCGGAGTTCGTCTTCGTCGGCGACGGCCCGATGAGGCAGGCGACCGTCGAGCAGGCAACCCGGCTCGGACTGTCCAACGTGCAGTTCAACCAGCAGATACCGATCGAGTGCGTTCCGCCGATCCTCGCGGCGAGCGACGCGCTGCTGGTACCGCTATCGGCTCACCCGACCTTCAGCCAGTTCGTACCCTCGAAGCTGATCGACTACATGGCGTCAGGTCGTCCGGTGCTGCTTGCCGCGGCTGGCGAGTCCGCGAGGATCCTCGAGCTCTCGGGCGCCGGCCTCGTCGTCGAGCCCGAGAATCCGGCGGCCCTCGCCGATGCAGTCCGGTGGCTGGCGGATCACGGCGACGAAGCAGCGGAGATGGGCCGCCGCGGACGTGAGTTTGCCGCTCGCCGACTTCGCTCCGTCCAGGCCGAGCGCCTCGAGCAGGCGCTCCTCGACGTCACCACAGCGCGGAAGCCGGGCGGCCCGTGATCGCGTTCGCGACGATTCCGAAGCCGTTCGCAGGTCACATCGACACGATCCAGCGGAACGCGATCGTCTCGTGGCTCGATGTCGCTCCTGATGTGAAAGTCACTCTCCTCGGCGACGATCCGGGAGTGGCCGAGGCGGCAGCCTCGCTCGGGGTCGACCACGTCGCGGACCTGGCCCGCAACGACTACGGGACGCCCCTGCTCGACCGGGCTTTCGCGATCGCCGTCGAGCGGGCCGGAGGGCGCCCCGTCTGTTTCGTGAACACCGACATCCTGCTCCCGCCGTCCCTGGCACGGGCCGCTGAGACGGCCGCCCGCCGCTCCGGGAGCTTCCTCGTCGTCGGCGAATGCCGGAACGCCCGGATCGAGACGAGCCTCACACCCGGATCGCTCGACTGGGAGGCGCTCGGGCGCGGCGCTCGTAAGCGCGGCGCGGATGCGATCGACTACTTCCTGTTCTCCGAGGGCGTGTTCACCGACATCCCGGCGTTCGCTGTTGGGCGCACTGTCTGGGACAACTGGCTCGTCTGGAAGGCTCGGGACGAGGATGCACTGGTCGTGGACGCGACGAGCGTCGTTCACGCTGTTCACCAGGACCACGACTACGGCCATGTCGGCAGCCTTGCGAAGGTTCGGGTCAGTCCCGAGGCGGATGAGAACAGGCGGCTCGCAGGCGGCGGCCGGGCCCACCTGTACTCGCGCTACGACGCGACCTACCGGCTGACTCGCTTCGGCCTGCTGCCGAATCCCTTCGCAATCGCGCACGCCGGGGAGACCGTCCGCCGGGGCTTCGCGAAGCTCGGGTACAAGACGGGCCTGCGGCAGTCGTGATCCGGGTCGGCTACGTCTCCGGCGAGCCGAGCCCGTGGCGCACTCCGCATCTTGCGCGGATCGCGGAGCATCCGGCAATCGAGCTCACGGTGATCTACGCCGCCAGGAGCGTCCAGAATCGGCAGTGGTCGGTCGAGCTCCCACCCGACTCGGTGGTCCTTCGCGGCCCGAGCCTGCCGGTCTCCCGGGTGCTCCATCACGACTACCCGATCACGCCGCAGATCTGGTCGCTCCTCGAGCGAGAGCGGTTCGACGTGCTGGTGATCGGCGGGTGGAGCCTGTTCGCGACGCAGGCGGCGATCGCCTGGGCGCGCCTTCGCCGGGTCCCGTACCTGGTCGTCTCCGAGAACCACCTCCGCGAGGTGAGGTCGCACTGGGTGGAAGGCCTCAAGGCGGTCGTGCTCCGCCAGGTCATCCCACCGTCGAGCGGGTCGCTCGTCCCGGGAACGCTCGGGCGGGAGCACGCGCTGCGGTACGGGGCGAAGGCAGACGAGATCACGGTGTTCCCGAACACGGTCGACGTCACGGCATACCGTCGCGAGGCGCAGCGGCTGCGAGAACGGCGCGACGAGATTCGTCGCGGCCTCGGGATCGGCGTGGACGAGCTCGTCCTCGTGCAGGTCGGCCGGCTCGTGCCGGAGAAGTGCGTGGAGGAGACGCTCGAGGCGGTGGCGCGCGCGCGGTCGCTCGTGACGACGCCGCTGCGCCTTCTAGTCGTCGGCGCCGGGCCTCTGCGCTCGTCGCTCGAGCGCCGCGCCGCCGAGCTCGGGCTCGCCGCCACCTTCACGGGCTTCCGGCAGGGTGAGGCGCTGCTCGAGTGCTACGCGGCAGCCGACGTTTTCATCCTGCTCTCCCGCCGCGAGACCTGGGGCACCGTCGTCAACGAGGCGGCCGCCTTCGGGCTGCCGCTCATCCTTACGGACGCCGTGGGGGCGTCGGCAGACCTCCTTCGCTCCGGCGCGAACGGCGAGCTGGTACGGAACGGAGACCTCGACGGACAGGCGCGCGCCATCGCGAAGCTTGCAGACGACGAGCTTCGCGAGCGCTACGGGCTGTGCTCGTCCGAGCTCGTCGCCACATGGGGCTACGAGCCGAGCGTCGAGACGTTCGTCGCGGCTGTCCGGCGCGCGGCCGAGGACAGCCCGTTCCGCTCGGTCACGGCGCGGGAAAGGACACGGTCAGCCCTCGTAGAGCCGTCCAGTCCCGAGTCGTCAGGGCACGCCCGGGCGGCCGGTCCGGTGTCCGCGAGAGAATGGTCACCCGAAGTACTCGCGCCACCAGAGCGCGAGGTTGAGCAGGTACCAGGCGTCCCGCCGCGGATTCGCCAGGAGACGCCCGGCCTCGGTTCCGTCGATCAGCCCCGACTCGCTGCAGAAGTCTGCGACCTCATCTCGTACCGTGTCGCCGAGCGAGCCCAGGAACCACTCGTCGACCGGGACCCGAAAGCCCTGCTTCGGCCGCTCGAGGATGTCGGCTGGAAGCACCTCCGACACCGCGAGCTTCAGGAGGTGCTTGAGCGTTCCGCTTCGCGTCTTCGCCGCGGTCGAGATCGAGAGCGCGAGCTCGACCAGCTTGTGGTCGAGGAACGGGACGCGCACCTCGACGCCGACCGCCATCGACATCCGGTCGATCCGCGCCAGGAGGAGCTCGGGCAGGCGCAGGCGCAGGTCGAGATAGGTCATCCAGTTGAGGTGCGAGGCTTCCCAGGCCGTCGCTTCGAACTGCGCACGGATCGGCCGGAGAACGTCCCACGAGCTGAGCCCGTCGAGCTCGGCGCGAAGGTCCGGAGCCAGCAGCCGCTGCTTCTGCGTCTCGGTGAACGACTCCGCGCCGCCCCAGAACACCGGGATGCCTTCCGCCCCGCGCCGTAGGAACTCGTATTCGCGCGTCGTCGATCGGCCGGCGGCGCCGAGGGCTGCGAGCCCGACGCTGCTTGATCGCCGAGGGCACCGGTAGGTCGTCCGCGCGCTGGAGCCGGAGCGAGGTCTTCCACGACGGATAGCCCCAGAAGAGCTCGTCGGCGCCCTCGCCCGCCTGGCAGACGATCACGCCGTTGCTCGCGCGCGAGCTGCCGACACGTAGTAGAACGGGACGCAGACCGGGTCGGCGATCGGCTCGTCCTGGAGCCGCGCGAGCTCGGGCAGGAAGTCGAGCAGGTCGTCGACACCGAGGACTCGCTCGTGGTGCTCGGCGCCGACGACGTCGGCCATCCGCCGCGCCCAGCCGAACTCGTTCGGGTATGACGGGTAGTCGTCGTCGTAGCCGATCGAGAACGTTCGCACCGGCTCGGTCTCGCCCGCGGGCGAAGAGCGCGGCGTTCGTGCTCGAGTCGATCCCGCCGGAGAGGAAGATGCCGACGGGGACGTCGCTCATCTTGCGGAGCTCGACCGAGCGTTCGAGCTCGCCGAGGATGCGGTCGGCGAGCTCGCGGTCGGATTCGTCGCGCGATCGGCTCCGTCTCCTGCCAGGGGTCCCACCACGCCCGCTCGCGTGATCCGGCCCTCGGCGTCGACGCGCAGCCAGGTGCCGGCAGGCAGCTTGGAGATGCCCGCGAACAGCGTCCGCGGCGCCGGCGCGGTGAGGAACGAGAGGTAGTGGTAGAGCGCCTCGTGGTCGACGGCGCGCTCCAGCCCGCGGATCGGCGAGGAGCGCCTTGATCTCGGACCCGAACAGGAACCGGCCCCGGGGCAGCGTCCAGTACAGCGGCTTGATGCCGATCCGGTCGCGGACGAGCCAGAGCTCCTTCGCGCGGTCGTCCCAGATCGCGAACGCGAACATGCCGCGGAAGCGGCGGACGCAGTCGATCCCCCACTGCTCGAAGGCGTGGACGATCACCTCGCTGTCGGCGTGATCGGTCCGGAACACATGGCCGAGGCGCTCGAGCTCGAGGCGGAGCTCGCCGTGGTTGTAGATCTCGCCGTTGAACACGAGCCGCATCGACGACGTCCTCGTTCGTCATCGGCTGCATCGCCGGCTCGGAGAGGTCGACGATCGCGAGCCGGCGGAAGCCGAGCCCGACCCGCCCGTCGGCGGCGACCCAGCGTCTTCGGCGCCGTCGGGGCCGCGATGCACGAGCGTGTCGCGCATGCGCGTCACGAACTCGCTCGTCGACCTGGAAGGAGCGCCGGGTCGAAGCTGAGCACGCCGGTGATGCCGCACACGGTTAGCCGAGCGCCTCGGCAACCGTCGGTGCGCCTTCGAGGAAGAGCGCGATCGCCGCGGCGGCCCGCTCGCCGGCGCGGCCGTCCCAGAGCGGGATCTGCGTGTCGCTTCTGATCGGGCGCAAGCAGACCGGGGATCTCCTCGATCCGCGCCGGGTCGATGCCGAGAAGCGTGTTCGTTCCGAGCTCGATCGTGACGGGCCGCTCGGTCGAGTCGCGGAGCGTGAAGCAGGGCACGCCGAGTGCCGTGGTCTCCTCCTGCACTCCGCCGGAGTCGGTGACCACGAACCGTGCCGCCGCCTCGAGCCCGAGGAACGTTGCGTAGCCGAGTGGACCCGTCAGGTGGAGGTTCGTATCCGCTGCGATCCGGTCGAGGCCCTGGAGCGGTCAGGCGCTCGAGCGTCCGGGGATGTACGGGAAAGACGAGTGGCCAGGTCGCGGGCGAGCTCGCACGAGCGCCTGCGATGGTCTCGTCGAGGAGTGCGGGATCGTCGACCAGGGTCGGTCGATGAAGCGTGACGAGCCCGTAGCTCATGCGCGGGCGAGGCCGAAGGCCGCCCACGGCTGTGCGTCCAGCGCCGCCGGGCGATGCGCGAAGAGCGAGTCGATCATCGTGTTGCCGACGAGGTGCACGGATGCGGGATCGATGCCTTCGCGTTCGAGGTTGTCGACTGCCGAGGTCGAGTGCGCAAGCAGGATCGGAGCTCACGTGGTCGGTCAGCTTCCGGTTGTGCTCCTCCGGCATCGTCCGGTCGAAGCTCCGGAGGCCCGATTCGATGTGCGCGACCGGGATCGAGAGCTTGACCGCGGCGAGCGCCGCGGCGAGCGTCGAGTTGACGTCGCCGGCGACAACGACGAGGTCGGGCCGCTCGACTTCGAAGATCTGCGCCACGCCCTCGAGCGCGCGGGCCGTCTGCTCGCCGTGGTCCTCGCGAGCCGACCTCGAGACGAACGTCGGGCACGGGAAGCCCGAGCTCGTCGATGAAGACATCCGACATTTCGGGGTCGTAGTGCTGGCCGGTGTGAACGAGGCGAATGCCGACGCTCGGGTCGAGCTCGCGGAGTGCCTGCAACACGGGAGCCGCCTTCACGAAGTTGGGGCGCGCACCGACCACGAAGCAAACCTGAGAAGCCATGCGCCGGATGATGGTACGCCAACCGATCGACAGCCGGTCCCGCCCGCGCCTGGTGCAGCGCGCCCGCCTTCGCGGAGCCTACGATCCGGAGGTGGTGGCGGTCGAAGTCCTCTTCTGGATCTCCCTGGCAGCGCTCGCCTGGACACATGTCCTCTATCCGCTCTCGGTCAAGCTCGCTGCCCGGCTGCGCCCGCGCCGTACGCGGCGGGGCGACGAGACCCCCGACCGTTGCCGTGATCGTCGCCGCGCACGATGAGGAGAGCGTGATCGAGCGGCGCGTCGCGAACCTGCTCGCGCTCGACTATCCGCGCGAGAAGCTCGAGATCGTCGTGACGTCCGACGCCTCGACCGACCGGACCGAGGAGCTCGCCGAGGCGGCGGGGGCACGAGTGATCCGCAACCCGCGCGGCGGGAAGGTCGCGGCACAGGACCGGGCGGTCCGCGAGACCGAGTCGGAGATCGTCGCGTTCTCCGACGCCAACGCGACCTGGGCGCCCGACGACGCTGCGCGCGCGCTCGTCGCGCCGTTCGCGGATCCCGGCGGTCGCGTACGTCTGCGGGCAGCTGCGGCTCGAGGCGGCCGACGGCTCGAACCGGGAAGGGCGTCTACTGGCGCTACGAGATGGCTGTGCGCGCCGCCGAGTCGGAGCTCGGGTCGGTGACCGGCGGGAACGGCTCGGTCTACGCGGTGCGTCGCTCCGACTACGTCGAGGTCGACCCGCGCTTCGGCCACGATCTCTCGCTCCCGTACCTGATGGTGCAGCACGGCAAGCGCGCTGTGTACGCGCCTGCGGCCGTTGCGTTCGAGAAGCCGACGCCGTCGAACGAGACCGAGTACCGCCGCAAGGTGCGGATGTTCGAGCACTGCTGGCTGATCGTGCTCCGCGGCAAGATGCTGCGGCGCCAGCCGCCTCGGCTACCTCGTCGCGCTCGTCTCGCACCGGCACCTGCGTTACGCGAGCGGGCTGCTCCACCTCGTCCTGCTCGCAGCCTCGCTCGCGCTCGTCACCCAGGGCTGGTTCTACGACATCGTTCTCGCCGGCGCAGGTCGCGCTCCTCGTCGCCGCAGCCGTCGGCGTCGGGATCGCCCGGTACTACGTGCTCGTCACCTGGGCGACGGTGGTTCGCTCTGGAACTACCTGCGACGCGGAGTCCCGGCGACCTGGCAGCCGGCGGAGGGAACCCGCTGAACCGTGCGCTCGACGTCACGATCGCCGGGCTCGGCCTCGCGATCGCGAGCCCGGTGCTCGCCGTGGCGGCGCTCGCCGTGAAGCTCGAGGACCGCGGGCCGATGCTCTACCGGCAGACGAGGGTGGGGAAGGACGGCCGCGACTTCGAGCTGCTGAAGCTGCGAACGATGGTCGTCGGCGCCGAGAAGATGGGCGCCGGGTACGCCGTCGACCAGGGCGATTCGCGGATCACCAGGTCGGGCGGCCTGCTGCGGCGCCTGTCGATCGACGAGCTGCCGCAGCTCTGGAACGTGATCCGCGGCGACATGTCCGTGATCGGCCCGCGCCCGACGCTCCGCTACCAGGTCGACCGCTACGACGAGCGCCAGCTCCACCGGCTCGACGTCAGGCCGGGGATCACCGGCTGGGCGCAGATCCACGGGCGCGCAGCGCTGCCGTGGGCCGAGCGGATCGACCTCGACCTCTGGTACGTCAAGCACCGCTCGCCCTCGGTCGACCTGAAGATCCTGCTCCGGACGCCGCTCGCGCTCTTCGGCGGCACCTACAAGGGCGAGACCGGTGGCTGGAAGCCGACTGACTGACCGCCGGCTCCCGCTCGCCGCGATCTGCCTGTTCGTCGTCGCGGTCGGACTGTGGAACGTCGCGCACTATCCCGACCGGGCGCGGGCTACGACGCCGCCGACCATCAGGCCTATGCCGACGGCCTCGTACCCGGCTGGCACTTCCCGCAGCACACGGGCGAGTACTACACGCCGCCGGGGTTCTACTTCGTAGCCGGAATCGTCGACTGGCTCTACAAGCAGTCGGGATCGGGTGACCCGGATCGCGCCGGGCAGCTGCTCAACCTCCTCTTCCTGCTCGGCACGGTGCTCCTCGTCGCGGCGATCGCACGGCGGCTCTGGCCCGGTCGGCGGAGGATCGAGCTCGGAGCGGCGGCGTTCGTCGCCTTCCTGCCGGTCGTGGTCGAGACGACAGCGATGTTCCATCCGGAGCCGCTCTCGCTCCTGCTCTCGACGCTCGCGCTCTACTTCTGCGTCCGGGTCTTCGCCGACCCGCGCTATGCCTGGGCGCTCGGGATCACGCTCGGCGCGGCGCAGCTCGTACGCGCGTGGGCGCTCGCGACCGTGGCCGCGGTCGCGGTCGCGCTCCTCGCCGGGCGGCATTTCCGGTCGCTCGTGATCGTGCTCGCCATCGCCGCGCTGATCCCGGCGCCGTGGTACATCCACCAGCGAGTCAAGTACGGCGGCCAGCCGCAGTTCACGCAGCCGGCGCAGGCCCGCCAGAGCCTCTCGGTCAGGTTCTACCTCGATCCCGGGATCCCCGGGATCGTGACGCTGCCGACGCGCGAGCACCACTACGCGCGAGTGGATCCCGACGACCTACGACGGGATCTGGGGCGACTACTTCGGGTTCTGGCGCTGGCACGCGGGAGCGCCGACGGCCTCGGGTGTCGTCGTGACCAAGCCGAGCGCATCCGCCCGGCGCCACCTCGAGCTCCAGTCGCTGCTCGGGCTCGTTCCGACCCTGCTCGCGCTCGTCGGCTGGGCGCTCTTCGCGCTCCGGTCCTGGCGCGACCGCTCCGGCCTCGCCGTCGCGCTGCTACCGCCGCTCGCAATAGCCGGCTACCTGTACTTCGCGGTCGTCTACTGGGCGCCCGACGGCGATCTGCTCAAGGCGACCTACATGCTCACCGCCACCGCCGGCTGGGCGATCGGCTTCGGCTACGCGCTCGACCGGATCCGCGGCCGCCTGTGGCCCGTGACGCTCGTCCTGCTCGGCCTCTTCGCTCTGGCCGAGCTGCCGTTCCTGATCTATTAGGCCTCGGCCTCAGCATGTCCTCGAGGAAGCGGTCGAGGCCAGGCTTCGGCTCCCAGCCGAGCTCGGCCTCGATGCGCGAGGGGTCGGCGGCGATCGCCTTCGGGTCGGACGGCCGGATGAACGCGGGATCGACGACGACCGCAAGCTCGCCGGATCCGGTGAAGCGGGCGGACCACGCGAGCGGGTCATCGCCTTCCAGCGACCAGTCGAGCTCGAAGCCGGCCAGCGCGAAGGCGCGGTCGGCGAGCTCCCAGACGGTGTGGAGCTTGCCGGTGCCGAGGACGTAGTCGCGGTAGGCCTCGGCGTCGTCCGGCACGCCGCGGGCGACAGCCTGGCGGAGGATCGTCACCATCCCGTCCACGTAGTCCGGCGCGAAGCCCCAGTCGCGCTGAGCCTTGAGGTTGCCGAGCGCGAGCGGCGCAGCGGCTGGGCCGGTGCGCAGCGCGTGAACGTGGTCGACGACCTTCCGCGACAGGAACTGCGAGCCGCGGCGGCGCGACTCGTGGTTGAAGAGGATCCCGCAGGCGATCCGGATCCCATAGGACTCGCGGTAGCTCTTGCAGAGCATGTGCGCCGCGGCCTTCGCCGCCGCGTACGGGCTCTGCGGGTTCAAGGCGGACGACTCGTCGTGGACGATGCTCTCGCCGGGCACCGAGCCGAACATCTCGCCCGAGGAGGCCTGGTAGAAGCGCGTCTCCGGGCTGTCGAGCCGGATCGCGTCGAGCAGGTGGACGACGACGTGGGCGTTCGACTCCCACGTCGCCTGCGGGTCGCGAAACGATGCGCCGACGCTGCTCTCACCGGCCAGGTTGTAGAGCTCCTCCGGCCGCACGTCGCCGACGAGCGCGCGCAGGGGCCCGGGATCGCGGATGTCGCGCCGTACGGCCCGCAGCCGCTCGTGACCGCCGAAGACCGTCTCGGCCGCCTCTATGTCCCGCACCGCTGCGTGCACCGTCCAGCCGTCGCCGAGCAGGCGCTGAACGAGATAGAAGCCGTCCTGGCCGGTCGCGCCGGTCACGATTGCGGTCTTCGGGGTGACGGGCCGAGACATTCCCGCGGAGTCTATGGCGCGACCGGAGTAGCCTTCCGCCCCGTGCCTGTCGTCCTCTTCACGTGCGCCGGTCAGCGCGTCGACATCGTCACCGCATTCCGGCGCGCCGGAGCCACCGCGCTCGCCGTCGACCTGAACCCGCTCGCGCCGGCGCTGTACGCCGCCGACCGCCGGGCGTTCGTGCCCGCGGTCTCCGACCCCGGCTACATCGAGGCGATCGCGGGGCTCGTCGCCGAGCACGAGGCGGCGCTGGTCGTCCCGCTCGCAGACCTCGATCATCGCGTGCTCGCGGCCCGCCGCGACGACGTGGGCGCGCCGGTCCTGCTACCCGGTCCCGACACGATCTCGATGTGCGAGGACAAGCTCGCCGCCCACCGCTTCTTCGTCGAGCAGGGGATCGACTCGCCGCCGACCTGGGCGGTCGACGAGATCCCCGCCGACCTGGAGTTCCCGGCGCTCGTCAAGGCGCGCCGCGGCTTCGGCTCGCACCACATCTACCGCGCCGGCGACCGCGCCGAGCTCGAGTTCTTCCTGAGCTACACAACGGCCGAGTCGATGGTGCAGCAGGTCTGCAAGGGCGAGGAGTTCTCGATCGACGTCTTCTGCGACCTCGAGGGCCGGTGCCTGAACGCGATCCCGCGCACGATGATCGAGTCGAAGGGCGGCGAGTCGATCAAGGGGATGACGATCCAGGCGCCCGATCTGATCGAGCACGCGCGGCGCGTCTCCGAGGCGATGAGGATGGTCGGCCCCGCGAATATCCAGTGCTTCCGTGAGCCCGACGGGTCGCTGCCGGTCACCGATGTGAACCCGCGCTTCGGCGGCGGCTTCCCGCTACCGACGGCGGCCGGCTCGCGCTACCCGGAGCTGGCGCTCGCGCTCGCGCGCGGAGAGCATCCCGAGCCGCGGCTCGGAGACTTCCGCGAGGGCGTCGTGATGACGCGGTTCTTCTCGCAGGTGATCCTCGAGCAGACGGCCGACGGCTACGTCCCGCGTCGAGGAACCGTCCGGTGACGCCTGACTCCGGCAGTACCCTTGCTGGCATATGCGGTATCTCGTCACCGGCGCCGCTGGCTTCATCGGGTCGCATCTGGCCGAGGCGCTCGTCGCCCGGGGCCACGATGTCCGCGGGATCGACAACTTCACGGATTACTACGACCCGGCGCTGAAGGAGGAGAACGCCCGCGGGCTCGAGATCGCCCGGCTCGATCTGGCCGAGGACGAGCTCGACTTCAAAGGCCTCGACGGCGTGTTCCATCTCGCCGGGCAGCCCGGCGTCAGGAGCTTCGGCGACGTCTTCCCGACCTATCTGCGCCGGAACGTCCTTGCTTCGCAGCGCGTGTTCGAGGCGGCCGCGCGTGACCGCGCCCGGGTCGTGTTCGCGTCGTCGTCGTCGATCTACGGCGCATGCCGAGCGCTTCCCGACCCCGGAAGGCACCGAGCCGCAGCCGCTCTCGCCCTACGGGATCACCAAGCTCGCGTGCGAGCATCTCGCCGCGGCCTACGGGCGCGAGTTCGGGCTCGACTGCGTCGTGCTCAGGTACTTCAATGCGTTCGGACCGAGGCAGCGGCCCGACATGGCGTTCACGCGGATCGTCAACGCGCTCGCATCGGGCGAGACGTTCGCGGTCTTCGGCGACGGGAACCAGTCGCGAGGGTGGACGTATGTCGGCGACATCGTCGACGCGACCGTCGCAGCGATGGAGGGCGGTACCGGCACCTACAACGTCGGCGGCGCGCTCGAGGCGTCCCTGAACGAGTCGATCGCGCTGCTCGAGCAGATCTCGGGCCGCAAGCTCGACGCCGTTCGCGAGCAGGCCGTCCCGGGCGACCAGCCCCGCACGAGCGCCGATACGACGCGGATTCGCACCGAGCTCGGCTGGGCTCCGGCCGTCAGCCTCGAGCAGGGTCTCGCCGCACAGTGGGAATGGGCCTCGACTAGAGTGCCGCTCGCATGACCGGCGATCAGGGTGCAGCAGAGTGTCGGCGGAGAGCGTGAGATCGACCTTCGGAGCTGGTGGCACGCCCTCTGGTCCCGGTGGTGGATCGTGGCCATCGGTGTTGTCGCCGGCATCGTCGTCGGCGGCCTCTACTCGCTCAGCGGCGGGTCGAGCTTCGTCGCTTCGTCGCTGATCGCGCCCGGCACGGCGTTCAACCCGAGCGGCTCGACCCCGGTGCTGACATACCTGACCAGCGAGGCCGCGCTGAGCAAGCTCGCGAACGAGACCGCGACGATCGACCAGGCGGCCGCGATCGCGAAGATGAACCCGAACAACATTCGCGGTCACGTCACCGTCTCTGCGGTGAATCTCAATAGCCCCGGCACGACGAGCTCGACCTCGAACCGCAACGCCGTGCTCGTGGAGCTCACCGTGCGCCAGCCCAAGGCAAAACGCGCCGAGGATGCGGCGAACGCGCTCGCGAAGGTGATCAAGGCGACGACGACGTCGTTCTACGTCAAGCAGTCGATCGCCGCCTACCAGACGCAGATCGCGAACTTCAAGAAGCGCGAGGGCACGCTGACGGCGAAGATCGCGACCCTGAACGCCGCGCTGAACAGCCCCGCCGGCCAGGCGCTCGCCCCGCTCGACCGGCTCGTGCTCGCGCAGTCGCTCGACACTGCCGAGGGGACGCTCGGCGCGACCGTCAACTCGGAGACCACGACGCAGCAGCAGCTCACACTGGCCCAGGCGGTCGAGACGACGCAGATCATCCAGGTCGCCAAGGCGAGCAAGACGACCGCACGCAGCCGCCGCAACTCGGTGCTCTTCGGAGCGCTCATCGGCCTGCTCGTCGGCGTGATCGTGGCGACCGTCGTCGGTCTCCGCGGCGCGCGCCCCGTCGCCACAGCCTGAGTAACGGCCGAACGGCGAGTACGATCGGCCGGTGAAGGTCTGCTTCCTCATCCCGGCGTACAACGAGTCGAAGACGATCGGCGAGGTCCTGGAGCGCATCGCGGCGCTCGGGCTCGACTCGACGGTGATCGTCGTCGACGACGGCTCGGTCGACGACACGGCCGCGATCGCCGAGGCGACGGGGGCGACGGTGATCCGCCAGAAGAACCAGGGCAAGGGCGCGGCGATCCGGGCGGCGATCGCGGTCGCCGAGGGCGATATCGCGGTGATCCAGGACGCCGACATGGAGTACGACCCTGCCGAGGTGCCCGAGCTGATCGAGCCGATCGTCCGGGGTGCGGCCGACGTCGTCTTCGGCTCCCGGCTGCGCGGCGGCAAGCCGCAGCGCGCGTATCTCTTCTGGCACCTCGTGGGAAACCGCTTCCTGTCGCTGCTCACATGCGCACTCTTCAACACGACCCTTTCGGACATGGAGACGGGCTACAAGGCCTTCCGGCTCGACGTCCTTCGCTCCCTCGACCTGCGCGAGAACCGCTTCGGGATCGAGCCCGAGATCACCGGCAAGGTCTGCCGCGCCAAGCTGCGGATCTACGAGCTTCCGATCTCGTACTACGGGCGCACGCACGACGAGGGCAAGCAGATCACCTGGCGGGACGGGTTCCGCGCGCTCTGGGTGCTCTTCCGCGTCCGCGTTCGCGGCTGATGATCGGCTCGAAGTCGATCGCCGTCGTCGTGCCGGCGTACAACGAGGAGGCGCTGATCGGCGACACCCTCGCCGGGATCCCGAGCTTCGTCGACCGGATCATCGTCGTCGACGACGCGTCGAAGGACGCGACCGCGGAGAAGGCGCGCGGTTACGCCGACCCGCAGATCGAGGTGATCGTGCACGAGAAGAACCAGGGCGTCGGCGCAGCGATCGTGACCGGCTACAAGCGCGCGCTCGCCGAGGGGATCGACGTCACCGCGGTGATGGCCGGCGACAACCAGATGGATCCCGACGAGCTCGAGAAGATCGCCGCCCCGGTACTCGCGGGCGAGGTCGACTACGCGAAGGCGAACCGCCTGATCAGCGGCCGAGCGTGGGAGCTGATCCCGCGCTCCCGCTACATCGGCAACGCGGTGCTGTCGCTCCTGACCAAGATCGCCTCCGGCTACTGGCACGTCGCCGACTCTCAGGCCGGCTACACCGCGATCTCACTCGACACCCTCGAGCGCCTCGACCTCGACCGCGTCTACACCCGCTACGGCTTCCCCAACGATCTGCTCGTGCACCTGAACGTGATCAACGCCCGCGTCCGCGACATCCCGTCGCGCCCGATCTACAACGTCGGCGAGAAGTCGGGGATCAAGATCCGCAAGGTCGTCCCGCGGATCTCCTGGCTGCTGCTCAAGGGCTTCTTCTGGCGGATGCGCGAGAAGTACGTGATCCGCGACTTCCACCCGCTCGTCTTCTTCTACTTGCTCGGCATCGTGATGACGTCGGCCGGTGTCGCCCTCGGCATCGCCGAGACCGTGCTGCGGATCATGGGCAACGCGATCACGCCCGCCACGATCGTCCTCGTCGCGCTGCTCCTGATCGCGGGAGCCAGTTCACGCTGTTCGCGATGTGGTTCGACATGGAGTCGAACAAGGACCTGCGGTAGCTAGCTGTCCTGCCCACGGACGTTGTGAACGCGGCTGATTGGGGGTCGGTCTCCGAGTGAGCTGTGTGGCCGTCGCCGGTTGTAGTGGTCGAGCCAGTGTGGCAGGGCTGGTTGCGTCGTGGTGTGAGCGGTAGCTGAGCCCGTAGGCCCATTCGCGCGCCATCGTCTGGTGGAAGCGCTCGACCTTGCCGTTGGTGCGGGGCCGGTAGGGCTCGGTGGTCAGGTGGCGGATGCCGCGGTCGGCGAGCAGCTCGCGCAGCGAGCGGTTCTTGACGTAGCTGAATCGCGTTGTCGGTCATCAGCCGCTTGGCGACGATCCCGTGCTCGGCGAAGAAGGCGAGCGCGCGCTCGACGAAACCCGGTCACGGTCGCCGCGCGTTCGTCGTCGTGGAGCTCGACGTAGGCGAGCCGGGAGTGGTCGTCGACGATCGCGTGCGCGTAGTCGTAGCCGACCCTGGTCTCGGGCGCATCCAGTTGCGCGAGCGTTGGGAGCGGTCGCCGGTGACGCGTGTCCGGGCCGCAGGAAGCGCGCGTAGCGGCTGTGTCCATGTGCAGCAGGTCGCCGGGGCAGGGCCACTCGTAGCGGTTGGCCGGCTCCTTGACTGCCCGGCCGGCCGCGAGATCCCGGCCCGGCTGGAGCACCTTCCAGACCGTCGAGTGCGCGAAGCCGGTCGCGCCGGCGACCAGGCGCGGCCCCCAGCCGGTCGCACGCCGACAGGCGCAGATCGCCTCCTCGAGCTCCGGCGCGAGCTGCCGCGGCGAGCGATGCGGCCGACTCGATCGATCAAACAGACATGACAGCGTCTGCGGGCCTCCTCGCCCGCCTCCAGCCAGCGATGCCACCAGCGATGCGCCGTCGCCGGCGAGACGTTGAAGGCAGCCGCGGCCGCCTTCAACGACGACCCCTCCTCGACCGCGCGCACCAGCGCGAACCGGCCAGCCAATCCGAGCTTCGCGTTAGCGTGCAGCAACATCCGGCCCTCCTTTGAGCGTGAGTCCGGGAAGACCCACAGCCTCAAAGGAGGGCCGGATAGAACCTCAGCCGTTCACAACGTCTGTAGGCAGGTCAGCTAGCTAGCTCGGCTCGGGAACTGGCTCCGGTCGTTCCTGAACCGACGAAATGCCAGTCGGGCCAACGGGGTCAGGGGTGGCTCCGATGCCAAGTCGCGATGATTGCGGGGTGGATGAGGGACTAGCCCTACTCGTCGTCGGCGCGGTTCTCGGCCTAAGCGCGGCTCTGGCGCTGGGGGCGGCTCGAACGGGGCTACCGGTTCTCGTCGCATTCCTGGGGCTGGGGATGCTGCTCGGTTCCGACGGGCCCGGAGGGATCGAGTTCGACAACGCGCACCTCACGCGAGAGGCCGGCACCGTTGGCCTTGGTCTCATCCTCTACGAGGGCGGGCTGCAGACATCGTGGCGACGGCTCCGGTCCGTAGCGTTTCCGGCAGCACTCCTGAGCACCGTCGGGGTCGTGGTGAGCGCTTGCGTTACGGGGGTTGTGGCCCATGGGTTGTTCGACCTCACCTGGCTCGAGGCGTTCCTGCTCGGGGCTGTCGTTGCGTCGACGGATGCCGCCGCCGTCTTCTCGACTCTTCGGTTCACGCACATATCTCGCCGTTTGGCCCGGACG
>CAVXKB010000002.1:0-103996 GCA_963762215.1 uncultured Actinomycetota bacterium
CTGTGTCCGTAGGTGCCCGAGGCCGGATAGACCTCGACTCGCACGGCCTTCGCGGGGAGGCCAAGCGCCTGCGCAACCGAGGGCTGCGTGAGGTAATACGGCGCCTGACACGTGCAGAAGATCGTTGCCGAGGTTGGGGTAACCACGGCGACCGATGCGTTCGGGCCGAGCGCGCCGTGGAGGTTGTACGCGTTGAAGTAGCTCGCGGAGACCGTCTTCGCAGCCGACGCAAGCCCCGCTCCGACGTTGCCGGTGTTAGCCACGAGAGCCGCGCTTTGAAGATTGGCGGGGTTGCGCAGAGCCGAGTTGAGATTACCGCTGCCGGGGAGCATCGGGGTGTTGTCCCAAGTGACCTTCAGTTGAGCCGCCGCCTGGATCGCGTCGTACTCCTTCGGGGCTACAACGCCGAGGAAGTTTCCCTTCTGGACGACCTGCACGTTGGACGGTGCAGTCGAGCTCTTGTCGATGCTCACCACTGTCGGCGCCGTGATTCGACCGCTGCCTGACCGCGGGGGCGAACGACGCGCCGCGGGAGCATGCCGGGAATGCGCACATTCTGGATGTACGTCGTCCTTCCGGTGACGATCGACGGGATGTCGATCCGCGGAACCCTTGTTCCGATCAGCTTGTAGTTGCCAGGGCTTGTCAGCGTCGGGTTCACAGCCGCGATCGTGCTGTTGAAGAGCTTTCCCGACATCAGCGAGGCGTAGGTGACAGACTTTCCGCCGCCCGAGACGACCCCCTTCGAGACCGCCAGGCTCCCCGCCGGGACGCCGAGCTGTGCCGAGGCCATGTTCAGGAGCAGTGTCCTCGCGGCCGCCGCCGCGCCACGCATGCTGGCCGAGCCCATCGCGGTGAGAGTGCTCGAGCTTCCGGCTGTGAAGCCGGCGTTCGACACGAACGTGTCGAGCTGCGCATATGAGACCTGCTCCATCGAGAGCCCGAGCTCCTCGGCGGCGATCATGTTCACGGAGGTCGGGGTTCCCTGCCCGAGCTCGGACCAACCCGGGAAGATGGTGACGGTATTGTCAGGGTTGATCTGGAGCCAGGAATCGATTTGCGTCGCGTCCGGCGGCCCAGGCACAGCCCCCGTATGCGAGGGGGACGGCGCTGCCGGATAGTTCGCAGCTTTTGCGCTGCCGGCCGCCCCGGCAAGACCGAGACCGACCACGAGCGAGCCGCCGGCCTTCACGAAGCTCTTGCGCAATTCCTTCTCGGGAATGAGGCCTGTCATTACGCGCCTGCCTTTGCCATCACGGCCGCGGCCTTCTGGATCGCGGTCAGGATTCTCGGATAGGTGCCGCAGCGGCAGAGATGTCCGTTCATTGCCGTGCGGATCTGGTCCTCGGACGGGTTCTTTGTCGTCGCGAGCAGGTCGGCGGCCTGGATCATCATTCCGTCTGGCAGTAGCCGCAGGTGCGGGACCTGAACGTCGATCCATGCCTGCTGGAGGGGGTGCAGCGCCGGGGCTGCAGCCGAGGTGCCGCGCTGGGCGGCCCACAGGGCAGGGAGCCCTTCCAGGGTGGTGATGTTCTTACCGCTCACAGCAGCCACAGGTGTGACGCAGGAGCGGATCTCCTTGCCGTCGAGCAGCACCGAGCAGGCGCCACACTGCGCAGACCGCAACCGAAGCGCGGGCCATGCAGGTGGAGACTCGTTGTGCAGGACGTAGAGGAGGGGGGTATCAAGGCTGGCGGTCACGCCATGCGTGAGCCCGTTCACCTTGATCTTGATGCTGTTCGCCATTGCTCCTCCTGTCTTTTATCGACGAGCAACATATTAGCTGTCACTTTGTAAATTATCGCGGTTTCTCTATGAATATGGGGTTGAGAAGGCGGGCTCTCGCCGTCGCCCTTCACGGACATGGAAATCAGTCCAAGAGATCAAGCGTGTTTCAACAAGCCCTCTGACACGAAGGGTCAGCGCGATAGACGAAGGCGTCGAAAACGGCTTGATCAAGCCGTAGACGCAAGATGTAGAAGAATGGGCGCACCTGGGATTGAACCAGGACCTCCCGCGTGTGAAGAATCCCCGGCGTTAGCGGCCTGCCGTCACCCTAGGACAAACGCGGCGAAGCCACCGGATCTACACCCGAGGCGCGGAATCTGAAAGAGACGGCTGCACACGGCTACTTTGCACGGGCTTTGCACGGATCGCGGCGACTCCCTGCCCGAGGGTCGATCGGTCCGTGATTGGGCACACGACCGAAGTCGGGTGCGCGCATTCAGGCCGGTAGTCCTGTGAGGAAATCTATGAACATGACGCCGCAGAGCGATACCGCGAGGATCTTTCCCCAGTGGTCGTCGTCGTCTGTGGCAGCGAGCGAGACGCAGAGGATGAGGTACCAGCCGTTGATGTGCGGGGCGATGAGGGTGAGAACGCCCGCTGCTAGGCCAAGGTGAACCTTTGATCGCCATGCCTGAACTGCGAACAGTGCGAAAGCGATGATCTCCGCGATGAGGCTGAGGCGTCGTTCGTGTGGATACGAGATCCCGGTCGCGTCGCGTATCCAGGCGAGGAAGAACGAGGCAGGCTGACGCTGGGTGTAGTTCAGGTTCGAGAATGCGTCGAGCCAATCCCATCCAAAGAGCCAGTACGAGAGCGCGAAGATCGACAATGTTGCGGCCATCGCACCTGCGATCCCGATGCCCACGCCTCGCCGACGTCGGTCGATTGCCCAGAGCAGGAAGAGGGGAGCGGTAGTCCATTTGACGAAGAAAGAGGCGATCCAAGCCGCTCCGGCCGATTCAGTGCGACCGGCGGCAGCAAGGGTCAGGCCGCCGACCGCGAGGGCCGTCATCAACGCGTCGTTGTGTCCCGCGTTGCTGAAGTGGAACGCGATGAAAGGATTCCAACCAACAAACGCGGTCGCGAGCGTCTTACGTTGGGAGAGCTTTGACACCATCCCCGTGATCGCGATGACCGACGCGAACGCGACCAAGCGAAAAGTAAAGACCGGCTCCCCGACGTAGACGACTACTCGCGAAAACGCCGTCCAGAGCGGCCCATAGACGCTTTGGCCTGACCCGTAGGGATCCGATGACCTAGCGATCAACGCGTAAGCGTTCGCGTCACCGGAAAGAAACAGCGGCGTAAACAGCGGAACGGCCTGAATCGCTACCGCAAGGGCAAATGCCTGCTTCCACCGACCAGTCGGACCAGCTGCTGCAAGGAGCAGCATGGCCGCCGCGTATGCGATGAATGACCCGACGATGCTCACGCGCCACGCGGGTAACCAGTCCCCGGGCGGCAGGTACGGCGTGCCCGAAGCACCGTTGACACGCACAACCACAGTCGCGCCCACTACTCCCGCCAGCGACAGGAAACCGGCAGCGAACGCGGCACGGGGGCCGAAGCCCGTGAACCTATGCGGCATAACTAACGTGCCCATGCCCGTCATTCATTCACGGATGGGACAGTAGTGCTGGGGGATGTCGTTTACGCCCCGCCTACCTGCGGTCGATGTTCCCGGTGCTTTGTTGTCTACCCCAGCGCCGCCCTCACCGCGTCATCCGTGCGCTGCCTGTCATAAAGGTGGCTGTAGACCTTCAGCGTCACGGTCGCGTCCTCATGCCCGAGGATTTCCGCGACCATCACCGGCGACAGCCCCGCCGCGATCAGCCGCGACGCCGCCGCGTGCCGCAGCGAGTGAAACGACAGGTGGCCGGGAAGCTTCGCCTCGTCACGCGCTTTGCAGAACCGCTGAACCTGCCGCCGTTCGGGAACTCGCCGCTGCCAGAAATGGCTTGGCTAATCGGGTAGAAAGAGTGGGCGCACCTGGGATTGAACCAGGGACCTCCCGCGTGTGAAGCGGGCGCTCTCCCGCTGAGCTATGCGCCCGGGAAGCCTCTACTGTAGCCATTTGCGCCAGTTGAGGCCGGCGACGGTCGTGCCCCGACCAGTGCTTCGCCCGATGATCGCTCGGCTGGAGAATCCGTCGGGTGTCCCGCCCAGGTGGCTCCGCCGGCGGCCGCGCGGAGAGCATCGCAGCGGCGCCTTGGTTGTCCGTGCAGGCGGAAGATCCCGCTGAAGCGGTATAGCCGTCGCGGGACGCCGCTGTCAAGATCGCGGTCGGCTCGGTGATTCCGAGTTGTCTGGGGAACAAGGGGAGATGCTTTGAACAGGGGGTTCCGGACAGGCGCCGCAGGTGGCGCCGGCATCTGGGAGGCCGATCGGTGACCGCGCTCGCGGCGCGCTCCCCCC
The DNA here is from genome assembly GCA_963762215.1 of uncultured Actinomycetota bacterium. GTDB lineage: Bacteria > Actinomycetota > Thermoleophilia > Gaiellales > Gaiellaceae > PALSA-600. Next base: position 4,204 of record CAVXKB010000002.1, read on the forward strand.
GCGCTGCGCGAGAAGGCGTCGCCGCTGAGGTGAGGGTCGGGCTCCTCGACGGGTTCGCCGTCACGAAGGCCCAGAGGCCGCTCTCCCTGCCGATGGGGGCGCAGCGGCTCGTCGCCTTTCTCACCCTGCACCGGAGGCCGGCCCTTCGTGCGTTCGTTGCCGGGACGCTCTGGCCCGAGACCATCCGAGGAGCGCGCGCTCGCGAACCTGCGCTCGACGCTCTGGCGCATCCACCGCTGTGAGGTCGATCTCGTTGCCTCTCGCAGCCAGCAGCTTGCGCTCGCGCCGGGTGTCCGGGTCGATCTTTTCGAGGCAGAAGCTTTCGCACGGCTGGCCCTCGACGACTCGGCTTCGGCGGCCCTCGAGCTCGCGCCGAGCCGGCTATCGGCCGATCTCCTACCGGACTGGTACGACGACTGGGCGCTGATCGAGCGTGAGCAGTACCGGCAGCTCCGGTTACGCGCCCTCGACTCGCTCAGCTCACGGCTCATCGTTGCCGGCCGCTACGCGGACGCGCTCGAGGCCGGGCTCGCGGCGGTCGCCGGCGAGCCGCTCCGCGAGAGCGCGCATCGGGCGGTCGTCCAGGTCCATCTGGCCGAGGGGAACATCGGCGAGGCAATCCGGCAGTACCGTCTCTGCTGCCGGCTGCTCCAGGAACGGCTCGGGCTCGAGCCCTCGGAGCTGATGGAGCGCCTCTTCGACCATGTGACGGTGCGGAGACGGTCGGGTGACAGGAGCCGAACATGATCAGCTGAGATGACGGAGCAGGGGGGACGTACGGCTGTCTTCATCGTGCGCCTCTGGCACGAGGAGGGCGCAGCCGGCGAGGCGCTCCGCGCTCGGATCGTGCAGACGCTCGACGCCGCCGACCCAGAGGTGGTCGAGACATTCGCGGTCTCGTCGAGCCGCGAGATCGTCGTGGCGGTTAGGGCCTTCCTCGCGAGCGCCGCGCCGGTGACGCCGCGGTGACGCCGACCCACTACACCTCGCGTCGTGGCCGGTACCCGCGTGGGCACCCGTTTCGTCCTCGGCTCGCTGGCCACCTGGCGCGTGACGCACCTCCTTGCGGAGGAGGACGGACCCGCTGACCTCGTGGTGCGGCTCCGCGCCCGACTCGGGGCGGGCCCGCTCGGCGAGCTGATGGACTGCTTCTACTGCCTCAGCGTCTGGGTTGCCGCGCCGGCGAGCATCGCCGTAGCGCGCCGGAGGCGCGATCTCCCGGTGATCTGGCTGGCGCTCTCGGGAGCCGCCTGCCTGCTCGAGCGCGCGACTGCCACACCGGAACCGCATCCCGACGAGACGAGAGGAGACCTCCATGAGCTGCTGTGGAAAGAAGCGGAAACTGCTTGATCCGAGCCGGCCGACGCTCGCGAGCCCGATCGGCGTCCTTCGCCCGTCGGCTGCGAAGGCCCTCCGGCCGAAGCCGCCCGCCCGTGATGCGGGACGTGACGGCCCCGTGACGGACGGCCGTTAGGTCTTCCGCCCAAGACACCCCGGGAGGGACCGTGGCCCGGTAGGCCGAGCTGCGCGAGACCCGGAAGAGGAGGTTCACATGGCCAAGCAAGCCCAGGAAGCGATCGATCCGCTCTGTTGCCCCCCGCTCGAGCCGTGCGACGTCTGCGACTCGATCGACGTGCGGTACCGGCTCCCGTTCCGACCGGTCGTCGACGCCGCCGGTCAGCGGCGCGTCGTGCCGGTCGAGGTGACGCTCATCTTCCGGCTCACGCGGTGCGCGGGCCCGCTCTCGCTCGGCGACATCCTCTACTCGACCACGCTGCTCCCCGGTGAGAAGGTCCGCCTCTTCACAAGCGATCGCCACAGCCGGTTCAGCTTCGACAGCGAGTCGAGCCTCTCGTACTACAACAACACCACCTCGGAAGAGTCGTACTACATGGCCGGCATGGCCAACGCGGTCAACAACGTCAGCGTGAACGAAAACGCCGCGTCGACGTCCGCCTTCCACAGCTCATCGGTGAGCGGCGGCGGCGGGCTGGGAATCGATCTCGGGTTCATCTCGATCGGGGGAGGCGCCTCCGGCAGCTCCTACGACGCGAGCTCGGCGAGCAAGTTCGCCCACAACCTCAGCCAGCACGCCGACTCCTCGAGCCGGCACGTCGAGGTCGGGACGCGTGCGGCGAGCTCGACGCAGGTCGGCGAGGTCAGCACGCGACAGCACAGCTCGGGCGACTCCGAGGATCAGTACGAGGCGGGCTCGCGCGAGTTCACCAACCCGAACCGCTGCCACGCGCTGACGTTCCAGTTCTACAAGCTCAACAAGTGCCAGACCGTCCGGTGGGAGCTCATCGCGATCGAGCGCCAGGTCCTCGATCCGGCCGCACCCACGGGCGTCGAGCTGAACGACCCGACGCCGGCCAGCGGAGTCGCAGTGATCCCAAGCGGCGTTCTCGCAACTGCTGCCAATCGTGTCGCGGTCGAGGATCGGGCCGAGACGAGCGCCGTGAGCGTCACGGCGGCGAGGTTCAACCTCGGCGGCTTCTCCGCGGTCGCGACCGTCGCGGCCGAGGCGATCGCCGTGAACGTGCGCCAGGCGGCGCTCGATGCGGTCGACGGGGAACTCGTCAAGGAGAAGCTCCTGACAGCGGTCGGCGGCACCGTGTCGCCGGCAGCGCAGAAGCTCCTCGGTTGGGAACGGCAGATCGCGCTGCCGACCGCCGGCGTGATCGTCAAGGGATGCCTAGACGACTGCGACGTCTGCGAGCCGTCGCTCGATCGGGAGATCGAGCTCGAGCTCGAACGGAGACAGCTCGAAAACGAGCTGCTGAAGAAGCAGATCGCGCTGCTCGAGAAGTCGCAGGAGTACCGCTGCTGTCCGGTCGACGAGGACGAGGAGACAGTGCCGGCCCCCTAGGGTCGACGCGCAGGGAATGGGGTGCTGTGGAAGCAAGCGTGCGGCGACCCGGCAGCGGGTCGCCGCAGGTCCACCCGCCGCGGCGCCGGGAACCGGCGTGCGCGCAGCCGCGCGCCCGCCTGCAGCCGCGGCCGGCGGCGCGCTCCGCGCGTTCGTCCAGCGTGCGGTTGCGCAGCGGCGCTGATGCCGGTTGCGGGCGGTGATGGCGAGGTGACGGCGCGGTGATGGGCGGCTGAGAGCCTGCCTCCGCCAACCGAGCCGAGGGAGAACGCAACCATGCCCAGATCGAGAAAGACAGAGCTGACGAAGGTCGTCCCGGGACGGGTTGCGACGCCGCCCGACGAGCTCAAGGTGAACGGGATCCAGGCGGCCCGCCTTGCGGCGCTGAGCGGGCTTGACGCCAAGGAGCTCACCGGCGAGGCGATCGCGTCGATCGCGGAGCGGTACCGCTGGGAGATCGACCCCGAGTTCCTGCTCTTCCGCCGGGTCTGCGGGCAGGTCGTGAAGACCGACCCGTCGACGGGGATCAAGTACCCGGTGCCGTTCGCAACCGTGGACGTGCTCGACCGGGAATGCGACTTCTGGGGGTACTTCCCGGAGCCCTGGCCGTGGGCCTGGCTCTTCCCCTTCCGTTGCCGCGAGGAACTGCTCACCTCCGTCGTCACCGATGCGTGCGGGAACTTCTGCGTCTGGATCCCCAGGTTCGAGATCGAGTGGATCCTGCGCTGGCGCGAGGAGCGGTTCTGCTTCCCCGAGTTCTTCGTCAAGCCCTCGCTCGCCGACCTGCTGAAGAACCTCGTCGAGGGCCCGGTCTTCCCGGTCAACCCGAACCCGCCCGATCCGGCACCGGACTTCGCGGCAGCGGTTGCCTCGCGCGGGGATCTCGAGGCGCTGATCGGGCGGCCGGCGCAGCAACTGCTTTCCGCCGCCCAGTCGTCGGCCGCGTTCGGAGCCGGCGCGACGGCGCTGACGAGCCAGCTCTCGGCGCCCGCGTTCTCGGGCGGCCTCGCCCCGCCGCTTCCCGACGTGCTGAAGCAGGTCCACGCAGCCGGCGGCGCGAAAGCGCTCTCCGCCCACCTGGAGATGGCATCCGAGACGATCGGAAAGATCGACCTCGAGCGCTACTACGGCCCGTTCGTCCGCTGCGTCGACATCTGGGTGCCCGAGTGGCAGGAGATCCTCGAGGTGCCCGATGTGAGCTTCGTCGTCAAGCAGGACGTCGACGGCGACGGGACCGAGGAGATCATCTACGAGGGCGCATTCGACGTCCCGTGGGGCGTCTACAGCCCGAACGTGACACTCGAGGCGTCCCCGATCGCGGTCGCGCTGCCCTCCCCGTTCTGCGGGCCCGAGGTGTCGTGCGAGTCGCCCGGCGATCGAGCGGGTCGGGCTGATGCCCGTAAAGAGCGCGCCGACATACTTCAACGCCGGAACGGGATTCGCGACGCGGCCGAACAAGCCGCACCCGGTCGGGCTCTTCGCCAGCCCGGCGACCTACCCGTCGACGGCGCCGTTCTTCGGGGAGCTGCAGCTCTACGGTTGCAACCACTACCCGAACGCCAAGTACTACCGGGTGAAGTGGGCGTACGCAGGCGGGAACGGCATCCCGACTCCGGGCTCCTTCAGCCCGCCCGTGCCGTTCATGAACACCTGGACCCTCGCCCGCTGGGCACCGGGGTTCCAGCAACTCGCGGTCTCGCCCGACGCGAGCGGCTGGTACGACATCCTCCCGGATGCCGACGCGTGGCAGCCGGAGCACCTGCTGATGGACTGGGTGAGCGGCGGCGACGGCGTCTACCAGATCACGGTCGAGCTGGGGAACGCGGCGAAGTCGGTGATCCACACGGTGGGGCCGCTGCTCCTCGTGGTCGACAACAGCGCCCCGACCGCGTTCTTCACCCCGGGTGTGCTCGGCTGGCGGTACGGAAGCTCCGGCCCGTTCACGGCGCTTCCGCTCTCGTGCCCGCTGATCGAGCGGGCGACAGGCTCGGAGATCGAGATCCAGGTCGGAGCGACCGTCACCGCCGGTCACCTGCGGTCCGTGCGGCTGAGCGCGGGCGGCTGTGGCGGCGCGACGCCGACATCGACCGGGGCCGCGTCGACGACCGAGCACTGGCACACAGGCCCGACCGACAACTCGTGGAGCACCGTCGCCGTGTTCTCGGTGCCGGCCGACGCGCCGGCGGGCTGCTACACGTTCTCGATCGGCGCCGATAGCAGGGCGTTCAACCCTGCGGGCTGGGACGGCGGTTACGCGGCGGACTGGAACTACAACAGCCCGTGGTCGCCGAGCGTATCGCCCTACGTCTCGATCGCGATCGTCGGGCCCTAGGAGGAGAGACTGGCGGCCGGGGTCATCCGCCCCGGCCGCCCTGGCGCGTCAGTGCGGCGGCAGCGGCAGCGGACCGGTTGCGTAGTACGCGCGTGCCTGGGCGGCGAAATAGCCGCCGTCGTCGTCGGCCGACAGCGACGATCTGGTGTTCCCGTCGACCGGCGCCGGGTTCGTGACGCCGTCCTTGGCCGCGTCGCAGGCGCAGGTCGGGCCGTCGGCTCCGCGCCCGAAGAGGAAGCCGACGAACCCCGCCGCCACGTACGCCCGCAGGTGGGCGCGGGAGCCGGGGCCGAGGAGCCACTGCACGCGGTTGTCCTGGTAGTGATCCCACGTGTTGTTCTCGGCGCGCATCACGGTGTTGCCGAGCGGGATCTGCCACGCCGCCATCCGGATCCCCGCGAGCAAGACGAACGTCTTCGCGTACAGGAGGTGGCGCGCGAAGTCGGCCGGCTTGAACCACGTGTTGGGGTTGCCCTCCTGGGCCGTGTAGAAGCCGGCGTCGCGGTCGGAGAAGTCCTCGAACGAGACGTCGAACCGCGCGTGCAGTGAGCGGTAGAAGGCGGCCGAGCGTGCCGCGTAGGCGCGAACCGTGGCGTCGGGCGGCTTCTCGTAGAGGATGTCGTGCTTCGTGCCCCAGCCGCTCATGTGGTAGGCGAGCAGCACGTTCGGCGCAAGCTCGTCACGGAGCTTGACGAACTCCTGCGCGAAACCGGCGGCGTTCTGCGGCAGCCCGTCCGGGACGACCGCCGGAACCGTTGCGGCGTCATCGCCGCTCGCGCGCTGCTCGATGTAGCCCCAGAGGTCCGGCTCGACGTGGAGGACGACGGTCTTCGTCCCGTGCGCCCGCTGAAAGAACAGCCGCACGTCGGCCCAGTACGCGGCCATCGTCGAGGCGTCGTCGAGGTGTGCGAGGTCCGCTTCGAGCTCGCCCCCGGACACATCGGGCTTGGACTGGAGGAGCTGGTAGTAGCTGAACACGGGGATCTCGCCCGCGGCCCATGACTCGCGGTCGTAGAGCGTGACGAAGGAGCCGTGCGGGTTCCAGGTCGACCAGCCCTGGCCCGTGTTGGCCCCGCCCGCCAGATACTGGTACCGGAAGCCGAGCGGCGCCTTCCTGTGGAGGGCTGCCGCGCCACCAGGGGAGTCGGCCATTCCCAGCTGAAGCGTCGTCGGCCACCGCGGCGGGAGTGGGGGCAGGCCGGAAGGAGCAGCGCCGGCCGGCGCCGCGATCGTGGCTACGGCGGCGGCAGTTACGGCGAGTCTTGCGAGCTCGGCCCACCTGCTAGTTATCGGTCGCTGCCCGGACGGCCAACTCCCTCGTCCGGCACATCGCGCCACCCCTGCTCCGGCCGGCTTCGCCGTAGGTCGACCTCGTGCTCTGAGAGGATCCCGGCGTGACGACCGACCCCGCGCCGGAAATCGAGTGGCGCATGGTGCCGGCGGGGCCGTTCCTGATGGGGAGCGACCCCTCGGGTGCCTACCCACCCGACACGGATGAGCAGCCGCGCCATTCGGTGTCTCTCGCGGCGTTCCAGCTGAGCCGGATCCCGGTCACGAATGGCCAGTACCGCGCGTTCGCCGCTGCCACCGGCCGTCGGCTGCCGCTGGCGTGGCCCGGCGCGGGTGGCGAGGACGAGACTCCGGTCACCTACGTGTCGTGGCACGACGCGAAGGCTTTTTGCGAGTGGTCGGGTACGCGACTTCCGACCGAGGCGGAGTGGGAGGCTGCAGCGAGGGGCGGCGACGATCGGCTCTGGCCGTGGGGAGACGAGCCGCCCGACGCGACCCGATGCGTCTTCTCCGCCGGGATCGGCGGGCCGACGCGTGCGGGTGCCCACCCGCATGGGGCATCGCCCGCCGGTGCGCTCGACATGGCAGGGAACGTCTGGGAGTGGGTGTCGAGCGCTTACCGGCCCTACCCGTACGACGCCTCGGATGGGCGAGAAGAGCCCGACGACTCTGTTCCGCGCGTCGTGCGTGGCGGGTCGTACCTCGACGGCGCCGACGGAGTGCGCTGCTCGGCTCGCCGGCCGATGCTCGCTGCCGCGCGCGACACCTACGTCGGCTTCCGCGTCGTTCGCACCGAGGCCGAGACCCGGGGCTCTTTCGACTGGGTGGATGTGCCTGCCGGCGAGGCCGCGCTCGGCCGCGATCCGGTGACCTACGCGGGTGAGGCGCTCGCCGACGAGCTTCCCCAGCATCAGGTCGAGCTCCTGTCCTTCGAGCTCTCGCTCACGCCGGTGACGAACGCGCAGTACCAGCGCTTCGTCTCGACGGGGGCTGCGCCGGCCCCGGCGCACTGGATCGAAGGGATGCCTCCGCCCGGGCTGGAGCACCACCCGGTCACCTGGGTCGACTGGTTCGAGGCCGGCGCGTTCTGCACGTGGGCCGGAGGCCGCCTACCGAGCGAGGCCGAGTGGGAGAAGGCCGCCCGCGGGACCGACGCACGCCGCTACCCCTGGGGCGGGCTGGACGATCCCGAGGGGCGCGCGGTCGTCGGCGCCGGCATCAAGCACGGCTCGCCGTCGGCCGTCGGGGAGCGTCTCTCGGGCGCGAGCCCCTACGGGTTGCTCGACATGGCGGGCAACGTCTGGGAGTGGGTCTCGAGCGCCTACCGGCCGTACCCGTACGACGCAGCCGACGGCCGCGAAGACCCCGACGACGGCCTGGAGCGTGTTCTGCGCGGCGGATCCTTCGCCAGCCCCGCGCTCGGGTGGGCTCGCTGCGCCTCGCGAAGCCGGAGCCACGCCGTCCGGCGCCAGTGCCACATCGGCTTCCGCGTCGCGCGGGATCACCCCGTCAACGCGGCGTGAGGAAGCGTTCGAGCCTCAGGAACCCGATCTCGTGCCTCGTCGACCCGTCGATGGCGAGATCGGCGAGGATCTCCCCGACGACGGGCGCGAACTTGAAGCCGTGACCCGAGCACACCGAGCCGATCACGACGTCCGGCTCGGCGGGGTGGATGTCGATCAGGAAATGGCGGTCGGGGGTGTTCGTGAACATGCAGGCGACCGCGTCGAGCACCTCGCCGGCCCCGGCCGGAAACCACTCCGCCACGAACTCCGCGCAACACCTCGAGCTCGCCGCTCGTGACCCGCACGCTCGAAAGCGTCGGGATCGACGACTCCGCCCGGATGGTTCATGCGGCCGACCTTGAACCCTGGGCGGCCGACCTCCGGGAAGCCGTAGTGATCGCGCCCGTCCGACTCGATCACGAACACCGGGAAGCTCTGCGGGGCGAACGCCGGGGACCGGTTCGTGTCGAACCACGCCACGACCTGGCGCGTCGCGGTGAGAAGCCCCTCGACCGGAAGCTGCATCAGGTCGTCGGCCCAGGCGCCCGGGCAGAGGACGAGCCGGCCCGCCTCGTAGGCGCCGCGATCGGTGCGGACGGAGACGCCGCCGCCCGGCAGGCCTTTCCCAGTCGAGTACGCGCTCGTCGAGACGTAGCTCGGCGCCCTCGGCGCGGGCCGCGTCCCCATGGGCTTGCACGCAACGCTCGGCCCAGAGGAAGCCGCCGTCGGGTTGCAATACGCCGACCGTGCCCTCGGGAGGCGAGTAGGCCGGGTAACGCGATCTCAGCTCCTCGGTGCTCAGCAACTCGTGCTCGAGCCCGTGCTGACGGCATGCGAGTAGCGAGCCGCTCACGACAGCCCCGTCCTCGGGCCCGGACGAGAGCGAGCCGATGACCTCGAGCAGCCGCTCGCTCGTCCGCGTCTTCGAGCTCGCGCCAGAGCTCGTAGGCGCGCCGAAGCAGGCTGACGTATCCCGGCTGCTCGTGGTAGGCAAGGCGGATGATCCGCGTCTGGCCGTGCATCGAGCCGCGGTCGTGCACGAGCCCGAACTGCTCGAGGCCGAGCACCCGCTGACCCCGCCGGGCGAGGTGAAAGGCGGCCGCGGCGCCCATCGTGCCGACGCCGACGACGATCACGTCGTAGCGTCCGCCGGCGGGCGTCACGCCCTGATGCGTTCGAGCAGAGCCGTGCTCTCGTCGATCAGGCGATCGACCTCGCCGCGATCGATGTTCGTGTTCGTGATCCCGTAGGCCCAGCGATAGTTGTCCTGGTCGAGGATCTCCGACAGCGGAACGCCTTCGACCAGATCCATGTCGGCGCTCTCGGGCAGGTAGCCGGCGTAGTCGTTCGTGTAGGCCGCAGCGATCGTCGTTCCGAACGGGCTCCCGTCCTTGATCCGCTTGCCGGCCCCGTTGAAGAGCTCGAACGGGTTCGTGACGATCGCGATGTCGCCGACCGCGACCGCCTGGATCTCGGCGCGGGCGGGCTCGTCGGCCCGCTCGATCATGTCGAGATACATCGAGAGCGCCCCGCCGCGGTAGGAGTTCGGGAACTTCTGGGCGGAGGTCATCGTGTGCACCTCGGGCCCCCAGACCTCGGGCCAGTCCGGCTGCGGGCTGCCGGCGAGCTCTGCCTGCAGCTCGCGGATCTCGTCGGCGTCGTACGCGTGGCGGCGCCGGCGGAGGTCGAGCCACTTGGACGCCGCCGCCACTCGGGCTTCGCTGCTCGTCTCGATCCCCGGGTACAGCTCGAGCGCCGCCTTCCCGATCCCGCGACCAAGGCGATCCCGGGCCTCGTAGCCGTGCGGGCTCGCCTCGTAGTCGCCGAACCACCAGTCGAACGGCGCGATGTCGCCCGCGCAACCCTGCAGGAAGATGCACTCGACGCCGGGAACCGCGGACTCGATCGTCTCCCGAATGGGCGCGATGTACTCGGCGTCCCACAGGATGGTGGTGCCGCCGACCGTGATCGGGTGCGCCGCGAAGCTCACGACGGCGGCCAGCGGCTCGCCGCCGGCGCGGTCGACGCGGATCACGGTGAGCGAGTCGTCGACCGGGCGCTCGCGATCGACGCGGTTGCCGGAGAGGCCAGGAGCGGTACCGACCGCGGCACCGATGCGCGCCGGCTCGAGCCGGCGCCAGGCGGCGTAGACCGCGCCGGCGAGCAGATCGCCGAGCGAGGCGGCATAGCGCTCGAACTCGGGTACGTCCGGCAGGCCGCCGACCGTCGAGCCGCGCGAGAGGCTGGGCGCGCTGTGGTTGTGCGAGGCGTGGACGGAGACCGCGCTCCCCGGGATCCCGGTCGAGCGGGTCACCTGCTCGCGAACCGTTGCGGCGAGGTCGGCCCCGACGAAGACGAGGTCGGTGGCGACGATCGCCGCGGTCTGCTCGCCGTCGGAGAAGACGAGTGCCTGCGCGATCATGGGCTCCTGAGCGCCCTGCGCGAGCGCCTTGCGCGCCGCCCAGCAGCCGAGCGGCAGCCCGAGCGGCGGCGTGATGTCGACCCGGCGACCCAGCGCAGGCTCAATCCGCTCCGGCGCGCGAAGCCGGCACCTGCGCTCTGGGTCGCCTCCGTCAAGCCTACGGCTCATGCCAGCTCCGACACGTCGATCTCGCGCCCGACGACGGCGACCTTGTCGCCCTGGTCGGTGGTCGCGATCCCGCGGATCGAGCAGACGATAACCGCCGTTCCTGGCGTGCACCGGCTCCGGCTCGCGATCGGGCCGCTCGATGAAGTGGATCCGGCCGAGGAGCTGCCCCGGCTCGACGCGATCGCCGATCTCGACGAGGGTCTCCCAGAGACCGGACTCGGGTGCCAGGAGGTAGTTCTCCTCGTCGGTCGCGCGAACGATCACCGCCGGCTCGAGGCCGAGGCTCTCGCGTGTCTCGACCTTGCCCTCGAGCACGCCGAAATGGCGAAGCACGTTCGCGAGCCCGCTCGCCGCGACCCGGTGGGTGGGCGCGATGACCTGGCCACCGCCGCCGAGCTCGGTCGAGACGACGATCTTGCCCTGCTTCTCGGCCTCGCCGACCAGGAGCCCGCTCCCGGCGATGTCGATGTAGACGAAGTGGACGTCGGTGTTCCAGGCGAGCATGCCGGCGGTCATCTGCCGCCGCTGCTCGGGATCGTCGACCCAGTGCATCTCCGACCAGGGCGGGCAGATCGACGAGCTGCCGCCGCTGTGCATGTCGACGACGATGTCCGCCCGCGGGAAGAGGAACCGCGAGCAGAAGTCGGCGAGCTGCTCGTCGGGCGGCCCGTCCGGATCGCCCGGGAACGAGCGGTTCAGGTTCGCGCCGGACGGCCAGAGCCGCGTGTAGGCGCGCGAGGCATCGGGCGAGGCGCACGGGACGATGATCAGCCTCCCGTGAACGTCTTCGGGCCGGGTCTCGCGCGCGAGGTTCAGCGCAGCCACCTGCCCTTCGGGCTCGTCGCCGTGCACGCCGCCGAAGATCACCGCCGTCGGGCCGTCGCCGCCGTTGATCGAGATGATCGGGATGAAGAGGTGCGACCAGCCGCTCGTGTTCGTCGACCGCGGCAGCTCGAGACGCCCGACGTGCTTGCCGGGAGCGTCCAGATCGATCGTGCAGTGCACCGGGGAGGCGTCGGCCATGGCCGGTCGCGATTGTAGACAATTCGTTTATAGTCGACAATCGAGGGTGCGCGGGTGCGCATCTCCCCGGGGCGGCAGGAGGATTTCGAGTGAAGATCACAGACGTCGAGGCGGTGATCCTTCGGCAGCCTGTGCTCGACGACGGGATCGCCGACGGGAGCCAGGACGACCTCGTTGTGCTCGTGCACACCGACGAGGGGATCACCGGAATCGGCGAGGTCGATTCGGCCCCCGAAGCGGTGCGGGCGATGATCAACGCGCCGGGCTCGCACGCGATTGCGAACAGCCTGCACGATCTCGTAGTCGGCGAGGACCCGCTCGATGTCGAGCGGCTCTGGCACAAGATGTACCGCGGCCTGATCTACGTCGGGCGGCGAGGTATCGCGCTGCATGCGATCAGCGGCATCGACATCGCTCTCTGGGACATCAAGGGGAAGGCGCTCGGGAAGCCGGTGAGCGAGCTGATCGGCACGCCGCAGCGCGACCGGGTGCGGGCGTACGCATCGCGTCTGATGCCCGACACGCCCGACGAGGTTCGCGCGGCCGTCGGAGCGTTGCGCGAGCAGGGCTTCACCGCCGTCAAGCTCGGCTGGGGGCCGCTCGGCGCCGACGCCGACCATGATCTCGCGCTCGCGGCCGCGGCCTGCGAGGCGGGAGGCGACGGCGTGACGATCCTGATCGACGCCGGCCTTGGCTACGGAGCGGACGCCCAGAAGGCGATCGGCGTCGCGCGCGGGCTCGAGGAGCTCGGGGTCTTCTGGCTCGAGGAGCCGTTCGAGCCGGACGAGTACGAGGCCTACGCCGAGCTCGCCGACACGGTCGACATCCGGGTCGCCGCCGGCGAGCAGGACACGACGCTCTGGGGCTTCCGCGAGCTGATCGAACGCGGCCACGTCGACCTCGTCCAGCCCGACGTCACCCGCTGCGGCGGGATCACCGAGCTGCTCCGGATCGCCGAGTTCGCTCACGAGCGCGGCATCGAGACCGTCCCGCACGCCTGGAAGAGCGGGATCATCAAGGCTGCATCCCTGCACGTGAACGCCGTACTGCCGGAGGCGCTCTTCCAGGAGTACTGCGTCGCCGAGACCCCCATCAACACGCTGCTCACGCGCGAGCGCCTGCCGATCGACTCCGAGGGATTCCTGGCCGTGCCGACCGGCCCCGGGCTCGGTGTCGAGCTCGACCTGGACGTGCTCGAGCGCTACCGCGTCGACTAGGAGAAGGAGAACCGAAGATGGCCACAACCGAGCAGAACATCGTTGGCGGCGAGCTGGCGGCTCGCGCCGCGCGCGTGATCCCCGGGGGAGTGAACAGCGGCCAGCGCCAGGTTCCCGGCCTCGAGGAGCTCGTGATCGCGGCGACGAAGGGCGCCACCTTCACCGACGGCCAGGGTCGCACCTACACCGACTACCACGCCGCCTTCGGGCCGCCCATCCTGGGCCACAACGACCCGGACGTCGATGCCGCTGTCGCCTCGACGGCGAAGAGCGTCGGGCTGATGGGCGTGGGCGTCACCGAGGTCGAGGTCGAGCTCGCCGAGCGGCTCTGCTCTCTCATTCCCTCGGTCGAGCGCGTCCTCCTGACCGAGACGGGCAGCGAGGCCACCTTCCACGCGATTCGCGTCGCGCGCGCGGCGACCGGCCGCCGGCACGTGATCAAGTTCCAGGGCTGCTACCACGGCTGGCACGACTCGGTCGCGATGAACGTGATCTCGCCGGCCGAGCGCGTCGGGCAGAAGGATCCGCTGTCGAAGGGGAGCATCCCCGACGTCATCGACGCGACGATCGTCTGCAAGTTCAACGACGCGGACGAGGTCGAGCGCGCGCTCGTCGACCACGACGTCGCCGCGATCATCCTCGAGCCGATCCCGCACAACATCGGTGCGGTGCTCCCGCTGCCCGGCTTCCTCGAGCGCCTCCGCGAGCTGGCGACGAAGCACGGAACCGTCCTGATCTTCGACGAGGTGGTGACCGGGCTTCCGCCACGCGCTCGGCGGCTACCAGTCGATCGCCGGCGTCACGCCCGACCTGACGACGATGGGCAAGGCGATGGGCAACGGCTGGCCGATCTCCGCGCTCGGCGGGAAGGCCGAGCTGATGGACATGTTCAGCACGACGCCCGGAAATCCCGTGTTCTTCGCCGGAACGTTCAACGGCCATCCGCCGACCACCGCCGCGGCGCTCGCAACGATCGACAAGCTGCAGCGCGAGCCGGTGCACGAGCACGTCTTCGCCCTCGGCGAGCGCACCCGCCAGGGCCTTCGCGAGCTGTACGCGCGCCTCGGCGTCACGGCCACGTCAGCGGCTTCGGCTCGATCTTCGTCACCTACTTCCTCGAAGGCACCCCGACGAGCTACGACGACCTGCTCGCGAACGACGTCGATCTGTTCACGGGTTACCGCCGGGAGCTGATGAATCACGGGATCTTCGAGCTGCCGCTCAACCTGAAGCGCAGTCATTTCTCGTGGGCCCACACCGACGAGGACGTCGACCGCCTGCTCGAGGCGACCGAGGAAGCGGTCCAGACCGTGCTTGCGCGGCGCGCATGAGCGATCCGGCGGTCAGCTGCACGATCGACCTCACGGCGCCCGGCAAGCAGGTCGGGCGCCTGCAGTTCGCCAGGATCTCGAACACCGCCGGCTGGGCGTACGACTTCGTCCCGATCGCGACGATCGCGAACGGGGAGGGCCCGACGGTGCTCGTCTCGGGCGGCAACCACGGCGACGAGTACGAAGGCCAGATCGCCGCGCTCCGACTGATCAACGAGATCGATGCGGAGGAGGTCCAGCGGACGGATCGTGATCATCCCGGTGATCTCGACCGCGGCCTCGAAGGCGAACACGCGCATGTGGCCCTCGGGCGCGAACTTCAACCGGTCGTTCCCGGGCTCGCCCGACGGGTCGCCCGACCGCCAGCTCGCCGACTACTTCACCCGCGTCCTGTTCCCGATGTCCGACGTCGTGATCGACATGCACTCGGGCGGCCGCACTGCCTGGTTCACGCCCTGCTCGCACATGCACGTGGTCGACGACCCCGCGCAGCGCAAGGCGATGCTCGAGGGGATGCTGGCCTGGAACTCGGAGTTCCACTTCCTCTACGTGGACGTGAACGGCAACGGCCTGCTCCCCGTCGAGGCGGAGGACCAGGGCAAGATCGTGATCACGACCGAGCTCGGCGGCGGCGGCCGCGTCCCCGAGCCCGTGCACCGGCTCGCCTGGAGCGGCCTCACGAACGTGCTCCGCCACGTCGGGGTGCTCGAGGGCGAGGTGCTGACGCGCGCGTCGATGGGACTGCCGGACGCGGTCATCCTCGACGGCCGCGACACCAGGAACTACGTGATCGCCGAGGAGACGGGGCTCTTCGAAGGCTTGCTGGAGCCGGGCGCCGCCGTCCGCGCCGGTGACCCGGTCGGCCGGATCTGGTTCCCCGACCGGCCCGAGCGTCCGCCCGTCACCCTGCCGGCGCCGCTCGACGGCGTCCTCGCCGTCATCCGGGCGATACCGGTGACCGAGGCCGGCGACAGCGTGTTCGTCACGGGCCAGCCGATCGCCGCCGCCGATCTTCTGTGAGCGACGCGCTCGCCAGAACCTTCGCGAGCGTCCGCAACCACAGGAACTACCGTCTCTACTTCGCCGGCCAGGCGGTCTCGTTCACCGGCTCGTGGATGCAGCAGATCGCGGCCGCCTGGCTCCTGCTGCAGCTGACCGACTCGGCCGTCGCCGTCGGCGCGCTCGCGCTGACGCAGCTGTCTGCCGGTGACGATCTTCGGCCTCTTCGTCGGCACGATCCTCGACCGGTTCGAGGTGCGGCGGGTCGCGATCATCACCGAGTCGGCCTCGATGGTGATGGCGGCAATCCTCGCGGCACTGACGCTCGCGGGGACGATCACCGTCTGGGAGATCTACTTCTTCGCCCTGCTGATGGGCTGCGCCCAGGCCGTCGGCGGCCCGGCGCGGCATGCGCTCGTCTTCGAGATGGTCGGCCCCGAGGATCTCGCGAACGCCGTCAGCCTCAACTCGAGCCTCGGCACCGCAGCTCGCGTCCTCGGGCCGGCGATCGGAGGCATCGTCGTCGCTGTGGCGGGTGCCGGCGTCGCGTTCGGCATCAACTCCCTCAGCTTCCTCGCCGAGGTTGCGGCCCTGCTCGCCCTCGACACGACGAAGCTCCACCGGGCGATTCGCGACCACGGAGCGACCGTCGTCGGCGGGGCGCTCGACGCCCTCAAGTTCGTGGTCCGCGTCCCGCCGGGCCGGCGTTGCGTTCTTCGCCGTGCTCGTGCTGTCGACGCTCTCGTTCAACTTCAACGTGCTCCTGCCGCTCGTCGCCCAGCAGACGCTCCACGGGAGCGCCCAGACGTTCGGGCTGATCGCGGCGGTCTTCGGGGCCGGAGCGCTCCTGGGTGCGACGGCGAACGCCGCGCGGGGACACGCGAGCCTGCGCGTCCTGCTGCTCGGCGCGCTCGGCTACGGGATCTTCGAGCTCGTGCTCGCGCCGCTCGACTCGCTGGTTCCGGTCTGCGTGGTGCTCTTCCTGATCGGCTTCTGTTACACGCAGTGGGGCACGACCGCGCTTGCGACGATCCAGCTCGAGGCGCCCGAACGGCTCCGCGGCCGGGCCGCCAGCCTCTACTTCTTCGCGTTTCTCGGCGGAGCGCCCCTCGGCGGGCTGTTCGCAGGCTGGCTCGTCGAGGTGGGCGGGACCCAGCTCGCGTTCTACGTCGCGGGCCTGGTGGCGGTGCTGACCGCGCTCATCTCCGCGGCGACGCTCAGGACGACCTCACCGGCCCGGCGGATCTCGTCGTCGCCGATCAGCCGGTGAGTGACGAACCGGACACGGCCCTCGAGCTCCAGCGCAAGCACGCCGCGTGACCTGAGCGCCTCGACGGCGCCCGGGCCCAGGTCGGCGTAGACGATGTTCGTCTCCGGCCGGGGCGCGCCGATCAGCGCTGCCAGGTCGCGGGCGCGGGCATGATCATCGGCGAGCCGGCCGAGCATCCGCTCGATCGCGACGAGCCCGGCCGCGGCGAGGATTCCGGCCTTGTGGACCGTCCCGCCGCCGAGCCGCTTCAGGTGGACCCGCGCGCTCGCGATCGTCTCGCCGTCGCCGGCGAGGATCGCCCCGAACGGGGCGGAGAGCCCCTTGTTCAGGCTCAACGCGACGGTGTCGACGGGCGCTGCCAGCTCGGCCAGCGGAACTCCGAGCGCAACCGCGGCGTTCGGGAGCCGGGCCCCGTCGAGGTGCGCCCTCGGCGCGCGGGCCGCGAGCGAGGCGGTCTCGCGCGCATCGATGACGGTGCCGCCGGCCCGCGTGTGCGTGTTCTCGATGCAGATCAGATCGGCCGTCTCCGCCTCGTCGAGTCCGACCGGCGTCAGGCCCGCGATCTCGGTCAGCCAGTCGCCCTCGTTGACGAGGATGTGCGCCCGGTCGGGGAGCGCCGCGCGGCCGCCCGGGCCGGGTGAGCGAAAGGACGGCGGCGAGGTTCGCCTGGGAGCAGGTCGGGACGAACACGGCGGCCTCCTTGCCGAGCAGCTCGGCGCCGCGTAGCTCGAGCTCGTTGACGCTCTCGTCGTCGCCGAAGATCCCGAGCCGCGCCGAGCGCATCGCCTCCCACATCTCGTCGGTCGGGCCCGCGCAGATGTCCGAGCGGAGGTCGACCGGCTCGCTCACGTTCGCGGTAGGTGCCTGCCGGGGCGGGCGCCCGTGTGCTCGCCCGCCGAGACGACGGACGTGCCGTTGACGAGCACCTCGTCGACCCCGACCACGTACCTGAGCGGGTCGAGCAGCGTCGAGCCGTCTTCGAGCCGGTCGAAGTCGAGCACGACCACGTCGGCCGCAAGCCCGGGCGCGAGGCGCCCGCGGTCGGCCAGGCCGAAGTGCGCCGCCGGCATGCTCGTCATCTTCCGGATCGTCTCCTCGAGCGGCAGCGTGCCCAGCTCTCGGACGTGGTGGGTCAGATAGTGGACGTGCCCGGCGAAGCAGACCGGGTGGGCCGAGATCGCGTCGAGGCCGACGTCCAGGGCGCTCGTGTAGCCGTCCACGCCGAGCGAGAAGAGGGGGTGCGAGATCATCTCGGCGAGATGCTCGTCGGTGAAGAGCTCGCCGATCAGCAGGATGCTGTCCATCGCGGGGCCGGACGCCGCGAGGATGTCGAAGTAGCACTCCCACTCGCTCTTCCCGAGCAGCCGCGAGATCTCGGGGAAGCTCTTTCCCTCGAGGCCCGGGTACTGCGGGCTTGCCTGGAGGCGGACACGGTCCCATTCGCCCCGGTGGATGAAGCGCCAGTACCGGTCGCACTCGTTGGGCAGCCGCTCGCGCACGACCGGATCCCGTAGCCGCTTGCACGCCTCCTCCCAGCCCTCGGCCAGCACCCAGGGCGGCAGGATCCCGACCATCGCGCCGAGCCCGTCGCGGAACGGCGTCGTGTCGGCCAGGACGTCGAGCCCTTCGACCTCGCGGGCGGCCTGCATCGTGTCGACCGCGCGCTGCCAGGCGCCCGGCGCGGCTCCGGTCCGGTTCCGGACGTTGAAGTGCGAGATCTCGCCCTTCGTGCCGCCCTCGCGGATGATGCGCAGGAACTCCTCGGTCGAGTCCTGCAGGCTCGAGTCGCGGTTGCGCATGTGGCTCGTGTAGTGCCCGCCGTAGCTGCCCACGACCTTGTTCAGGCGGACGATCTCGTCGGTCGGCGCCTCGCGGCCCGGCTTGAACTCGAGCCCGGTCGAGAGCCCGAGCGCGCCGGCGTGCATCGCCTCGGCGACGTAGCCCTCCATCCGCTCGAGCTCCTGCTCGGTCGCCTGGGCGCCCGTGACGCCGGCCGCGCAGCGGATCGTGTTGTGGCCGACGAACCAGGCGAGGTTCTGCGAGTGGCCGATCCTGGAGAGGACGCCGAGATGGTCGGCGAACGACTCCCACTCGACCGGGCCGTCATAGGCGAACGTCCGCAGCCGTCCCTCGATCACCTCGTGGGAATGCTCCGAGACCGGCGCATACGTCCAGCCGCAGTTGCCGACGACCTCGGTGGTCACGCCCTGCCGGATCGTGCTCTCGGCGGTCGGGTTCGTGTGCAGCGTGAAGTCGCTGTGGCTGTGCGGGTCGACGAACCCGGGGCAGACGACGCGTCCGTCTGCGCGAATCGTGCGCTCCGCGACTGCGCCGTCGAGATCGCCGACCTCGACGATCCGGCCGCCCTCGACGGCGAGGTCGCCCCGGAACGGCGGCTCGCCACTACCGTCGACGATCAGCCCGTCCCGGATCAGCAGGTCGAGAATCGAGCTCTCCGCTCAGACGTCATCTTCGTGCTTCCCCAGGGTGACAACGTCGGTCACGTTGCCGCCGATTCGCGGGTCGAGGATGTCGCGGAGACCGTCGCCGAGGAAGTTGAAGCCGAGCACGACGATCATGATCGCGAGGCCCGGCCACAGCGACATCCAGACGTCCGCATCGATGTAGCCGCGGGCCGTCGAGAGCATGTTGCCCCAGGCCGCCTCCGGCGGCTGGGTCCCGAGGCCGAGGAAGCTGAGGGTGGCCTCGGCGAGGATGGCCTGCGAGAAGTAGACGGTGGTGAGGACGGTCAGCGGCGCGACGATGTTCGGGAACACGTGCTTTCTCATGATCCGCAGGTCTTTGGCGCCGAGCGAGCGCGCCGATTCGATGAACGGGGAGCCCATCACCTCCAGCACCGCGGCCCGGATCACGCGCACGAAGGCAGGGGTGTAGACGATGCCGATCGCGATCATCGCGTTGCGGCGGGACGGCCCGAGCAGGCCGGCGATCAGCATCGCGAGGATCAGCAGAGGGAAGGCGAAGACGATGTCGATCAACCTCATCATCACGAGGTCGAGACCGCCGCGATAGAACGCGCTGGTCACCCCGATCAGCAGGCCGAGCGTGAGGCTGATGCCGACTGCGACCGCGCCCACCGCGAGCGATACCTGCGCGCCGTGGATGATCCGCGCCAGCGTGTCGCGGCCGAGGTCATCGGTTCCCATCGGGTGCGCCCAGCTCGGGGAGAGCAGGCGCGTCGCATCCGTGTTGTTGGGGTCGATCGTCCAGATCAGGTCGCCGAAGAGGGCCGTGAGGACGACGAAGCCGACGATGAGCGCGCCCGCGATCCCGATCGGGTTCCGCCAGCGCGCAGGTAGCGCCAGGCGCCGCCGTGGGAACAGCCGCCAGGTGTTCGCGACGGCGGAGGTCATGTGACGGTGATCCTGGGATCGAGCACGCCGTAGAGTAGGTCGACGAAGAAGTTGGCGACGATGAACACGAAGGCGATGATGAGCGTCGCGGCCTGCACGACCGGGTAGTCCCGCTGGAAGATCGCGTGGAGGAGCTGGTAGCCGACGCCGGGCAAGCCGTAGATGATCTCGGCGATCGCAGCCGCGCTGATCAGGGCGCCGACCTCGAACCCGGCCACGGTGACGACCGGGACGAGTGCGTTCCGGAGCGCATGCTTGGTCAGCACGACCCGCCGCCGTGCGCCTTTCGCGCGCGCGGTGCGCACATAGTCGAGGTTCAGCACCTCGAGCATCGTCGCGCGCACCATCCGCGTCACGATCGCGAGCGTGAAGACGGAGATCGCGATCGCCGGGAGGATGAACTCCTGGAGGTTCTTCCACGGGTCCTCGTAGAACGGGACGTACTCGAGCGGCGGCACCCAGTGGAAGACACGCGAGGTGAAGATGAGCAGCAGCGTCGCGAGCCAGAAGTTCGGGATGCTGATGCCGACGAGGCCCGTGACGCGTGCCGCGTAGTCGACGGGCTGGTCGCGGCGAACGGCCGAGATCGCTCCGAGGGGGATCCCGATCAGGAGCGCGATCGAGATCGCCAGGAAGACGAGCTCGATGTCGATCGGAAGCGCGGTCCGCATGATGTCCACCACGGGCTGCTGGGTCAGGTACGACTTGCCGAAGTCGCCGTGCACGACGCCGGTGATCCAGCGTACGTACTGATCCCAGTACGACCCGTAGATACCGAGCTGCCGCTTCGCGGCCGCCATCTGCTCGGGGGTGGCGCTGTTGTCGCCCGCGAAGAAGAGATCCAGGATGCTGCCCGGGAGGAGCCGAACCAGCATGAAGATGATCACCGAGACCGCCACCAGCGTGGCGAACAGGGCGGCCATTCTCTCGGCGATATAGCGGAGCATGCAGTCAGCAAAGGCCGACGGGCGGGCCGGCATGTGCCGGCCCACCCGTCAGAGTCGCCTACTTGTTTACGATGTAAGCCGTCCGCAGCGCGGGATTGAAGTCCGTGAACGCGACGTAGATGTTCTTCAGCCGCTGGTTCACGACGAAGAACTTCGAGACCGAGACGAGCCCGATCTCGACGACCTCGTCCATCAGCTTCTTGTTCAGGCTCTGGTACATCGGGAGCCGCTTCTTGGTGTCGAGCGTGATCCGCCCGTCGCCGACGAGACGCCAGATCGGCTTCGGGTTGCTGTTCGGAGCGCCCTGCCAGCCGGTGAACCACTTGGAGTAGATCGCGGCGGACGGGTTGTACTCGGCGACGTAACCATCGACGTCACCGCGCATCCCGCGACCGGTCAGGTTCCAGTCGAACGAGCCGGCGCTGTTGTTGGCGCCGAACGTGACCGGGTCCTGCGGCACGATGTTGACGTTGATCCCGATCTGCGCCAGGTCGTTCTTCATCAGCGAAGCGACCGCCGTGTAGTCCGTCGGCGTCGAGAACGTCGTCATCGTGACGTCGAAGCCCTTCGAGCCGGCCTTGGTCATCAGGGCCTTCGCGGCCGGCAGGTCGTACTTCTCGTAGTTCGACTGCAGCTGGTCCTGCGGGAGCTGCCACGGTCCGTACCCGGCTGCGACCTGCGCGGAGTACTTGCCGTAACCGGCGTAGACCTTGTCGATCAGGTTCTGGCGGTTGATCGCCTTGTTGATCGCCTGGCGGACGTACTTGTCGGCCCACGGCTTGTTGTCGCCGGCCTTGACCGTGAACTGGAGCTCACGGAACGCGGCGGTGAGGTTGTGCAGCACCGTCAGCCCCGGATACCCGTTGATCGAGAGGGCGTTGTCCGATGAGACCACCCCGCCGTCGATCGCTCCGGCCTTGAGGGCGGCGATCCGCGTCTGCTCGTCGGGGATGATCTTGTAGTTGATCCCGTCCATGTACGGCAGGCCCGGCTTCCAGAACTTCGGGTTCTTGACGTAGTTGACGTGGTCGTTCGGCACGTAGCTGCCGCTCAGCATGTACGGGCCGGTGCCGATCCCCTGCGTGACCGGGTTGAGGTTCTGGTACATGTTGTTCGGCACGATCGAGGTGTAGCGGCCCCAGGCCATCACGCCGTAGACGCGAGCGTCCGGCGCCTTGAGATCCATCTGCACCTGGTACTTCGAGAGCCGCACGACGTCCGCGATCGCGGGCAACTGCCCGACCGTCGCGGTCGTGCCCGGGAGCGGCGGGTTCAGCATCAGCTGGAACGAGTAGACGACGTCGTCGGCCGTCAGCTCCTGGCCGTTGTGGAACATGACGCCCTTACGGAGATTCCAGACGATCCGCTTCGAGTTGATGACGGTGTAGCTCTCGGCGAGCGCGGGGCGGATGTTCAGCTTCGGGTCCCACTCGAGAAGCGCGTCGTACATCATCTCGTTCGCCGTGTGGTTGATCGTGAGGGTCGCGCCGAACGGGTAGATCCCGCCGGGATCCTGCTCGAGCGCCCACGTGGCCGTCCCCCCGGTCGGCACCTTCTTGCCGGTCTTCTGAGTTACGCGCCGGGTCGCAGCACCTGCTGGGCCGGCAAGAGCACCTGCAACGACTGCAGCTGCACCAACCCGGCCTGCTCCTTTGAGCAGTCCGCGACGGCTGATCTCACTCTCGAAAGGTGAGCTTTCGGTCGGCTTGTCTGACATCTTGCAACTCCTCCTTCGTCCGGGGAATTCCTAGAGAATCTGTCCGACGCTCGGCGCGTCGCCTTTGATGTCGTCGTAGAACGGCGACTCGCGGAGCTCGAGGCCTGCGAGGTATGCGACGTTCTCCGGGTCAAGAACGATGCCGAGACCCGGGTCATGCGAAACGGCGATCTTGCCGTGATCGATCTCCACCGCCTTGCTTAGGACGTCGTTCAGTTGGAGCGGATAGTGAGTGTCGCTTGCGAACGGGAAGTTCGACGACGCCGCAACGACGTGCGCGTTGGCCGTCGTCGCGACGCCGAGCTCGGCCCAGCTCCCGATCGCACACCACTTTCCCGCCGCCGCCGCGAGTGTCGCGATCTGACACGCGCGGGTGAGCCCGCCGGCCTCGGACGGATACACGACGAAGACGTCGCACGCCTCCGCCTTGATCAGCTCGAGGGCAGAGCGAAGGTCCGTGCATCCCTCGTCCGCGGCGATCGGCACCGAGACCGAGCGCCGGACGTGGGCCATTCCCTGCAGGTCGAAGTCGGGCACCGGCTGCTCGACGTACTGCAGATCGAACTGCTCGAGCGCCCGGATCCACTTCACCGCAGCGGGGACACTCCAGTTCATGTTCGCGTCGATCCGGATCTTGATGCTCGAGCCGACCCGGTCGCGGATCGCCGCGAGCGTGTCGTGGTCCTGGCCGAGATCTCGCCCGACCTTCAGCTTGAGCTCGGTGTGCCCGGCAGCGACGAACGCGGCCGCCTTGTCGGCGTTCGCCGCCGGGTCGTCGATGAACAGGTACCCGATCACGGGCACCTCCTCGACGGCAGTAGCCGCCGAGCAGCTCGGCGACCGAGATGCCGAGGGCCTTGCCCTTCAGGTCGAGCAGCGCCATCTCGATGCCGGCGATGGCGTAGCGCGCGAGCCCGCTCCAGTTACGGGAGTACTCCTCGAGCCGGTGCAGGAGCCATTCGATCCTGAGCGGATCCTCGCCGGCGAGGAACTGCGCGAACTCGCGGTCGATGATCGTCTGGATCGCCGGGAGCGTCGGGCCGGGCGCCTCGCCCAGTCCGACAAGCCCTTCGTCGGTGTTGATCTCTACGATCAGCCCGGAGGCCGACTCGCGGATGCCTCCGCGTCCACTTGAGAGGCTCCCGGAGGGGGACGCGAACCGCCGTCGTCTCGATGCCTGTGATCCGCAAGAAGGCCGTAGAGTAAGCTCCGCTCACGGTATTGTCAACCATCGAGGAATTGTTGACAATGTCCTTCGCGCAGCTGGCTCAGCCGACCGTTCGTCGAAACTAGACCTATGGCCCAGACCGTTCCCGTCCCCCGCCCGAAACGCCGCAGCTCCCGCCGCGAGGAGGTGGTGCAGGCCCTGCGCCACGCGATCGTGATCGGAGAGCTCGCCGACGGCGAGCGGCTGATCGAGGATCGCATCGCGCGGGAGCTGAACACGAGCCGCGGGCCCGTGCGGGAGGCCCTTCGCCAGCTCGAGCACGAGGGGCTCGTCATCTCCTATCCCTACCGCGGTGCGGTCGTGCTCGGCGTCTCCGACGAGGAGGTGCACGAGGTCCTGATCCCGATCCGGCTGACGCTCGAGCGGTTCAGCTTCACGAAGGCGGCCCAGCGAATGACCGACGCCGATTTCGGAGAGCTCGCCAAGGAGGTGTGGCAGATGGGTGAGGGCGCTCGCTCCAAGGACCTGCTGCGCTGCGTCGAGGCCGACATCCGCTTTCACGAGTTCGTGCTCTCACGCTCCGGGCAGCCCCACACGACCCAGGTCTGGCGCAGCATCGCGCCGCGCATCAGGGCCTACTTCTTCCGGTTCGGGCTCGAGGCGGACATGTCCCGCCTCGCGATCGAGCACGGAGAGCTGCTGAGCGCGCTCCAGCAGCAGGGCAAGACCGACGCTCTGATGGCCGCTGTCGAGCGGCACATCACGGTGCGCACCCCGGGCCCGGCTGGATGAGCTCGCCGACGAGAGGCACGCGAGGCGCGCATGGCTGAGCTCCTGAAGGTCGAGAACCTGAGGACGTGGTTCCATTCCGGGGAGCGGCCGATCCGGGCTGTCGACGGGGTGGACTTCGAGCTCGGCGCCGGCCAGACCCTCGGGCTCGTCGGTGAGTCGGGCAGCGGCAAGTCGGTGAGCGCGCTCTCGATCATGCGGCTGATCGAGCCGCCGGGCGAGATCCGGGAGGGGAGCCGGATCATGTTCGAGGGGCGCGACCTCGTGCCGCTCAGCGATCACGAGATGGAGAGCATCCGCGGCAACGAGATCTCGATGATCTTCCAGGAGCCGATGACGTCGCTCAACCCCGTGTACTCCGTCGGCGAGCAGATCGCCGAGGCTGTTCGGATCCACAAGGGAGCGGGCAAGCGCGAGGCGATGGACCGTGCGCGGGAGATGCTCGAGCTCGTCGGTATCCCCGAAGCCGGACGACGGATCAAGGACTACCCGCACCAGCTCTCGGGCGGTATGCGTCAGCGCGTGATGATCGCGATGGCGCTTGCGTGCGACCCCAAGCTGATCGTCGCCGACGAGCCGACGACCGCTCTCGACGTGACGATCCAGGCGCAGATCCTCGAGCTGATGATCGAGCTGCGCGAGCGGCTCGGCATGTCGATCCTCCTGATCACGCACGACCTCGGTGTCGTCGCCGAGATGTGCGACCAGGTCGTCGTCATGTACGCCGGCCGCGTCGTCGAGCGCGGGCCCGTGGCCGATCTGTTCACCTCGCCGCAGCATCCGTACACGGAGGCGCTGCTCCAGTCGATCCCGATGCTCGGTATGACCCAGGCCGAGCCGCTGCGCGTGATTCGCGGCACCGTCCCGAGCCCGCACGACTGGCCCGCGGGCTGCCGCTTCGCCCCCCGGTGCGACTACGCCTTCGAGCGCTGCGCTACCGAACAGCCGCCGCTCTTCGAGGTCGACGGCAGGCTGTCCGCGTGCTGGCTGTGCGAGCACGGGCACCGGGAGCCCTCGAAGGTCGAGGTGAAACAGGCATGAGCTCGTCCGGGATCCTGCTCGACGCGCAGGGGATCAAGAAGTACTTCCCGGTCCACCACGGCCTGCTGCGGCGCACGGTCGGCCACATCCAGGCCGTCGACGGCGTCGACATCGAGATCCGCCGCGGCGAGACGCTCGGGCTGGTCGGCGAGTCCGGCTGCGGGAAATCGACGCTCGGGCGGACGCTGATCAGGCTGATCGAGCCGACCGAGGGGACGATCGAGTTCGACGGGAGCAACCTGATGGTGGCGTCCGGGGCCGAGCTCCGCACGGCCCGGCGCGAGATGCAGATCATCTTCCAGGACTCCGTGGGGTCGCTGAACCCGCGGATGCGGGTGAAAGACATCGTCGGCGAGGGCCTGTCCGTCTACGGCGTTCCGCGGAGCGAGCGGCCCGATCGAGTCGTCGATGCCCTCGAGCGCGTCGGGCTCGGCCCGGAGACGCAGCGCCGCTACCCCCACCAGTTCAGCGGTGGCCAGCGTCAGCGCATCGGGATCGCTCGCGCGCTCGTCCTGCGCCCGAAGCTGATCGTCGCCGACGAGCCGGTGTCGGCGCTCGACGTGTCGATCCAGTCCCAGGTCCTCAACCTGCTCGTCGAGCTCAAGCAGGATTTCGGGCTCACCTACCTCTTCGTCGCGCACGATCTTGCAGTCGTCGGGTACATCTCCGACCGGATCGCCGTCATGTACCTCGGGAAGGTCGTCGAGCTGGCGGATGCGGCCGACCTGTTCGCGCGGCCGTTGCACCCGTACACCGTGGCGCTGCTGTCGGCGATCCCGACAACCGAGATCGGCGCGAAGCGCACTCGCATCACGCTCCGGGGCGATGTCCCGAGCCCGATGAACCCGCCGAGCGGCTGCCGGTTCCGGACCCGCTGCCCGATCGCGCAGCCTGTCTGCGCCGAGGTCGAGCCGCAGCTCGCGGATCACGGGAAGGGCCACACCGCGGCGTGTCATTTCGCCGGGACGCCGATTCCCGAGAGCGCACCGCTGATCCATGCCTGAGCCGGGCTCGACGCCTCGCTACGAGGCGCGCCTCCTGCACGACCAGCGCGTCCCGACGCGCGACGGGATCACGCTGTCGGCGGACGTCTACCTGCCGATCGGCGGCGGCTCGTTCCCGACGATCGTCCAGTGGACACCGTACGAGTCGACCCGCGAGCGGTTCATCGGCTGGGGCGTCTTCTATGCGCAGCGCGGCTACGCCGCGATCGTCGTCGACGTTCGCGGCCGCTACGAGTCCGGGGGCGTGCTCGAGCCGTGGATCCGGGACGGCTTCGACTCGCAGGACACGCTCACGTGGGCGGCGGGCGAGCAGTGGTGCAACGGACGGATCGGCACCTGGGGGCGGAGCTACGGCGGGGCGACCCAGTGGCAGCTCGCCCACCTCGGCCACCCGAACCTCCAGTGCATCGCGCCGCACGTGATCCACGACGACTACTTCTGGGACGGGTACTTCACGGGCGGAGCGTTCCAGCTCGCGTTGACGCTGGGGGCTGCCGCGCTCTGGGACAGCGCGATGGCGCTGATCACGGGTGCGAGCGCCGCCGACCTGATCCTCAACGAGCGCGTCCTCCGGCATCTGCCGCTGATCGACCTCGACGAGGTCACGATCGGGCGCAAGGTGGACTACTGGCGGCTCTGGTGGGAGCACCAGACCAACGACGAGTACTGGCAGCAGTTCAAGCACCGCCCGGAGGCCGTGAACGTGCCGATCTTCCAGCAGGGCGGCTGGTTCGACCCCTACTCGGGGGCGCACCTTCGCTCGTTCGCTGCGATCGGCGACCGGGTGCCGAGCCGCGTGCTGATGGGCCCCTGGTCGCACGAGGAGGAGGTCGAGACCTTCCGCGGCGACGTCGACCTGGGGCCTGCGTCGGTGACCGTCATCCGCGAGCACGACCTGGCCTTCTACGACCGGTACCTGAAAGACGAGCCGAACGGCTGGGACGACAGGCCGCCGCTCGAGCTCTTCGTGCTGGGCGCGAACGAGTGGCGCGCCGAGAGCGAGTGGCCGCTGGCGGGCACCGAGCTCACACCCTGGTACCTGCACTCGGGCGGGCGCGCGAACACGATGAGCGGGGACGGGCGCCTCGATCTCGATCTGCCCACGAGCGGCGAGCCGTCGGACCGCTACTCGTACGACCCCGAGGATCCGGTGCCGACGATCGGCGGCAACAACTCGGTACTGACGATGACGCAGGGAGCGCAGACGCCGATTCTTCCGGGCCCGCGCGACCAGCGCGTGCTCGAGCGGCGAGACGACGTGCTCTGTTACACGAGCGACGAGCTCGATCGCGACCTCGAGGTGATCGGGCCGATCGAGATGGTGCTGTACGCCGCCTCGAGCGCGAAGGACACCGACTTCATCGTCCGGCTCTCGGACGTGTATCCGAACGGCAAGGCGATCTTCCTGGCCGAGGGCATGCTCCGCGCGCGCTACCGGGGCAGCGTCGAAGGGGAGAGCGTCGAGCTGCTCGAGCCCGACGAGGTCGCCGAGTACCGCATCCGCTGCTATCCGGCCGCGAATGTCTTCAAGCGGGGGCACCGGCTCCGGCTGGACGTGACGAGCTCGAGCTTCCCGCGGTTCTCGCGCAACCTGAATACCGGCGAGGACGTGGGGACGGGAACGCGGATGCAGGTCGCGCACCAGACCGTGCTGCACACGAGCGCGTATCCCTCGCACGTGCTGCTGCCGGTCATCCAGAGGTGAGCTCGCGCCGGACGGGTCGTGGCTAGCTTCGACTTGCTTCTGCGGGGCGCGAATGTCTACCCGGGCGAGGGCGCGCCGGTGCACGCGGACGTCGGTGTCCGCGACGGGCTGATCGCGGCAGTCGGGGATCTCGCGGCTGCCGAGGCAGCGGAGGTCGTCGACGGTGCCGGAGCGATGCTCTGCCCGGGGCTGATCGATCTGCACGCGCACTCGGCGCTCGTGTCCTTCTCGGATCCGCTGCACACGCCGAAGATCCTGCAGGGCTTCACGACGGAGGTGATCAACCCTGACGGGCTGGCGCCGGCTCCGGTTGCGCCGGGAGGGCAGGCGGCGCGGCAGGCGTACCTGCGTGCGCTCGAGGGTGAGGGGCCGCCGGAGTGGCCGTGGACGACCTTCGCCGAGTACCTGGAGGCACTCGATCGCTGCAGGCCGGCCGTGAGCCTGGTGCCGTCCGTCGGGCACGGCGCGGTGCGAGAGGCAGTGCTCGGCGCCGACCGGGTGGCTCCGTCGCCCGCGCAGCTGGCCGAGATGCGCCGCCTGGTGAGGCTCGGGCTCGAGGCGGGCGCCCGGATGCTCTCGTTCGGGCTCGTCTACATCCCGGGCGCCTACGCCGATACCGACGAGCTCGTGGCGATGGCCGACGAGGCCGCGGCGTTCGGCGTGCCGCTCGTCCCGCATGTTCGTAACGAGGGAGAAGGATTGCTGGAGGCGGTCGGCGAGCTGATCGAGGTCGCCCGGCGCTCCGGCGCGCCGCTGCACCTCTCCCACCTGAAGTCGCTCTCCGGCGACCAGCTGATCGAGCCGCTCCTGGCGCTGATCGACGCTGCCGCCGGCGACATCGATCTCACCTTCGACCAGTACCCCTACGGTGCCGGCGCGACGCTGCTCGCGAGCCTGCTTCCCGCCTGGGCGCAGGCGGGTGGCGCCGAGAAGACCCTCGAGCGCGCACGCGACACCCGGGAGCGCGAGGCAATCGTGCGCGACATTCGGGATGGCCTGCCGGGCTGGGAGAACATCCTCGGCACGCTCGGGCCGGACCGGATCGTCGTCGCCGGAAGCACGCTGACCGAGCTCGCCGACGAGCGAGGGCTCGATCCGGTCGCGGCCGTCCTCGACCTGCTCGTCGAGAGCAGCCTCTCGGTCGGGATGGTCCTGCACTACGCCTCCGACGAGGCGGTTCGCACGATCGCGGCCCATCCGCTCCAACTCGTCGGCTCGGACGGGATCTTTGGTGAGAGCCCTCACCCGCGCCTGTACGGCACGGCTCCCAGATTCCTCGGCCGATTCGCACATTCGCGAGAGGCTGATCCCGGTCGAGGAGGCCGTTGCCCGGCTCACGGCACGTGCTGCGGATCGCCTCGGGCTCCGGGACCGCGGCCGGATCGAGGCAGGCAAGCGCGCCGACCTCGTGCTGCTCGACCCGCAGCTCTACGTGGATACGGCGACCTACGCCGACCCGAAGCAGAGCCCGCCGGGAGTCCTCGGTGTCTGGGTCGCCGGACAGGCGGTGGTTCGAGACGGCGTGCCGACCGGCGCGCGACCTGGCGGCGTCGCCACAGCGCGTTAGATCAGCGCGAGCTGCTCGAGCAAGGCCTCGCGTGCCTCACTGCGCCCGCCGAACGGGATGCGGAGGTGCGGAGTGGTCGCCGCGAAGTGGCGACCCGGCAGGGCGGTGATGTCGTGCGTCCGGGCGAGGCGGTCGCTCAGCTCGTCCTCGTCCTCGACGGACGCCCAGATGAAGGCGCAGGCCTCCGGGATCTCGGCGCGCATCGCGCCCGTCGCGTTCGCCGCGGCGATCGCGCGCGGCCGCATCTCCTCCAGATCCGCGACGGCCGCCTCGATCCAGTCCTGCGGGCCCGTCCAGGCCGCGAGAGCCGCGGCCTGGACGACGCCGTCGATCGCGAGCGCCTGCCATTGGAAGGCTGCTGTCATCCGCTCGATCACCGGAGCGGGACCGACGGCGAAGCCGATCCGCCACGCCGCCATCCCGTGGGTCTTCGAGAAGCTCCGCAGGACGAGCGTGCGCTCGGCGAGCTCGGGATGCGACGCAGGTGAGAGGTGGGGCCGGCCGTCGAAGAGGACACCGGCGTATGCCTCGTCGGAGAGCAGCAGCGCATCGCTGCCTGCGAGCGCGGCCGCGATCAGATCGAGATCGTGCGGGCGAAAGACGTACCCGGTCGGGTTCACCGGCGTGTTCACGACGGCGAGCGTCGTCTCGGGGCCGATCGCCGCTGCGAATGCCGCCCAGTCCGGTGCTCCGTCGGCGCCGCCCGTCACGGCGCAGGCCCCGCCGGCCTCTGCGATCACCTGCGGGAAGAAGAACGACGGGGCGTGCGTGACCGACCGCGCGCCGAAGGCCTGCGCCGCCAGGTAGAGGCCCTGCATCCCGCCGAGCGTGATCAGCACCTCCCGGTCGGGATCGATCCGGCGCCCGAGCTCGGCACCGATGCCGTCCGCGATCGCCTCTCGCAACGCCGGTAGGCCTCGTGTCGGCGCGTAGGCGGCGCGCCTGGCTGCCTGCGCTGCCGCCTCCACGACGTGCGGCGGCATGTCGACCGACGGGTGGCCGCCGATCCCGATCAAGCCGGGGTAGCGCTCCGCGAGCTCGCGCGAGGGCATCGGGCCGGGGCGGGTCACACCAGGAGCCTCTTCAGCATCGCGACGTAGACGCTCGCGGCCCGCACGAGCTCCTGGACAGACATGTACTCGACATCGCCGTGGGCGCCCTCGCCGACGGGGCCGTGGTAGACGGTCGGGATCCCGGCCGCGGCGAAGAGCGCGCCGTCGGCGACGGTCTTGATCCCTTCGAGTCTCAGCTCCTCGCCGGTGACCTCCCGGTGGGCCTCCTGGAGCGCGAGCAGCAACGGGTGATCGGTCGCGATCGCGTACGGGCCGCGGACGAGCTTCAGGTCGAGCTCGATCGTGCAGCCCGTCTCCGCGGCGACGCGGTCGAGGAGCGCGCGGTACTCGGCCTCGACGGCCTCCAGGGTGTTTCCGGGAGCCCATCGCCGGGTGCCCATGATCCGGCACGTCGACGGGAACCGGTTGTAGAAGTCGCCGCCCTGCAGCTCGCCGACGAAGTAGGTCTCGGCGCCGACCCACGGGTGCTCGTCGGCTGCCAGCTCCTCCGACCGCGCTGCGATCGCGGTGACCACCTTCGCCGCGGCGATCAACGGGTGCGGCGTGCTCTTCGGCGTCAGCAGCTCGTGCGTCGGCGTGCCCGGCCGCGAGACCGTGATCTCCGCCGTCGCCTGGCCCATGTGCGAGACGACGACCATGCCGGGGCGCGAGAGCTCGCATACGACGGCCAGGTCGGCTGTGAAACCGTGCTCGGTGAGGAGCCAGGTCAGATCCTCGCCGCGCCCGCCGGGCGCTTCGTGCAGGCCGATCGCGACGATCACGAGCTCGCCCGCGAACGACCCGCTCTCGCTCAGCACGCGAGCGGCCTCGGCCGCGCAGGCGCAGGCGCCCTTCATGTCGGCCGAGCCGCGCCCGTAGATCAGGTCACCCTCGAGGTGGGGAGGATCGTGGGGGATCGGGACGACATCGAGGTGCCCGTTGAGAACGACGGTCGGCCCGGGCCGGTCGCCCCGCAGGCGGCCGATCACGATCGGGGTCTTCGGGAAGACGCTGTCGAGCACCTCGACGTCCAGTGCCGATCTGCTCGAGCCGCTCCGCGTAGAGGCGGGCGACCTCGGCAGTGTCTCCGGTCGGGCTCTCGACCTCGACCAGCTCGAGGGTCAGGTCCCGCAACCGGCCGGCATCGACCTCGGTCATGCCGGAATCACCGGCAGCACCACCTTCGAGGGATGCTCGGCATCGGAGAACACCGTCTGCTCGGCGACCACCATGTGGGTGTGCCGCCCGATCGGCTCGCCGGTGTTCGGGTTGCGCTCGAGGCGGGGGAAGTTGGAGGACGAGATGTCGATGCGGATCCGGTGGCCGGGGGCGAACAGGTTGCTCGTCGGCGGGAGCTCCAGCTCGACCTTGTAGGGCGTGCCCGGCTCCATCATCACCTCGTGGTCGAAGCCCTCCCGGAAGCGGGTGCGGATGATCGAGTCGTTGAGGATCATGTCGTACCCCTCCGGGTAGTCCTCGCTCGGCGGGTACACGTCGACGAGCTTCGCGGTGAAGTCGGTGTCGACTGCGCTCGAGGCGATCCAGAGCTCGACCTTGACGCGCCCGGTCACCTCGATCGCCTCGGCGAGCGGCTCGGTCTGGTAGACGAGGACGTCCTTGCGCTCCGAGAGCCGCTGGTACGGCTCGCGGGCCGTGAAGTACTCCGCCGACTCCTTCTGATCCGCGGGCCCCGGCGTCATGATGTTTCGCAGCCGGAGGGCGGGGTTGAGCAGCCTCGCCCACATCGGCTCGATGTCCGATCCCTCGTCCGGGAACTCGCCGACGGCGCAGTAGAGGCCGCCGATCGTCGGCACCGGGTCATCCGGGTCGTACGTGAAGTTCCTCGGCTCGCCGAGAGGCGACGGCAGCTCGTTCACGAGCGCCCCGTCGCCCTGGAAATGGAGTGTCACCTGCACGGCACGGGCGAGCGGCCACTCGTCCTCTTCACGCCACCGGCCACCGTGGTCGAGCTTCCCGAGCGGCGTCTTGCGGCCGCTGCCACCGCCCATGACGAAGATCCGCACGGGCTTGCCGGTCGGGGCCCAGCCCGCCGCCTGGCTGCCGTCCTCGCGGAGCCAGCGGTCGAAGTACTCGAGCTGCTCCTCGAAGTACCTCTGCACGCCCCAGCGGGAGTCGGGGCCGAAGTCGACGTCGAGCGTGTAGGTGACGTCGCCGCGCATCCCGACATGGCTCCACGGCCCGATCAGCAGCCGCTGCGGCGCCGTGTTCTTCGCCGCCATGGCGCTGAAGTACTCGCTGTCGGCGTGGGGGAACCCGTCGAACCAGCCCGTCGTCATCGTCACGGGGATGTCGGCGTGGTCGGGCCAGAAGCGGGTGAAGTCGTTCTCCTTCTTCGCCCACCACTCGTCGTAGGCGCCGCGGGTGGTGTAGTTCTCGAGCGTCTCGTCGAGCGCCGGGACGTGGCGGAGCGCCAGCGTGCCCTTCTCGTGGGGGAAGCCCCAGAAGAGCTGCCGCAGGTTCCGCAGGTCGTCCCAGACCTCGCGCTGCTTCTCCCAGTCGCCCGTCACGTCCTGCGCGTCGGCGGCGTGGATGTAGAGCGCCCAGAACATGTGCAGCTGCATCGCGCCGCCCTCGCGCGTCTGGTTGAAGTACGTGTTCGTCGGCGTCACGTCGGGCCAGATCGCCGTCAGGTGCGGCGGGCGCTCGAGTGCGGCGCGGACCTGGATGATCGCCGCGTACGAGCTGCCGACCATCCCGGTGCGGCCGTTGCTCCAGGGCTGCGCAGCGATCCATTCGATCGTGTCGTAGGCGTCCTCGCCGGTGTGCGGCGTGACGCTGTGGAAGTACTCCTTCGTTCCCTCGGAGCGGTGGCGGTCGCGCATGTCCTGGAGCACGACGGCGTAGCCGCGCGGGACGAAGAAGTCGGCGATCTCGGTGTAGCGGCGCTCGGTCTTGTCGTACGGCGTGATGCAGACGATCGTCGGGTAGCGGCCCTCGACGAGCTCGCCCTCCCGGCCGGGGCGGTACACGTCGGTCGCGAGCAGGATCCCGTCGCGGGTCGTCACCATCACGTCCTTCGAGAGGACGATTCCATACGGCTCGCTCATTGCTCCCTCCTGACGATCAGGTTTCCGTAGGTCTCGATCTCCGCGGCGTAGCCGGGGTGAATGACGGTCGTCGAGTCGAACTCCTCGATCACGGCGGGCCCGGCGATCCGGCCGCCGGCCGGCAGCGCGTACCGGTCGTAGATCGGGCAGTCGACGTAGTCGCCGGACTCGGCGAAGTAGACGGGGCGGCGCTCCTTGGGCTCGAGGCCGCCGGTGGTGGCGAGCGGCTGAAGCGGCGGCTTGGCGATTCGCCCGACTGCCGTCAGGCGGAGGCTCACGCACTCGGTCGGCTCGGTCGGGGCGTTGAATCCGTACGAGCGGTCGTGCTCGGCATGGAACCGCTCGAGGAGCTGCGACACGCTCGCCGCCTCGAACCGTCCCGGGGTCGGGATCGTCAGCTCGTAGCTCTGGCCGACGTAGCGCATGTCGATCTGCCGTGAGAACTCGATCGCGTCGCGCGAGAGGCCCTCGAGCTCGAGCTCGTCGGCTCCGGCCACCTCGAGCGAGGCGAACACGGCCTCGACCTCGTCGGGCTCGAGCTCGTCGAGGCGGCGCATGACCGTTCTCGAGGCGTCGCGCTTCAGGTCGGTCGTGAGCAGGCCGGTCGCGGAGAAGATCCCCGGGCTGCGCGGGATCAGGAGCGTCGGGATCTCGGCGTCGCGGGCGAGCGCGTTCGCGTGCACGGGGCCGGCGCCGCCGAACGCGACGAGCACGAACTCGCGCGGGTCGTAGCCGCGCTGGACGGAGATCAGGTGCAGCGCGTTCACCATCGCGGCGTTCGCGATCTCGACGATCCCGTTCGCGGCCTCGACGAGGCTCAGGCCGAGCGGATCGGCGCAGCGCTCCTGGATCGCGCGCCGGGCGCCCTCGACGTCGAGGCCGATCTCGCCACCCGAGGAAGTACCCCGGATTGAGCCGGCCGAGCACGACGTTGGCGTCGGTGACCGTCGGCTCGACCCCGCCGCGGCGGTAACAGACCGGGCCGGGGTCGGCGCCTGCGCTCTGAGGCCCGACCCGGAGGAGCCCGCCCGAGTCGACCCAGGCGATCGAGCCGCCGCCGG
Source organism: uncultured Actinomycetota bacterium (assembly GCA_963762215.1). GTDB lineage: Bacteria > Actinomycetota > Thermoleophilia > Gaiellales > Gaiellaceae > PALSA-600. The sequence goes on from CAVXKB010000002.1 coordinate 39,123, forward strand.
CGCCGATCTCGACGAGGTCGACCACCGGTGTCCGCACCGGGTAGCCCGACAGCGACATGCCGCCGATGCCGGCCGACGCGTGGCCTCCGACCTGGTAGTCCTTGGTCACCGAGGGCTTTCCGCCCTGGATCAGGCCGACCTTCGCGGTCGTCCCGCCCATGTCGAAGGAGAGGATGTCCGGGAGGCCGAGCGCCTCGCCGAGCGACGCGGAGGCGATCACTCCCGCCGCCGGGCCCGACTCGACCATGAAGACCGGGCGGCGGCTCGCGGCCTCGGAGCTGAAGACGCCGCCGCTCGACTGCATCACGAGCAGCTTCGCGTCGATCCCGGCCTCGACGAGCCGTCGCCTCGATCCGCTCGAGGTAGCGCTCGACGACCGGGCGGATCGCCGCGTTGATCACGGTCGTGCTGGCGCGCAGGTACTCGCGGAACTCGGGTGCGACCTCGGCCGAGAGCGAGACCGGGATGCCCGGAAGCTCCTCGGCGAGGATCTCGCCGATCCGGCGCTCGTGCTCCGGGTTGACGTAGGAGTGGAGGAGGCAGACGGCGATCGACTCGACGCCTTCGCGGCGCATCAGCGCCGCCGCATCCCGCACCGAGTCCTCGTCGAGCGGAAGCAGGACCTCGCCCTTCGGCCCCAGCCGCTCGACGACGCCGACGGCGCGGTCGCGGGGGATCAACGGGCGCGTCTTCTCGAACTGGGGGTCGTAGAGGGTCGGGCGCACCTGGCGCGCGATCTCGAGCAGGTCGCGGAAGCCGTCGGTCGTGATGAAGCCGCTGCGGGCGATCTTCCCCTCGATGATCGCGTTCGTCGCGACGGTCGTCGCGTGCACGACCGAGCCGACGGCCGCGGCCGAGACGGCTCCCTCGGAGAGGGCGCGGTCGACGGCGTTCATGAAGCCGATCGACGGGTCGGACGGCGTGGTGCTCACCTTGGCGATCGAGACCCGGCCGGTCTCCTCGTCGATCAGGGTCGCGTCGGTGAACGTTCCGCCGATGTCGATTGCGATGCGTACGGCCATGCTCAGCTCCTCAGCTCGTCAGGTTCTCAGCTCGGCGGTTGCCTGCTCGTCCAGCTCACGGGTCTCGAGGTCGACTGCGACGCGATAGAGGTCGCGGGCGCGCTCGGGGCTGACCTTGCCCTCCAGCACGTCGCGCAGGACCCGGGCCGGCTCGCGCTCGACGGGCGCGCCGTAGCCGCCGCCGCCGCAGGTCCGGACGCTGATCACGTCACCCGGCTCGAGCTCGACGGTCGACTTGGAGCCGAGGCGGATCTCGGTGCCGGCGCGGATCAGGACGTACTCGGCGAGGTTGCCGTCGTGGCCGCCGAAGGCGCCCAGGGGGCCCGCCTTGTCGCGGTCGGCCAGGATCGTGAAGGTCGTGTGCCGGTCGAAGAGGTAGTCCTTGCGCAGCCCGAGCCCACCGCGGAAGCGGCCCGGCCCCTCGGAGTTCTCGACGAGCGAGAGCCCGTTGATCCGCACCGGGTAGTTGAGCTCGGTCTCCTCGATCGGCGCGTTCTCGGTGTTCTGGCCGTGCGCCTGCACGGCGTCCGGGCCGTCGCTCCTCGACCGCCCGCCGTAGCCGCCGGCGAACGTGTCGTAGAAGCAGGTGTACGTCCCGGCGGCGATGTCGAGGCTGCCGAAGCCGGCCTGGCACATCATCCCCTTGGTGCCTGCGGGGAGGCGATCGGGAAAGCCGGGAAGCAGGGCGCGGAAGATCACCTCGACGACGCGGTCCTGCGTCTCCCAGCCGCCGACGACCGGGCTCGGCCACGTGCAGTTGGTCACGCTGCCGCTGCGGTGCGTCGACCGTGATCAGGCGGTAGAAGCCGTCGTTCACCGGCAGGTCCGGGTCGATCAGGCACTTGACCGCGTAGGCGGCCGCCGAGAACGTCATCGCATAGGTCGAGTTGATCGGAGCGCGCCGCTGGGGGTCGGAGCCGGTGAAGTCGAAGTGGACGTTCCCGGGCGAGACCGTGACCTTCGCCTTCAGATGCACCGGCTCGTCGGTGTAGCCGTCGTTGTCGACCGACCCCTCGGCCTCGTAGACGCCGTGGGGGAGACCGGCGAGCTCGGCGAGCGTCCTGCGCTCGGTGTAGGCGAGCAGCTCGGCCATCGTGTCGACGATCGTCGCGTGCCCGAAGCGCTCGACGAGCGCCTGGACCCTGCGCACGCCGGTGGCGTTCGCCGCGACCTGGGCCCGAAGGTCGCCGGCGGTCTCGTGCTTGGAGCGGATCTGGGCGAGGAGCAGCTTGAAGACGTCCTGGACGATCCGCCCGCCCTCGACGATCTTGACGGGCGGGATGATCACCCCTTCCTGGAACACCTCCTGGAAGGCGCCGATGCTCGCCGGGGCGCCGCCGCCGACGTCGACGTGGTGGGCCAGGTTCGCGACGTACCCGAGGAGCTTGCCGTCGCAGTGAACGGGCGAGATCAGGCTGACGTCGTTCAGGTGGACGCCGCTCGGGTACGGGTCGTTCGTGATGATCGCGTCCCCGGGCCCGAGGTTCTCGGGGCCGTAGTCGAGGACGGCACGCGGGACCTGCTCGACCATCGAGCCGAGGTGCACCGGCTGGGCGAAGCCCTGGGCGGAGCAGCGGAGCTCGGCGTCGAAGAACGCGCACGAGAAGTCCGAGCGGGTCTTGATGTTGGTCGAGTACGCGCTGCGCTTGAGGGTCAGGACCATCTCGTCCGTCGCCGCGACGAGCGCGTTGCGGATCACCTCGAAGGTGATCGGGTCGATCACGGCCTGCTCCGAAGGCGAGCGGTCGCGACGGCGTCGAGCGTGCCGTCGGGGTCGACCTCGACGCGGTAGAGCTCGCGGGCGCGGGCGGCGCTGACCTTGCCCTCGCGGACATCGCGCACGACCAGGCTCGGCTCGCGCTCGGTCGGCGGCCCGTAGCCGCCGCCGCCGCAGGTGCGGTAGCTGATCACGTCGCCGGGGAGAACCTCGAGCGTCGTCTTGGCCCCGAGCCGCTGCTCCTCGCCGTCGCGCACGAGCACGTACTCGGCGGGCTTGCCGTCGAGGCCGCCGAGCACGCCCCACGGCCCCGCCTTGTCGCGGTCGGCCAGCACGGTGAACGTCGTCGGGCGGGAGAAGAGGTAGTCCTTCCGCAGGCCGAGACCGCCGCGGAAGCGGCCGGGCCCGTCGGAGTCCTCGACGAGCGAGAGGCGCGTGACCTGCACCGGGTAGTTGAGCTCGGTCTCCTCGACCGGCGCGTTCTCGGTGTTCTGCCCGTGGGTCTGCACGGCGTCGGGCCCGTCACTCGTCAACCGGCCGCCGTAGCCGCCCCCGAAGGTCTCGAGGAAGCAGTAGTACTCGCCGGTCGCGGCATCGACGCCGCCGAACCCGGCATGGCACATCATCGCCTTGCTGCCCGCGGCCATCCGGGCGGGCAGCGCGGGGAGGAGGGCGCGGAAGATGACGTCCACGAGCCGGGTCTGTGTCTCCCAGCCGCCGACGACGGGGCTCGGCCAGGTGCAGTTGGTGACGCTGCCCTTCGGCGCGTCGACCGTGACGAGGCGGTAGAAGCCGTCGTTGACCGGCAGGTCGGGATCGACGAGGCACTTCACCGCGTACGCGCACGCCGAGAAGGTCTGCGCGTAGGTCGAGTTGACGGGCGCGCGGCGCTGAGGGTCCGATCCGGAGAGGTCGAAGTGGACGCCCTCGGCGGAGATCTCGACCCGCGCCTTCAGCTGGACGGGCTCGTCGGTGTAGCCGTCGGTGTCGACGCTGCCCTCGGCCTCCCAGCTGCCGTGGGGGAGCGCCGCGATCTCGGCGCGGGCCCGGCGCTCGGTGTAGTCGAGCAGCTCGTCCATCGTCGAGACGATCGTGTCGCGGCCGAGCCGCTCGACGAGGGCCTGGAGCCTCCGGACTCCGGTGTTGTTCGCGGCGACCTGGGCGCGGAGGTCACCGGCGGTCTCGTGCTTGGAGCGGATCTGGGCGAGGAGCAGCTTGAAGACGTCCTGGACGATCCGCCCGCCCTCGACGATCTTGACGGGCGGGATGATCACGCCCTCCTGGAACACCTCGCGGAAGGAGCCGACGCTCGCCGGGGCGCCGCCGCCGACGTCGACGTGGTGGGCCAGGTTCGCGACGTACCCGAGCAGCGCGCCCTCGCAGAACACCGGCGAGATCAGGCTGACGTCGTTCAGGTGGACGCCGCTCGGATACGGGTCGTTCGTGACGATCACGTCGCCGGGCCCGAGGTTCTCCGCGCCGTAGTCGAGAACTGCCCGCGGGACCTGCTCGACCATCGAGCCGAGGTGCACCGGCTGCGCGAACCCCTGCGCGACCGACCTGAGCCGTGCGTCGAAGAACGCGCACGAGAAGTCGGAGCGGGTCTTGATGTTCGTCGAGTACGCGCTCCGGCGCAGCGCGACGACCATCTCGTCGGTCGCGGCGACGAGTGCGTTGCGGATCACCTCGAACGTGATCGGGTCGATCCTGAGCCGCTCAGCGCCTGCCATTGCGTTCCTCTCGCGTTCGCTCGTGGTCGACCTCGCCGTCCTCGCCGACTGCGACGCCGTAGTGCTCGAGCGCGGCTTCCCTGGTCACCTTGCCGTCGATCACGTCGGCCGCGACGCGCTCCGGCTCGCGCTCGAGCGGGTCGCCCCAGCCGCCGCCGCCGGCCATGCGATGGACGTAGACGTCCCCGGCGCTGATGGTCGTCGAGAACATCGACGGCAGGGTCTCCTCGGTGCCGTCGGGGTGGTGGAGGACGTTCGACGAGAGCGTGCCCGGCTTGCCGCCCGCGAGCCCGTAGGGCGCGTGTGCCGCCCGGTCGGAGCGCACGATCAGCGAGGTCTCGGGCGTCAGGCAGCGCCAGACGCGCTCGACCGCGAGGCCGCCGCGGTTGAGGCCGGCGCCGCCGCTGTCGGGCACGAGCCCGTAGCGCTCGATCTCGATCGGGAACTCGGACTCGGCGACCTCGACCGGGATGTTCGCCGCCAGGCTGGCCGGGTTCGTGAGGCCGTCGTTGCCGTCCCCGACGGGCGTCCCGCCCCAGGTACCGACGACGAGCTCGTAGAAGATGAAGCGGCCCGAGCCGTCGGGCCGGTCGGCGCCGAACACGGCGAGGGTGTTCCCGCCCTCGCCGGCGGCCCCGACCCGCGCCGGGATCAGCTGCGCGAGCGCGCCGTTGATCGCGTCGAGCGCCCTGAAGCCGGTCACGCCGCGCATCGACGACGCGCCGGGCATGACGACCTCGGCGATCGTGCCGGGCTTCGTCAGCACGGTGATCGGCCGGAACGCTCCCGAGGTGTTCGGCACCTCGACGCTGATCGCCGAGAGGACGGCCTGGTAGACGCAGGCCTGGATGAACGAGCGCGTGCTGTTCAGCGCTCCCCTGACCATCGGCGAGGACTCGGTCAGGTCGGCCGTGAGCTCGTCGCCGTGGATCGTGACCGTGGCCGTGATCGGCACGTCGCGGCGCTCGATCCCGTCGGAGTCGAGATAGTCGGTGAAGGTCGCCGAGCCGTCGGGCCAGCTCGCGATCTCCTGCCGGACGAGCTTCTCGGTGTGCTCGATCAGCCCGCTCATGAGGGCGGCGAGCCGCTCGGGCCCGTAGCGCTCGGCGAGCTCCCGGAGCGCGCGCTCGGCGACCGACGTCGCCGCCACCTGGGCGGCCAGGTCGCCGAGCGTCATCCGCGGGATGCGGACATTCGCCCGGATCACCTCGAAGATCGCCTCGACCGGCTCGCCGCGGTCGTAGAGCCGGAGCCAGGGGAGGCGGATCCCTTCCTGGAAGATCTCGGTGTTGTCGCAGGCGGCGGAGCCGGGCAGCCGGCCGCCGACGTCGCCGTGATGGGCGGTCGTCGTCGCGAAGCCGACCAGAGTCTCGTCGAGGAACACCGGCTTGAAGACGAAGATGTCCTGGAGGTGAATGCCCCCGTCGAAGGGGTCGTTCATCACGAACACATCGCCGGGGCGGAGCGCGTCGCCCCACTTCGCGAGCAGGGTGTCCATGGCGTGCGGGACGGAGCCGAGGTGGAACGGGACGGTCACCGCCTGGGCGACGGTCTCGCCGGAGGCGTCGCAGAGCGCCGCCGAGAAGTCCATCCCGTCGCGAACGACGGTCGAGTGCGCGGTGCGGAAGATCGTGGTCGCCATCTCGTCGGCGATCGAGGCGAGTGCGTTGCCGACGATCTGCTGGGTGACCGGGTCGATGCTCGTGGCCGCGCTAGACATCGCGCTCCAGGACGAGGGTCGCGGTCGCGGGATCGCGCCGGACGGTCCAGCCGCGGCGCACGACGACGGTCGTGTCGTACTCGTCGACGAGAAGCGGTCCCGGCTCCGGCTGCTCGCTTATCGAGGCGCGGCTCCGGACCGGAACCTCCTCGGAGTCGGTGCCGGTGTGGACGGTGCGGCTTCCGCCGCTCGGCCGTTCGGCATCGGCGAGCGCCAGCCGGTCGACGGCATTGGAGGGCCCGAGCCCTCCGACCCGCAGCGCGCGGATCTCGATCGGCGAGCCCTCCTCGCCGCGCACGCCGTAGAGGCGCTCGTGCTCGTCCTCGAAGCCGGCGATCAGCGCGGTGAGCGCTTCGGCGTCGACGGGGCCGGCGCCCAGCTCGACCTCTACCTCCCAGGTCTGCCCGCCGTAGCGGAGCTCGGCGCTCCGAACCCACTCGGCGGTGGCGCCGTCGAGCGACGGCGCGATCCGCGCCTGGAGCTCGTCGAAGACTGCGCCGAGCTCCGACGGGGCGACCGTGCGCGCATCGAGGTTGCAGGAGTGGACGTCGTGGAACTCGGGCCGCGCGAACAGCAGGCCGAGCGAGCTGAAGAGCCCCGCGAGAGCCGGCACGAGCACGGTCGTGCAGCCGAGCTCCTCGGCCAGCCCGGCGGCGTGGACGGGGCCGGCGCCGCCGTAGGCGATCAGCGCGAACTCGCGCGGGTCGCGGCCCTTCTCGGACGAGACCGACCGGAGGGCGCGCGTCATCCGCGCGTTGGCGATCGCGTGCACGCCCGCGGCAGTCTCGGCGAGCGAGAGGCCGAGCGGCTCGGCGATCCGCGCGAGAGCCCGCTCGGCGAGCTCCCGGGAGATCGAGATCTGCCCGTCGGCGACGGTGCCGGTCGGCATGTAGCCGAGAAAGACGTTTGCGTCGGTCACGGTCGGATCGCTGCCGCCGCGGCCGTAACACGCCGGCCCCGGTGCAGCGCCGGCGCTACGGGGGCCAACCTGCAGCCCTCCCGCGGGGTCGAGCCAGGCGATTGACCCGCCGCCGGCGCCGACCTCGGCGATGTCGATCGTCGGGATCCGGAGCAGCTCGCCGGAGCCGCGCATCAGGCGGCTGCCGGCAGAGAGCGAGCCGCCTGCCTCGTACTCGCGCCCACGCGAGACGGCGCCGCCCTCGATCAGGGATGCCTTCGCCGTCGTGCCGCCCATGTCGAAGGCGATCGCGTTCGGGTAGCCGAGGCGGCGGGTCATCCCGAGCGCGGCGACGACGCCGGCGGCGGGGCCGGACTCGAGCGCGAGGACGGGTCGGAGCGTTGCGTCGTCCGAGGTCATGACGCCGCCCGAGGACTGCATGATCGTGAGGGGCGCCGGGACTCCCGCGTCGTCGAGCCCGCGCCGGATGTCGCCGACGTAGCGGCCCATCAGCGGGCGGACGTAGGCGTTCACCACGGTCGTCGCCGAGCGCTCGTACTCCCGCTGCTCGCGCAGGATCTCGCTCGAGAGCGACACGGTGACTCCCGGGAGCTCCTCGCGCAGGACGGCGCCGACTTGCTCCTCGTGGGCGGGGGAGCGGTAGGAGTGCAGGAGGCAGACCGCGACGGACTCGACCCCGGCCTCGCGCAACTGCGCCGCCAGCGCGCGCACCTCGCCGATGTCGACGGCGCGGACGACGCTCCCGTCGGCCGCCATCCGCTCGGACAGCTCGAGCCGGAGCCGCCGCGGCACGAGCGGGTCCGGCTTGCGCCAGAACGGGTCGTACATGCGCGGGATGCGGAGACGGCGGAGCTCGAGAACGTCCCGGAAACCGGCGGTGGTGACGAGCGCGGTGACCGCGCCGCGCCGCTCGAGGACGGCGTTGGTCGCAACCGTCGTCCCGTGGACGACGCCCTCGACGGTGCCGGCGCCGGTCGGTGAGGTCGGCGACCGCTTCGACGACGGCCCGGTCGTAGTCGGGCGGCGTCGAGAGCACCTTGCGCACCGACGCGGTCCCGTCGCCGAACTGGAGGATCACGTCGGTGAACGTGCCGCCGACGTCGACGCCGATTCGCGAGTTGTCTGTCAGGCTGCTCATGCAGTATTGTCGCGATATGAAATTTCAAATCGCGGTGGGCCGAGCATACAACCAGATCGGCCGAGACTGAAATCGTGGCCGTGAAATCGGGGCTCGACGAGGTAGGAATCGAGCCGGAGCCGCTGGCCGAGATCGTTCCGATCAACCGCGAGTCGATCGAGCACCGGGTCGCGGGCAGGCTGCGTGATCTGATCGTCAGCGGCCAGCTGCCGGCCGGGACACCGCTCGTGCAGCGCGACCTGGCTCAGCGGCTCGGTGTCTCCCAGACACCCGTCCGCGTCGGCCTCTCGGCTCTCGAGCGGGAGGGACTGGTCGAGGTCGGTGAGACCGGACGCGCGCTCGTGAGCCGTCTGACGCGCGAGGATCTCGAGGAGATCTATGCCGCACGGCTGGGGCTCGAGGGGCTCGCGGCCCGGGTCGGCGTCGCGGCGATCGGGCCCGCGGACGTCGAGCGCATGCGCGTCATGCTCAAGGATCTCGGCCGGCTCGCGAAGCGGCAAGACGTCGAGGGCTACCTTCAGCTGCGCTGGGATTTCCACGCCGTCTGTTACGAGGCCTCCCGCAGGCCGCGCCTTCTCGCCGAGGTCGAGCGGCTCTTCTGGCGCGCGGAGCGCTACAACCACCTCGTCCTCTCGAGCGCCGAGCGGTTCCGCCGCTCCGTCGCCTACTACCACGAGTTCTTCGCGGCCTGCGAGCGCCGCGACCCGCTCGAGGCCGAGCGCGTGATCCACGCCAGCATCCGCGGCGCCGTCGACATGATCGGGCCGACGCTGCCGTCCGAGGTGGAGGGCGAGGAGGACCTGGCCGGTTGAGAGTCGGCGCCGACGTCGGAGGCACGTTCACCGACGTGCTGTTGCGCGACCCGGACGGGCGCCTTCGATTCACGAAGGTCCTGTCGACGCCGCCGGCGTACGACCGGGCCGTGGTCGACGCGGTCTGCGAGCTGGCCGGTGCCGACGGCGCCGCGGTCGAGAGCGTCTCCCACGGGACGACCGTGGCGACGAACGCTGTCCTGGAGCGGCGCGGCGCCCGGACCGCGCTCGTGACGACCGAGGGCTTCCGCGACGTGCTCGAGCTTCGCCGAATGCGGATGCCGCATCTCTACGACTACTTCTGGACGAAGCCGCCCTCGCTCGTCGCTCGCCGGCTCCGCTTCGAGATCGCCGAGCGGGTGACGGCGGGCGGGGAGGTTCTGAAGCCGCTCGAGGAGGCCGATGCCCGCGCGCTCGCCGCCCGGCTGCGGGAAGCCGGGCCCGAGGCGATCGCGGTCTGCCTTCTCCACGCCCATGTTCACCCTGCGCACGAGCGGCGGCTGGGCGAGATCCTGCGGGAGGAGCTTCCCGGGATCCCGGTCTCGCTCTCGAGCGAGATCCTGCGCGAGCAGCAGGAGTACGAGCGCACCGCGACCACCGTCGTCAACGCCTACGTGCGGCCGCTGATGGGCCGGTACGTGGGAGACATCAGGCGGGGGCTCGACGCGGCAGGCATCGACGCGCCGCTCACGATCATGCAGTCGTCCGGCGGCCTGATGACAGCGGAGGACGCCGCCTCACGGCCGGTGTACGCGCTCGAGTCGGGCCCGGCCGCAGGCGTCGTCGCCGGCCTCGCGCTGGCCCTCGCACTCGGCCACGAGAACGTGATCACCTTCGACATGGGCGGAACGACCGCGAAGGCCTCGCTGATCGAGGGCGGCCGCGTCTCCCGCAGCCTCGAGTACGAGGTCGGAGCATCGCTCTCGGCCGGTAGCCGGCTACTGCGCGGCAGCGGTGAGCTGATCCGAATCCCGACGATCGACATCGCCGAGGTCGGGGCCGGCGGCGGCTCGATCGCCTCCCTCGACCCCGCGGGTGGCTTGCACGTCGGCCCGCGCAGCGCCGGCGCGGTGCCGGGCCCCGCCTGCTACGGCCGCGGCGGCACCGAGCCGACCGTGACCGACGCGAACGTCGTTCTCGGCTACATCCCGACCGGCCCGCTCGCCGGCGGCGATCTAAGCGTCTCGTCCGAGCTCGCCGAGCAGGCGGTCGCGAAGCTCGGTGGACAGCTCGGTCTCTCGGCCGTCGAGGCGGCGCGGGGAATTCACGACCTGGCCAACGGGACGATGATGCGCGCTCTGCGCGCCGTCTCGACGGAGAAGGGTCGCGACCCCTCCGACTTCGTGCTGATCGCCTACGGCGGCTCCGGCCCGGTCCACGCGGCGGCCCTGGCCGCCGAGCTCGGGGTCGGCACAGCCGTCGTGCCGCCGCTCGCCGGGCTCTTCTCCGCAGCCGGTCTGCTCTACGCTCGCGCCGAGTTCCACGACGTGCGCTTCTGCCGGGTGAGCGTGCGCGAGCCCGACTTCGACAAGCTCGAGCGCCTCGACGCGGAGATGCGCGCGGCACTGACCGAGTCGATCGGCGACGCCGGTCCGGTCGAGTGGCAGCGCCTCGCCGACGTTCGCTACCGCGGCCAGAACTGGAGCCTCACGATCGACTTCCCCGGACAGCTCGACGGCGACGCCCTGAGCTCTGCTCGCGGAGCGGTTCGAGACCGAGCACGAGCGTCTCTACGGAACGCGCCTCGAGGCGGGCTCGCCGATCGACATCCGCGCCGTGCGCATGATCGCGCTCGGCCCGCCGCGCGAGGAGTTCTCGCTGCCCGGCGGCTCCGACCTCTCGCCCTCCCTGGGGGCCCAGACCCGGCTCGCGAGCTTCGGCGCACAGCACGGAACGCTCGAGGCCCCGATCCGCTCCCGCTCCTCGCTCGGCGTCGAGCCCGTTCCCGGCCCGATCCTCGTCGACGAGTACGACACGACGGTGGTGATCCCGCCCGGCTGGACGGTCAGGGTCGACCCGGGGACGCACGCGCTCGTGCTCGACCACGTCGCCGTCGAGCACGGCGACGAGAGCACGCATGCCGACTCGATCGCGCGCCGGCTGGTCGCAAACGCGCTCGAGACCGCCGCCGACGAGATGGCGACCACGATCTTCCGCACGGCGCACTCGGCGGTCGTCCGCGACGCGATGGATTTCTCCGCGGCGCTCTGCGGGCCGACCGGCGAGACCGTCGCTCAGGCCGTGACGATCCCGCTACAGCTCGGATCGATCCCGAACGCGATCAAGACGCTGTTCGAGCGCTTCGGCGACCGCTTCCGGCCCGGTGACGTCTACATCGTCAACGACCCGTTCGACGGCGCGAGCCACCCACCCGACGTGTTCGTGGTCAAGCCGTCCTTCGAGGGCGAGACGCTGCTCGGCTTCGCCGTCACGATCGCCCATCACGGCGACATCGGCGGCCGGGTGCCGGGGTCGTGCGCAAGCGACAACACCGAGGTGTTCCAGGAAGGCCTGAGGCTGCCGTGGGTCAGGCTCTACGCCGAAGGAGAGCCGGTCGAGGACCTCTTCGCCGTGATCCGTGCCAACGTGCGGATCCCGCGCGAGCTGATCGGCGACCTCAGCGCCCAGGTCGCCGCGTGCCACATCGGCGACCGGAGCCTCCAGGCACTCGCGCAGCGCCACGGCGCCACGCGGCTCTCCGCGTTGATGGCCGACCTCCTCGACCACACGGAGCGGCTGCTCCGCGCCGAGATCTCCTCCTGGCCCGACGGGACGACGACATTCACCGACTACATGGACTCGGACGGGATCGACGTCCGCGACGTCCCCCTGAACGTCAAGCTGACCGTGCGCGGCGACGAGCTGATCGCCGATTTCTCCGACTCCGCACCGATGGTGCGCGGAGCGCTCAACTGCACGCCGTCATTTGCGGAGGCGGCGGTCTACCACACCGTGATGGCCGCCTCCGCGATCGACATCCCGCGGACCTCGGGGGCGACCCGCCCGATCACGGTGATCACGAAGCCCGGTACGGTCATGCACGTCCTGATGCCCGGAGCCTCGTCGATGAGAGGCATCACCGGCTACCGGCTCTCCGACGTGATGAACGGCGCCCTCGCCCAGCTGATCCCCGACCGTGTGCCCGCCGCCGGAGAGGGCGGCAGCACGCTCGCGTTCTTCACCGGAACCGTCGAGCGGAGCCGTTCGTCTACAGCGAGCTCGTCGTCGGGACGTGGGGCGGCCGCCCGGTCGCCGACGGGAACGACGGGCTCGCGAACCCGTGCGCCAGCATGGCGAACATCCCCGTGGAGCTGGCCGAGAGCGACTGGCCGATCATGATCGAGCGCTACGGCCTCGTCACCGACTCGGGGGGAGCAGGCCGGTACCGCGGCGGGCTCGCCGTCGAGCGCGTCTGGCGAGCACTCGTGCCCGGGACGGCCGTTCATGTCCGTTCCGACCGGCAAATTCATCGTCCCTACGGCCTGGCGGGAGGGCTGGAAGGCGGAGCTTCGTCGAGCCTGCTCTTCCGCGCCGGTGGGACACTCGAGCGGATGCCGCCGATGTTCGTGAGCGAGCTCGCGCCCGGCGACGTGCTCCACCACCGCATGCCCGGCGGTGGCGGCTGGGGGAGCCCCTTCGAACGTGAGCCAGAGGCGGTCGCCGAGGATGTGCTCGACGAGAAGATCTCCGTGGCTTCTGCCCGCGAGCTCTACGGCGTCGTCGTGACCCACGACGGCTCGGTAGACGCCTCTGCGACCGACGATCTAAGGCGCGAGAAGGTGCCGACTTGACGGCTCCGGGCTCGGCGCTCTTCGCCTCGGCCGGTGGGGATCGGGTGAGCATCGTCCTCGGGCTCGAGCCCGTATTTCCCGCCGCGCACGCGGTCGGGCCCGCATTCACCGTTCAGGGGGCGCCGGGTGACAACCTCGCGCTCCATCACGCGGTCGCCTCGGCCGCGCCCGGCTCCATGCTCGTGCTCGCCGTCGCCGGAGAGAGGCAGGTCGCGCACTGCGGCGGGATTCTCGCGACAGCCGCCCTCGAGCGGGGGATCGCAGGGCTCGTGCTCGACGGCGCCATCCGTGACCGGGCCGAGATCGCTGAGCTCGGGTTCCCCGTCTTCTTCCGCGGCACGTCGCCGCGCGGGCCGGCCAAGAACGGGCCCGGCGCCCTCGGAGTCCCGGTCGAGCTCGACGGGGTCACGATCCGTCCCGGCGACCTCGTGTGCGCCGATGCTGACGGTGTGGCGATCGTCGCCGCCGCCGAGAGCACCGCCGTCCAGGCCGAGGTCGCCGCGCTCGAGACCCGGGAGCAGGCGATCGTCGCGGCAATCCGCGGCGGCACCACGACCGTCGACCTCTACGGGCTCAAGGAGCTTCCGTGAAGATCACCCGCATCGACGCGACCCCGCTCGCGATCCCGCTCGCTCAGGAGTTTCACTGGGCCGGCGGGGCGCAGGTGGGCGCGAACCTCGTCCTCTTCACCGTCCACACCGACGAAGGCGTCACCGGCTACGGAGAGTCGATCTGCGAGGACCAGCGAGCCGTCGCCGCGTACGGCGAGCTGCTCGCGCGCCAGTTCGTCGGCCGTTCGCCCGGCGACGTCGAGGCGATCCTCCGGTCGGTGTGGACCGAGGGGCGCTGGAAGATGTTCCCCCAGTTCACGAACCTCCTCGTCGCCGGGCTCGAGGTCGCGTGCTGGGACGCGCTCGGCCGGGCGCTCGGCGTTCCGACGCGGACGTTCTTCGGTGGCGGTGTCCACGAGGAGCTCGACTACTTCGGCTTTCTCCAGGGCGACGAGCCCGAACGGCTCGCGGCCCACGCCCGCGAGCTGGCGAGGGAGGGTTACCGCGTCATCTACCTCAAGGTCGGACGGGGAGCACGCGACGACGACGCCTGCGTCGCGGCGGTCCGGGAGGCAATCGGCCCCGAGCCCCTGCTGCGGATCGATCCCAACGAGGCCTGGGACCGCGCCACTGCGGTCGACCGCATCCGCCGGCTCGAGCAGTACGACCTCGACTGGGTCGAGCAGCCGACACCCGCCGGGGACGTGAACGGGCTCGCGCACGTCCGCCGTTCGGTGAACGCCAAGATCGCAGCCGACCAATCCGTCTTCACCACGAGCCAGCTCCTCCATGTGCTCGAGAAGGAGGCCGCCGACGTCGTCGTGCAGGGAAGCCACGACGCCGGCGGGCTGCTGCGCTTCCGCCAGCAGGCGTTCGTCTGCGACGCGCACGGGCTGAAGGTCAACCGTCACGCGTTCATGGAAAGCGAGATCAGCTTCTACGCCAACGCCCAGGTTGCAGCGACGATCCCGAACCTCACGACCGGCAACCAGATCATGCACCAGCTCCTGGCCGAACGGCTGACCAAAGGGCCGCCCCCTGCGATCGAGGGCGGCCGATACCGCCTGAACGACGCACCCGGCCACGGGTTCGAGATCGACGAGGACGCGGTCGGCATCGCGCACGAGCGGTGGCAGCGCGACGGCGCCTACAACACGATCGAATCGGTCGCGAGATGAGCGGGTTCGATCCGGCAGGGCTCACTGTTTACGTCGACGGCGAGTACGTCGACGGCGCCGAGGCGAGCGTCCCGATCTGGGATCACGGCGTGCTCTACGGCGACGGGATCTTCGAAGGCATGCGCGTGTTCGACGGGGCGCTCTTCCGCCCGCGCGACCACCTGGCGCGTCTCGAGCGATCGGCCCGCTCGATCGGGCTCGAGGTGCCGCTCGGCGAGGAGGAGCTGCTCGACGTGATCTGCGAGGTGATCGTTCGCTCGGATCTGAGTGACGCGCACGTGCGGCCGATCGTCACGCGCGGAGTCGGCGCTCCCGGCGTCGATCCCGCCCGCTGCGAGCGCTCGTCGCTCTTCGTTGCCGCTTACCCGTTCCCGCCTCTGCTCGGCAGCGACCCGATCCGCGTCCTGATCAGCTCGATCGTGCGCAAGGCACCGCGCTCCGTCGGGGCGCACGTGAAGTCACTCAACTACCTCGACGCGGTGCTGGCGAAGCGCCAGGCGACCGCCGCCGGCATGCAGGAGGCGATCATGCTCGACCACCTGGGAGCCGTCGCCGAGTGCTCGGCTGCGAACGTGTTCGCCGTCTTCGACGGTGTGCTCGCGACGCCGACGACGCGATCGGCGCTCCCCGGGATCACGAGGCGAACGATTCTCGAGCTCGCAGAGGAGCAAGGGATCCCGACCGAGGAGCGGGACATCTGGCCGATGGAGCTCTCGGTGGCCGATGCGCTCTTCGCGACCGGTTCGGGAGCGGGCATCGTCCTGATCGCCGAGGTCGACGGCGTACCCGTGCCAACCGTCGGCAATCCGGTCGCGGCGGCTCTCGCCGAGGGCTACCGCGCCCGTACCCGCGACCCGCGCTTCCTGCTGCCCGTGCGCGAGCGGATCGCTCGGTGAAGGGCGCCACCGCGATCGTCGTCGGTGGTGGGATCCTCGGCGCGACGACCGCCTGCGAGCTGGCGCGTGGAGGCCTGGACGTCTTGCTCCTGGAGGCAGGGCGCTTCGGCGAGCAATCGACGGGCAAGTCGGCGGCGATCGTCCGCTGCCATTACTCGAACCCGGAGGTCGTCCGGATGGCGCTCCGCTCGCGTGAGACCCTCCGCCGCCTGCCGCTCCTGCTCGAGTGCGACCCGGTCTACACGCGGTGCGGCTGGCTGTTCCTCGTCGACGAGGAGAGCGCGGCAGTTGCGCTCGAGAACGCCGAGATGCAGGACGGGGAGGGGCTCGACACCTTCGAGGTGCTCGACCTCCAGCAGCTCCTGCCCGGAGCCGAGGAGGCCGGCATCGGCCTGGCCCTTCACGAGCCGGACGCCGGCTTCGCCGACCCCGTCGCGACCACGAACGCCTACGTGGAGGCTCTGCGGGGCTTCGAAGGCCGCGCGCTCGAGGGCACACCGGTCGAGAGCGTCGTGGTCGAGGGCGATCGGGTCCGGGGCGTGCGCGTCGCGGGAGAGCTCCTCGAGTGCGACAGCTTGGTTCTGGCCGCGGGGCCCTGGACGCTGAAGCTGGCCGCGGATATCGGCCTCGAGCTGCCGCTCGAGATCACTCGCGAGCAGGACGTCGTCTTCGAGACCACCACCGAGCTCGCCCTCCCGTGTGCGGTCTCCTCGCAGATCGACCGCGTCTACATGCGCCCCGCGCCCGAGCACGGTGTCGCGCACCTGCTCGTCGGGCGGGGTTTCCCGAAGGAGTACGAGACCGCGGATCCGGAGTCGTTCGACGAGCACGTCGACGCCGAGTTCGAGCAGGACGTTCACGAACGCGTGACCCGGCGACTCCCGCACCTGGCCGGCATGCGCCGTGTCGGCGGCCAGGTCGGCCTTTACGACGTGACGCCCGACTGGCACCCGATCCTGGGAGCGGTCGACGGGTTTGACGGCCTCTTCCTCGCGACCGGCGGAAGCGGCCATTGCTTCAAGCTCGGCCCCGCGATCGGCGAGATGGTGGCGGGCGCCGTCCTCGGCCTGAAGACCGAGTACGCCGACGTAGACAACTTCTCGCTCTCCCGCTTCGCCGAGGGCCGCGAGTTCCAATCGAGCTACGGAGGCAACCGCGCATGACGGTCGACTTGACGATCCGGAACGGGACGATCCTCGACGGCAGCGGCGGCGAGCCGTTCGCCGGTGACGTCGCGATCGAGGGCGGAGCGATCACCGCGGTCGGCTCGGTGCCGGCGACCGAATGCCCGGAGATCGACGCGACCGGCCTCTACGTGGCGCCGGGCTTCATCGACATCCACAGCCATTCCGACTACACGCTGCTCGTCGACCCGCGCGCAATGAGCGCGATCTACCAGGGCGTCACGCTCGAGGTTGTCGGCAACTGCGGCTTCGGCTGCTTCCCGATCCGGGACGGCGACCTCGCGCGCAAGGCGATCTATGGCTACAGCGACGAGGTGCCGATCGAGTGGAGCAGCGCCGGCGGGTACTTCGACCGCCTCCAGACTGCGAAGCCCGCGGTGAACGTGCTCAGCCTCGTCCCCAACGGCCAGCTGCGACTCTCGACGGTCGGCCTCGCCGATCGCCCGGCCGATCCCGCCGAGCTGGCCGACATGAAGCAGCTGCTCGAGGAATCGCTGGCGGAGGGGGCGTGGGGGTATTCGACCGGCCTCGAGTACGCGCAGGAGGCGGGCGCAACCGAGAACGAGGTTGCCGACCTCTGCCGCGTGCTCGCCCGCGGGGGCGGTCTCTACGCGACCCACACGCGGCGCCGCGACGAGGGAGCGACCGACTCGGTCGCCGAGGCGATCCGAGTCGCGACGGCAAGCGAGGTGCGGCTGCAGGTCTCCCACCTCGTGCCCCGGAACGGGATCGAGGAGTCGCGCCGCTCGGCCGAGCTCGTCGAGGCGGCCCGGGCGCGCGGGCTCGACGTCGAGTTCGACATGCACACGCGGCTCTACGGCCTCACGCATCTCTACGCGGCCCTGCCGCCCTGGGCGCTGGCCGAGGAGCCGGCCGCACTCGCCGAGCTCCTCCGCGACCCGTCGGCCCGCGACCGGATGCGGCCGCATCGGAGCATCCTCAGCGCCGGCGAGAACTGGGGGCGGATCGTGCTCCTCGACAACCCGTTCTGGCCCGAGTACGCGCGCCGCGACCTCGCCTCGATCGCCGCCGAACGGGGCCAGGCGCCGCTCGACACCGTCTACGACCTGCTGAGCGGCGCGCTCGACGCGCCTCACAAGCTGATGGTGATCATCCACGCCTACACCGAGGAGGAGCAGCGCGAGGCGTTCGCCCATCCGCTCTGCGTCCCCGGCTCGGATGCCACGACGCTCGCTCCCGACGGCCCGCTGGCGGACACCTGGTTCCACGGGGCCTACACCTGGGCGTCCTGGTTCTACCGTTTCATGGTGCGCGACGAGGGCCTGCTCAGCCCCGCGGAGGCCGTGCACAAGCTGAGCGCGCAGCCCGCCGCGCGGCTGGGCCTCTCAGATCGTGGGCTGCTCCGGCCTGGCGCTCGCGCCGACGTGACGGTCTTCGACCCGGAGCGCTTCGCAGAGCGCGGCACGACCTTCGAGCCGAACCAGCTCGCCGACGGCGTTCGCCACGTCCTCGTCAACGGCGTGCACACGCTACGAGAGGGCGAGCTGACCGGTGAGCGAGGCGGGGCGGTGCTGCGTCGATGACGGCCTATGATCGCGCGATGAATCGGCCGAGGAGCACGAGATGAAGGCGCTCGTCTGGCACGGCGATCGTGAGATGAGCTTCGACGACCTGCCGGCGCCGGAGCCCACGGCGGACGAGGTCGTGCTCGACGTCGAGCTCGCAGGGATCTGCGGCTCCGACCTGCACGGCTACCGGGGACATCCCGGGCCCCGGGTGCCGCCGCTCGTTCTCGGCCACGAGGTCGTCGGCCGGGTCGACGGGACGCAGTACACCGTCTATCCGCTGGTGGCCTGCGGCGTCTGTGACCGGTGCCTGGCCGGCGAGGACAATCTCTGCGCGTCCTGGAAGCTGCTCGGCCTGCACCGCCCCGGGGTCTTCGCCGAGCAGGTCGCCGTTCCGCGGCGGTCGCTCGTGGAGCTGCCGGCCGGGCTCGACCCGCAACGGGCGGTGCTGGCCGAGCCGCTCGCGTGCTGCGTCGGCGCGCTCGCGCCACATTCGCTCGACGAGGACTCTTCGCTGGCCGTCTTCGGCTGCGGCCCGATCGGGCTGCTGGCTGTCCATCTCGGCGCCCGGGCGGGTGCGCACGTGGCAGCGGTTGATCCGCTGCCGGAGCGGCTCGCGATCGCGCGGAAGCTGGGCGCGAGCGTGACAGTCTCGAACGTCGGCGATCTCGAGCCCGGCGCGGCCACGATCGCTCTCGACGCGGCCGGCTTCGAGTCGACCTGGCGTGGCGCGATCGACGCCGTTCGGAACGGCGGCACAGTCGTCGTGCTCGGCCTCGGAAACGCAGAAGGCACGTTTCCGATGGCAGTTCTCGTGCGGCGGGCGATCGCCCTCCGCGGCCAGTTCGCCTACAGCCGCGCCGACTTCTCGACCGCGGTCGCGATCCTGGCAGAAGGCGATCTCGACCTCGACTGGCTCTCGTCGGCCGCTCTCGCCGACGGAGCGGACGCTTTTGCCAACCTGGTCGACCGGCCGTCGCAGTACACGAAGGTCATCCTCCACCCTGCATGACCGATCCCGACCCGAAGGCGGTTCGATGAGCAACGAAGAGTTCCGGAAGGGCTGGGCCGCGCAGTTCGGCTCGGCAAGCCCGAAGATCATCTGCGTCGGCCTGAACTACGCCGATCACACCAACGAGTCCGGGTTCGAGCCGCCGAAGGCGCCGCTCCTGTTCGGCAAGTTCGCGAACACGCTCTGCGGGGACGGCGACGCGATCGTGCTGCCTGCCGGGGCGGGTCACGTCGACGCCGAGGCGGAGCTCGCGGTCGTGATCGGCGCGGCGGCGTCCCGGATCGCGGTCGAGCAGGTGCCCGACGTGATCGCGGGATACACCTGCGGCAACGACGTCAGCGCCCGCGACGTCCAGTTCGGGGACGGCCAGTGGTTTCGCGGGAAGGGCTTCGACACGTTCTGCCCGATCGGCCCGCGCATCGTGCCGGCGGGAGACCTCGATCCATCGGACTTGCGTATTCAGCAGCGCCTCAACGGGGAGGTGCTCCAGGACGACCGGACGACCGCGCTCATCTTCGACATCCCGTATCTCGTCTCGTACATCTCGCAGGCGATCACGCTCGAGCCGGGCGACCTGATCCTCACTGGGACGCCGGTGGGCGTCGGTGTGTTCCGCGAGCCCAAGGTCGCCCTGGCCGCGGGCGACGTCGTCGAGGTCGAGATCGAGGGGATCGGCATCCTGCGGAACGAGGTTCGCGCCGCGACGTGACAGACGAGCACCCCGACTTCCTCTGGAGAAGCCCGGAGCCGAAGTCGTCGTACGAGGTGATCATCGTCGGGGCCGGGGGGCACGGGCTCGCGACCGCTTACTACCTGGCCCGGGAGCACGGCATCACCGACGTCGCCGTGCTGGAGCGCGGGTGGCTCGCGGGCGGGAACATCACCCGCAACACGACCGTCATCCGCTCGAACTACCTCTGGGACGAGAGCGCCGGGATCTACGAGCACTCGCTCAAGCTCTGGGAGGGGCTCGAGGAGGAGCTCGGTTACGACCTGCTGTTCAGCCAGCGAGGCGTCCTCAACCTCGCGCACTCGCTCCAGGACGTCCGCGAGAGCGCGCGCCGCGTGAATGCGAACCGGCTGAACGGGATCGACGCCGAGTGGCTCGAGCCCGACGCCGTTGCGGAGATTTGCCCGATCCTGAACGTCTCGCCCGACATCCGCTACCCGGTGCTCGGCGCGACGTTGCAGCGGCGCGGCGGCATCGCCCGTCACGAGAACGTCGCCTGGGGCTACGCCCGCGCCGCCGACGCCCTCGGAGTCGACCTGATCCAGGGGTGCGAGGTGAGCGGGATCGAGGTGCAGGGCGGCCGCGCCGTCGCGGTCGAGACGTCCCGTGGCCGCATCTCGGCCGGGCAGATCGCGCTCGTCGCCGCCGGGCACAGCTCGGTGCTCGCGGGGCTTGCAGGCCTGCGGCTGCCGGTGCAGAGCCATCCCCTCCAGGCGCTCGTATCGGAGCTCTACGAGCAGGTGCTCGACACGGTCGTCATGTCGAACGCCGTCCATGTCTACGTCAGCCAGGCCCACAAGGGCGAGCTCGTGATGGGCGCCGGGATCGACTCCTACAACTCCTACGGCCAGCGTGGCTCCTTCCACGTGATCGAGCACCAGCTGGCAGCGGCGCTCGAGCTGTTCCCGCTGTTCGCGCACGCACGGGTCCTGCGCACCTGGGCCGGCATCGTCGATGTCTGCCCGGACGCCTCGCCGATCATCGGCCTGACTCCTGTAGCGGGCCTGTTCGTGAACTGCGGCTGGGGCACGGGCGGCTTCAAGGCGACCCCGGGCTCAGGGTCGACGTTCGCGTGGACGATCGCCCACGGCGAGCCGCACCCGCTAAACGTTCCGTTCAGCCTCGACCGCTTCACGACCGGTGCGCTGATCGACGAGCACGGCGCCGCCGCGGTAGCCCACTGATGCTGCTGATCCCCTGCCCCTGGTGCGGTGAGCGCGACGAGGTCGAGTTCTCCTACGGCGGCCAGGCGGGCATTGCGTACCCGGTCGACCCGGCGGCGCTCTCCGACGAGGAGTGGGCCGAGTGGCTGTTCGTGCGGGACAATCCCAAGGGGCGCTTCGTGGAGCGGTGGGTGCACACGCAGGGCTGCAGGCGCTGGTTCGATCTCGTCCGCGACACCGTCACGCACGAGATCGCCCGATGAGGTTCACGTTCTCCGGCGTCGAGTACGAGGGGCGCGCGGGCGAGACGCTCGCGGCCGCGCTCGTCCGAAACGGCGTCCTCGGCGGCTTTCGCAGCATCTACCTCGACCGGCCGCGCGGGGTCTACTCGGCCGGTGAGGAGGAGCCGAACGCGCTCGTCCAGATCGGTGAGCGGACGATGGAGCGCGCAACGCTGGTCGAGATCGAGGACGGGCTGAGCGCGTGGCCTCTGGCCGGCAAGGGGCGGCTCGTCTCGCCGTCCGAATCTCCTCGCTACGACACCTCCCACCAGCACTGCGATCTGCTCGTGGTCGGCGGGGGCGCGTCGGGCGTCGCTGCTGCCGCCGCCGGCTCCGGTCGGACGCTTCTCGTGCACTCCGGCCTGACCTGCGAGCTCGCCTCCGACGGTGACCTGCGGGTACTCACCGGGACGACCGCCGTCGGCCTCTACGACGGGAACTACGCCGTCGCGGTCGAGCGGGGTCGGCGCGTGTGGCACATCCGTGCGAAGCGAATCGTTCTCGCCACCGGCGCGATCGAACGGCCTCTGGTCTTCCCGAACAACGACCGGCCCGGGATCATGCTGGCCGGCGCCGCCCGGAGGTACGAGCTCGGGGGCGCGCGGGTCGTCGTGTTCACGAACAACGACACCGCGCTCGGGATGCCCGGCGCGACGGTCGTCGATTCCCGGCAGGGCCGGCTCGTCGTCGACACGATCGGCGAGGATCGCCTCGAGGGCGTTGTTCTCGACGACGGGTCAAAGCTCCCGTGCGACGTGCTCGCCGTGTCGGGCGGGTGGAGCCCCGCCGTCCACCTCTGGACGCAACGCGGCGGACGGCTGCGCTACGACGAGCGCTCGACGGCGTTCGTCCCGGACGTCGGCCCGGCCGGGCTCGAGATCGTCGGCAAGGCCGCCGGTACGGGTCTTCCCGAGGTCGAGCCGCTCTGGCTCGTTCCGGGCGACGAGACCGTGTCGTTCGTCGATCTCGAGCGCGACTCGACGGTCGCAGATGTCCGCCGGGCGGTCGGCGCCGGCCTCCGCTCGATTGAGCACGTCAAGCGCTACACGACGATCGGCACCGGTTCGGAGCAGGGGAAGATGGCAGGCGTGAACGCGATCGGCGTCGCGGCGCAGCTGCTCGGCCTCTCGCCGGCCGAGCTCGGCACGACGACCTTCCGCCCGCCGTACGTCCCCGTGCCCTTCGCGCTGCTCGCCGGTCGAGATCGCGGCCCGCTGTTCGACCCGGTGCGGGTCACATCGATCCACCCATGGCACGTCGCAAACGGTGCCGTCTTCGAGAACGTCGGCCAGTGGAAGCGCCCCCGCTACTACCCGCAAGGCGGCGAGTCGATGGACGAGGCCGTTCTACGCGAGTGCGCGGCCGCACGTCGAGCGCGTCGCCGCGATGGACGCCTCGACGCTCGGCAAGATCGACGTCCAGGGGCCCGACGCGGCTGAGTTTCTCAATCGCCTCTACACGAACGCCTACGACACGCTCGCGGTCGGGAGGTGCCGCTACGGCGTGATGTGCAAGCCGGACGGGATGGTGTTCGACGACGGAGTCGTGATGCGCATCGGGGACGAGCGCTACCTCTGCACGACGACGACCGGGAACGCGGCGCCGGTTCTCGCCTGGATGGAGGAGTGGCTCCAGACCGAATGGCCCGAGCTCCGCGTCTGGCTGACCTCGGTCTCCGAGCAGTGGGCGACGGTCGCCGTCGTTGGGCCGGATTCGCGTGCTCTGCTCGGCGGGCTGACCAAGATCCCACTCGATATCGAGAGCTTTCCCTTCATGGCGATCAGGGAGGATGAGGTCGCGGGCATTCCGGCACGGGTCTGCCGCATCAGCTTCTCCGGGGAGCTCGCCTACGAGGTGAATGTCGACGGCCGCCGCGGCCTCGAGCTCTGGGAGGCCGTGATGGCAAGCGGCGAGGTCACGCCGTACGGGACCGAGGCGATGCACGTTCTCCGGGCCGAGAAGGGCTACCCGATCATCGGTCAGGAGACCGACGGCACCGTCACGCCGCACGACCTGGGCATGAGCTGGATCGTGTCTAGCACGAAGCGGGACTTCATGGGGAAGCGCTCGTTCTCGCGGGCGGACACGGCGCGCGCGGATCGCAAGCACCTGGTCGGCCTGCTCCCGGTCGACGCGGGCGAGCTCGTTCCCGAGGGCGCGCAGCTGGTCACCGACCCTGGTCACGACATTCCGATCCCGATGATCGGCCATGTCACGTCGAGCTACCGCAGCGCCGCGCTCGGGCGCACGTTCGCCCTCGCGCTCGTCGAGACCGGCCGCGATCGGATCGGCGAGACCATCTATGCACCGCTACCTGACCGCACGATCGCGGTCGAGGTCGTCGACCCCGTTCTCTACGACCCGGAAGGAGCTCGCCGCGATGGCCGTCCTGACTGAGCTCCTCGTCGAGTCGCAGGTGTCGATTCGCGGCGAGGCGCCCGCGGGCTTCCCGGTCGAGCCGAACACGATCGCGGCAGTAGACGGCAAGACCGTGCTCTGGCTCGGTCCCGACGAGTGGCTCGTGATCGGCGGCCGCGAGGCGGATCATCCGCAGTCGGCGGCTGCAGTCGATGTCTCGGCCAACCGCGTCGTCCTGGAGCTCACCGGCGCCGACGCCGCTGACGTCCTCGCGCAGGGCTGCGCGCTCGACCTGCATCCGTCCGTCTTCGCTCCCGGCTCGTGTGCCCAGACGCTACTGGCGCGCGCCCAGGTGATCCTCGTGCGCCCGGACGACGGCCGGTTTCTGGTTCTGGTGCGCCCGTCCTTCGCGCCTTATCTACGGGCGTGGCTCGAGGACGCGATCGAAGGCGCTACCAGCCGCCGATCCAGCCGCTGAGCAGCCCGAGCGGAACCGATTCGGCCGGTTCGCCGGGCACGGCGCGAAGGAAGTCGAAGTCACAGCCCTGATCTGCCCCGAGCACATGCTCGAGGTAGAGCGCCCCGTAGCCGCGGCGATACTTCGGCACCACCGGGCCGAGCTGCTCGAGCCGTCGCTCAAGCTCTGCGGCCGGGACGTCGACGTCGAGGCGGCGATTCTCGACATCGAGAACGATCGGATCGCCGTCCTGCACCGCCCGCAGCGGCCCGCCGGCCGCCGCTTCCGGTGCCACGTGGAGGACGACAGTCCCGAACGCCGTCCCGCTCATCCTCGCATCCGAGATCCGGACGAGGTCGGTCACGCCCTGCTCGAGCAGCCGCTTCGGGATCGGCAGCGCTCCCCATTCCGGCATCCCAGGGCCTCCCTTCGGGCCGGTGTTGCGCAGCACGAGGACGGAGTCGGCGGTGATCTCGAGCGTCGGATCGTCGATTCGCGCGGCAACGTCGTAGATGTCCTCGAACACGACCGCCGGCCCGCGATGCGAGAGCAGTCCCGGCGAGGCCGCGCTGCGCTTGATGATCGCGCCGGCGGGCGCCAGGCTCCCGCGCAGGACCACGATCCCGCCCTCGGAGGCGAGCGGATCGTCGAGCGGCCTGATCAGCTCCCGGTCGAGCGGAAGCGCCTCGGCGGTCTCCTCGCCGAGCGTCCGGCCCGTGATCGTCAGCGCGTCGGCGTGCAAGAGCGGAGCGAGCTCGTGCAGCACGGCCCTGATCCCGCCTGCGCGGTGGAGATGCTCGACGAGGTGCTCGCCCGAAGGCCGCACATTGGCGATCAGCGGAGTCCGCCGGGAGAGCTCGTCGAACTGCTCGAGCGTCAGCGGGACGTCGACGCGCCCGGCCAGGGCGAGCAGGTGGATGACGGCATTCGTGCCGCCCCCGATCGCCATCAGCGTCGTGATCGCGTTGTCGAACGCCTCCGCGGTCAGGATCTGCGAGGGCCGGAGGCCTTCCCGTGCGATCTCGACGGCGCGCATCCCCGTCTCCTCGGCCGCCCGGGCGCGCGCGGCGTCGACGGCGGGGATCGAGGCAGTCCCCGGAAGGCACATCCCGAGGGCCTCCACGATCGACGTCATCGTCGAGGCGGTGCCCATCTCGTTGCAGTGGCCGTAGGGGGTCGCGGCGGCGGCTTCCAACTCGCCGAACTCCTGCTGCGTCATCCGCCCGCCTCGAAGCTCGTCGACGTAGTGCCAGAGATCGGTACCGGCCCCGAGCTCGCGCCCGCGGAAGAACGCTGCCGGAGACGGGCCGCCGGTGATCATGATCGCCGGCACGTCGGCGCTGGCCGCTCCCATCAGCTCCGCGGGGACTGTCTTGTCGCAGCCGCCGATCAGGACGACCGCGTCGAGGGGATAGGCGCGGATGCACTCCTCGACGTCCATCGCCATCAGGTTGCGGTAGAGCATCGCCGTCGGCTTCATCAGGTTCTCGCCGAGCGAGATCGTCGGGAACTCGAGGGGCAGCCCGCCTGCCTGCAGCACGCCTCGCTTGACGGCCTCGGCCAGGCCGCGGAAGTGGAGGTTGCAGGTGACGAGGTCGGACCAGGGGTTGCAGATCCCGACCACGGGCCGGCCGTCGGCCCCGCCTCGCTCGATCGCCTCGGTCGGGAGGGAGGTGCGGTGGATGAAGCCCGACAGCTCGTTCCCGCCGAACCAGCGCTCGCTCCGCAGGTTGGTCACGTAGCGCCTCGCGCGGCGAGCTCGGCGGCGAGCTCGACGAACGGATCGAGCGTGCGCCGGGTTCGCGAGCGACCCGCGGCTCACGACGGCGTCGGGCTCCGCTCCCATCAGGATCCGCTTCACGGGCACCTCGACCACCTTGCCGGACAGGGTCCGCGGGACCTCGGCGAGCGCGCGGATCTCGTCGGGCACGTGGCGCGGGGAGCAGTCCTCGCGGATCCGGCGCTTGATCTCGGCAGCGAGCAGGTCGTCGAGGACGGCCCCCTCGCGCAGCACGACGAAGAGCACGATCCAGCCGTTCGTCCCGGTGAGCGGCAGGTCGAGCACGAGGGCGTCGACCACATCGTCGACATCGAGCACGGCGCGGTAGATCTCGCTCGTCCCGATCCGCACGCCGCCGCGATTGATCGTCGAGTCCGACCGGCCGTAGATAACTGCCGTCCCGCGGGAGGTGATCTCGATCCAGTCTCCGTGCCGCCAGATCCCCGGGTAGAACGAGAAGTAGCTCTCCCGCAGCCGCTCGCCGTCGGGATCGTTCCAGAGGTAGAGCGGCATCGACGGCAGCGGCTCGGTCAGCACGAGCTCGCCGACCTCGTCGACGACGGGCTCTCCCTGCTCGTCGAACGCCTCGACCTTCGCCCCGAGCGAACGGGCCTGAAGCTCGCCCTCGTAGACGGGCAGCGTCGGTACGCCGCCGACGAAGGCGGTGCCGACATCGGTGCCGCCGCTCATCGAGAAGAGCCAGGTGTCCGCCCCGATGTGCTCGTACACCCAGCGGAATCCCTCCGGCGAGAGCGGGGATCCCGTCGAGCCGACGCTGCGCAGCGCGCTCAGGTCGCGTCCGCGCCCCGGCTCGACGCCGTTCTTGATGCAGGCGGAGATGTAGGCGGCGCTCGTGCCGAAGCAGTTGACGCGCGCCGTCGCGGCGAGATCCCACAGCACGTCGGGATCGGGCGCGGCGGGATTGCCGTCGTAGATGACGATCGCGGCGTCGGTGAGAAGCGCCCCGATCAGGTAGTTCCACATCATCCAGCCGGTCGTCGAGAACCAGAAGATCCGGTCGCCCGCCTGCGCGTCGGTGATCAGGTGCAGCTGCTTCAGGTACTCGAGCAGGATCCCGCCCTGCCCGTGGACGATCCCCTTCGGGAGGCCGGTCGTGCCGGACGAGTAGAGCACCCAGAGCGGGTGATCGAAGGGCAGTTGCGCGAACTCGAGCTTGGTGTTTCCGCTCGAGCGCCCGAGGTCGGCCCAGTCGACGGCGTCGGCCAGCCGCCCCAGGTCGGGGGACGGGTCGAGGTAGGGCAGGACGACGGTGGTCTCGAGGCTCCCGATTGCACTCTGGATCTCGGCAACCGCGTCGAGGCGGTCGAAGTCGCGGCCGCCGTAGCGGTAGCCGTCGACTGCGAAGAGCACCTTGGGCTCGATCTGGGCGAGCCGGTCGACCACGCTGCGGGCTCCGAAGTCGGGCGAGCAGCTCGACCAGATCGCGCCGATCGACGCGCAGGCGAGGAACGCGATCGCGGCCTCGGGGATGTTCGGGAGGTAGGCGGCGACCCGGTCGCCGCGTTCGACCCCGAGCTCGCGCAGCCCCGCTGCGACCCGCGCCGTCTCGGCTCGCAGCTCGCCCCAGCTCAGCTCGGCCAGGGGGCGGAGCTCCGACGCATGGATGATCGCGACGCGCTCGTCGGGCTTGCCGCGGAAGATGTGCTCCGCGTAGCTCAGCTCGGCGCCGGGGAACCACTCCGCCGAGTCGAGGTCGCGCCGGCCCAGGACCCGTTCGTACGGGCGGGAGGCCTGGACGTCGAAGTAGTCCCAGAGCGAGCTCCAGAAGCCCTCGAGGTCGGTCACGGACCAGTCCCACAGCTCGTGATAGCCGGCGAAGGACAGGCCGCGCTCGGTCTCGAGCCAGCGCATGTAGCGCGTCAGCACGGTCCGCTCGACCTGCTCCGGCGACGGCGTCCAGAGCGGTTCGACCGGCCGCCTGCTCAGTGGTTGCTCCATGTCGCTCAACTCGTTGCGAGCGCCCGCACCGCGGAGACGATCTCGGCGACGCCGGGCAGCGTCGCGAGCTCGAGATCCCGCTGGTACGGAATGGGATGCGACGGAGCGCCGACTCGGATCACGGGCGCGTCGAGGTCCCAGAAGCTGTGCTCGGCGATGTGGGCAGCGATCTCGGAGCCGAAGCCGAGGAACTGCACGGCCTCGTGCACGATCGCGACCCGGCCCGTCTTGGCAATCGACTCGGCGATCGTCTCGCGGTCGAGCGGAACCAGGGTTCGAGGATCGATCACCTCGATGCTCAGGCCCTCGCGCTCCAGCTCCCGGGCGGCCCTGAGCGCGAGTGGGACGGTGGCGCCGAGCGCGACGACGGTCGCGTCGGAGCCCTCGCGAACGATCCGCGCGCGCCCGAACTCGATTGCGTAGCGCTCCTCGGGGACAGGTGTCGGCTCGTCGAAGAAGAGCAGCTTCTGCTCGAGGAACATCACCGGGTTGTCGTCCTGGATCGCGGCAGCGAGCAGCCCTTTGGCGTCGAATGGGTTCGACGGCATGATCACCACGAGACCGGGGATATGTGCGAGCAGCGCCTCGAGGCTCTGCGAGTGCTGCGCGCCGAGCCGCACCCCGCCGCCCGAGACCATCCGCAGCACGAGGGGCAGTGTCGGGACGCCGCCCATCATGAACCGCAGCTTCGCCGTCTGGTTCATGATCTGGTCGAAGGCGACGCCGATGAAGTCGGAGAACTGGATCTCCACGACGGGCCGCAGGCCGGTGAGCGCTGCGCCCACGCCGCAACCGACGAAGCCGGCCTCCGTGAGCGGCGTGTCGCGGATCCGCTCCGCGCCGTAGCGCTCGTAAAGCCCCTCGGTCGCGCGGAAGATCCCGCCGACGCGGCCGATGTCCTCGCCCATCACGATCACGTCGGGGTCGGCAGCAAGCTCCTGGTCGAGCGCCTCCCGGACCGCGGCGACGAAGCCGAGCGCGCGCTCTCCCTCCGGAGGCGGCTCCGGATACCGGCGATGCGGCGCGAAGACGGCCGGCAAGAGGTCGTCGGGGCTCGCGGGCTCGTCGGCGAGAGCGGTCTCGACCGCGGCTTCGACCTCCGCCTCGACTCCGGCCAGGATCTCGGCCACGCGCTCGTCGTCGAGCTCGCCGAGGCTCCGCAGGAGCTGCTCGAAGCGAGGCAGCGGGTCCTTCGGCTCCCACTCCTCGAGCACCGCGGGGTCGCGGACATCCGGAAGGTTCGCTCGCATCGAGTGCTGCATCCGGCGGAAGGTCTTCATCTCGAGGAACGTCGGCCCGCCCCCGGCGCGCGCCAGCTCGAGCGCGCCGGCGACTGCGTCCTCGACGGCCAGCACGTCGTTGCCGTCGACGACCTCGCCGGGCATGCCGTAGCCGCTCGCGCGGTCGGCGAGATCCGCGACCGCACGAAGCGTGCGCCAGTCGGCCGAGAGCGCGAACTGGTTGTTCTCGCAGATGAAGACGACCGGGAGCTTCCAGGTCGCAGCCAGGTTCATCGCCTCGTGCGCGGCGCCCTGCCCGGCCGCCCCGTCTCCGAAGAACGCGAGCGTCGCCTGACCCGTCCCCCGCAGCTTCGCCGTGAGCGCGGCGCCGCAGGCGTGGGGGAGCCCCGCGGCGACGATCCCGTTGCAGCCGAGGATGTTCAGGGACATGTCGGCGATGTGCATCGAGCCTCCGAGGCCCTTGCAGTAACCGGTCCGGCGGCCGAACATCTCGGCCATCATCCGGCGGATATCGGCCCCCGCGGCGATCAGGTGGCCGTGCGAGCGGTGGTGTCCGACGAGGTAGTCGCCTTCCGCCATCACCCCGGCCGCCCCGACCGCGATCGCCTCCTGGCCCACGCAGCTGTGAGCCGTGCCGAGGATGACTCCCTCCTTGAAGAGCTCGGCGGCGCGATCCTCGAAGACGCGGATCAGCTGCATCAGCCGGTACTGCTCGACGAGCGGACGCCGATCGGCCGGGCGGGGCGGGTGGGAGGTCTGTGGCGTCCCCACGTCAGGCCGCGTTCGGGTGGGCGCTGGTGGAGCTCGACGATGTACCCGTCAGGGTCGAGCGAGTAGAGGCTCTTGCCGCCGCGGTTCGCGCCGCCGGTCATCTCGACCGGGCCGCCCGGGGAGCGGAAGGAGACTCCGCGATCGCGGAGGTCGTCGTAGAGGTCGTCGATGCCCTCGACGAACAGGCAGAAGTGGCCGGTGCCGAAGTTGGCCGGGCTCGTTGCGCCCGAGCGCCGCTCGCAGCCCTCGTAGGCGAGGAGCTCGATCTGGGTGTCGCTGCCGGGGATCGCGACCATCGCGATGTCGAACGAGGTCGCCTCGGGGACGCCGACGATCTCGCGGATCTCGGGCTCCTGGTAGCGCCGTCTCCACAGCAGCTCGAGCCCGAGCTGCTCGCAGTAGAACTCGAGTGACCGCGAGAGGTCGGAGACGGTGATACCGGCGTGGCGAGCGCCGACGACGCGCCAGGCCACGGACGGGGCATCCGACATGCTTGGATGCATAGCACGATGCTGCTGGAGGGGCGTGTTGCTGTGGTCACCGGTGCGAGTAGCGGCATCGGTCGCGAGATCGCCCTGCTGTTCGCAGGCCAGGGTGCGAGGGTCGCCGCCTGCGACCTGCAGCGCGCGCCCGGGGAGCAGCTCGTCGAAGACCTCCGCGCCGCCAAGGCCGACCGGCCGTTCTTCGTTCCCGTCGATGTGCGTAGCGCCGCCGAGGTCGAGAGTGCCGCCGATGCCGTCGTGGCCGAGGCCGGTCGCATCGACGTGCTGGTCAACTGCGCCGGGGTGCGCGAGATCGGCGACGCCTACGAGCTTCCCACGGACGAGTGGGAGAACGTCATCGCCGTCAACCTGAGCGGCGTCTTCTACTGGTGCCAGTCGGCCGCCCGGAGAATGCGAGGTTCCGGCGGCGGCTCGATCATCAACGTGTCCTCGGTCGGCGGCCTGATCGGTCTGCCACACCGCCCTGCTTACACCGCTTCGAAGCACGGCGTGGTCGGGCTGACCAGGAGCCTGGCCGGCGATCTCGCGGCCGACGGGATCCGTGTGAACGCCATCTGCCCTGGCCTGATTCGCACGCCTCTGACGAATCAGTACTTCGATGACGAGCGGTTCGAGCAGGAGCTCGCGCTCGTGATCCCGCAGGGGAGAGTGGGCACCCCGGACGACGTCGCTCAGACTGCGCTTTACCTCGCGAGCGACATGGCGGCCTACGTCACCGGAACCGCCCTGACCGTCGACGGGGGCTGGCTCGCGCAGAAGAGCTTCGCCGCACCGGGCGGAGGCTCGTCGTCGTTCAACTCGGGTCACGAGACGAGCACTTGACCCGTAGGCACGACTGACGCGCGCTGCGCCTCGCGCGGCGTGGTGGCAGTCGGCCGTCGTCTACCAGATCTACCCGCGCTCGTTCGCCGACTCCGACGGCGACGGGATCGGAGACCTCGCCGGCATCTGCTCGAAGCTCGATCACATCGCCGCCCTCGGTGTCGACGCGATCTGGCTCTCGCCGATCTACAGCTCGCCGATGGCCGACTTCGGGTACGACGTGAGCGATCACGAGGCGATCGACCCGGTCTTCGGCGACCTCCGCGTGTTCGATCGGTTGCTGGCCGAGGCCCATCGACGCGGTCTCCGCGTGCTGCTCGACTGGGTGCCGAACCACACGAGCTCGGAGCACCGGTGGTTCCTCGAGTCGAAGGCGTCCCGAGACTCGTCGAAACGGGACTGGTACGTGTGGCGCGACGGCCGGGGCGACGGGCCTCCGAACAACTGGGTCTCGGCTTTCGGTGGGCCCGCCTGGACGCGGGACGAGTCCACCGGCCAGTGGTACCTCCACCTGTTCCTCGCCGAGCAGCCCGATCTCGACTGGGCCACCCCCGGGGTCGTCGAAGCGATGCACGACGTTCTCCGGTTCTGGCTCGACCGGGGCGTCGACGGCTTTCGTGCCGACGTCATCCACCTGATCGGGAAGGACGAGGCGCTCCCCGACCAGCCGGAGGAGCTCGCGCATCTCGACATCGTCGGCGCGCACGAGCACCCGCGAACCCACGCGCTGCTGCGGGACATTCGGCGGCTGCTCGACAGCTACCCCGGCGAGCGCGTGATGGTCGGTGAGGTTCCGCTGAGAGCGCCGGCGTTGCTGGCTCCGTACTACGGCGTGGGCGATGAGCTCCACATGGTGTTCGACTTCGCGCTGATGCATCTGCCCTGGAGCGCCGAGGCGTTCGCGGAGGCGATCCTCGATGCCGAGCGGACGTTCGCGGAGCCAGGACTGTGGCCGTGCTGGGTCCTTTCGAATCACGACCAGCCTCGACACCGCACACGCTTCGGCGGGTCGGAGGAACGCGCTCGCGCAGCGGCGCTCCTGCTCCTTACGCTGCGCGGGACGCCTTGTCTCTACGCAGGCGAGGAACTTGGGCTGCTCGATGCCGAGGTTCCCGTTGAAGCACGAGTGGATCCGGGCGGTCGGGACGGATCGCGTGCGCCGATTCCGTGGGGCGCCACGCCTCTCCACGGCGATCGGCACTCGATCCTGGCGCTCTACACACGGCTGCTCGCGATCCGGCGGAGCTCGCCGGCACTCGAGCTCGGGGACTGGCTCCTGGTCGACTCGCCCGCCGACACCCTCGTGTACGAGCGCTCATGGGAGGGCGACGCTCGCCGGGTCGCCGTGAACTTCGGCGATCGCCGACTGCGGGACGTTGCCGCTGCAGACGGCTGGAACGTCGAGATCACGACCGGGCGCGGGCAAGACGGCCGGCCGTGGGACGGATCCCTCGAGCCGGACGAGGCGATCATCCTCACCCCGGCGTGACGATCCGCCGGTAGACGTCGATGTACTCGTCCACCATCCGGTCGATCCCGAAGCGCTGCTCGACCGAGCTCCGAACGGCGCTTCGGTCCAGATCGCGCGAGGCCGTCACAGCGGCGGGCGCCTCATCCGGCATCGTGACGAGAAAGCCGTTCGTCCCGTGCTCGACGATCTCCGGCATCGATCCGCGGCCCGTTGCGATCACCGGCGTCCCGCAGGCCATCGCCTCGATCACGCTGAAGCCGAACGGCTCGTCGAAGTTGATCAGGTGCAGGAGCGCTAACGCCCCGCCGAGCAGCTCGCTCCGGCCGTCGGCCCAGACCGGCCCGACGTAGGTGACGTTCGAGCCGTCGATTCTCGGGGCCACGAGGCGGTCGAAGTACTCCTCGTCCTGAACGA
The DNA here is from genome assembly GCA_963762215.1 of uncultured Actinomycetota bacterium. Classification (GTDB taxonomy): domain Bacteria; phylum Actinomycetota; class Thermoleophilia; order Gaiellales; family Gaiellaceae; genus PALSA-600. The sequence continues at coordinate 72,269 of CAVXKB010000002.1, forward strand.
TCCCGGCGAGGATCAGCGGGATGCCGGCCTGCTCTGCGACGTCGATCGCCTCGACGGTTCCCTTGTCGGGGTGGATCCGGCCGAAGTACAGGAGATAGCCGCCGGTCCCCGTGCCGAGCTCGAAGCCGGTCATGTCGATGCCGTGGTGGATCGTCGCGATGTAGTCCAGCTTCTCGTGCCTGTCGGCGTCGCTGATCGCGACGTAGTAGCCGGCGTCGTTGTACTTCTGGAACACGGGCACGATTCGCTCCGAGGAGAAGCCGTGGATCGTCGTGACGACCGGCGTGTCCACGAGGCGGCTGTAGGTCAACGGCAGGAAGTCGAAGCTGTTGTGGATCAGGTCGAACTCGTCGGCCCGCTCGAACACCGACGAGATGTGCAGTGACTCCCACACCTTCGCGTCGAGCCCCGCGTCCTCCGAGTAACCGGTCGGGGCCGAGCCGACGAGACGCGCGCGCGTCTGCGAGTCGCCCGTCGCGAACAGGGTGACGTCGACGCCTCGCACGACGAGCCCCTCGGTGAGCAACGAGACGAACTGCTCCCACGGCCCGTAGTGGCGTGGCGGCACGCGCCACGAGATCGGCGCCAGCATCGCCACCCGCAGGCTCGCGCCGGTCAAGCTTGGGCTAGCAGCAGCGGAGGTCTCGGGTTTCGAAGACGCAAAATAGCCGCGGCACCTGCGAGGGATCCTTAGGGCTGCTTCCTCCCGGATCTGACCCGGTTCGGAATCTCGCAGCGCCGCGGTGAAGCCAGTGTATCGGCCGCGCCGAGCGCGTCAGCCGCCGTTGAGGCCGAGACTCGTCGGCGTCCCGGGCGTGGCGGTGAACTTCATCTTCGCGGGCCCGCACGTGTCGCCGTTCTGGGTCTGCGTGATCGTGATGACGCCGCTGACCGAGGTCGGGCTCGAGACCGTCCCGGTGACTGTCGCGGTCGTGACGATCCCCTGTGGGTCGGCCAGGGTCGCAGGGCCCTTGAAGGTGAAGGCGCCGTTTGCGCCAACCGTGAGCGTCTTGAGCACGGCCGTGTTGGTCGGATCGGCGTACGGGTCGGTGCCGACCGGGAACGAGCCGTGCCCGAAGCAGCCGAGCGTGCCGAACGTGAACTTCTTCAGCGAGGTGCCGTTGGCCGTGAACGTGACGAGGTCTGCGAACCCGTTGATCGGGTGGAGCGCCGTCTTGCCGGCGAACGGGCCCTTCTGGGGGACAGCCGCAAGAGCGACAGCCGCAAGAGCAAGTGTTGTCAAAACTGCCAGCGTGATCGCGAGCTTGCGCATGTTCACCTCGTGTCGTCGCCACGGCCGGCAGTTCGCGGCCCTTGTAACACGATAGTCCACCTTGCGGGAACGGGTCAACGTAGGTGCGCGAGGTTTACGAACCCCGAACCTTCGCTACCCGGCAGCGAGGATCGCGCGTCCGACGACTGCGGCCTCGGCGCCTGCATCCGCGAGGGCTGCGACGTCTGCGGGTGAGCGAACGCCGCCCGCGGCGAGGACGGCGAGGCCGGACGCGGCAACGGCGGCGACGAGGTCGAGGTCAGGCCCGGCGAGTGTTCCGTCGCGATCGATCGCAGTACAGAGGACGCGTTCGACACCTACCTCGAGACAGAGCTCGACGGCGCGCTCTCGCGTCAGCCCGGAGTCGGCCGTCCAGCCGGCTGTCCGAACCATCCCGTCCTTCACGTCGAGCGCGACGACCAGGCGGCCGCCGAGCGCGCTCGCGAAAGCCGACGGATCCGGGAACGCCGCCGTGCCGACCACGACCCGGTCGGCGCCGGCTGCGAGCAGGGCCTCGGCGTCCTCCAGCGAGCGGATGCCGCCCGAGGCCTGGAGACGCGTTGGAGCGATCGCCGCGGCCACCGTGCGGACGAGCTCAGGGCGGGCCCGGCCCGCCCTCGCGCCGTCCAGATCGACGAGATGGACGCGCACTGCTCCCGCTGCCGCGAACCGCACGGCAAGCTCGACCGGGTCTCCAGCGGTCTCGACGACGTTGTCGTAGTCGCCACGATGCAGGCGCACGGCGCCCTCGCCGAGCACGTCGACGGCAGGTATCACTTCGATCGGGGCTGTGAGCCATTCGGATAGCACAGCGCCATGTTAACGTGCTAACATCAAAAAGCAAATGGCTACGACAACACGACATTCATGGAAGACGAGAGAGCTCAAGGAGCTATCGGAGGCGATCCTCGGCCTGGAGTCGAAGGACGAGGTGGAGCGCTTCCTGCGGGACCTGTGCACGATCGCGGAGCTCGAGGCGATGGGGCACCGGTGGGCAGTGGCCCAGCTGGTCGACCAGGGGCTGCCGTACCTCGAGGTGGCGCAGAAGACTCACGCCTCGACCACGACGGTGACGCGGGTGGCGCACTGGCTGCGCCACGGCGAGGGCGGCTACCGCTTGGCGCTCGACCGGCAGAAGGCCGCGACATCGACCGCCTGACCATCGCGGTCCCGGTCAAGGGGCGCCTGCGCGACCCGTCGGTGTCGCTGCTCGAGGACGCCGGGCTCGGGCCGGAGCAGCCCGGTGAGCGCGCGCTCGCCTTCCCGTGCCGGAACGCGCCGGTCGACGTTCTGCTCGTTCGCGCGGCCGACGTGCCCGAGTACGTGCAGGACGGAGTCGTCGACTGCGGGATCACGGGGCAGGACCTCGTCCGCGAGCGCGGCGCGCGTGTCGAGGAGCTACTCGAGCTCGGGTTCGGCTCCTGCCGGCTCGATGCCGCCGTGCCGGAAGAGTCGAAGTACCAGAGCATCCAGGATCTGGCGGGTGCGACGATCGCGACCGTCTACCCGCGGCTCACACGCGAGCTGCTCGAGGTCGACGTCCAGCTCGTCGACGTGACCGGCTCGGTCGAGATCGCGCCCCGGCTCGGGCTCGCCGACGGGATCGTCGATCTCGTCTCGTCCGGGAACACGCTTCGCACCAACGGCCTGCGCTCGCTCGGCACGATCTTCTCCTCGCAGGCCGTCCTGATCGGAAAGGTCGGCGGTGACGCCTCGACGCTCGTCTCGATGATGCGCGCCGTCGTCGAGGCCAGGGCCCACCGCTACCTGATGCTGAATACGCCGGAGTCGAAGCTCGATGCGGTCTGCGAGCTGATCGGCTCGCGCTCGCCGAGCGTCCTGCCTCTCGCCGAGAAGGGGATGGTGGCGGTTCACGCTCTCGTCCCGGCCGCCGAGATCTGGCGGCTCCTGCCGGAGCTCGAGTCCGCCGGCGCGTCGTCGATCCTGGTTGTCCCGGTCGAGCGGATGAGCCGGTGAGCATCGTCGAGGAGATCAAGCGGGACGGCGATCCCGCGGTTCGGAAATGGGCGGTCGAGCTCGACGGCGCCGAGCCGGTGCGGGCCGTCGCCGAGCCGGAGCTGCTGCCGCGCGAGGCGCTGCTCGACCTCGCCGGGCGCGTCCGGCGCTGGCACGAGGCGCAGCGGCCGGCCGACATCTCGCTCGAGGTCGAGCCAGGGTGTCTTGCTCGAGCGCCGCTGGCTGCCGCTCGACACGGTCGGCATCTACGTTCCGCGAAACCTGGTCTCGACGCTCGTCATGTGCGCCGTCCCGGCGCAGGCGGCGGGAGTGAAGAACATCGTCGTCTGCACGCCGCCGGCCGGCGCGGGCCTCGTCGCCGCCGCGGCCGAGGAGCTCGGCATCGACGAGGTCTGGGCGCTGGGAGGCCCGCAGGCGATCGGCTGGCTCGCCTATGTCCGCAAGGTCGACAAGATCGTCGGGCCCGGCAACTCCTACGTGAACGAGGCGAAGCTCTCGGTTCAGCGCGATGTCGCGATCGACCTGCCCGGCGGCCCATCCGAGGTGGTCGTCATCGCCAGCGGCGACTTCGACCAGCGGATCGTCGAGCTCGAGCTCGCCGCGCAGGCCGAGCACGGGGAGGACGCCGTGTGCCGTGTCGTCGAGACGCTCGAGGAAGCAGAGGCGATCGCGCCCGAGCACCTCGTCCTGCTCGGCGATGCCGAGGCGCTCGCACCCAGCGTGCGCAACGCGGGCGCGATCTTCGTCGGGGCTTCGTCGCCCGTCGCGGCCGGTGACTACGCGACCGGCGGCAACCACGTGCTGCCGACAGGCGGCTGGGCGCGCTCGGTCGGCGGGCTCGGCCTCGAGACGTTCCTCAAGCCGATCACGACGCAGCGGATCACCCCGGAAGGCCTTGCGCGCCTGCGCCCGACAGTCGAGGCGCTCGCCGCCGCCGAGGGGATGACTGCGCACGCCGCGGCGGTGCAGCGATGAAGCAGCTCTCGACCGAGTTCCGCGCCTACACCTGGGCGCCGCCGAACGACGAGGTCGCCCGCCTCGCCGGGATCGACCGCTCGCAGGTGATCCGCTTCGACCAGAACACGCCGCCGCTACCGCTCCCGAGCACGCGCCCGGGAACGATCGCGGCGGCTCTCGCCTCGATCAGCGGCTACCCGCCGGGCGGCTACCACGAGCTTCGCAACGCGATCGCCGCGTACAACGACGTCGATCCCGACCAGGTCGTGCTCGGCACCGGCGCCGACGACCTGATCCTGCTCTGCGCGCGCTGCTTCGCCGGGCCCGGCGACACGATCGCGATCCCGGCCGCGCCGACCTACCCGCTCTACCGCATCGCCGCGCAGCTTGCAGGCGCCGAGGTCGGCGATATCGACCCGGTACTCACGTTCACGTGCCGCCCGAACAGCCCGGACGGCGAGCTGCGACCGCTGCCCGACGCGCGCCCGCTCGTCTGCGACGAGGCGTACTTCGAGTACTGCGGCGAGACTGCCGTTCCGTTGCTCGACGACGGCGTGATCGTGCTGCGGACGTTCTCGAAGGCCTTCGGCCTGGCCGGAGCCCGGATCGGGTACGCACTCGCCTCGCTCGAGACCGCCGCCGAGCTGAACGCGCGCCAGGCGCCGGCGCCCGTCACGACGCTCTCCGCGGCGCTCGCGGTCGCAGCGCTCGCGTCGCCGCCCGACGTCCGCGTGGTGATCGAGGAGCGGGAGCGGCTGGCCGCAGCGTTCCGCGCGATCGAGCTTCCACCGCTCGTCTCCAACGCCAACTTCCTCTTCGTCCCGGTCGCCGACGGTCGTGCGCTCGCCGACTCGTTGCTCCGGCAGGGCCTCGTCGTCCGCGCGTACGACGACGGGATCCGCGTCACGATCCGCGACCAGGTCGATGACGACTACCTCGTCGAGACGGTCGCGCGCCTCCTCGACCGGCCGACGCCTGTTGCAGCCGCCGGGCGGCCGCTCCGCCCGGCATCTCGGGCGACGGCCGAGACCAGGATCTCTGTCCGGCTGAGCCTCGACGGAGCCAGCCGCGTCAGCGTCCAGACGGGCGCCGGCATCTACGACCACTTCCTCGAGCAGCTCGCCTTCCACGCCGGGCTCGACCTGGTCGTCGAGGCGACCGGCGACCTCGAGACCGGCGACCACCACACCGTCGAGGACACCGCGCTGGCGTTCGGCGAGGCGCTCGACAAGGCGCTCGGCGACCGCCGCGGCATCGCTCGCTACGGCGATGCGACCGTGCCGATGGACGACGCGCTGGCCCGCGCCGCCGTCGATCTCGGCGGCCGGCCCTTCGCCGAGGTCGCGCTCGACCTCGACCCCGGGATGGCCGGGCACTTCTTCGGCAGCCTCGCACAGGCTGCACGGATGGCGATCCACGTCGAGGCCTCCGGCCGCGACGCGCATCACACCGCTGAGGCTGCCTACAAGGCCGTCGGCCGGGCGCTGAAGACCGCTCTGCACGTCGAGTCGACCGGCATCCCCTCGACGAAGGGGACGCTGTGAAGGTCGCCGTCTGCGACTACCGCGCCGGGAACATCCGGTCGGTCGAGATCGCGATGCGCCGCCTCGGCGCCGAGCTCGTCGACGATGTCGCGACGGCCGATCTCGCCGTGCTCCCGGGCGTCGGCTCGGCGCGCTCTGCGATGGACGAGCTTCGGCGCCAGGGGCTCGACGAGACGCTGCGCGCCAGGATCGACGAGGGCCGCGCCGTGCTCGGAATCTGCCTCGGCCTGCAGCTTGCGCTCGAGCACTCGGAGGAGGACGGCGGGGTCGACGGTCTCGGGATCCTTCCCGGGCGCTCGGTGCGCCTGGAGACCGGCCGCGTGCCGCGCATGGGCTGGGCCGAGGTCGACGGGACCGCTTATTACTTCGCCCACTCCTACGCGGCCGAGACGCCCTGCGCGACCGCCTGGTCGGAAGGGATCGTTGCCGAGGTTCGCGCGGGCTCATTTCTCGGCGTGCAGTTCCACCCCGAGAAGAGCGGCGCCGCGGGCGCTCGCTACCTCGACGGCGTGCTGAGGGAGGTGAGAGAGAAATTCCTCTCCCGCGCCTGATCCCGTGCCTCGACGTGGCCGGCGGCCGTGTCGTCAAGGGCATCAAGTTCCAGGAGCTACGCGATGTCGGCGATCCGGTCGAGCTCGGCGCCGCCTACTCGGACCGCGGAGCCGACGAGCTCGTCTTCCTCGACGTCAAGGCGACGCTCGAGGAGCGCGACACGCTCGTCGGGGTCGTCCGCCGGGTCGCCGAGCAGCTCGCGATCCCTTTCACCGTCGGCGGCGGCATCCGCACGGTCGCCGACGCCGACGCGCTGCTCTCGGCCGGAGCCGACAAGGTCTCGGTCAACTCCGCTGCTCTCGCGGGCCCGTCGCTGATCACGAGCCTCGCCGAGAAGCTCGGCTCGCAGGCCGTGGTCGTCGCGATCGACACCGAGGGCGGCCGCGTCCGCACCCGCGCCGGCACGACCGAGACCGCGCGCGGCACGGTCGAGTGGGCGATCGAGGCCGAGCAGCGCGGGGCGGGGGAGATCCTGCTCACGTCGATCGACTCCGACGGGACGCGCGAGGGCTACGACCTCGAGATCACGAGCGCGGTCGCCGACGCCGTCTCGGTGCCGGTCATCGCCTCCGGGCGGCGCCGGCAATGCGCGCCATGTCGCCGACGCGCTCGGAGTCGCACAGGCTGCGCTCCTCGCCTCGATCCTGCACGAGGACCCCGAGCGGCTCACCTCGCTCCGGGAAGAGCTACGCGGAATGGGAGTGAGGCTGCGCGATGCCGCCTGAGGGAGAGCTCCGCCCGGCGATCGTCCAGGACGCCGAGACCGGCCGCGTGCTGATGCTCGCCTGGATGGACGACGAGGCCGAGCGCCGCACGCGCGAGTCCGGCGAGGCGTGGTTCTGGAGCCGCTCGCGCTCCGAGTACTGGCACAAGGGCGCGACCTCCGGCAACACGCTCGCCGTGGAGGAGCTCCGCGACGACTGCGACGGCGACGCTCTGCTGCTGCGCGTGCGTCCGGCCGGCCCTGTCTGCCACACCGGCTCGCTCTCCTGCTTCGCCCCGGCGCTCTGGCGCACGATCTCCGAGCGCGCCGCCGAGCGCCCCGAGGGCAGCTACACGACGAAGCTGCTCGAGGAAGGCGTCCCCGCCGTCGCCCGCAAGGTCGGCGAGGAGGCGGTCGAGACGATGGTCGCCGCGTTCTCGGAGACCGACGAGCGCCTCGTCTCGGAGTCGGCCGACCTGATCTACCACCTGTACGTGCTGCTCGCCGCGCGCGGTCTCGACATCGCCGCGGTCGAGGACGAGCTCGCCCGGCGCGCGCTCGCTAGCTGAATGGCTTCGTGACCATGTCGACGATCACGAGCAGGAGCATCGCGACGTCGGCGCGGGCGATCAGCAGGATGCTCGAGATCGCCGCCGTGGTCTCGGGGTCGTTCACGCCCTTGGTCTGAATCAGCTCCGAGACCTGCTTCGAGCGCGGCGCGAGCACTGCGACGCCGATCACGAACGTCGCCAGGAAGCCGAGCAGGCCGAACCCGATCCAGAAGTGGTTGAAGCCGATGTCGGCGTTCTCGACCATCGCGACGCCCATCACGACGACGACGATCGCCGCGGGCGCGAAGATCTTCTGACCCGCGAACGCCGCCATCTTGGCGATCTGGGCCATCTGGTCGCCGTCGTTCGCCCGCTCGGCGAGCAGCGCCATGATCGTGATGAACAGGCCGCCGCCGATCCAGAGCACCACGAACAGGATGTGCACGCTCAGGAACGCGCTGTACCAGTTCGAGGACGCAGCGAAGATGATCGCGAAGAGCAGGAACGCCGCCCCGATCAGAAGCGTCGGGAGCTGCGAGGAGCCCTGGCTGCGTACCTTGTCGACCGTCGACATCGGGCGCAACCCTAGCGCCTACCGGGCGTCTACGACGCAGCTACCGCGGTCGTCGCGGCGAGATCCTGCGACCACCTCGACGATGTCCCGGTTCGCGTTCCAGACGCGGAGCTGCTGCTCGGCTCCGTTCCCGCGGGAGATGATCTCCGAGATGCCCTCGAGCTCGCGCTCGCAGCCGAGCTCGCGCGCGTGCGGCTCGAGGTCGCGGAGCGTCCGCCGCACGAGCTGGGCGATCGGCACGCGGTTGCGCCGGCCGGTGACGAGATCCATCACCGGCGCCTGCAGCCCGTGCCGCGCGGACGAGCCACTTGTTCTCGGTGGTCAGGATGCGGTGGTAGGTCGGCACCTTCCCGCCGGACTCGACGTGCTCGCAGAGCATCTTGACGAGCGCCTGGTAGTAGGCCGACAGCGCGACGACGTCCTCGACCCGGGTGACCGCGTCGCAGATCCGCAGCTCGACCGTGCCGAGCTTCGCGTGCGGGCGGATGTCCCACCAGATGTTCGTGTAGTCCGCGATGCAGCCGGTCCGCTCGAGCTGGCCCACGATCTCGGCGAATTCCTCGTAGCTCTCGAACCGTGGCGGGACGCCCGAGCGCGGGAACGCCGAGAAGACCATCTGCCGCGACGAAGCGAGCCCGGTCGGCTCGCCTCGCCAGAACGGCGAGCTCGCCGACAGCGCCAGGAACTCCGGCAGGTGCACGATCAGCCCGTTCGAGACCTGGATCGCCTTCTCGGCGTCGTCGACGGCGACGTGGATGTGCATGCCGAAGATCAGCTCGCGCCGGGCGATGTACTGGAGCTGATCGACGAGCGTCCGGTAGCGGTCCTTCGCCGTGATCCGCTGGCGCTCGAACAGGCTGAACGGGTGCGTGCCCGCACTCGCGAAGCGGCACCCTTCCTGCTCGGCGACCGTCGCGACGTAGCTGCGGAGCCGCTGAAGGTGGTCGTTGACCTCGGCGGGTGTCCTGCACACCGGCGTCGTGATCTCGATCACCGACTGCATCAGCTCGGGGTAGATCCGCGCCTGGAACTCGCCCTCGGCGACGGCGGCGAGCACCGAGTCGATGTGCTGCACGAGGTCCCAGGTCTCGGGGTCGAGCAGCATGTACTCCTCCTCGACGCCGAGCGTGTAGGCAGCGCTCGTCCCGAAGCTGTGGTCGAGCACGCTCGACGCGAGCCGGGAGCCTTCGATCTGACCGGTCACGTGTCGCCGCCGATCACGGCCTCGGCCTCGATCTCGACGAGCCAGCGCGGATCGAGCAGCTCGGCGACCACACCGGTGGTGGCGGGGCGCGCGACCGAGAAGGCCTCACGGTGAGCCCGGCCCACCTGGTCGATCGAGGCGGCGTCGGTGACGTAGATCCGCGTCCGCACGACGTCGTCGAGCGACGAGCCGGCCTCGGCGAGCGCGCGCCCGATGATCTCGAGGCAGATCGTCGCCTGCTCGTAGACGTCCGTCGGGCGGGTCGGCGTCGCCCGGCATGATCGGCGCGGTGCCGGAGACCCAGACCGAGCGGCCGACCCGGACGGCGCGCGAGTAGCCGACGCGTTCCTCGAATGCGGCTCCCGACGAGATGAGCTGACGATCCATATCGGTAGTGTCGAGGTTGTGGAGGCTCTTCGGCAAGTCGAGGGGTGGCCATGTGGAAATGCCGCAGTCGCGGTCGTATACCCCGATGGGGTGGCGATCACCCACGGCGACGTGGAGCGGCCGTTCGCCTGGGCATCCGTCACGAAGCTCGCGACGGCGGTGGCGGTGCTCGTCGCGGCCGAGGAGGGGATCGTTGCGCTCGACGACCCGGCCGGCCCGCCGGGCTCGACCCTCAGGCACCTGCTCGCGCACGCCTCGGGCCTGCCGTTCGAAGGCGACGCGCCGCTCGTCCAGCCCGGGACGAGGCGGATCTACTCGAACGGCGGCATCGAACTGGCCGCCGCCCATGTCGCCGCGGCCGCCGAGATGCCGTTCGCGGAGTACTTCGACGGCGTCTGGGGCTTCACGCTGGCGGGCTCGCCTGCCTACGGCGTCGAGGCGCCGCTCGAATCGCCTCGTCGCTGTGGCACTCGAGCTGCTCTCGCCCTCACGCCTCGCGCCCGAGACGCTCGCCGAGGCCGCCACGGTCCAGTTCCCCGGGCTCGCCGGCGTCCTGCCCGGCTTCGGCCGCCAGGAGCCGAACGACTGGGGCCTCGGGCTCGAGCTGCGCGACGGTAAGTCGCCCCACTGGACGGGGGCGCGCAACTCGCCGGACACGTTCGGCCACTTCGGCCGGGCGGGCGGGTTCCTCTGGGTCGACCCCGGCGCAGGCGTCGCCCTCGCCTGTCTCACCGACCTTGACTTCGGCGACTGGGCGAAAGACGCCTGGCCGAAGCTGGCCGACGCTGTGCTCGCCGAGGCTTAGGACTCGTCGCTGAGGCCGAGAGCCCGCTCGAGCGCGCTCTTCGGCAGCGCTCCGACCGCCTGGGCCGTCGGCTCGACCGTTCTCGAACAGCACCATCATCGGGATCGACGACACGCCGTACTTGAGAGCGAGACCCTGCTCCTCGTCGACGTTGACCTTCACGATCTTCACGTCGCGCTCCTCGGCAATCCGGTCGAGCACGGGCGCTACGGCGTGGCACGGGCCGCACCATTCCGCCCAGAAGTCGACGATCACCTTGCCTTCGGAGCCGATCACGTCGGTCTCGAAGCTCGTCTCTGTGGCTGAAGTTGCCAAATCGGTTCCTTTCTAGAGGTTGCACTCGAGATTAACGACTCGGAGGCCGGGTTTCTTCCCCTCCGTAGAATCGAAGAGTGTTCGAAACACTGCCCGAAAAGCCGGATGCCAACACACTCGAGCTCGAGGTGCTCGATCGGTGGGAGCGCGAGCAGACCTTCGAGGCGCTGCGCGCGAAGAATCGCGGCGGCCCGAAGTGGTCGTTCATCGACGGCCCGGTCACCGCGAACAAGCCGCTCGCGCTGCACACGGCGTGGGGGAGGACGCTCAAGGACGTCTTCCAGCGCTACAAGGCGCTCCAGGGCTTCGACCAGCGCTACCAGAACGGTTTCGACTGCCAGGGGCTGTGGATCGAGGTCGGCGTGGAGCGGCAGCTCGGGTTCAACTCGAAGCGCGAGATCGAGGCGTTCGGCCTCGAGGAGTTCGCCAAGCGCTGCCGCGAGGTCGTCGTCAAGTCGTCCGAGCAGCTGACCCGCGGCTCGATCCGCCTCGGCCAGTGGATGGACTGGGGCAAGGACTACTTCACCTTCAGCGACAAGAACATCGAGTACATCTGGGGCTTCCTGAAGACGGTGAACGAGAAGGGCTGGCTGTATCTCGGGCACCGCGCGACCGCCTGGTGCCCGCGCTGCGGGACGTCGCTCTCGCAGCACGAGCTGACCCAGTCGGGCGTCTACCAGGAGAAGAGCGACCCCTCGCTGTTCGTTCGCTTCCCGCTGCTCGACCGGCCGGGCGAGTCGATCGTGATCTGGACGACGACCCCGTGGACGCTGCCGGCGAACGTTGCCGCGGCCGTGCACCCCGAAGGTGAGTACGGCCTGCGCGAGAACGGCGAGTGGGTGCTCGCGGCGCGGTTCCCGGACGACACCTTCGTCCGGACGACCAAGGGAACGGAGCTGGTCGGATGGCGCTACGAGGGGCCGTTCGACAACCTGCCTCCGGGCGCCGGCATCGAGCACAGGGTGGTGCCCTGGGACGAGGTCTCCCTCGACCAGGAGCAGGGAACGGGGATCGTTCATATCGCGACGGGCGCCGGCCCCGAGGACTTCGAGCTCGGCAAGTCGCTGGGCTTGCCCGTCCTCAGCCCGGTCGATGAGGCCGGGCACTTCTACGACAGCTACGGCTGGCTCCACGGCCTGTCGACCGTCGAGGCCGGAGACCAGATCGTCGGCGACCTCGCCGAGCGCGGCTTCCTGGTCGAGGCCGGGACGCTCGTCCACGACTACGCCCACTGCTGGCGCTGCGACACGCCGATCATCTACCGCCTCTCCGACGACTGGTTCATCGGGGTCGACGACATCCGCCCGAAGCTCCTCGACGAGAACGCCAAGGTCGAGTGGGTGCCCGAGTACATGGGCAAGCGGATGGACGACTGGCTCCGGAACATGGACGACTGGAACATCTCGCGGCGCCGGTACTACGGCCTGCCGCTGCCGTTCTATCCGTGCTCGTGCGGGCACCTGAACGTGATCGGGTCGAAGGCCGAGCTCGCCGAGCGCGCGGTCGAGGGCCTCGACCAGCTCCAGGAGCTGCGCCGGCCGTGGATCGACCGCGTGCCGATCCGCTGCGAGGACTGCGGCGAGCCGGTCACACGCGTGACCGAGGTCGGCGACGTCTGGCTCGACGCGGGAATCGTCCCGTTCTCGACCCTCGGCTGGCAGAGCCCGGAGTGGGTCGAGCAGGGCTACGCGACCGGCGCCGCGAAGGGCCTGACCACGGCAGACCTGCCCGACAACGAGTACTGGGAGAAGTGGTTCCCGGCCGACTGGGTCAGCGAGATGCGCGAGCAGATCCGGCTCTGGTTCTACTCGCAGTTCTTCATGTCGGTCGTGCTCGTCGGCCGCTCGCCGTACAAGCGCGTGCTCGGCTACGAGAAGATGCTCGACGAGCACGGGCGCGAGATGCACGGCTCGTGGGGGAACATGATCGACGCCGAGGACGCGTTCGCGCGGATGGGCGCCGACGTGATGCGCTGGCAGTTCTGCGCCCAGCCGCCGGACCGGAACCTGCTCTTCGGCTTCGGGCCGGCGCACGAGATCACCCGCAAGCTGCTGACCTTCTGGCACTCGGTCAAGTTCTTCGTCGACTACGCGAACATCGAAGGCTTCGAGCCGGTGCCGGTCGATCTCGAGGGCATCGACGCCGATCTGACGCCGCTCGACCGCTGGCTCGTCGCGCGGACGCACGAGCTCGTGCGAGAGGCCGAGGCTGCGTTCGAGGCGACGCTGACCGTGAACGTGACGCGCGCTTTCGACGAGTTCGTCGACGACCTGTCGAACTGGTACATCCGCCGCTCGCGCCGCCGGTTCTACGGCGACGACCCGGCTGCATTTCGGACGCTCTGGTACGCCCTCGCGCAGTCGTTGCGGGTGATTGCGCCGGTGATGCCGTTCCTGGCCGACCACCTCTGGTGGAAGCTCGTTCCCGGCCGCGAGGCCTCGGTCCACCTCTCTGGCTGGCCCGAGGTAGCCGATCCCGATCTGGGCCTACTTCAGGAGATCGCCGAGGTTCGCTCGGTCGTCGAGCTCGGCCGGCAGGCGCGCTCCACGTCCGGTCTCAAGCTGCGCCAGCCGCTGCGCCGGCTGATCGTCGCGGGCGCGCCGCTCGCCGCGGCCCATGCCGACGAGATCGCCGACGAGCTTCGCCTCAAGACCGTCGAGTTCGGCGAGGTCGAGGCCTCGGAGCTGAAGGTGAAGCCGAACCTGCCGGTACTCGGCCCAAAGCTCGGCAAGGAACTGCCGCGGATCCGCACGCTTCTCACCGACGGCTCGTTCGCCGAGCTCGACGGCGGGCGCTTCCAGGTCGACGGCCACATCCTCGAGCCGGAAGACGTGATCGTCGAGCGCATCGGCCGTGAGGGCTGGGTCGTCGCCACCGACGGTGTGGTCACGGTCGGGCTCGACACGACGCTCGACGACGAGCTCCGCCTCGAGGCGCGTGTGAACGACCTGATCCGCGCGGTGCAGGTGATGCGCAAGGAGGTGGGCCTCGAGATCGTCGACCGGATCCGTCTCTGGATCCCCGACGAGGACCTACTCGAGTTCTCCGGCCGGATCGCCGAGGAGACGCTCGCCGTCTCGGTCGAGCTCGGCCCCGAGCTTCGGCTCGAGAAAGCCTGAGCCGAACTACGCCTGCTGCGAATCGGCGAGCGCGAGCTCCCGGCGCAGCTCGACCGGAAGACGGAACTCGATGCTCTCCTCGAGGAAGCGGTGCTCCTGGATGTCGGTGACACCACGCTCGGTGAACCAGGCACAGAGCCGCTGTACGAGCTTCTCGGGGGCGGACGCGCCCGAGGTGATGCCGACGACTTTCATGTCGTCCTCGATCCAGGCCTCGTCGATCTCGGTCTCGTCGTCGATCAGGTAGGACGGCACTCCGCCGGCCCTGGCGGTCTCGACGAGCCGGTTCGAGTTGGACGAGTTGCGCGAGCCGATCACGAGCAGCAGGTCGATCTTCTCGAGCAGCTCCTTCACGGCCCACTGCCGGTTCGAGGTCGCGTAACAGATGTCTTCGCGCTGCGGAGCACGGATCCCGGGGAACCGCTCGCGGAGCGCGGTGATCACGATGCCGGTCTCGTCGATCGAGAGGGTCGTCTGGGTGACGTAGGCGAGCTTGGCGTCCGCCGGAAGCTCGAGGGCCGCGACCTGCTCCTTCGACTCGACGAGGATGATCGAGTCCGGGATCTCGCCCATCGTCCCGACGACCTCCTCATGCCCGGCGTGGCCGATCAGGATCACGGTGTAGCCGTCGGCGGCGTAGCGCTTGGCCTGCACGTGCACCTTGGTCACGAGCGGGCAGGTCGCGTCGATCGTCCGGAGGCTGCGAGCGTCGGCGTTCACGTGCACGGTCGGTGCGACGCCGTGGGCGGAGAGCACCATCGTCTGCCCCTCAGGCACCTCGGACTCCTCGTCGACGAAGATCGCGCCGCGCTGCTCGAGGTCGCGGACGACGTGGATGTTGTGGACGATCTGCTTACGGACGTAGACCGGTGCCCCGTACAGGTCGAGCGCGCGCTCCACGGTCTCGACCGCCCGCTCGACGCCCGCGCAATAGCCTCGCGGCGAAGCGAGGAGAACTTTCTCGACCATCTACGGAGAGTCTAGAGAGACCGTCTGGGGCTCTAGTAAAAGAGCCGAGAAAGCCCGTCGCTCGGGGGGTCGGCGCGACGGGCTTTCCCGATTGAATGCTCTCCGCTTCGGTGACAAGTCACCATCAGCGGTTCGCATCGCCCAGTGCACGCCGAACGGTATCCCCATTCGGGCGTCGTGGAAATGGGCCGCCCGACCCATCTTTGTAAATCATAAAACCGATGGATGCAGGGGGAACGCGGTCGCTTGCGTTCTCAACGGGCGGTCTGGGCGAGCACGATCGCCGCGAGAACGACGATTGCCCCGGCGATCTGGATCGAGGCGAGCGTCTCGTCGAGCCAGAGCCACGCGACGACGATTGCGATCACGGGCTCGAGCATCGCGATGATCCCGACACGCGTCGCCGGCAGGTGCCGGAGCGCGCTGACGATCAGGAAGAACGGCAGGATCGTCCCGAGCAGCACCATCGAGGTCATCAGCGCCCAGACCGGCAGATGCCGGGTCGAGAGATGCCCGAGCAGAGAGACGTTCGCGCTCACCTCGTGCGCCGGGAAAGTCCACCACGGGGCGATCACGGCGAAGAAGAGCGCCGCGAACCCGAAGCCCCACGCGAGCAACGGCACAGCGCCGCGGACGCCGACCGCGTGCTCGGCGAGGAGGATGTAGAGCATGTAGGTGGCCGCCGCCGCCACCGCGAAGAGGATCCCGGCAGTCGAGACCGTCCCTCCCCGGCGGACATCGACGATCAGCGCGAGACCGCCGAGTGCGAGTGCCAGCGCCAGCCAGACCCGCCGCCGCACCGGCTCGTGGAAGACATAGCGCGCCCAGAGCGCGACGAGGAGCGGGGCGAGGTACTGGACGAGCAGCGCGATCCCGATCGCGAGCCGGTGGATCGCTAGGAAGTAGAACCACTGCACGAACGCGAGCCCGCACACCCCGAACACGAGCAGAAACGGCAACTCCTTCAGCGGCACCTTCAGCCGCCCCGGCCCGGTAACGGCGAGGATCAGCACCAGCCCGAGGAACGCACCAGTGCACCGCACCTCGGTCAGCCGCAGCGACGACACGCCCGAGTCGAGGATCACCTTCGACACGGAGCCGTTGACCGCCCAGAGCGCCGCGGCCGCCGCCGCCATCGCGTAGCCGAGCCCGGGACGCCGGTGCCGGGCCGGCTCGATGTGGAACGGCGCCTCGCTCAAGTGCGCCAGGGTAGAGGTCGTGGCCGGGGCTCCACGCCGAGGTCGGGATGGCCGGATTCGAACCGGCGGCCTCCTGCTCCCAAAGCAGGCGCTCTAACCAGGCTGAGCTACATCCCGCAGTCGCTGAAGTGTAGGCATCCCGCGGTCAGAGAGCCCAGTTTCCTCCTTCCATGATCGGCGTCTCGGTGCCGTCCGCCGAGACGCCGCTGATCGCGACCTCCGGCGAGCCGATCATGAAGTCGGTGTGCACGCTGGAATGGTTGATCCCGGCGGCGTGACGCTCCTCGGGAGCCATCTCCTGCGCCCTCGGGATCGCGCGGACGATCCCGGCGCCCAGTGCGATATGTGAGGCCGCATTCTCGTCGAACAGGGTGTTGAAGAAGACGAGCCCGCTCTGGCCGACCCTTGAGGTGCGGTCGACGAGGGCGATCTCACCGAGCCGGGCCGCCCCGTCGTCGCTCGCGAAGTGCGCCCTGACCACATCCTCGCCCTCGTCCGCGCGGATCTCGGTTGCGCGACCGCCCTCGAACGTGATGCGGAGGCCCCGGATCAGCGAGCCTGCGAGCTCGAGCGGGTAGGTCGCGCTCACCGTCCCGTCGACTCGCCTGGCGTCGGGGGTGGTGAACACCTCCTCTGTCGGCATGTTCGCCACGAAATCGATCCCGTTCGCGCGGTCGAGAGCCGCGAGCCAGTCGGCGTCAGGATGGAGCCCGACCGTCAGATCGGTGCCTGGGCCGCGATAGCGGAGCGCGTCGAACCTGCGCTTGCTCAGGCCCTCGGCGCGGTGCGCCAGACGGGCGACGTGCGCCTGCCACGCGGCGACCGGGTCGGGCTCGTCGAGCCTCACCGCGGTCGCGACCACCTCCCAGAGCCGGTCGACGTCGGGATCCCCGAACACGCTCGTCGCCCAACCGCCGGTCGGATACGCGATCGCCGACCAGTTGCAGCGGCCGCCGGTCAAGGTCAGGCCCGTCTCGGCGAGCGAGCGCATCCGGGTGCGCCCGAGACGCGCACCGTCGACGCCCTCGAAGAGCCCGGGGTCAGGGTTGCCGATGATCGCGAGCAATGCCCCACCGCTGTCGCCGAGATCGTTCAAACGTTGAACCAGCCACGGCGGAGACCAGTCGAGGCTGTCGTCCGGCGCGCCCTCGGTCTGGGCGCGACGGAGGTGCTGGTCGCCGTAGTACACATCGACATAGCTCGCGCCGGCCAGGTACCCCTCAGCAGCCACCACCCGCGCCAGCGGCGCGTGCTGAACGAGGCAGTTCACGAAGAGCTGCTGCCCGGGCTGCAGGTTCACCCCGACCCGCACCGCGAGGCGCGCATAGGCCGCCAACGTCTCGGCGTGCGTCTTCACCGGACAAGGGTACGCGTCCTCTGTCTACACTCCGACGCATGGGGCGCCTCGGGCTCGCAGTCGTCGGGGTCGGGCTCTTGCTCTTCGTGGCAGGGTGCGGGGGAAAGACGACCTACTCACTCGACCGGTCGAAGACCTGCCTCACAGAGCGCGGCGTCCGCGTCGGCGGCAAGCTCGACTTCGTCGCCGGAACCGCAACGGGCGGCGCCTTCGTTGCGCACCTCGGCGACAACTTCGTCACCGTCGCTTTCGGGAACAACCTCAAGAACGGCACCGACATCGAGAGCGCCTACACCCGCTTCGCAGGCGCCAACATCCGCTCCGGCATCACCGACGTCCTCCGCCGCTACAACAACGCCGTCACCCTCTGGCACAAGCATCCGTCCGACAGCGACCTCGCGCTGATCGTCGGCTGCCTCCGCTGACCTCCGCGGCTACCCTTTCGCAGCACCCCGCGGGTGTAGCTCAATGGTAGAGCCCTAGCCTTCCAAGCTAGTTATGCGGGTTCGATCCCCGCCACCCGCTTTTTCACGGGGGAGCCGTTGCTCCCCCGCGTAATGGCCCCGGGTGGAGTCGAACCACCGCTCGCAGCTTCGAAGGCTGCCGCTCTGTCCGCTGAGCTACGGGGCCGGAGCGAGGGTGGCGGACGGGACTCGAACCCGCGACCACCGGGACCACAACCCGGGGCTCTACCAACTGAGCTACCGCCACCGCGCGCCGACATCGTATCGGTGCGCCGGTCCCCCTCGAACGAGGGAGGTGGGATCGCCTGACCAGATACCCCCGATCCCTAGCCCTTCGTTGGGCGCGGCTCCTCGAGTTCGGGGCGATGGTGAATAAGCCCAGTTAATCAATACCTCCGAAAGGGGAACCACCCTCGTGCGTAAGAATCTCCGTTCTCTTGTGGCCCTGCTCGCCACCGCTGCGCTGATCGCAACGGTCGTAGGCTCGTCGACCGGAACCGCGGTCGCGACACCGAACCTGACGATCGGCAGCGTCACCTGTGCGCTTCCGCAGTACAACCCGACGCACTTCAAGCTCCAGGTCGGCACGACGGTGACCTGCACGATCTCGGCCTCGCTCGTCGGGAATCCCTCGACGGTCGACGTCTTCGTCAAGAGCACGCCGCTCGGGAACACCACCGTGACGGGAACGGTCTCTGGGTCGACGATCACCTTCACGTACACCGCGCCGCTCAACGGCTGCGCGACGACGAACATCGGCTACGACAAGGGCTCGGGCGGCCAGACCAACGCCCACGCCGGGTTCGGCTTCGTCGATGCTCAGGGGAACGGGATCGGCGACTGCTCGAATCCGCAGCCCGCGGCCGACCTGACCGTCAGCCAGACGGCGACACCGTCGTTCGCGAAGGCGTTCACGTGGGGGATCACGAAGGACGTCGATCACACCGCGATCACGAACCCGAACGGCTCAGCGAGCTTCAACTACACGGTGAAGGCGACGCACGACGCCGGCACCGCGAGCGGGTGGAAGGCGACGGGCACGATCACGGTCGCCAACCCGAACAGCGTGGACGTCAGCGGCGTCGCCGTCACCGACGCGGTGAGCAACGGCGGCACCTGCGTCGTCACCGGCGGAACGAGCGTCACCGTCCCGGCCGAGGACAGCGTCGACCTGGCGTACATCTGCAACTACGGCTCGGCGCCGAGCCCGTCCAGCGGCACCAACACGGCGACCGCGACCTGGCCGAACATCGGCTCGGATCACACGAGCGCGACCGGATCTGCCGCCGTCAACTTCGGCGCGGTTCAGCCGACGCTCGTCGACGACTGCGCGACCATCACCGACACGATCGGTGGAACGCTCGGCACGGCCTGCTCGACCGACTCGAGCCCGAAGACGTTCACCTACTCCCACACGGTCACCGGCACCGCTGGTACCTGCGTGACCCAGCCGAACACGGCTACCTACACGACCGACACGACCCAGTCCACGGGCTCCGCGTCCAAGTCGGTTCAGCTCTGCACGCCCGCCGACTTGACGGTGACGAAGTCCGCGTCGCCGGCCTTCAAGCGCACGTACCTCTGGTCGATCGGGAAGACCGTCGACCAGTCCACGATCACCGGCGGCGGGACCGTGCACTACACGGTCACGGCGACGCAGATCGGCGTTTCAGACAGCAACTGGACGGTCACGGGCTCGATCACGGTGCACAACCCGAACGACTTCGAGGCGATCGCCCTGACCGGCGTGACCGACGCGATCGACAACGGCGGAGTCTGCTCGATCACGAGCGGGAGCCCGACTGCCTCGATCGCCGCCGGCGCCTCCGTGGTGCTCGCCTACAACTGCACCTATGCGTCGGCTCCATCACCGGCGGCCTTCACGAACACCGCCACGGCGACCTGGGACAAGACGACGGCCTCGACGGCGACCGGCTCGGCCCACGGCACGGCTTCCGGCGCGTTCGGTGCTTCGACGAGCACGGTGAACAAGACGGTCACGATCACCGACTCGTTCGCCGGCACGCTCGGCACGGTGACCGGCGTCGATGCCTCGCCGTTCACGACGAAGCCGTTCACGTATCCCCGGACACTCACCGCTCCGGCGACCGACTGCTCGACCGTGAACAACACGGCGACGATCGTCGAGACGGGCCAGACGGCGAGCCGTTCGGTCCAGAACTGCGCCACGACGCCGACCGGAACTCCGTCGACGCCGCCTGGAAACCCGTCGACGCCGTCCGGAGGCTCGACGTCGCCGAGCGGCAGCCCCGCCATCTCGATCGTCAAGAGCCCGAAGTCTCAGTCGATCCCGTCCGGTGGGACCGCCAACTTCTCGATCACCGTGACGAACAGCGGCAACGTGACGTTGTCCAACGTCACCGTCGCCGACGCTCTTTCGCCGAACTGCAACGAGACGAGCGCGAACCTTCCGGCGCTGGCCTCGATGGTTGCGGGAGCGATCGTCAGCTACAACTGCTCGCAGCCGAACGTGACGGCGAGCTTCACCAACGTCGCGGTCGCGACCGGCACGCCGCCGAGCGGGGCCAACGTGACCGCAAGCGACTCGGCCAACATCCAGGTGGCGCCGCTGAAGCCGCCGACGGCGCCGAAGCCCGCGCCAAGCCACGCGGCGATCTCGATCGCCAAGGACCCGAACTCGCAGACGATCGGCTCCGGCGGCACGGCAACGTTCACCATCACCGTCAAGAACACCGGTGACGTGACGCTCACCTCTGTCACCGTCTCCGACCCGCGCTCGCCGGCCTGCAACCGCACCCTCGGGACGCTGACCGTCGGGCATTCGAAGTCATACAGCTGCACCCAGAAGAACGTCACCAAGGCGTTCCAGAACATCGCGATCGCGACCGGCAAGTCGCCCGCGAGCGCAACGGTGAAGGCGAGCGACCACGCCAACGTGAAGGTCGCCGCGTTCGTCCCGCCGCAGAACCCGCAGATCGCGGTCGTCAAGAGCCCGAAGATCCAGACGTTGACTGCGAAGGTCACCAAGAGCCAGACCGCGAACGGCCACACGAAGACGACCGTGACCTACCCGACCGCACACTTCACGATCAAGGTGACGAACACGGGGAACGTGGCGCTGCACGGGGTAAAGGTCGGCGACCCGTTGTCGGCCGCCTGCGGCAAGAGCCTCGGCTCACTCGCACCCGGACACTCGCGGACCTACTCGTGCGTTCGCAGCACCGTGTCCCGGAGCTTCACGAACGTCGCGACCGCCTCGGGCCTCTCGCCCAAGGGGACGAAGGTCACCGCGGTCGGCCACGCCAAGGTGGTCGTGACCGTCAAGACGACGAGCGAGAGCGGCGCGCAGTTCACCGGTTGACGCTCGAACGCAAGCAGGAGTCAGGAGACGGGGGCGGCCTTTGGGCCGCCCCCGTCTCCGTTCAGAGGGTCGAACCCGGCGCCGAAGGCACGATCAGACTGCCAGCGTGAGGAATGCCCAAATGCAAAGGGATGCGCCCGGGAGGATTCGAACCTCCGACCATCGGCTTAGAAGGCCGCCGCTCTTCCTCTGAGCTACGGGCGCTCGGGGGCAAGCCGGTTGGATCTCTGCCTGCCCTCGCTAAGGGTACCTCTCGTCTCGTCGGACGTTAGTCAGCGCGACCGGCGCCCGCCCGAGAACGCCGCTCCGGGCTGGGGGTGGCCGCCCAGGAGCTCAGCAACAAGGAGATCGCGCAGGCCGCTGTTCGTTACGGTCAAGACCGTCGAGCTGCATCTGAGCAGCGTCTACCGGAAGCTCGGGATCGGCTCCCGGAAGGAGCTCGCGGGGGCGCTCTAGCCGGTGATCCGGAAGAGCTGGGCGATCGACGTGAAGAGCTTGGCGCTGTCGAGCGCGCGAGCGTCGATCTGGAACGCGAGCGTGTAGAGCTTCTTGCCGTGCGGGATCAGGTAGAGCTCGACCCCGTTCGTGTAGCTCCCGGCGGGGATCGTGCCGATGATGTACTCGGCCTTTCCGGAGGGCAGCGTCACGATCTTCGGCACCCGGATCTTCGATCCCGTGTTCGAGGCGAGCGCGTTCGCGTACGTCGCGCCGATCGCCGGCAGATCCTTGTCGGTGAGTGCCTTCTTCGAGCTTCGTGATCGCGACGGAGACCTCGGTGAAGATCGGCGTGTCGGGGCTCTGAGGCCAGTCGAAGGCCTGGAAGACGTACCCGGTGAGGCCGGTGCGGCCGGCCTGCGAGGCGAGAATCGACGCGTACGCATCCGCGAGATCGAGGGTCGTCTTCTTCTTCTTGAGCGTCGCGATCATCTGCTTGATCTGCGTCGCGCTGCGCGGGATCGTCTCCCACTTCGTCGGGATCGTGATCCGGTAGCCGCCATGCTTGTCGACGTAGGTCGTGCTCGGCTGGGTCGCCGCGCCTGCGAGCGAGGCCAGCGCAACGGTCGCGAAGCCGACGAGAAGCCCTCCTGCCAGAGCTCGTTTCATCAGCCCTTTTCGTATCACATGGCGTCTCGGGGAACCTAAGAGTTTTCGGATCGCCACGCGGTCCACTACGCTTGCGTCGTCCCGGTCGAAGAGGAGGAGTGCATGGCAACGGAAGCTGACGCGTCAGGCGACGGCGTCGAAGAGAACGACGAGGTTGCGCCCGAGCAGGAGGGTGGCGGCAGCTCGTACGAGGAAGGCCCTCAGGGCTACGAGGTCGAGAACGACGAGCCGGAGGACTTCCCGCACTTCATCGAGATCTGGAACGACTACGACCCGTCGCAGCGCTTCACGGCCATCTTCCCCGTCGGCGAGAAGGAAGGCGCCGTCGGCAGCTCGGTTGCCTACTACATCATCGAGCCCGGCAGCCACACCGGCCTTCACAACGACAACGTCGAGGAGATCGCATTCGTCGCGGAGGGCGAGGGGGAGGTGTTCTCGATCGGGAACACGCAGCAGCTCGAGCCCGGGAAGTTCGTCGTCTTCGCGGCGGGCGCCGACCACGACATCTACGCGCGCGGCAGCGTCGCTCTCCGGCTGCTCTCGTTCTTCCCGACGCCGGAGATCGTGAGCACGTTCCAGCAGGCCGTCTATCCGCTCGGCGAGACGACGGTCAGCTCGAAGCCGCCGCCGCCGGTCGTCACCGAGCTCGACCCGAACAATCTGCCCGCGGACTTCCCGTTCACCCTCGACGAGCTCGGGATGGGCGGGGAGAGCGAGGAGCCGCGCGAGCTCAGCATGACCCAGCGTCTGATCGGGATGACCGACCCGAACAAGCCGCCGGAGAACGTCGAGGTGAAGATCTACACGCCTGGCGAGGAGCCGGTGATCGAGATCATCAACCCGACGCCGACGCCGCAGGAGGACGAACCGGACGCCGAGGAATAGCCAGCACGCGCGGGCGTGGCGGAACTGGCAGACGCGCCGGGTTTAGGTCCCGGTGGGCTTAGGCCCTTGGAGGTTCGATTCCTCTCGCCCGCATCGAACGGCCCCTGATCAGGGCAGGAACTCGAGGTACGCGTCGACCGGCTTGCGCTCCTTGGCGGGCGGCTGGGTCGACGGTTTCCCCAGGTGGATCAGGGCGACGAACTCCTCGTCATCGGGGAGGCCGACGGCCGCACGGCCTTCCCGGGTCTCGAGCAGCGCAGGTGTCCGCCAGTACGACGCGAGGCCGCGGGAATGGGCCGCGAGCAGCACGATGTAGGTGGCGCAGGCGGTTGCGAGGACGTCCTCGCGATTCTGGTGCTCGTCGCCGGTCAAACGGGCGCTCGCAACGACGAGCGTCGGCGCACGGCCGAGTTTCGAGGCTTCGTTCGCCGCCCCCGCCGCGACGAGCTTGTCGAACGTCTCGGGCCCCAGCACGCGGAAACGCCACGGCTCGGTCAGATGGTGGTTCGGCGCGAAGCGCGCGAGCTCGAAGAGCTCCTTGATCGTCTCGGGGTCGACGGGCTCGGGCTCGAAGGCCTTGTGAGTCCGCCGTGACCGGATCGCTGCGTCGAGTTCCATCGCGCCCAACCTAGCGTCCCGTGAGCGTCCGACCGCGAGCGGCAGGCCACTGCGCTCTGATTCAATGGCTCGCCTATGGAGGCCCAGGTCGAACAGCTCGACGGTGATCGCGCCCGCCTGACGGTAGAGGTTCCTGCCGGCGAGGTTCAGCACGCGGTCGAGCACGCAACGCACGACCTCGCCGATCGGGTCAAGGTCCCCGGCTTCCGCGCGGGGCACGTCCCGCAGCAGGTTCTGCTCTCGCGGATCGGGAAGCAGCGCATCTACGCGGAGGCGATCGAATCTCACATCTCGAGCTGGTTCTGGAGCGCCGCGCGGACGAACCGCCTGCGCCCGACCGAGCAGCCCGACTACACCTACGACCTGCCGACCGCGGAGGACGAGGCCTGGCAGTTCACGGCCGAGTTCGGCGTGCAACCGGCCGTCGAGCCCGCCGACTGGACGAAGCTCGAGGTGCCGAAGCTCGAGGTCGAGGTCAGCGACGAGGTTGTCGATCAGCAGCTCGCAGCGCTGCAGGAGATCAACGCCTCGCTGGCTCAGGTCGACGGGCGCCCCGCGCGCTTCGGCGACGTCGCGGTCGTCGACATCGAGTCCGATTCGGGCCCGGGCCAGCGCGACTACGTCGTCGAGCTCGGGACCGAGCGCCTGGTCGAGGAGCTCGAGAAAGGGATTCGCGATCTCGCCCCCGGCGACATCGAGCAGGTCAGCTGGGAGGGCGGCGACGGCACTCCGCGTTCGGCGCTCGTCCGGCTCAAGGAGCTGTACGAGAAGGTCCTGCCGCCGCTCGACGACGACTTTGCGCACAACGCGTCCGAGTACGACACGCTCGAGGAGCTGCGCGCGGACGTCGTCGAGCAGATCCGGACGTTGCTGGAGCGGGAGGCGGAGAACCGGTTCCGTGCGGACGCGGTGGACGAGCTGATCAAGGCCACCGATGTCAGGCCGGCGAGCCTCCTCGATCGAGATGCGGACGCGCGACCTGATCAACGCGTTCATCAGGCAGCTTCAGGCCAACGGGATCGACGCGGCGGCGTACCTCCAGGCGGCGGGGATCAGCGGTGCCGACCTCGAGAGGCGTCTCCGTGCGGAGGCCGCGCATTCGATCGGCCGCGAGCTCGTCCTCGAGGGTGTCGCGAACAAGCTCGACATCCAGGTGTCGGACGACGATGTCCGCGCCGACCTGAAGGAAGAGGGGGAGAGCGAAGAGGACATCGAGGAGTTCATGTCCGCGGGCGGCGCCGACCGCGTTCGCCCGGACTTCCGGCTCAGGCGTGCGGTCGATCGGATCGCCGCCGAAGTGACCCCGATCTCGCAGGAGCTCGCGACGGCGCGCGAGAGCATTTGGACGCCCGGTAAGGAAGAGGGCGCAGAGACAGAGAAGAAATTGTGGACCCCCGGCAGTTAGATCGAGTAGAAGGAGAGAAGCGATGAGCCCGTTGATCCCGATGGTGGTCGAGCAGACCTCGCGCGGCGAGCGCGCCTTCGACATCTATTCGCGCCTGCTCGCCGAGCGCATCGTCTTCCTCGGGACCCCCGTGGACGACCAGATCGCGAACCTCGTGATCGCCCAGCTCCTGCATCTGGAGTCGGACGATCCGGACAAGGACATCTTCCTGTACATCAACTCGCCGGGCGGCTCGGTGTATGCCGGTCTCGCGATCTACGACACGATGCAGTTCATCAAGCCGGACGTGCAGACCATCTGCGTCGGCATCGCGATGAGCATGGGATCGCTGCTTCTTTCCGGAGGCGCAAAAGGAAAGCGGATGGCGCTGCCGAACTCCCGAATCCTGATCCATCAGGTGTCCGGAGGGTTCCAGGGGCAGGGCACCGACATCGAGATCCAGGCGAAGGAGGTGATCGGCCTCAAGCGTCGCCTGGAGGAGATCTACTCCGAGCACACCGGCCAGAGCATCGAAAAGGTGTCCCACGACATGGAAAGAGACTTCTTCATGAGCCCGCAGGAAGCCACGGAGTACGGCATCATCGACAGCGTGATCACGCACCGCGACGTGGCTTCGCGTTCGGAGGCGGCGGCCTAGCGGCCTCAGGGCCGCGGCTGGGAGCGAGATGGCGCGTCCGAGTGACGGCAACGAGCAGCTCCTCTGCAGCTTCTGCGGCAAGTCGCAGCGGCAGGTCAAGAAGCTGATCGCCGGCCCAGGCGTCTACATCTGCGACGAGTGCATCGATCTCTGCAACGAGATCATCGACGAGGAGCTGACCACCCCGTCCGCGCTCGACCTCGACAACCTGCCGCGCCCGAAGGAGATCTACAGCCAGCTGAACGAGTACGTCGTCTCCCAGGAGGAGGCGAAGCGCTCGCTCTCCGTGGCGGTCTACAACCACTACAAGCGCGTCCAGATGGGCGCCGAAGAGGGCGACGTCGAGCTGCAGAAGTCGAACATCCTGCTGCTCGGACCGACCGGCTGCGGCAAGACCCACCTCGCGCAGACGCTCGCCCGGATCCTGAACGTCCCGTTCGCGATCGCCGACGCGACCGCACTGACCGAGGCCGGCTACGTCGGCGAGGACGTCGAGAACATCCTCCTGAAGCTGATCCAGGCGGCCGACTTCGACATCAAGAAGGCCGAGACCGGGATCATCTACATCGACGAGGTCGACAAGATCGCGCGCAAGGCCGACAACCCGTCGATCACGCGTGACGTCTCGGGCGAGGGTGTCCAGCAGGCCCTGCTGAAGATCCTCGAGGGAACCGTCGCGTCAGTGCCGCCGCAGGGCGGGCGCAAGCACCCGCACCAGGAGTTTCTCTCGATCGACACGACGAACGTGCTCTTCATCTGCGGCGGAGCGTTCGCCGGCCTCGACAAGATCATCGCCAAGCGTGTCGGCAAGAACGCGATCGGCTTCGGCCGCGAGATCTCCTCGAAGCGCGACAACGACAGCGCCGAGCTGCTCGCGCAGGTGATGCCCGAGGACCTGCTGAACTTCGGGCTGATCCCCGAGTTCATCGGCCGCCTCCCTGTCCTCTCAGCCGTGCACCAGCTGAAGCGCGAGGATCTCGTCCAGATCCTGACCGAGCCGAAGAACGCGCTCGTCCGCCAGTACCAGCGCTTCTTCAACTACGACCACATCGACCTGCACTTCACCGAGGATGCCTTGTGGGCGATCTCGGACAAGGCACTGACCCGCGAGACCGGCGCCCGCGGCCTCCGGTCGATCATCGAGAACGCACTCCTAGACGTCATGTTCGAGCTGCCGTCCCGCAAGGACGTGACCAAGTGCGTGATCACGAAAGAGACGATCGAGAAGGGCCTCAAGCCCACGCTCGTCACCTCGGCGGGGGCGGGCCTCGACGAGGCCGAGCTCGCCGAAGAGTCGGCGTAACCTCCCCTTCAGCGAGCGGAATCCCGGGCCGCCGCCCGGCGATCGCTGCATCCGGCTTCTTCCAGACGCCGACACTCACCTCGAACCCGCCTACCTTCGGCCTGCTCCCGGGCGTCCAGGCCCGGTCGACGAGCCGCCGCAGGAGCTCAGCCATCGAAAGGCCCGTCCGGTTCGCTTCCCGGTTCAGCACGTCGTATTGGCGATCGGTCAGCGAGATCTGAAGGCGCCGGGTCATGTGATGTAGATGTACCTCTACATCACTCCTCATGTGTGCCAACTCTGTGCCAGTTTCACGGCCTCGTCGTCGGCCCGTCCGCCCGGCTCTCTCCACTGGTCGGCGTGTCACGACATCTAGGCTGACTGTCCAGTGATGGACACGCGTTACGACCCCCACGGCGTCGAGCCGCGCTGGCAGCAGACCTGGGAGGCGGAGGGCCTCTACCGGGCCGGCGCCGGTGCTCGCATCGACGCGACCTACGTCATCTGCGTTCCGCCGCCGAACGTGACGGGCGAGCTGCACATGGGCCACGCCCTGAACGGGTCGATGCAGGACTGCCTGATCCGCTGGCACCGGATGCGCGGATTCGACACGCTCTGGCAGCCGGGTTACGACCACGCCGGCATCTCGACCCAGAACGTCGTCGAGAAGCAGTTGATCGCCGAAGGGACGTCGCGGCAGGCGATCGGCCGCGACGCCTTCCTCGAGCGCACGTGGGCGTGGCTCGAGACCACCGGCAAGACGATCATGGGCCAGTTCCGGCAGCTCGGCTGCTCGCTCGACTACTCGCGCGAGCGCTTCACGATGGATGACGGATACGTCGAGTCCGTCATGACCTACTTCGTGCGCCTCTGGGACGCCGGGTGGATCTACCGCGCCAACCGGATCGTCAACTGGTGCCCGTACCACCAGACAGCTCTCTCCGATCTCGAGGTCGAGCACGTCGAGATGGACGATGCGCTGACCTACGCGCGCTACCCGTTCGTCGACGGATCCGGCTCGATCACGATCGCGACCGTCCGGCCGGCGACGATTCTCGCGGACGTCGCCGTTGCCGTGAACCCGGACGACCCGCGCTACGCGGACGCGATCGGGAAGGAGGTCATCGTCCCCGTCGTAGGCCGTCGCGTCCCCGTGATCGCCGACCCTCGGGTCGAGCCGGAGTTCGGCTCGGGTGCGCTGAAGATCACCCCCGGCCACGACCCGGTCGACTTCGACATCGGGCGCGATCACGGCCTCGAGACGCTCACCGTCGTCGGCCCTGACGGGACGATGATCGCCGAGGGGTTCGAGGGAATGAGCCAGAAAGACGCCGACGAGCGCGTCGTCGAGTGGCTCAAGGAGCACGGCCAGCTCGAGAAGCGAGAGAGCTACCGCCACTCCGTCGGCACCTGCGAGCGCTGCCACTCGCGCATCGAGCCGCTCGTCTCCCCGCAGTGGTGGTGCCGGATGGACGAGCTCGCACGCCCCGCGATCGAGGCGCTCGAGGCGAGGCGTGTCCAGTTTCATCCGCCGAGCCAGCACCGGTTCGCGATCGAGTCGCTCGAGAACGCGCCGGACTGGTGTGTCTCGCGGCAGCTCTGGTGGGGCCACCAGATCCCGATCTGGACCTGCCCGGACGGGCATCTCACCTGCGAATGGCCGCCGCCCGAGGCTTGCGCCGAGTGCGGATCGGGAGAGCTCGTTCGCGAGACCGATGTCCTCGACACCTGGTTCTCCTCGGCGCTCTGGCCGCTCGCCACGCTCGGCTGGCCCGAGCAAACGCCCGAGCTTGGCCGCTATTACCCGGGCAACGTCAACGTCACCGCCCGCGAGATCATCAGGCTCTGGGAGAACCGGATGATCTTCTCCGGCCTCTTCCTGCTCGGCGAGATCCCGTTCACCGACGTGATCATCAACTCGACCGTCCTCGCCGTCGACGGCAGGCGGATGTCGAAGAGCCTCGGCACCGGCATCGATCCCCTCGAGGCGGTCGCGAATCACGGCGCCGACGCGACCCGGTACGGGCTGCTCAAGATCACCTCCACGCAGGACGTCCGCTTCAGCTGGGGCGCGATCGAGGAAGGGGCGAAGCTCGCGAACAAGCTCTGGAACGTCGCCAGGCTGATCCTCCAGAAAGCGGACGGAGCCGAGCCGGCGCTCGCCCCGACGACGCTCGAGGAGCTCTGGATCGCCGGGCGGATCGAAGAGACCCGTGCCGAGCTCGAGGAGCTCCTGCCGAAGTTCGATTTCTCCCACGCGGTCGCTGCGCTCTACCACCTCACCTTCGACGATTTCTGCGACTGGTACGCCGAGGCGATCAAGCCGCGGCTCTACGCCGACGACCCCGCCGCCATCGGGACGGCGCTCGCCGCCCTCGAGCGCCTTCTCGCCCTGCTTCACCCGGTTCTCCCGCACGTCACCGAGGAGATCTGGGCGCAGTTCCACTCGGAGCGGCTGATCCTCGGCCCGTGGCCCGCGACCGGCACGGTCGACGTGGACGCGGGAGCGGCGATGGCCCGGGTTCAGAGCGCCGCCGTCACGTTCCGGCGTAGCGGCGCGCTCGTCGAGCTCGAGGGTGAGGAGAAGCGGATCTTCGACGCCGTCGTGAAGCCGGAACGGCACACGGTCGATTCCGACGGTGCCGTCGAGGTGGAACGCGAGCGGCTGCGCAAGGAGATCGCCCGCTCTGAGTCTCAGCTCTCGAACGAGCGCTTCGTCCAGAACGCACCGCGTGACGTCGTCGCTGCCGAGCGGGAGAAGCTCGAGCGCTATCAGGCGGAGCTCGACGCACTCGGCGGCTGACACGAACTGGCTCGAGGGGCTCACGCCCTGGCCGGCGGAGTTCGGGCTCGGCCGAATGCGAGCGCTGCTCGCGGACCTCGGCGACCCGCAGCGCGACTTCCGCTCGATCCACGTCGTCGGGACCAACGGCAAGACTTCGACGACGCTGATGACGGCTGCCCTCCTCCATGCCGAAGGACTGCGAGTCGGGGCCTACATCTCGCCCCACGTCCGCGGCTGGTCCGAGCGGATCCAGGTCGACGGAGCGGATGCCGGACCTCGACGCTGCCCTCGCGCGTGTTCGGCCGCATTCCGACGGCGCGACCCAGTTCGAAGTCTTGACGGCCGCCGCATTCGCCGAGTTCGCGGCTGCCGAGGTCGATGTCGCCGTTGTCGAGGCAGGGCTCGGCGGGCGGCACGACGCGACCAACGTGCTCGACGCTGGAATCGTCGTCCTCACGAACGTCTCGCTCGAGCACACCGACGTCCTCGGCGACACGCGCGCGGAGATCGCGGCCGAGAAGCTCGCGGTGATCTCGCCCGGAGCGATCGTCATCGTCGGCGAGGCCGAGTGGGAGCCGGCGGCTCGCGCGGCCGGCGCCGGGCGCGTCGAGGTCATGAGCGGGTCGAATCTCGGGCTCGCGCGAGCGGCAGCCGAAGCGTTTCTCGGCCGGCCCGTCGATCCAGCCGCGGCCGACCGAGTACAGGTTCCCGGCCGCCTCGAGCACCGCTCGGAGAGCCCGCTCGAGATCTGGGACGGCGCACACAACCTCGCCGGGATCGGATATCTCCTCCCGCGACTTCCGGATCGTCGCTACACGGTTGTCGCCTCGATCCTGGCCGACAAGCAGGCCGACGAGATGCTGCGGGCGCTGACGGCCGTCGGTGACACGCTGATCGCGACCGGCTCTCCGAGCCCGCGCGCGATCCCCGCCGAGGACCTGGCTCGTCTCGCCGCGTCGCACTTCGCCCGGGTCGAGACAGCGCCCGACCCGAAGACGGCGCTCGAGCTCGCGCGAAGCATCAGCGGTCCCGATGGTGCCGTTCTTGTGACAGGATCGCTCTACTTGCTCACCGCGCTATCGCTCGATGGCTAGAACCCGTACAGTTTCCGGTGCCCGTGGACGCCCGAGCGTTTTCATCTTCGCCACCGTCCTGCTCACTCTCTACGTTGGGTTTGCGTTCGCTGCCGGTTGGCTAATAGGAAGGTTCTTGCTGTGAGTGGGAGTGTCTTTACGGGAGTCCACAATTTCTTCCATTCGGGAACGTGGTCTGCCGTCCAGGTCGGTCGGCATCGCCGTCGTCGTGCTCTTCTGGCTCGCGACGATCGCCTGGGTGCTGAAGGACGCGCGGCGCCGGATCGAAAGCCCGTGGCTGATCGCGCTCGCGACGCTCGTCGGCGCCTTCCCGCCGTTCTTCGGCCCACTGATCTACATGCTCTTCCGCCCGCCCGAGTACCTCGAGGACGTCCGTGAGCGGGATCTCGAGATCAAGGCGATCGAGAGCCGTCTCGGCGGCCCAGAGGTGCGTTGCAAGGTTTGCGGCTGCGAGGTCGAACCCGACTTCCTCGTCTGCCCGGTCTGCACGACGAAGCTGCGGTCGGCGTGCACCGAATGCAACCGGCCGCTCGAGCCTGCCTGGCAGGTGTGCCCGTACTGCGAGACGCCCGTCCCCGTCACCGATCCGGTGGCGTTGCAGCGGCCGCCGCGCCGAACCCAAACC
>CAVXKB010000003.1:0-92075 GCA_963762215.1 uncultured Actinomycetota bacterium
CTGTGGCTGGAGAGCGCGTCAAGCTCGTTGTTTCGCAGACGGACCCTGCTCGGGTCTGCGGAGTCTCGCCGTCTGCGCAGGCAGGGGCTGATCCCGGGCGTCCTCTACGGGCGGACCGACCCGATCTCGATCGCAATCGCCGAGCGCGACCTGCGGACGGCGCTCACGGGCGCGGCCGGGTCGCATGCGGTGCTCGAGGTGGAGGTCGACGGCGGCTCGGCTCACTCGGCGATCCTCAAGGACTACCAGCGCGACAAGGTTCGCGGCAACATCACGCACGTCGACCTTCAGGAAGTCCGCCTCGATCAGGTCATCCAGACCGCGATCGAGATCACGCTCGTCGGCGACTCGATCGGCGTGCGCGAGGGCGGTGTCCTGAACCAGGTCACGAACGAGATCAACATCGAGGCGCTGCCGCTCGAGATCCCGCAGGGCGGCCTCGAGGCGGACGTCTCGGCGCTCGGGATCGGCGACACGCTGCGCCTGGCGGACCTCGAGATTCCGGAAGGCGTCAAGCTGCTCGACGATCCGGACGAGACCGTGATTGCGTCCGTCCAGCTCGCCCGTGAGGAAGAGGTCGAAGAGGTCGAAGAGGGCGTCGAGGGAGCTGCCGAGGGCGCTGAGGCCGAGAGCTCCGCAGAGGACGAGGCGGCCGCTGACGACAGCGGCGGCGAAGAGTCCGAAGCCTCCGAGGAGTAGCTTCTCGTGCGCCTGCCCTGGAGACGGGGCGAACGCGCCTCTTCACTCGATCTGCTCGTCGTCGGGCTCGGCAACCCGGGGCGTGAATACGCGGGCAACCGCCACAACGTCGGCTTCATGGTCGTCGAGGAGCTGGCCCGTCGCCACGGCGGCTCGTGGCGCGGCAAGTTCAACGGCAAGGTCGCCGAGGTGCGGATCGACGAGCATCGGGTGGCGCTGCTCGAGCCCGAGACCTACATGAACGAGTCCGGGCGGTCGGTCAAGGCGGCCGTCACGTTCTTCAAGCTCGAGCCCGACGCCGTCCTCGTCGTCCACGACGACAGCGATCTCGAGCGCGGCCGGTTGCAGGTGCGGCTCGGCGGAGGGCTTGCGGGACACAACGGGCTCCGATCGGTGACCCAGCACCTCGGGACTCAGGACTTCATGCGGCTGCGCGTCGGCGTCGGCCGGCCTGGCCGCGGCGACCGGCGGCCGCTCGCCGACTACGTGCTGTCCGACTTCGACGCCGACGAGGACGCCGCCGATCTCGTCGCCCGTGGCGCGGGCGCGGTGGAGACGCTCGATGCGGAGGGGCTCGAAGCCGCCCAGCGTCGGGTGAACTCGCGCACCGACAACTAACTCTCGGATCCCCCATCCGGGTGATTGCGCCGGGCAGGTCCCGGCTGCTTCCGTGAGTGGGCCTATCGATTCCCGGCACGCGCTGCGCTGCCGGTCGAAGCCGACGGCTCCCCCGCCATGACTGCGTACCTGCGACTACTCCTGATCGTTCTCGCGCTCGTCTACTCGGCCGCCTTCGGGCCGGCCGCAGCGCTCGGAACCGGCAAGAAGACGCACGCTCTCGCGCGAAAGAGCGGCCAGTGGCTCAAGCTGCACCGGACCCGCGAGCGGCGACTCGCCGAGCCCGTCGGGGTGCGCGCCGTGCAGTTCGCGCGCAACTTCCTCGGTGTTCCCTACCGCTGGGGAGGGTCGTCGCCCGCAACCGGGTTCGACTGCTCGGGTTTCGTCCGTTTCATCTACGCCCGGTTCGGCCGCGACCTTCCGCACAGCAGCTACGCCGACTACGACCAGGGCGTTCGGGTCACCCGCGCGGCGCTTCGCCCCGGTGACCTCGTCTTCTTCGACGGTGTTGGCCACGTCGGCATGTACGTCGGCGACGGCAGGTTCATCCACGCCCCGCACTCCGGGACGAACGTCCAGGTCACGAGCCTCAGCGACCCGTGGTACCGCGCCACCTACGTCGGCGCCCGGCGCATCTTCGTCCAGCACGCCCACCGCACGACTGGGCTCCGCGCCTTCCGCAAGAAGCTCAGCATCTTCTGAGCCACTAACATGACCTCCCCCGGAACCGTGTTCCGGGCGTTCGTCATGGACCGTCCGCTTCTCTACCCGCTGCTCGAGCGCCTGCGCGCCGACGAGCGTCTGCCCGCGTTCGCCGCGGGGCTGCCCGCGCGCGCCCGTGTCGCCGAGCCCGCACTGCCGCTCCTGCTCGCCGCGCTCCACGAGGAGCTCGGTCGCGGGATCTGCGTGCTGCTCCCGGACGACGCCGACGCACGGGACACGGCCGAGGCCGCAGGCTGGTTCCTCGGCGACGACCGTGTCGCGCTCCTGCCGTCGCGAGGCGTCCGCCTCGGCTCCGGGCTCGAGCCGCCGCCGCACCTCGTTGGCGAGAGGGCGAGAGCCCTCGACGTGCTCGCGCGAGGCGGGCTCGTCTGTGCCTCCGCCTTCGCGGTCTCGGAGGGCATGCCCCCACCGGGAGCGCGCCCAGCTCCAATCGAGCTCGCGCGCGGCGACGAGCCGGGCATCGAGTCCCTCGCCGAGCAGCTCGCGCTCGCCGGGTACGAGCGCGTGGAGCGGGTCGAGGAACGTGGCCAGATCGCTGTGCGCGGCGGGCTCGTCGATGTGTTTCCGAGCACCGGCCGCGAGCCGTTCCGCATCGAGTTGTTCGGGGACGAGATCGAGAGCATCCGCGCCTTCTCGCCCTTCACGCAGCGCGCGCTCCGCGAGGCCGAGCGCGTCACCATCTATCCGGCTGCCGAACGGCGGATCGACGCCGCCGAGATCCGGCTGCCGGACGAAGACGACGTCGAGATCCCGGCCGACCTCGTGGCGCCCCTGCCGCGACCTCCGGACTTCGTCTGGCAGCCCGACGAGGTGCGCGCGATCTGGGCCGAGGAGGGCCTCCCCGAGATCGCCCTCGACGACGCGTCCGAGCTCGACCCGCTTCCGCAGGGGCAGATGTTCTCGTTCGAGGCGCAGCGCCCGGCGCTCGTCGCCCGCGGCATCTCCGAAGCCGAGAACGAGCTGCAGGGGCTGCTCCGCCAGGGGCTCGACGTCATCGTCACGTTTCCGCATCGTGGTGAGGCCGAGCGGCGCCGCGGGCTTCTCCGCCGTGTCGAGCCCCAGATGCTGGAGCCCGGCGAGGAGCCGACCGGCCTGCAGTTCGCCGTGTCGCCGGTGCGGCGCGGCTTCGTCTGGCGCGACCTCGGGATCGCGCTCCTGCCGGACACCCAGGTCTTCCGCCGCCGCCCGCCCAGGGCGATCGCGCCGGCCGGACGGGCGCTTGCGAGCTTCTCCGACCTGCGCACCGGCGACTACGTCGTCCACGAGGATCACGGCATCTCGCAGCTGATCGGCTTCGAGACGAAGGAGGTCGCGGGCGTCACCCGCGACTACCTCCTGCTCGGCTTCCGCGGCGAGGATCGCGTCTACGTCCCGCACGAGCAGATCGGAAAGGTCTCCCGGTACATCGGCGCCGACTCGCACGCCCCGACCCTCTCGAAGCTCGGCGGCAAGGCCTGGGAGAACCTCAAGGTCCGGGCGCGCGAGCATCTGCGGGAGATGGCCGGCGAGCTGCTCCAGCTCTACGCCGAGCGGCAGACGCGGGTCGGCATCGCCTACGACACTGACCAGGAGTGGATCGAGCAGCTCGAGGCCGGGTTCCCGTATCGCGAGACCGAGGATCAGAGCCGGGCGATCGAGGCGGTCAAGGAGGACCTCGAGGCGCCGCGCCCGATGGACCGGCTCGTCTGCGGCGACGTCGGGTTCGGCAAGACGGAGGTGGCGCTCCGCGCGGCCTTCACGGTCGCCGTCGCCGGGAAGCAGGTGCTGATGCTCGTTCCGACGACGATCCTCGCCCAGCAGCACTGGGGAACGTTCCGCGACCGTTACCGCGACTTCCCGGTCCGCGTCGAGATGGTGTCGCGCTTCCGCAAGCCCGCCGACGTGAAGAAGGTGCTCGCCGAGTTCGGTGAGGGCAAGGTCGACGTCCTGATCGGGACGCACCGGATCCTCTCCCGCGACGCGATCCCGAAGGATCTCGGCCTGGTTGTCGTCGACGAGGAGCAGCGGTTCGGCGTCAAGCAGAAAGAGCTGCTGCGGCAGCTCCGCGTCGAGGTCGACGTGCTCGCGATGAGCGCGACGCCGATCCCGCGCACGCTGCACATGTCCCTCGCCGGCCTCCGCGACATCTCGGTGATCGAGACCCCGCCGGAAGGCCGGCGCCCGATTCGCACCTATGTCGGCGAGTACGACGAGCAGCTGATCGTTCAGGCGCTCGAACGGGAGCTCGGCCGCAACGGCCAGGCGTTCTACCTCCACAACCGCGTCGACACGATCGAGGCGGCGGCGGAGAAGATCCGCCAGCTCGTCCCCAACGCCCGCGTCCTCGTGGCTCACGGCCAGATGGGGGAGCGTGAGCTCGAGGACAAGATGCTCGCGTTCCTGTCGGGTGACGCCGACGTGCTCGTCTCGACGACGATCATCGAGTCGGGGCTCGACATCCCCGAGGCGAACACCCTGATCGTCGAGCGGGCCGACACCTTCGGGCTCGCCCAGCTCTACCAGATCCGCGGCCGGGTGGGCCGCCGCGACGTGACGGCTCACGCCTACCTCCTCTATCCCGAGGCGGCAGAGCTCACGCCCGAGGCGCGGGCGCGGCTCGCGACGCTCGCCGACCACACCGAGCTCGGGGCCGGGTTCGCGATCGCGATGCGCGACCTCGAGATCCGCGGCGCCGGCGACCTGCTCGGCGCCGAGCAGTCGGGGCACGTCGCGGCGCTCGGGTTCGAGCTCTACGTCGAGATGCTGCACGAGGTCGTCGCAGAGCTCTCCGGCGAGCGTCGCCTCGCCGCGCGCCCCGTTCGCGTCGATGCCCGCGTCGACGCCTACGTCCCCGCCAGCTACATCGCCTCGGAGGCGCTCAAGATCGACCTCCACCGGCGGCTCGCACTCGCCGAGCACGAGGACGAGCTACGCGAGCTCGAGGTCGCGACCGAGGATCGGTACGGCCCGATCCCCGAGCCCGTCGCCCATCTGTTCTCGATCCAGCGTGCGAAGCTCAAGGTCGCGCAGCTCGGGGCCGACTACCTCGTCTTCCGGGGCGGGAAGGTCACGGTAGGGAAGGTCGTGATCGGCTCCGGCGAGCTGCGCGCGTTGCGTGGCCTCGTCGACACCGCCGTGTACTCGTCGTCGCTACGTGAAGTAACCCTAAGAGACGAGCACCTTGATGGCGCCATGAGATTGGTCGATGCTATGTTGGAAGCGCGCAAGGCGGCATGAATTCCGGCGCAATTACCGAAGAATTCCTCGTGAAGCATTTCCGCAAACTCCTCCCGTTGCTGCTCGCAGGTCTGCTGTTCGCCGGTTGCGGTGGGGGCGGCTCGAAGCCCTCTTCCGACGATGTCGCGGTCGTCGGCGCCCAGCATGTGACGCTCGCGGATTACGCGCTCGCGCTGGCCGAGCAGAAGGCGAGCCTCGCCGCTCAGGGCCAGAAGCTTCCGGCTGCCGGGTCGACGCAGTATGCGGCGCTGAAGACGCAGATCCTCGACACGCTCGTTCAGCAGGCCGAGATCGGGCTCGAGGCCAAGAAGCTCGGACTTGCTGTCACGCCGAAGGAGGTCGACGCGCAGATCGCCAAGATCGTCAAGGCGAGCTTCGGCGGCAGCCAGAAGGCCTTCCAGGCCGGCGTCAAGAAGCAGGGCTTCACCGAGCCGCAGATCCGGGCCTACCTGCAGGAGCAGCTACTCGAGCAGAAGGTCTACAAGCAGATCACGAAGGGCGCCACGGTCTCGGCTGCCGATATCGCCACCTACTACGCGGCGAACCAGTCGCAGTACCAGAAGGCGGCGTCGAGGCCGGTCGAGGAGATCCTGGTCGGCAAGAAGAAGCAGGCTCTCGCTACTCAGATCTACAACGAGGTCAAGGCCGGCGGCGATTTCGCCGCGCTCGCGAAGAAGTACTCGCAGGATCCCGGTTCGAAGAACACGGGCGGCAAGTTCACCGCGAATCAGGGGTCGGACGTTGCCGGAGTTCGACGCAGCCGTGTTCAACCCGAAGGCAAAGACCGGCGTCGTGATCAAGCCGGTGAACACCTCGCAGTACGGCTGGTTCGTGATCAAGCCGCTCGCCGCCATCACGCCGACGAAGACGACGCCCGAGAAGACGGCCGCGGCCTCGATCCGCAAGACGATCATTGCCGGCAAGCAGCAGCAGATCGCGTCCGACTGGATGACGAAGATCTCCAAGAGCTACTGCTCGGGCAAGAAGATCGTCTTCCAGAGCGGCGTACGAGCCGACCACCGATCCCTGCACCACGCTCAACTCCTCGAACCCGACGACCACGTAGCTTGCCGCTCGCGGAAGCGCTCGCCGACCTGCAGGCGCTGACCGAGCGCCTCCGCCGGGACTGTCCCTGGGATCGCGAGCAGACCGAGCGCACGATCGTGCCGCACACCGTCGAGGAGGCGTACGAGGTTGCGGATGCGGCACTCGCGGGTGACGACGCGAAGCTCCTCGACGAGCTCGGCGACCTACTCTTCCAGTCGTACTTTCTCGCGCTTCTCCTGTCCGAGCGCGGGGTTGGCGACCTGGAGGCTGTTGCGCGCAACGTCACCGAGAAGCTGATCGCGCGCCACCCACATGTCTTCGGAGACGTCGAGGCGAAGACGGCCGAGCGTGTCCGCGAGAACTGGGAGCGGCTGAAGGTCGACCAGGAGGACCGTCAAGGCATCTTCCATGACGTCCCCGCGACGCTTCCCGCGCTTCTGCTGGCACGAAAGGTGCAGCGCCGCGCCGCCGCAGCCGGCTTCGACTACCCGGATGTCGCCGGAGCGCTCGGAGACCTGGACGAG
Organism: uncultured Actinomycetota bacterium; assembly: GCA_963762215.1. GTDB lineage: Bacteria > Actinomycetota > Thermoleophilia > Gaiellales > Gaiellaceae > PALSA-600. Next base: position 6,828 of record CAVXKB010000003.1, read on the forward strand.
GAGCTGCTCGAGCTCCGCGCCGAGCTTCCGTCCGCGCCGGTCGGCGAGGGTGAGCCCGGTGCACGGGTCGCGGCCGAGCTCGGCGACGTGCTGTTCGCGTGCGTCAACGTCGCGCGGCGGCTGAATGTCGACCCCGAGCTCGAGCTGCGGGCTGCCGCGGGACGTTTTCGGGCCCGGGTCGAGGAAGCCGAGCGCCTTGCGGCCGCGGCCGGCGAGAACTGGGCGTCTCTTGCTCTCGCGCAGCAGGATCGCTACTTCGACCTCGCGAAGGAGACCGTATGACCAGGATCACCGAGGTGCGTGGGCGGCAGGTGCTCGACTCGCGCGGGAACCCGACCGTCGAGGTCGATGTCCGGCTCGAGTCCGGAGCGGCAGGATCCGCGATTGTCCCGTCAGGGGCCTCGACCGGTGTGCACGAGGCCGTCGAGCTGCGCGACGGCGGGGCAGCGTGGGGCGGCAAGGGCGTCACCCGGGCCGTCGCGAACGTGAACGAGGCGCTGCGCGAGGCCGTCACCGATATCGACGCCGCCGACCAGGCCGCTGTCGACGCCGCGCTGATCGACGCCGACGGCACCCCGAACAAGGGCCGTCTCGGCGCGAACGCGGTTCTCGGGGTCTCGCTGGCAGCTGCGAAGGCCGCGGCCGCGGAGGCAGGCGTCCCGCTTTACCGTCATCTCGGCGGCGACGCGGCGCGAACGTTGCCCGTCCCGATGCTGAACGTGATCAACGGCGGCGTCCACGCGGCGAACTCGATCGACCTGCAGGAATTCATGGTCGTCCCTGCCGGGGCGGCCACCTTCGCCGAGGCGATCCAGATCGGCGCCGAGGTGTACCACGCGCTCAGCAAGGTCCTGCACGAGCGGGGCCTCGCGACGGCTGTCGGCGACGAGGGCGGCTTTGCGCCGGATCTCCCGTCGAGCGAGGCCGCGATCGAGGCGATCCTCGAGGCCGCGGAGCGTGCCGGGCACCGGGATTCGGTCGCGATCGCGCTCGATCCGGCGACGAGCGAGGTCTTCCGCGACGGCGCCTACCGTTTCGAGGGCCGCGAGCTCGGGCCCGACGAGATCACGGGCTTCTGGGACGACCTGATTGCACGGTTCCCGATCGTCTCGGTCGAGGACGGCGCCGCTGAGGACGACTGGGATGCGTGGAAGCGGATGACTTCCGAGCTCGGCGACCGGGTTCAGCTCGTCGGGGACGACATCTTCGTCACGAATCCGGAACGTCTCCAGCGCGGGATCGACGAGCACGTCGGCAACTCGATCCTCGTCAAGGTGAACCAGATCGGGACGCTGACCGAGACTCTTGCGGCGATCCAGATGGCTCAGGCGGCCGGTTACACGGCCGTGATCTCGCACCGCTCCGGTGAGACCGAGGACACGACGATCGCCGACCTCGCGGTCGCCACGAATGCCGGCCAGATCAAGACGGGCGCTCCGGCGCGCTCGGATCGCGTCGCCAAGTACAACCGCCTGCTCAGGATCGAGGAAGAGCTCGGCGCTGCGGCAACGTATCCAGGGTGGGCAGCGTTCCCACGTCGGCAGCGCTGACCCCTTCCAGGCAACACGGTTAACCTGGGTCGCATGGAGGGGACGTTCAGGCGGACCAAGATCGTGGCGACGATCGGGCCGGGCTCAGGCTCGCACGAGATGCTGCGGGCCCTCGCCGAGGCCGGGATGGACGCGGTCCGGCTGAACTTCTCGCATGGCTCTCACGAGGAGCACGCCTCGCGTGCGGCGCTCACGAGGATGGTGCAGGCCGAGCTCGGGCGCCCGCTCGCGCTGATCGCCGACCTCCAGGGGCCGAAGTTCCGGATCAGCGAGCTCGAAGGGCCGCGGATCCTCGCGACAGGCACGACGGTGTGGGTCTCGGGAGCCGGTGCCGGCATTCCCGGCGACCTGGTCGTGGCCCCGGCGGCCATCGCCCAGGTGCTCGAGCCGGGCCACGACATCCAGATCGACGACGGCCTGATCCGGCTCACCGTCAAGGAGGTCGACAACGGCCGCGCGCTCTGCGAGGTGATGGTCGGTGGTGAGGTCAACCCGAACAAGGGCGTGAACCTGCCGCGCGGCGTCGTGATTCCCGTCCCCGCGCTGACCGAGAAGGATCGCGAGGACCTCGAGTTCGCGCTCGGCCTGGATGTCGACTATGTCGCGCTCTCGTTCGTGCGGACAGCCGAGGACGTCCGCGAGCTGAAGGAGATCATCCAGGAGCGCGGCTCGGTCGCCCGCGTGATCGCGAAGATCGAGAAGGCGGAGGCGGTCGAGGCGCTCGACGAGATCCTCGCCGAGTCCGACGGGCTGATGGTCGCCCGTGGCGATCTCGGCGTCGAGATCGGCGCCGAGATGGTGCCGATGCTGCAGAAGAAGATCATCTCCCGCTGTCTCGAGGCCGGGAAGCCGGTGATCACTGCGACCCAGATGCTCGAGTCGATGGTCGAGCACGCCGAGCCGACCAGGGCGGAGGCAAGCGACGTCGCGAACGCGATCCTCGACGGCACCTCGGCGGTGATGATGTCCGCGGAGACTGCGATCGGTGCCTACCCGGTCGAGGCGGTGAGGACGATGAACAGCATCGCCCGAGCCGTCGAGCCGACGATGAACTACCGCCACCAGGTTCCGGAGGCCTCCCTGACCGAGGATGTCCGCCGGGCGATGTCGAACGTCGCCACCGACCTGGCAGAGGCGCTCGGCGCCAAGAGCATCCTGGTCGCCACGGCGAGCGGCCGCACGGCATCCGAGATCGCGCGCCTCCGTCCGCGCCGCCCGATGGTCGGCCTCTCGCATCACCAGACGGTCGTCCAGCAGATGGCGCTCGAGTGGGGCGTCCTGCCGCTGCTGATGGAGTCGACAGCCGACGTCGAGGACCTCTGGAAGCGCACGATCGACACCGCCCGCAAGGCCGGGATCATCGACCACGGCGACCTCGTCGTCCTCATCGCAGGCACCGCAGTCAATCGCACCGGCTCGACCAACGTCATCAAGGTCGACGTAGCCTGACGCGGCGGGAAGGACCGCTGCGGAGCGGGGCGAAGACGCACGGATGCTTCGCCCGACACGTTTGCTCGCCCTGGCAGGTCTGTTGCTGATGGGCGTGCTCTACTGGAAGCCGATCCACAGCTACCAGCACACGCACGCCGTGCTGCAGCGCCGGGATGCGCAGGTGAGCCGGCTGGAGGTGCAGCAGCGGCAACTGAAAGCGCGGCTCGCCACCGTCGGGACCGGGCCCGAGTTGCTTCGCGAGGCGCGCAGGCTTGGCTTCGTGAAGCCGGGAGAGCAGCTCTTCATCGTCCGCGGCATCGCCGCGTGGCGCGCCGGTCTCACCGCCGCGAACCACTAACCTCGGGCAGGTGGACGATCTCGTCGTACTCGAGCGGCAGCTCGGGCGGCCGCCGCGGGCTTTTCGCCGCGTCGCCGTGCGCTGCCCGTTCGGAGCGCCTGCCGTGGTCGAGCAGGAGCCGTTCGATGCCGGCGGCGAGCCGTTTCCGACTCAATTCTGGCTGACGTGCCGCCACCTCTCGGCGCAGATCGCCCGGATCGAGGCGGCCGGCGGGGTCGAGCGCTGGACGACCGCAGCCGCCGTTGACGCCGAGCTGGCCGAGAGCCTGGAGCACGCCCACGCCGAGCAGCGGAGGATCCGTCCCGAGCTGCCTGGAGGCATCGGCGGCGCGACGCGCGAGGGCAGCCTGAAGTGCCTGCACGCGCACGCCGCGTTCGCGCTGGCGCTGCCCGGCTACGAGCTCGGCGATCGGATCCTCGCCGAGGCCGAGCCGCTCTGGCCCGAGCAGCGCTGCTGCGCAGCCCTATGATCGGGCGGGTCGTGGACGTCGAGCTTGCACGCCATCAATGGGCCGAAGGACGCCGCGCGCTCGAGCGCGCGCGTGACGATCGCGCCGTCTATTCGCGGATGACGCGCGGAATCGAGATCATCCTGGCCGAGCTGACGCGGCGGATCGGGCAGATATTCACGCTCGAGGATCTCGCGGGCGCGTATCCGGCGGCCGACCGCTGGTCGCTCGAGGTGATCGACGACGCATTCGAGGCGGGCGCGCAGGCCGACACCTCCGTGATGACCGACGCGGCTTTCGACCGCTACTCGCGCCGTGCCTCTGACTACGCGCCGTGAGCACCGTCATCAGGCCGAGGAGGCCCCGCCCGAAGCGCCGTTGGCCCCGGCGCCTTGCCGCCGTTGTCGGGATCGTGGTCGTGTTCCTCGCCGGGATCGGCCTCGGTGAGGCGCTGCACGACAACCCGCACCCGGGCGGGACGCAGACGGTCGTGCGAACGCTCCACCCGCTGCCACTCGTCCCTGTGGCCCAGAACACCGTCACTGTCACGGTTTCCACCTCTTAAGAACAACCTGAGAAACACAAAGCTTTGGGTAGATTCCCGAGGTAGATGAGCGCGCAACCAGTCGTCCGCAATCGTCCGGGCCCCGAGCCCGACTGGCTGACGCTCGGACAGGCGGCGAAGTTCCTCGGCGTGGCGCAGTCGACGATCCGGAAGTGGTCGGACGACGGCCGGGTGCGTGCCTTCTACACACCCGGAGGCCACAGGCGATTTCGGCTCGAGGACCTCGAGTCGTTCGTCGACGGCTCCGGCCCGGGCGGCCGCAACCGTCGCGGGCCGCTCGTCCTGGTCGTCGACGACGATGCGCGGTTGCGCGAGTTCCTGCGGGTGAGCCTCGAGGCGTCCGGCTACTCGGTCAGCGAGGCCGAGAGCGGCGAGCAGGCCCTTGCCGCAATCGCGGACGAGCCGCCCGCGCTCGTGCTGCTCGATGTCGTGATGCCCGGCGTCGACGGTTGGCAGCTCCTACGCCGGCTCGAGGAGCGCCACGGCTCGATCCCGGTGATCATGTTCAGCGGCCAGGTCGACGAGGCGTCGGCTCGGGCGGCAGCCGAGGGCGGCGCGCGAGGTTTCATCGGCAAGCCGTTCGACCCGCAAGAGCTGCTCGCCCGTGCCAAGCAGCTCGTTCCCGCCTGATCGTCCCCACGGCCGTCCGGCTTTTCGCCCATACTTCTGAGCTGTGGAGGGTTCCGACATCTACCTGGACCAGCCGGCGGGCGGGTCGCCGCCGCCGCCGGTGTACGGGCAGTCGAAGGCCGAGGGTATCTGGGCCGCGGGTGACCGGATCGCCTGGATCTCCGGCCTGATCCTGGCGCTCTCGGCGTTCATGGACTGGTATGCCGGCTCGGGCCTCGGGGTCAAGCTCGCTGTGATCGGCTGGCACACCGGCACCGCAGGGAAGGTCGTGTTCTTCATCGGGCTCGCCGTCGTGGCGATCGAGGCGTTCCGCGCGTTCGGCTTCGAGCTGCCCGCGTCCATGCCCGACGGGCTCGTGATCATCGCCCTCGGCGGGCTCGCGACCGTGCTCGTGCTCGTCCGCGTGATCAGCATCCCGGACGCCGTTCTTCCGGCCGACAGCCGGGGCATCGGTCTCTGGGTCAGCTTGCTCGCCTCGCTCGGGATCGTCGCCGGCGGCCTGCTGCGCGCGACCGAAGACCTGTAAGGCGCAACAGCCCGGCCGATGCTGCTGGAGCGGCGCTCCTCGCGCTTCGCGCTACTGGAAGATCCCGAAGTTCGTCTGGATCTCGTGAAACGCCGTGAGGCCGATCACGATCGTGAGCAGCGTCAGGACGGCCAGCATGACCCAGAAGCGGGCATTCGAGTTCTTCGCGTACTGCCGGTGCTCGACGCGCGCGCGACGGCGCGCACGCTCGCGACGGTAGGCGTGCTCGATTGCCGCGGGGTCGAGGGAGGGTTTGTCTTCGCCGGTCATCGGAAGCTGGCGTGCGGGTTCTGCCATAGGCGAAAGTCTAGTGTGCGCAGGTGATTTTGCGCCATCCGCCGGACAGGCCACTCGTGATCGGCCATCGCGGAGCGGCAGCGCTCGCACCGGAGAATACGCTCGCCGCGCTCGAGGCCGCGGTCGAAGCCGGAGCAGATCTGGTCGAGTTCGACGTGGCCGACGGCCTGCTGCTCGGCCACCCCGGAGTCGCCACCAGTGAGCAGCTGCGCCTCGACGATGCGCTCGCCTACCTGGCGACCACGGCGATCGGGATCCACCTCGACCTGAAGCCGGTCGGCGTCGAGGCCGAGATCGGAGCGGCGGTCGAGCGGCACGGCCTCACGAGCCGCGTGATCGTCTCCTCGACATCCGTCCGGACGTTGCGTGCGCTTGCCGGCGCCGCGCCCGGCCTCGCACGCGCCATCGCCTACCCGCAGGACCGCCACGGTGTCTCGTCGATCTCCTGGCCGGCGCCGCTCGTCCGCGCAGGCGTGATCGGGATCCGTCCGTACGTGAGGGTGCGCGTCAGGCAGCTGCTCTCGGCAACTCGCGCGGAGGCGCTTGCCCTGCATCATGCGCTCATCACCCCCGCCGTGATGCGCCAGGCGAGGTCGCGAGGCGCCGCTGTCATCGCGTGGACGGTCAACGACCCGGCGCGGATCGAGGTGCTGGCGCGCCTGGGCGTCGATGCAGTCGTGTGCGACGACCCCCAGATGGCAGTGCGTGTCCTGGCTACACTGAATTAGACGTGAAGTTCGCTTCGAACCGGGGTTCGAGAGCGGCCCTCGCAGCCGCGCTCGGTGTAATCGCAACGGGGGTCTTGTCGACCTCCGCGTCGGCGAGCGCCCATCGTCACGCAGTTCCCGCGGGAGTTCGGATCGCAGGGATCCGGGTCGGCGGCATGACGCCCGGGGCTGCGGCCGCGGCGGTGAAGTCGGCGTTCGCGAAGCCCCTGACCTTGACCGTCAACGGCACGAAGGTCGAGCTCCACCCGACGAAGCTTGCGACGGCCTACATCGACCCGGCCGTGAGCCACGCGCTCTCCGCGAGCGCGGGCACGAACGTCCATCTCGTCGTCTCGGTGCACGGCTCTGCCGTCCGCGCCACCGCGGCTGTGCTCGCGCGCCGCTTCAACCACGCGCCGCGGAACGCCTCGCTGAAGTTCGTCGCAGGCAAGCCGCGCATCGTCCAGGATCTCGCCGGCACGACCCTCGACCAGGGCACGCTCCTGCAGCGGGTCGTCCACTCGCTCAATGCGAACGTGCGGCTGCCGATCGCCCTCCACGCAAAGACGGTGGCGGCCAAGGTCACCGCGTCGAGCATCGGGCCCGTGATCCTGATCAACCGGGCGACCAACCGGCTGACGCTCTTCCACAGCGACAACACGGTCTGGCGCGTCTTCCCGGTCGCGACCGGGCAGGCGATCTACCCGACGCCGGCCGGCAAGTTCTCGATCGTGGTCAAGTGGGTGAACCCGACCTGGTACCCGCCGACCCAGGACGCGTGGGCCGCCGGGCTCAGCCCCGTTCCCCCGGGGCCGAACAACCCGCTCGGCACGCGCTGGATGGGCCTCTCGGCTCCCGGCGTCGGGATCCACGGAACCGACGAGCCGGGCTCGATCGGCTGGAACGCCTCCCACGGCTGTATCCGGATGCAGGTCGTCGACTCCGAGTGGCTGTTCACCAAGGTGCGCGTCGGCACGACGGTGTTCATCGTCTGATGCAGCGCGTCGGCCAAGCAGCTGCGGTGGTCGTCGTGATCCTGCTGCTCGGGCTGCTCGTCTGGAAGACGACGCACAACTCGGCCGGCAAGATCGCCCGCACGGTCGACAGCGGGAAGGTCATCCCCGCCTATCCGTTCAGCCGTCCGCTCGTCGGCGCCTCGGGGAAGATCAGCCTTGCAGGGCTTCGCGGCAAGGTGGTCGTCCTGAACTTCTGGCAGTCGTACTGCCCGCCCTGCACGCACGAGGCCCCGGTCGTCTCGGCCGCCGCGAAGCGCTGGGCCGGCAAGAACGTCGTCTTCGTCGGGGTGGACGAGCAGGATCTGTCCGGCCCGGCGACCAAGTTCATGCATCGGTTCGACATCACCTACCCGGTCATCTCCGATGACGGCCCGCTGATCGGGCACTACGGCGTCACCGGGTACCCGGAGACGTTCTTCATCGACCGCCGCGGCCGCGTCATCCCGCTCCCGCAGAACACGACGGGGCAGGTCGGGCACATCGTCGGCGCGGCGACGCCGGCGCTGCTCGACCTGGGGATCAAGAACGCGCTGAGCAAATGAGGGTCGTGCACGTGAGGCAGCGCGCGTGAAGCCGTTCGCAGCCGTCCTCGCGATCCTGGCGCTCGTCTTCGGTCTCGCATACGTCTTCACGTCCGGCGGCACGCCGAAGCCGACGCAGGCAGCGCTCGAGTCGGCGCTCGTCTGCACGACCTGCCACGAGCCGCTCGACGAGTCGAGCTCGCCGCTCGCGCAGCAGATGAAGAAGCAGATCCGCGCGCAGATCGCAGCGGGGAGGACGACGGCGGAGATCAAGGCCTACTTCGTCGCCGAGCTCGGCCCGCAGGTGCTCGCAGTCCCGACGAAGAGCGGCTTCAACCTGCTCGCGTGGCTGCTGCCGTTCGCGGCGATCATTCTCGGCGCCGCGGCCGTGGGCTTCGGAGCGAGGGCGTGGCTGAAGAACCGCGACGACTCCGACGCGGCCGGGCCCGCTCCTGACGGGCCGAAGCTCGCCCCGGGCCTCGAGCAGCGGGTCGATCAGGAGCTCGCGGCCTTCGACGGCTGAGCAGATGCTCGAGAAGCTCCCGGTCGCCTTCCTCGCCGGCCTGGTCACCATCGTCACGCCGTGCGTGCTGCCACTCGTGCCCGGCTACCTCGCAGCGATCTCGGGGGTGGAGGTCGAACGGCTCGGCCACCCCGGCACGAGCCGCCGGATCGTGATCTCGAGCATCCCGTTCATCATCGGGTTCACGATCGTGTTCGTGATCCTCGGTGCCGGCGCTGCCGCGATCGCGAGCACCGTGGACAAGAACACCCAGGAGACGATCGCCGGGTTCATCCTCGTCGTGATCGGCCTCGCGTTCGTCGGGCTGCTGCCGATCCCGGAGCGCGCACTTGCGCCGGGGCTCGTCTCCCGGGCCCGCACCAGCGGGTCGGGCGTTCTGCTCGGCGGCGCCTTCGCAGTCGTGTCGGCGCCGTGCATCGGAACGGTGCTCGCGTCGATCCTCGCGGTCGCGAGCACGAGCGGAGGGGTCACGCGCGGTGTGATCCTGCTCTTCGGCTACTCGCTCGGTCTCGGCGCCGCGTTCGTGATCGCCGGTGTCGCCTTCGCGCACGCGATGAAGACGTTCCGCTGGGTGCGATCGCACTATCGGGCGCTGCAGGTCGCCTCCGGGTGCACCCTGATCGCGCTCGGGCTGCTGCTCTTCTTCAACCGCGACTGGTGGCTGCGGATCGCGCTCGATCAGGCCTTCGCGAAGATCGGCCTCAGCACGTCGTAGTGGTTGTTGCCAGTACGGGTGGGTAGAGTCCGCCCAGGCATGGCGACGATCCTGCTCGTCGGCGTCGATCTCTTCCTTCGCACGAAGTTCGAGACGCTGCTCCCTGAGCATCACTTCATCTCGGTCGAGGGTGTCGACCCGCCCGAGCTCGTGATCGCCGACGTCGGCCGGATCGATTCCGACGAGGTCGCCGAGACCTTTCCGGATGTGCCGCTACTCGGCTTCACGAGCCACAAGGACACCGTCGGGCTCAAGAGCGCCAACGCCGCCGGGTTCGACCGCGTGATCGTCAAATCGGCCCTGTTCGAGCGGCCGGGGGAACTGATCGGGGGTCTGCTGGCGCCGGTAAAATAAGCCGCGTGACGTACATCATCTCCGAGCCATGCATCGACATCAAGGACCGCTCCTGCGTCGATGTCTGCCCCGTCGACTGCATCCACGAGGCCGCGCGCATGCTCGTGATCGACCCCGAGGAGTGCATCGACTGCGGCGCCTGCGAGCCGGAATGCCCGGTCGAGGCGATCTTCCCCGAGGACGCCCTCCCCGAGAAGTGGGAGCCGTTCGTCCCGATCAACTACGCCTTCCCCAAGGGCTTCGACGAGGTCAACCCACTCGTCGACGCTTACGCCACCGAAAACAACGTCCAAAACTAACGGGGGAAACCATGTTTCCCCCGTTCGCCCCCTTCTTACTGCCCTGGCGAGACACTGGCGGAGTGGTTCGAGGGCGCGTGTGATCCGGGGCTTGTCCTAGCGGCTCGACGGCAAAGCCGCCGACCCGCCAAATGCCGAGCGTGCGCCACCGCCCTAACGTTAGATCGTTGGGAGATCCGTCCGGCGTAATGCCTTGTCCTTAGCTCGGCATTCGCCTCGCTAAGTCCGCCGCCGGCATCGTGAGGCGAGAGCGTTTAGTGCTTGCCGGCGGTGTACGCGCAGGGCCTGGGATCGGCTGGGAGCGGGGAGGGGCCGATCTTCGTGACCACGAGCTCGCGGCCCCCCACTGTGAGCTCGCTGCCGACCGCGGGCGGGTCGCCCTCGACCTCGCGCAGCTCCCAACCGCCCGGTGACCAGGCGAAGAGGAGATGCTGCTTCGAGCCGCCGTTCGCGTTCATGCCCGCAGGTTAGCGCCGGGCCGTGTGGGCGGGCAGCGTGACGCGGATCGCGGTTCCGCCGTCGACGGCGACGACCTCGAGGGTGCCGTGGAGCTGGCGTGCGCGTTCGTCGATCGTCTCGAGCGAGCGCATGCGGCGCTCCGGCTCGGCGTCGTCGGCCACGGTTGCGACCAGCCCGCCGTCGACGGTCGGGGACACAGTCACCGTGACGTGGCTCGGCGGCCCGCGGCGGATCGAGAGGTCGATCAGCTCCCGGATGATCGTGTAGAGCGCAATGCTCGCGGTCGTCCCGATCGTGGACGCTTCGCCCGTGTCGACCTCGAAGCTGATCCCGTGCGAGCCGGCGGCCTGATCCGCCAGCGCTCGCACCGCCGCTGCGAAGCCGTGGTCGCGGAGCACGACCGGCTCGAGCGCGAACGAGAGGTCACGCAGCTCGCGGATTGCCGCGCGCTGCCGGATGAGCGCCGTGTCGATGATCTCGCGCGCCTGGTCGATCGACCCGTCGCCCAGCGAGTGGAGCGCGCCGTCGAGCATCAAGGCGATGCCCGAGAGCTGCTGGACCGCGCCGTCGTGGAGAAAGAGCGCGAGCCGCCGCCGCTCATCCTGCTCGGCCGAGATCAGCCGGTCGAGCGCCTCGTGCTCGTTTTCCATCCCGCGGCGAGCCGCTCAGTCGATCATCGCTTCGCGAAGCGCGATCGCGACGGCCTGCGTGCGGGTGTCGGCCTCGAGCTTGGTGAGGATGTGGCGCACGTGGCTCTTGACCGTCTCCTGCGAGATGAAGAGCCGCTCCGCGACGTCCCCGTTCGAGAGCCCGTCGGCGAGCAACTGGAGGATCTCGCGCTCTCTCGGAGTGAGCATGTCGCTCTGGTCCCGCCCGGCGAGGAACTGGGGCATCAGGGCCGGATCGACGTAGCCCTCGCCGGCGGCGACCTTCTCGATCGCGCGCACGAGCGTGCTGTGCGGCGCCTCCTTCAGGACGTATCCCTTTGCGCCGGACTCGAAGCCGCGACCCAGAAGCGAGCGCTCCGAGTAGGCGGTGAAGATCAGCACCTTGGTCTCGGGCAGCTGCTCGCTGAGGAGTCGCGTTGCCTCGAGCCCGTCCATCCCGGGCATGCGAACGTCCATGATCACGACGTCCGGCTTGCGTCTGAGCGCCAGCTCGACGGCGCTCTCCCCGTCGGATGCCTCGCCGACGACGCGGATGTGCGGAGCGCGCGAGAGCGAGAGCCGGAGCCCTTCGCGCACGACTTCGTGGTCATCGACGATCAGGGTCGTGATCTCTTCCGGCACTTGACCCGCGATTGTATTCCGGGCGCCTGACGCCGCCCGGTTCTCAGAGGTCGAGCGAGAGCTGCGCCGGGCCGGCCCGGGGCTCGAAGCGGCTGCGACGCCGGTCGCGGATTCCCTCGGCCCGAGCGAGCTCGCGGACCACGTTTCGTGCCGCGGTCGCTTCGGTTCCGCGCAGGTACGACCGCTCGCCGTACAGGCGCTCGTACTCCGGCAGGAGCTCGGGCCACGAGGCGGCGAGGCACTCGAGGAAGTGCTCCTTCGTTCCCGGCCGAAGGTTCAGCACGTTCGCCCAGATCCCGCACGCGCCCGCTTCCCGTGCGGCGCGCACGACCTCCGCGAGCTGCTCGGGGCGGTCGGAGATCCCCGGCAGGATCGGCGCCATCCCGACCGATGTGCGAATGCCGGCGCCCACGAGCCGCTCCAGCGCGCGCAGCCGCTGGCGCGGTGGGGCGGTTCCCGGCTCGGTCTGCCGCCACACCTCCTCGTCGAGCGTCGGCACCGAGAACGTGACCGACACGTCGGCTCGGCGTGCCGCCTCCGTGAGCACGTCGATGTCGCGCACCACGAGCGGCCCGCGAGTGATGATCCCGAACGGGTTCGACGCCTCCGCGAGCGCTTCGATGCAGCCGCGTGTCAGCCGGAAGCGGCCCTCGGCCGGCTGGTAGGGATCGGTCGCGGCGCCGATCGCCACGCTCTCTCCGCGCCACGAGGCCCGTCCGAGCTCGCGCCGGAGCACATCCGCAATGTTCACCTTCACCCGGATCGACGTCCCGTAACGCGCGTCGGCGGGCCGGTCGGCCCGTAGCTCGAAGGCGCGGACATAACAGAACGTGCAGCGGTGCACGCAGCCCATATACGGGTTGAGCGACCAGGCGAACGGCATCCCCGCGACCCGGTTCATCGCGGACTTGCACGGCTCGACGCGGTAGGAGGCCGGCATTGCCGGCACTATAGAACATATGTTCGTGTCAGGTGTGGAATCCGGGCTCTCGGATAGCATCGGTGCGAGCGTGGAAGACAAGCGAGCGCACCACAGGAACGCGGCAGGGACGCGCGCTCCGCGCCTGTGACGATCCCGATCGAGGCAGCGGCCCTGGTGGTCCTGATTCTGCTCAACGGGGCCTTCGTGGCCGCGGAGTACGGGCTCGTCACCTCGAGGCGGACCAGGATCCGCGAGCTCGAGCGCGAGGGGAACCGGCGCGCCCGCGCCGTCCTGCGCATCACGGCCGACCCGCCGCGGTTCATCGCGGCGATGCAGCTCGGCGTCACGCTCACCTCGCTGGCGATCGGTGCTCTCGGCGAGCCGCTCTTCTCGCACCTGTTCGAGCCGTGGCTCGCGACCGTCGTGGCGGTGATCTTCGCCCTGTTCATCATCACCTACCTCCACGTCGTGATCGGCGAGCTCGTGCCGAAGGGGATCGCCCTCAACAACCCGGAGCGGACGGCGCTCGCGCTCTCGGCGCCGGTACGCGCCTTCTTCACGGTGATGGCGCCGCTCGTCTGGCTGCTCCAGCGCTCGACCGAGTACGTGCTCAGCCTGCTCGGCCAGAAGCCGCCCGGCTCCGAGCACGAGGCGCACTCGGAGGCTGAGCTGCGGATGCTCCTCTCGAGCTCGGCCGAGCAGGGCGAGATCGCCGTCGGCGAGCAGGAGATGCTCTACAAGGTCTTCGACTTCGCCGACAAGGAGGTCGCGGACGTGATGGTGCCGCGTCCCGAGGTGATCGCGATCTCCGTCGACCTGCAGCCCGAGGAGGCGCTCGAGGCCGTCCTCGACTCTCCGTACACGCGCTACCCGGTCTACCGCGAGTCGATCGACGAGATCGTCGGCATCCTGCATGTGCGCGACCTCGTGCAGGCGATGCACGATCCAGACAACAAGCGAGTCGATCTCGAGGAGCTCCTACGTCCGGCGACGATGGTGCCGGAGACGAAGGACCTTGCCGCCCTCTTGACCGAGTTCCGCCGGACGAACCAGCACATGGCGATCGTGCTCGACGAGTACGGGGCGGTCGAGGGGATCGTCACGCTCGAGGATCTGCTCGAGGAGATCGTCGGCGAGATCGAGGACGAGTTCGACCTCCCCGACGAGACGGTCGAGCGCGTCGACGAGGACACGATCCGCATCGACGGCACCTTCTCGATCGACGACTTCAACGAGGAGTTCGAGATCGAGCTGCCGATCGAGGATTACCACACGATCGCCGGCTTCGTCTTCGGGCAGCTCGGCCGGGCCGCCGAGCCCGGCGACGAGGTCTCGCATGACGGCGTCGTGTTCCACGTCGACTCGGTCGAGGGGCAGCGGATCGACCGCCTGACGGTCACGTTCGGCTGGCGCCGCCGGCGCCTCGAGCAGGAGGCACAGCTCGAGCGCGACGCCGACGATTCCTGACGCCCGCTGCCCCCGCGCGAAAGAACTTCCGCTCCGTGCTGCGGTTCTCGCACTCTCTGTCTTATTTCATTGAGAATCTGTGGTTATTTTCGTCAGACTCTTGACAAAGTGGTATCCGACCTGTGAAAGTGCGTCCCGATGGCGATGGCGGGATCGCTCGAGGCTCTCCGGGAGCTCAACAGGCTGCGCGTCATCGACGCGCTGCGCCAACGGGGGACCGCCAGCCGAAGCGAGATCGCCAGGCACACCGGGCTCTCACGCACCACGGTGACGACGCTCGTGAACGACCTCCAGGCAAAGGGGCTCGTCGTCGAGCAGCCGCTCCTCGAGTCGCAGGGACGGGGGAGGCCCCCGACGCTCCTTCGGCTCGATCCCGCTGCCGGCGCCGTGGTCGGGATCCACTTCGACCACCGTCATCTCCGGGTCGCGGTCGCGGATCTCTCGTCGACCGTTCTCGCGGAGCAGTGGGAGGATCTCGACGTCGACCACGCGGCCAAGACCGCGCTCGACGCCGCCACCGAGCTCGTCGACGTCGTTCTCGCCGAGGCTGGAATCGCACGAAGCCGGGTCGTCGGCATCGGCTCCGCACTCTCGGGGCCGGTCACGCGCGACGGGACCGTCGGATCGACCGTGATCTTGCCCGGCTGGGCCGGGCTGAATGCTGCCGACGAGCTGAGCGAACGGCTCGGGATGGCGGTTGCCGTCGACAACGATGCGAACCTCGGCGCTCTCGCCGAGATCTCGTTCGGTGCCGGACGGGGCCTGAAAGACGTGATCTACGTCATGGTCTCGTCGGGTATCGGCGCGGGCATCGTGCTCGGCGGCCAGTTGCACCGGGGTGGGACCGGGCTCGCAGGTGAGCTCGGGCATGTGCTTGTACGGAGCGACGGCGCGGTTTGCCGTTGCGGGAACCGCGGCTGTCTCGAGACCGTGGCGTCAACCGACGCGGTCCTCGATCTGCTGCGGCCGACTCACGGGGCCGACATCACGGTCCGCGACCTGGTCGAGCTGATCCAGAGCGGAGATGTCGGTGCAAGACGGGTCGTCACCGATGCGGGCCGGGAGATCGGCCGCGTCGTGGCCGGCCTCTGCAACATCCTCAGCCCGGCGGCGGTGATCGTCGGCGGCGACCTCAGTGCCGCCGGCGGCGAGCTCGTCAACGGGATCAACGAATCACTCGAACGCCACGCACTACCGAGTGTCGTGGCGGCACTCGAGGTGAAGGCAGGTGTTCTGGGCGATCGTGCCGAGCTTCTCGGCGCGCTCGCTCTCGTGATCGGAGATACCGACCGGCTGAGGTCGGCGGGGCTCGTAGCGGTTCAGGGACTCTCGTACGGGGGACGTGACCAGACCGACCGCGTAGCAACAACTCACCACGTAACCACTCAAGGAGGAACATTGTGAGACTGTTTTCCAGCAAGACCGGAGGGGCGATGCTCGCGGCGCTCATCGTGGTCGCTGCCGCATCGGCAGTGATGATCGGCGGTGCCTCGGCGACCCGCACCGCGAGCACTCAGGTGTGCGCGCTGCTGCCGGACACGAAGAGCTCGGTCCGGTGGACGCTGTTCGACGCTCCGGACCTCTCGAAGGCCTTCAAGAATGCGGGCGTCAGCTCTGAGATCCTGAACGCTCAGGGAAGCGCGACCACGCAGATCTCGCAGGCCGAGCAGTGCCTCACGAACGGCGCCAAGGTCATCCTGCTGTGCGCGCTCGACTCGGGCAGCGGTGCGACCATCGAGGCGAACGCCGTCAAGGCGGGTGCCAAGGTGATCGACTACGACCGCCTCGTCCTCAAGGGGCAGGCGTCGTACTACGTGTCGTTCAACAACGTCACCGTCGGCAAGCTGCAGGGCCAGGGCCTCGTCGCCGCGATGAAGGCGAACGGCTCCTACGCCAAGCACGGCGTCGTCGCCGAGCTGAACGGCTCCCCGACCGACAACAACGCGACGCTGTTCGCGCAGGGCTACAACTCGGTGCTGAACCCGCTGTACAAGAGCGGGCCAGCTCAAGAAGGGCCCGAACCAGTCCGTGCACCAACTGGGACAACCAGGTCGCCCTGACCGACTTCCAGGGCATGCTCGCGAAGACCGGCAACAAGATCGACGCCGTGCTCGCAGCGAATGACGGAATCGCCGGCTCGGTCGTCTCGGCCCTGCAGAGCGCCAAGCTCTCGCCGGTCCCGCTGACCGGTCAGGACGCGACTCCGGGCGGAGCGCAGTACATCCTCGCCGGCTGGCAGAGCGGCACCGTCTACAAGCCGGTCCCGCAGGAGGCCAACGCCGCTGCGGCCGTCGCGATCAACCTGGTCAAGGGTGTCGCGGTCAAGACGAACGGCTCGACGAACAACGGCACGCGTGGCGTGCCGTCGATCCTCCTGACGCCGATCTGGGTCACGAAGCACAACATCGCCATCCTGTTCACGTCGGGCTTCCTCAAGAAGAGCCAGGTCTGCACCGGCACGTACGCGCAGTACTGCTAAACGTAGAGAACTAGGCAATCCAGGCGGGGGCGCCCACACCGGGCGCCTCCGCCTGCTATGAAACCACCCTGACATGAGCGAAACCGCCCCCGCCTCAGTTCCCGCATCAGCGCCCGGCAAAGCGCCACTGCTCGAGCTCCGCGACGTCTCGAAGTCGTTCGGCTCGGTGCAGGCTCTCACCGACGTCGACTTCGAGGTCCGCGAGGGCGAGGTGATGGCGCTCGTCGGCGACAACGGCGCCGGCAAGTCGACCCTGATCAAGACCGTCGCCGGGATCCACTCGCCCGACTCGGGCGAGATCTTCTTCGACGGCGACCGAGGTGCACATCCACAGCCCGAAGGACGCGGCCCGGCTCGGGATCGAGGTCGTCTACCAGGATCTCGCGCTCTGCGACAACCTCGACGTCGTCCAGAACATGTATCTGGGGCGAGAGGCGCACAGCCCTGCTCCAGGTGCTCAAGGAGCCGGAGATGCAGAAGAAGACCACCGAGACGATGGCGGGCCTCCGGGTCACGACGATCCGCTCGGTGCGCCAGCGCGTCGCGACCCTGTCGGGCGGTCAGCGCCAGTCGGTCGCCGTCGCGCGCGCCGTCATGTGGAACTCACGGGTCGTCATCCTCGACGAGCCGACGGCAGCTCTCGGTGTCGCGCAGACCGAGCAGGTGCTCGAGCTCGTCAAGCGACTGGCTGAGCAAGGGCTCGCCGTCGTGATCATCTCGCACAACTTGCACGACGTCTTCGAGGTCGCCCAGCGGATCACCGTGCTGCGCCTCGGCCGGAACATCGGCGTGTACGACCGCGACGCGACGACACAGGAAGAGGTCGTCCACGCGATCACCGCCGGGCAGCCGACCAAGGTCTCGGGCATTCCCGGCACCTCGACCGAGGCGGCCGTATGAGCACACCCGAGGTCGTCGGAGTCAACGCGCCCGCCGCGCCACCTCCGGCCGAGGCCTCGTCCGGCTCTGGGATCGGCGGGATCATCTCGCCGCTGGTGGGAGAACGTCCGCTCCGGCGAGATCGGGAGCGTGCCGATCCTGCTCGCGATCGTCCTGATCACGATCTTCTTCCAGTCGAAGAACTCGAACTTCCTCGGCGCGACGAACTTCAACAACCTGATCGTGCAGATGTCCGGCACGGCGGTGACCGCCTTCGGCGTCGTGTTCGTGCTGCTTCTAGGGGAGATCGACCTCTCGATCAGCTACATCGGAGGGCTGGCGGGCGTGACCGTCGCCGAGCTCCAACTCCCCGGTAGCAACCACCAGTTCCCCGGGTTGATCGCGATCGCCGCAGCGCTCCTCGTGGGCGCGCTGCTCGGCGCGTTCCAGGGGTCGTTCATCGCATTCCTGCTCGTCCCGTCGTTCGTCGTGACGCTGGCAGGGAACCTCGCGTTCCAGGGGTTGATCCTGCGATCGCTGCCACAGGGCGTGATCGTGATCCAGGACAACACGATCAACAACATCGCCAACTACTTCTTCTCGCCGTCGGCCGGCTGGATCATCGCCGCGATCGCGAGCCTCTTCTACTTAGTCGTGGTCCTGTTGCGGTATTTCGGGAAGCGCCGGCACGGCATCCCGACCGACAACGCCTGGCTCGAGATCGTCAAGGTCGCCGCCGTGACCGCGGGCGCGTTCTTCGTCGCGTACAAGAGCAACACCGATCCCCGGCGCGGGGTGCCGTTCGCCGGGTTGCTGATGGTGGTGCTGCTCGTCTTCTGGACGTTCATCGCCAACCGGACGACGTTCGGGCGCCACGTCTACGCCGTCGGCGGAAACGCCGAGGCGGCACGGCGCGCCGGCATCAACGTGCAGCGGATCCGCCTCATCGTGTTCATGATCTCCGGGATGATGGCCGCGCTCGGCGGGCATCGTCTTCGCGTCGCGCCTCCGCTCGGTCGATCTCAACGCGGGCGGCGGCACGATCCTCCTGGACGCGATCTCGGCCGCCGTGATCGGAGGCGTGAGCCTCTTCGGCGGCCGTGGCCATCCCAAGGCCGCGGTGCTCGGGGCGCGCCGTGATCGCGATGATCGCGAACGGGATCGACCTGATCGGGTACAGCGCCTCGACGAAGTACATCGTCACCGGCGTGATCCTGCTGGCCGCGGTCACGCTCGACACGGTCAGCCGCCGCAGACTCGCCGCGTCTGGGCGTTGACGCGCCCCGTCATCGGGGTCGGGATGCTCGGGTACGCCTTCATGGGCGACGCCCACTCGCGCGCGCTCGGGGCCACACGGCAGCTCGGTGCGGCGCTCGAGCCGCGGCTCGTCTCGATCTCGGGGCGTGACGAGGCCAAGCGCGAGGAGGCGCGCGCCCGGCTCGGCTGGGAGGAGGGCGTCGCCGACTGGCGGGAGCAGATCGCCGACGAGCCGCATCGGGCTGTTCGTCAACGGCGGCCCGAACTCGCTGCACAACGAGCCGTCCGTCGCGGCGCTGCGGGCGGGAAAGCACGTGATCTGCGAGAAGCCGCTCGGGCGCAACGCCGACGAGTCGTGGGCGATGCTCGGCGAGGCCCGCGCGTCCGGCGTCGTGCACGCGACGGGCTTCAACTACCGCTTCGTGCCGGCCGTGCGGGCGGCACGCGAGATCGTCGCGTCCGGCGAGCTCGGTGAGATCGTCCACTTCCGCGCCCGGTACCTGCAGTCGTGGGGCTGGGACGCACCGCACTCGTGGCGGTTCGATGCCGGCGCATCCGGCACCGGCGCGATCGGGGATCTCGGCGCCCACTCGATCGATCTGGCCCGCTACCTCGTCGGCGAGATCGACTCGGTGAGCGCTCTCGTTCGCACGTTCGTCCCCGGCCGGGAGGTCGACGACGCCTACGTCGCGGCCGTCGAGTTCGAGTCCGGCGCGATCGGGACGCTCGAGGCCTCGCGCCTCGCGACCGGCCGGATCAACCACCACGCCTGGGAGATCAACGGCTCCAAGGGGTCGCTCGCCTTCGACCAGGAGCGCATGAACGAGCTGCTCTACGGCGACGCGCGCGGCTTCCAGCGGCGGCTCGAGCACGGCGACTGGTGGCCGCCGGGCCACATCGTCGGCTGGGGCGACACCTTTACGTACGAGTACCTGCACCTGCTCGGTGCGATCGCGGGCGAGCACGAGCTCGGCCCGGTGGGGGCGACATTCGAGGACGGCTACCGGGCCGCCGAGGTCTGCGACGCGATCCTGCGCTCGCACGGCGCCCGCGAGGCGGTTCGAACTCTTCGAGAGGAGTGAGATGAAGACGAGTCTGGGGATCTGGGCATTCGGGGCGATGTCGACGAGGTTCGTCCCGGCGGGCTATCAGCCGCAGTGGGCGGGCGAGTCGACCGCCGACAAGGTCGGCCGGGCGGTCGAGGGTCTCGGCGACCTGATCGACGGCTACGAGTTCCACTACCCGCAGGAGCTCGACGCGTCGAACCTCGACGCGGTGCGCTCGGCGCTCGGCGAGCACGACATCTACTGCATGGCGAGCGGGATGCACCTCGACCCGATGTTCGGCAAGGGTGGGCTCTCGTCGCCGTCCGACAAGGTGCGCGACGAGGCGATCCGCCGCACGCTGGAGGGTGTCGACTTCTCGGCCGAGGTCGAGGCGCACTTCATCATCTGGCCGGGGATCGAGGGTTACAACTACCCGTTCCAGACGCCGTATGCCGACTCGTGGGCGCGGTTCGTCGACGGGATCGGGCAGGCGGCGCAGCGCGCGAAGGAGCGCGGTGTGACGATCTTCCTCGAGCACAAGAACTCGGAGCCCGCGATGAAGATCTTCATGCGGAACATCGGGATGACGCTGCACGTGATCCACTCGCTGCGGGCGCAGGGGCTCGACAACGTGAAGGTCAACATGGACTGGCAGCACC
Organism: uncultured Actinomycetota bacterium; assembly: GCA_963762215.1. Taxonomy (GTDB): domain Bacteria; phylum Actinomycetota; class Thermoleophilia; order Gaiellales; family Gaiellaceae; genus PALSA-600. The sequence continues at coordinate 27,225 of CAVXKB010000003.1, forward strand.
TGATCATGAACGGCGAGAACCTGGGCGAGTACGCCGGGATGCTGGCCGCGCAGGGGCTGCTCGGCCACCAGCACGCGAACTCGGGCTGGGGGACGTTCGACGACGACAACATGGTCGGCGCGACGGCGTTCATGGAGACGCTCGAGCTGGCCGTCGAGCTGCGGCGCGCCGGGTACGGCTCGAACGGCGAGCGGCTCGGGTTCGACCTGTACCCCTACACCGAGGATGCGGTCAAGGCCGTCGAGCGGTCGGTGCTGCAGTGGCGGTTCATCGATGGGGCCGCCGGCCGGATCGACGAGACGGCGCTCGCCGCCGCGCAGCAGGAGAAGGACGCCGTGCGGGCCTACGAGCTGGTGTACGCGGCGCTGGGAGCGTGAGGCTTCAGCACGTGACGATCGCGGTCCCTGTCGAGGGAGCCGAGGAGGCTCGGGCGTTCTACGGTGGGACGCTCGGGCTCGAGGAACGGGACGTGCTGCCGGCGCTCGACCCGGCGCGTTTCATCTGGTTCCGTCTCGCAGGCGACCAGGAGCTGCACCTGATGCTGGCCGACGAGTCGCCGCCGGTCGCGCCCCATTTCTGCGTCGCGGTCGACGACGTCGCCGCGCTGCGCGCGAGGCTCGAAGCCGCGGGCGTCGCGACCCGGGAGGGGACGGCAATCGTCGGGCGGCCGCGCTTCACCTGCCGCGATCCGTTCGGGAACCTGATCGAGCTGGCCGAGGTCGGGGGATGACCGAGGCGCTGATCGGGATCGACGTCGGCACGACCGGCGTGAAAGCCGTCGCCATCTCGCCGGACGGCGAGTTGCTCGGGGTCGCCGAGGAGGGCTACCCGCTCTCGACGCCGCGACCGGGGTGGTCGGAGCAGGACCCCGAGGACTGGTTCCGGGCGTCCCAGGCTGCGCTCGCGCGCCTTCCCGAGGGGCCCGTCGGGTTCAGCGGGCAGATGCACGGGCTCGTCGTGCTCGGCGCGGACGACCGCGTGCTGCGGCCTGCGATCCTCTGGAACGACCAGCGCACCGGCGCCGAGTGCGCCGAGATCGAGGAGCGGATCGGTCTCGAGCGGCTGATCGCGCTGACGGGAAACCGGGCGCTGCCCGGGTTCACGGCGCCGAAGCTCGTCTGGCTGCAGCGGAACGAGCCCGAGACGTGGAATGCGATCAGACACGTGCTGCTACCCAAGGACTACGTGCGCTTCCGGATGACCGGTGAGCGGGTGATCGACGTCGCCGACGCGTCCGGGACGCTGCTGCTCGACGTCGAGGGCCGGCGGTGGTCGGACGAGGTCTGCTCGGCGCTCGAGATTCCGGCCGCATGGCTGCCCGAGGTGCACGAGTCGACGGTCGTCGCGGGCGCAGGCGACCAGGCGGCCGGCGCGCTCGGGGTCGGCATCGACCGGCCCGGGCCCTCTGTCCGTCGTGCTCGGGACCTCGGGCGTCGTGTTCGCCGTGCTGCCCTCGTACTCGGTCGACGCCGAGGCGCGGCTCCACGTCTTCTGCCACGCCGTGCCGGGAACGTGGCATGCGATGGGCGTGATGCTCTCGGCTGCCGGCTCGCTCGAATGGCTTCACGACGTCCTCGGCGCCGACTTCCGGACGCTCGACGAGGAGGCCGCCCGCTGGGATCCCGGCACCGAGGGGCTGCTGTTCGCGCCGTATCTCCAGGGAGAGCGGACGCCTCACGTCGACCCCGACGTCCGCGGCGCCTTCACCGGCCTATCCCTCCGCCACGACCGCGGGGCGCTCACGCGGGCCGTGCTCGAGGGCGTCGCCTACGGGCTTCGGGACTCGCTCGAGCTGCTGCGGGAGCTCGGGGTGGAGGCCGCGGTCGGGCGCGTCTCGGGCGGCGGCTCGCGCAGCGACCTGTGGCTGAAGATCGCCGCGTCGGTGCTCGGGATCCCGCTCGAGCGCGTCGGGAGCGACGCGGGCGCCGCGTTCGGCGCTGCCCTTCTGGCAGGCGTGAGGGCGGAAGTATTCTCCGATCCGGCGGATGCGGTGGCGCGTTGCGTGCGCACCGGCGACCGGATCGACCCCGACCCGGCCTGGGTCGCGGCCTACGACGAGGGTTACGAGCGCTTCAAGTCGCTCTATCCCGCACTTCGACCACTGGAGAGCTCATGAGCCTCGAAGGAAAGACAGCAGTGATCACCGGCGCGAGCCGCGGCATCGGCGCCGCGGTCGCGCGAATGTTCCACGAGCGCGGTGTGAACCTCGGGCTCGTCTCGCGGGCCGGGGACGATCTCGGGCCTCGACGGCGCGATGGCGAGCGCGGCGGACGTGCGCGACCCCGACGCGCTCGACGCGTTCTGCCGCGGCGTGGCCGAGCGTTTCGGCGGGATCGACATCGTCGTCGCGAACGCGGGAGTGGGCGCGTACGGGCCGTTCCTCGAGCTCGCGCCCGAGCACCTCGACGAGATGATCGACGTGAACCTGAAGGGGACGCTGTACGCGATCCGCGCGGCGCTGCCGCACATGCTGGGCCGCGAGGGCGACGTGATCACGCTCGCCTCCGAGGCAGGCCGGCGCGGGCTGCCGTACGAGGCGGTCTACTGCGCGTCGAAGTTCGGGCAGGTCGGGTTCACGCGCGCACTCGACGGCGAGCTGCGGGAGAAGGGGATCCGCTGCACGAACGTCTGCCCGGGCGGCGTTGCGACCGACTTCGCGCTCGAGGAGGGCCGCGGGCGGACCGAGGACGTCCTGCCGGGGATGATGACCGCCGAGGACGTGGCCGAGGTGGTCGTGTTCGTGCTCGAGCGGCCGCGGCGGATGCGGATCCTCGAGACGGCCTTCCGGCCGATGACGGAGGCGAGCTGGGGATGAGCGACGGCAACGCCGTCAAGTGGGGGATCATCTCCACCGCGCACATCAACCGGCACTTGATTCCCGCGGCGCACGCGTCGTCGAAGGTGGAGCTGGTCGGGGTCGCGAGCCGCGATGCGGCGCGGGCCGAGGCGTATGCGCGGGAGTGGGAGATTCCGCGCTCCTACGGCTCGTATGAGGACATGCTCGCCGACCCGGAGATCGAGGCCGTCTATGTGTCGCTGCCGAACACGATGCATTGCGAGTGGTCGATCAGGGCCGTCGAGGCCGGGAAGCACGTGCTCTGCGAGAAGCCGATGTCACGCCATCCCGAGGAGGTGGAGGCGGCATTCGACGCCGCCGAGCGCTGCGGGCGGATCCTGTCCGAGGCGTTCATGTGGCGCCACAACCCGCAGGCGGCGAGGCTCGCCTCGCTGGTCGCCGACGGCGCGATCGGCGAGCTTCGGCTCGTGCGGTCGACGTTCAGCTATTCGCTGTACGACACGGAGAACATCAGGCTGCAGACGGATCTCGAGGGTGGTGCTTTGATGGATGTCGGGTGTTACTGCGTCAGCGGCTCGCGGTTGCTCGCCGGCGAACCGGAGTCGCGTGTACGGGGCGGCACGTCTGGGCGACACGGGAACGGACTGGGTGTTCGCGGCGACGATGCGCTTTCCGGGCGACGTGCTGGCGCAGTTCGACTGCGGCACGGCACTGCCCAACCGCGACGAGCTCGAGGCGATCGGGAGCGAAGGATCCCTGTTTCTCGACGACCCGTGGCATGCGCGGACACCGGTCATCGAGGTGCGCCGCGGTGAGGGAGTCGAGCGGATCGAGCACGAGCCGGTCGACTCGTATCGCCTGGAGCTCGAGAACGTGAGCGACGCGATCCGCGGCGAAGGCGAGCTGCTCCTCGGGCGCGAGGACGCGGTCGCGCAGTCACGCGTGCTCGAGGCGCTCCACCGCTCGGCGGAGACCGGCCGGCCGGTCTAGCGGGCCGGCGCTTCGAGCCCTGCGAGATCGGCCATCGCGACCCACTCGGGCTCGTAGATGTGCGCCGACTTCACGTGCACGACGAGGGGGCCGACGGGGACACCGAGCTCCTTCGCCACGTGCTCGGCGAGGTGTGTCAGCTCGATCAGGTTGCCGTAGGCCTTCTTGCCGAAGTCGAGGCTGTGCGCGTAGACGACGAGCTCGAGCTCGCCGCCGTCGATCCAGAAGTCGAGGAGGCTCACGCACGGGATGTAGCTCGTGTCGGTGAGCGGCTGGAACGTGGTGATCGCCGCAGACCGTGACTCGGGGTCGCGGCGCAACCGCTCGACCACCCAGGCGATCTGGTCGCGCCCCGTCTGCCCGTAGTCGAAGAGCCGCGTGGCGTAGCTCTGCGCATCCCCGAGCTCCGCGACGACGTCGGTGCTCCAGAAGTTCCGGTGCATCCACTCGAGCCAATCCGCGTCTCCGAGCTCTGCGATCACCGGGTCCGTCGACTCCGGACGTGCCACCACGAGGGTGAGCAGCGCCACCTCGCGTGTCGCCTGCGAGTCGTAGCTCGAAAGCTCGCCCTGCTCGAGGATCGTCCGCGAGACGCGGAGCCATCCTTCGCCAAGCGTGGGTGCGTCGACGACGACGATGGTGCTCATAGCCTCAGGCGATCCTACGCTCAATCATGCGGCGCACCGTATCCCTTCGGCACTTTCGTCGTATCGCTACCCGGGCGCAATCGAGCCCAGCTCGCCGTGCACCTCGAGCTCGGACGAGCCGAGCCAGTGGTGCGGCCCTGCTGTGAAGAAGAGCGTCGTCGGCGGCCCGCTCATGCCGCCGGTCCCGAACGCGATTCCCCAAATCCCCGGAACCCTGACATCGAGCCTGCCGGCAGACACCCAGCGCCCGCGCCGAGGTGCGAACGCGTCGATCTGACCGCTCCCGAAGTTGGCGATCAGCAAGTCGCCCCCGAACTGCCCAAAGCCGGGTGGGGCGAACGCAAGGCCCCACGGCTCGGCGAAGTCCGCGGAGCGTCCGATCCGCGCGACCAGCTTGCCCTGAAGGTCGAATTCGTCGACATAGCCCCCGCTCGGCATGTCGTTGCCGTTTACCGGCGCAGGCCAGGAGTAACTGACGAACAGCCGGTCACCGGCAGCGATGATGTTGAAGGGCGCGTACCACGACGGGATCGAGGGATCGACGAAGGCATGGCGAAGAATGACCGGCCGCCAGTGGCGATCGAAAACGAGGACGTGCCCGTTGTGGAAGTCGGTCACATAGAGCCGACCATGCGCGAGCGCGAGTCCCTTGAACACAGCCGCGGTCCCCGCGCCGTCGACGGCGATCACCGACTGCCGCGACCAGCCGTGCGGGACGGTTGGTGACCAGGCTCGAATACGGCCGTCCTCACACGCGTAGAGGAACCGGGCAGGCGCTGCGTGTTCACCGTGCCCGATCACGAAACCGGTGCCACCGTTGAAGATGACGCCGGTCGGGCCCCCAGCGACGGCTACGGTGAGCAGCTGTTTACGTCCTGCGGACGTGTAGAGGGTGCTCGTGCCGCGGCCTTCGTTCGCAACCCACCATGGCCCTGCCTTCATCGACGCGAGCCCCCAGGCGTTCACGAGCTGCGGGTCGTGGCTCGAGGCGCCAAGCGCGCGATCGGAGACGAGCGCGCGGACGACAAAGCGCGTTTGCGCGCCGTCGCCCGCCCCGACGAGACTTACCGTCAGAGCGATGACAGCGACGGCGATCGTGGCCGTACGCAATCGCAGCTCAGCCGGTCGCGATCGGCCGTGGCGCGTCGAGCCGACTGCCGATCAACCCCCGGTACCAGTAGAAGCTGTCTTTCGGCACGCGCTCCTGCGTCGGATAGTCGACATAGACGATGCCGAACCGCTTCGAGTATCCCTCAGCCCACTCGAAGTTGTCGAGAAAGCTCCAGACGAAGTATCCCTTCACGGGAACGTCTTCCTCGATTGCTCGCGCCATTGCACCGATGTAACCCTCGAGATAGGCAATCCGCTCCGGATCGTGGACGCTACCGTCGTGAACGCGCACGTCACCGAAGGCAGCGCCGTTCTCGGTCACGTAGATCGCGGGCGGCGCGTATTCGTCGCTGACCCGCATCAGCAGGCGGTAGAGGCCGTCGGGATAGACCTCCCAGCCCATCTCGGTCTTCGTCGCCTCCGGATCGTTGATGAACTGCGGTCGATCCGTGCCGGCGGCGACCACGAACCGGAAGTAGTTGTTGACGCCGAGGAAGTCGAGTGGAGCGGCAATCGCGTCGAGATCTCCGGCCTGCACGTGCGGCGCGACGAGCTCGTTGCGTTCGAGCAGGTCGGCCGGATACACGCCGCGGAAGATCGGGTCGAGAAACCACCGGTTCCCCTCGCCGTCGACCTGCCATGCGGCCGCCTCGTCCTCGGGTGTCGCCGAGTGCGGGTAGATGTGATGGAGGTTCAGGACGATCCCGACCTGCGCCTCGGGCGCGATCCGCCGGATCGCCTCGACGGCCCAGCCGTGGCTCAACAGCAGGTGGTGCGATGCCGCAACCGCGTCTGCCTCGCTGGTGAGGCCCGGTGCGTGGCGACCCCACGAATGGCCGATCCAGGCGTAGACCCAGGGCTCGTTGTGCGTCGCCCAGTGCCGCACTCGGTCACCGAGCCGGCCGACGACCGCCTCCGTGTACTCGACGAAGGCCTCGGCGGTCGAGCGGACGCGAAAGCCGCCTTCGTCCTCGAGTGCCTGAGGCAGGTCCCAGTGGAACAGCGTCGCGAACGGCTCGATCCCTTGCTCGAGCAGCGTGTCGACGAGGCGGTCGTAGAAGTCGAGGCCCTTCTCGTTCACCGCACCACGGCCCTGCGGCAGGATCCGCGGCCAGGCGATCGAGAAGCGAAAGGCGTCGAGCCCGAGCTCGGTCATCAACTTCACGTCCTCCGGATAGCGGTGGTAGAAGTCGCACGCGATCTCGCCCGTGTCGCCTCCGCGCACCTTGCCGGGCGTCGCAGAGAACCGGTCCCAGACGCTTTCACCGCGTCCGTCTTCGTTCGCCGCGCCTTCGATCTGGTACGACGCCGTCGCCGCTCCCCAGAGGAAACCCGCCGGGATGGAGTTCGCGAGGTCAGTCATTGGGTTGTCCTTTCGCTGGGAAGTGGGGAAGGCGCAGTCACGTGACAGCGCCCAAGCTGGGCGGGCCGGGCCTCGACGAGGCGCGGCGTGAGCTCGGAGCAGATGTCGATCGCCACCGGGCACCGCGCCACGAACCGGCACCCTTCAGGCGGGTCGATCGCGGCTGACGCGGGCGCACCGAACTCGATCCATTTCGCCTCGGCGCCGGGATCCGGAGCGGCGTCGAGCAGAAGCCGCGTGTAGGGGTGCAGGGGCTCGGCCAGCACCTGCTCGATCGGGCCCTGCTCGACGATCTGGCCCGCGTACATCACGAGGATCTCGTCGGCGACGTACCGCGCCGCGGCCAGGTCGTGGGTGACGTACAGAAACGCGAGGTCGCGCTCCTCTTTCAGCTTCAGCATCAAGTTGAGGATCCCGATCCGAATCGAGACGTCGAGCATGCTCGTCGGCTCGTCGGCGAGCACCACCTTCGGCTCGACGGCCAGTGCGCGCGCGATTGCGACACGCTGCCGCTGCCCGCCGGAGAGCTGATGGGGGTACTTGTCGGCGATCTTGTCCGGCGGCGTCAGGCCAACTGCCCGCAGGAGCTCGTGGATGCGTTCGTCGAGCTCCCGGCGCGGCACGATGTTGTGGAGCTGCAACGGCCGGGCCAGATGGTGACGGATCGTCTTGACCGGATTGAGGGATGCGAACGGATCCTGGAAGATGATCTGTACCTGCGAGCGGTAATGCAGATCTTCCTTGCGGCTCCGTAGCTTCGCGGCGTCGCCGCCTTCGAAGAACACTGAGCCGGCCGTCGGCGTCTGCAACCGCGCGAGGAGGCGCGCGACCGTGCTCTTGCCGCTCCCGCTTTCGCCGACGAGGGCCGTGACCGTCCCAGGCTTGAGCTCGAACGAGACGTCGTCGACAGCGTGAACCTGCGGTCGGTGGATCTTGCCGCCGAGCAGAAAGCGCTTCTCGAGATTCCGGACGTCGAGCGTGCTCACGAGGCCGCTCCGTCGACGAGGTGGCAGGCAACCTGGTGACCCGGCTCGAGCTCGCGCAGCACGGGCACCTCCGTCGTCTGCCGCTCGTACAGGCCCAGACGGTCGGGACGGCATTCCGGACAGCGTGGGTGGAAGCGGCACCCGGCCGGCGGATCGCGTAGGTCCGGCGGCGCCCCGCCGATGCCGGTCAGGCGCTGACGAGGGCCCCGCAGCGGGGGGAAGGATGCGAGCAGCCCGCGCGTGTAGGGATGGAGCGGGTTCGCGGCGAGCTGGGTTGCCGAGGAGCTCTCGACGATCGAGCCCGCGTACATGATCGCGATCCGGTGCGCGGTCTCGATCAGCAGCGAGAGATCGTGCGTGATGAAGAGCACCGCAAACTGGCGCTCACGCTGAAGCTCCTGAACCCGTTGCAGGATCTCGCGTTGCACGACGACATCGAGCGCTGTGGTGGGCTCATCGAGGATGATCAGCTCGGGTTGCAATGCGAGCGCCATTGCGATGATCACGCGCTGGCGCATGCCGCCCGACAGCTCGTGCGGATACGCGCGCACCCGCTGCCTGTCCATGCACATGAGCTCGAGCAGATCTCCGGCTTCCGTCAAGGCCTGTTTCTTCGAGATCTGCTCGTGGGCCTGCATCATGTCGACGAATTGGTCGCCGACGCGCGTCACCGGATTGAGCGCGTTCATCGCCGATTGGAAGACGATCGAGACGTTCCGCCAGCGGAACGCCCGCAGCTCCTCTCGCGATCGGGTGACGAGGTCCTCGCCGCGGAAGAGGATGCTGCCGCCGGTCACGCGTGCCGTCGGCGGCAAGATCTGCATCATCGCGTTTGCGACCGTGCTCTTCCCGCAGCCCGATTCGCCGGCGAGGCCGACGATCTCACCCGCACCGATCGAGAGGTCGACGCCGTTGACGACGCGCACCGAGCCGTAGTCGACGGCAAGCCCGCGCAACTCGAGGAGCGTCTCGGTCTTCTTCGCGGCCGGAACCGGATGCTCGATCGCACTGGTCATGGTTTCACCCACGAGCGGCTTCCGACGAAGAGAGGCAGCAGGCGGCGGCGCCGCCCCTGCGGCGGGCGCTCGGCACGGAGACGCGGGTTGCTGACCTCGTCGACCCCGGTGAGGATCAGTACGAGCCCGAGGACGGTCAGCGCGAGCGCGGCACCGGGGAAGACGAACGGCCACCACTCGCCCTGCAGAATCGTCGAGTTCGTCTGCGCCCAGTAGAGCGTCATGCCCCAGCTCGTATGCGTCACGTCGCCGAGCCCGAGGAACTCGAGGCCGGCGTCGACGAGGAGCGCGATATAGAACACGAGCACGAACCCCGCGGCGATCCTGCTGATCATGTTGGGCATCAGCTCGCCGAAGACGATGCGGGAGGTCGACTCGCCGGATGCCTTCGCAGCGAGCACGAAATCCCTGTTGCGCAGCGAGAGCGCCTGGCCTCGGAGAATCCGTGCTTCGAATGCCCACAGGACGAGCGCCAGGACGACAGCCATCGTCCACATGCCGCGGCCCTTCAGATAGGCGGAGATCACGACGAGCAGCGGGATCGCAGGGATGGTCAGGAAGACGTTGATGATCAGGTTCACGATCTCGTCGTACATCCCGCCGATGTAGGCCGAGCTGACGCCGAGAATGGCGGCCACCGCGGTCGCGAGGGCGGCCGCGGCTGCCCCGAGGAGCAGCGAGCGCCGTGCGCCGATGACGACCTGCGAGAAGACGTCGCTGCCCTGATCCGTCGTTCCGAACAGGTGGTGCCATGACGGCGCCTGGTGGGCGGCGAGCAGGTTGAAGTCGTTCGGATGTGCGACCGAGATCCAGGGCGCGATCAACGCGACAACGACCACGAACGCCACGATCATGAGACCCGCGCACGATTTGCCGTTTCCCGAGCATCAAGGCGAGCCAACCGGGGATTCGCACACGACGCCCGGCGACGATCGCCGGCACCGGCGCCGCGAACTCGACGGCGGTCTGATCGGTGACTGTCGGATCGAGCTGCGACATCAGCTCGTCCTCAGCCGCGGGTCGAGCACGAGGTTGAGGACATCCATGATCAGGTTCGCGACGATCACGCAGAGGCAGAGCACGACCAGGATCCCCTGCGCGAGCGGGTAGTCGTTCCCGAGGACGGCGTTCTGCAGCGTGTAGCCGACCCCGGGGTAGCTGAAGATGTACTCGATGAAGACGAGACCGCCGACGGCGCTCGCGAACTGGGCGGCGAACCCGTTCAGCGGCGGCAGGATCGCGTTCCGTCCCGCGTACTGCGTCATCACGCGCTTCTCCTTGAGACCCTTCGCGTTGGCCATCGTCACGTAGTCCTCGGAGATCGTGTTGATCATCACGGTGCGCATGTTGAGCACCCAGTAGCCCGTGTAGGCCGCGATGATCACGAGGATCGGGAGCTGTGAGTGCCGGAAGGCGCTGCTGACGAACGGCCAGTTGAAGCCGGGGACGATGTCGCTGTCATAGGCGTGCTGGATCGGGAACCAGCCCAGCTTCAGCCCGAAGACGTAGAGGCCGATCAGCGCGAGGAAGAAGGCGGGGAACGCGCCGAGCACCATGAATGTCGGAACGACGAGGTTGTCGACGAGACCTCCGCGCCGCCAGGCCGCGAACATCCCGATCGCGGTTCCGATCGCGAAGGCGAACAGGAACGCGACGCCGACGAGGAAGATCGAGTAGGGGAGGGTGCGCCCGATGACCTCGGAGACCGGCGTCGGATAGTTCGACGTCGAGATGCCGAAGTTGAAATGCACGATGCGACTCAGATAGACGACGTAGTCGTGCCAGAGTGAGTGGTGACCGCCCCCGAGCAACGCCTGATATGTCGCGACGAGGCCGGGGTTCGCGGAGAGCTGGGCGCTGCTCAGATGCTGCAGCACGCCGTCCATCGGGTTTCCCGGCATCATCCTCGGGAGCAGGAAGTTGATCGTCAGCGCGACCCAGATCGCGAAGACATAGAAGACGAGCCGACGGGCGAACCAGCGCATTTCGGTCAACCGAAGGGTAGACAGCGGGCGGCCCTGAGGGACCGCCCGCCAGGAGGAACGTCTACCCCGTCGTTACGCCCCGGCCTGCCCTCCCGGGCAGATGCGCGTGAACGAGAGGATGTTGTCCGGGAACGTGGTGAAGATCGGATCGCCGAAGAAGTTCTTCGGCGTGTCGTAGCAGTGGAAGTACTTCGTGCTGTAGGTCGACCAGCGCGGACCGATGAAGAGCGGGATGATCGGCTGATCCTTGAGGAAGATGTTCTCGAGCTGCGTGGCCAGCCGTTGCTGCTTCGCCGGATCGAGCGTGACCTTCCAGGTGTTGAGCAGCTTCGTCGCCGCCGGATCCGAGAAGTGCTCCCAGTTGCCGGTCGGCGTGCCGTCCTTACCAGAGGGAATGAACGCGTTCTGGTCGAGGTTGGCGTAGAAGTAGCCGTACGGCGAGCCCTGGGAACCGCCCTGCCAGAGCAGCGTCGGGTTCTTCGTCGCCATCGCGTTCGGCTGCCAGGAGCCCCAGTCGGGCTCGAGGGCCACCGTCGGAGGAGATGCCGATCGCCGAGAGGTCCTTGGTGATGATCTGGTTCGAGGCGACCCAGTCCGACCAGCCCGAGATCACGTGGATGTCGAGTGAGACGGGGTTGCCCTTCGGATCGACGAGCTGGTTGCCGTTGTACGTGAAGCCGGCGGCCGTCAGCATCGCTTTCGCAGCAGCGGGGCTGTACTTGGCCGCCGCCTTCGCCTGCGCCTTGACAGCGGGGCTGACCACCCACTTCGGGAACAATCCGCTCAGGCCGATCGCGTCGGTGGGCGGTGCGTAGCCGTACTCGCCGAGCTTCGAGACCGAGTTCCGGTCGATCGCGAGGCTGAGCGCCTTGCGGAACGCGACCAGGTTGAACGGGTACTTCGTGTCGTCGAACGTGAGCGAGATCGGGTACGCGGTCGTCGCGTAGAACGCGTGGTAGTGCTGCGGGTCCTTCGACTCGTACGCCTTCTCGACGTTCGGGACGAAGTTGTGCGTCCAGTCGACCTGGCCGCTGTCGATCAATGCCAGCGCGGCATCGTTCGACGAGGCCTGCACGTACTCGAGGCACGGGACCTTCGGAAGACCGGGCTGCCAGTAGTTCGGGTTCTTGCCGAAGACGTAGTCCTGAGTCGTGAAGCGGGTGATCGTGTCGAACGGCCCGGAACCAACCGGGTCCGGGTTGAGGAACGTGGCAGGCTTCTTGACGCTGGCCCAGATGTGCTGCGGGACCACGAACTGGCGGTTCAACGTCGCTGCGATGAACTGCGAGTCGGGGGTCTTCAGGTTGATCACGACCGTGTACGGATCCGTCGCCTTCACCGAGGCGACGTTATTGCCGGCGCCTGTGAGGCCGATGCGATCCATGATCGGGTCCTGCTTTCCGGCAGTCAGGCTGTAGACGACGTCTGCCGACGTCAGAGCCGTACCGTCGGACCACTTGACGTTCTTCGCCAGGTGGAGCGTCAGCGTCTTGTTGCCGTTCGACCAGGTCCAGGTCCGCGCGAGCCACGGAACGGGCTTCAGCCCGCCCTCGCCCGTGACGATCAGGGGCTCATAGAACGCGCCTTGCACGAAACTGCCACTCGGAAGACCGGTGGCGGTGTAGGGATTGAAGTTCTTGACGAAGGCCGGGTCACCGGCACCCGTCATGACAAGACAGGTATGGCTTGACTTCACGCCGGCGGAGACGGCGGAAGCCGATCCCGTCCCGACGAGCACGACCACTGCGGCGGCGAGAGCTGCGGCGGCCGGCAGAGCGGCGAGGCGCCTTTGGTTCCGGAAGCTGCGTCGCATCGGCTGTCCTTTCTCGCCCGTCGTCGGGCGAATGCAGGGGACTCGAGGTCGAGTCCGTAAACGTTTCCGGGACGGTATGTAACACTTTGGTGGTAGAAAAGTCAAGAGATTGCATAAGTTGGCTTCAATAGCTAACTTTTTCCTCGGTACCGTTCCGGAACAGGCATACTCCACCGGTGGCAGAAACGACCATTCCCAATCGGGTGACGATCCGCGAGGTCGCGAAGGAAGCGGGGGTCTCGATCGCGACCGTCTCCCGCGTGCTCAACGACCGCGAGGATGTCTCGGCGCGAACGCGCGAAGTCGTCGCGCGGGTGATTCGCGAGCGCGGCTACACCGCAAATCGGAGTGCGCGTCATCTCTCGGGCGGCAGCACGGGGCTGATCGGGGTCCTCGTTCCGCTGCTCTACCCCGCCTACTTCTCGGGGATCGTCTCTGGCGCAGCAGAGGCTCTTCACGAACAGGACCTGCGCCTCGTGCTCTCACCCACAGGCCACGAGCATGATCGAGAGGTCACGTTGCTCGATCGTCTGTTCCACGGTGTCACGGACGGCGCCTTGATCGTCATGCCAGAGGAGTCGAACGAGGAGCTCGTGCAGCTGGTCGCTCAGGGCTACCACTTCGTCGTCGTCGACCCGCTCACACCGCTCGACGCGGATATCCCTTCGGTGTCGGCGGCGCACGCTTCCGGCGCCGACCAGGCCATGCAGCACCTTCTTGGGCTTGGGCATCAGCGCATAGCCGCGATCACGGGGCCGAACGGCTGGCTGGCGACCGAGGAGCGCCGGCGCGGGTACCACGCCGCGCTTGCGGCGGCAGGCGTCATGCCCGATCCGGCCCTCGAGCTCGAGTCCGACTTCGAGGTGCTCGGAGGCCGCCATGCAGCGAACACGCTGCTCGACCTTCCCGACCCGCCGACGGCGATCTTCGCCTTCAACGACAACCTCGCGATCGGCGTCCTCCAGGCCGCTCGCGTCCGGGGCGTACAGGTTCCCGGCGATCTCTCCGTCGTCGGCTTCGACGACGTCGAGCACGCGACGATCGTCACTCCCACGCTTACCACGATCCGCCAGCCGCTTGCCGAGATGGGCCGCACGGCCATCAGCCTCCTGATGCGGCTCCTCGAGCATCAGCGGTTCGAGACGCTGCACGTCGAGCTTGCAACGCGGCTCGTCATTCGCCAGTCGACCGGGCCGCCCCGGAATCCATGACCGAGGAGCAAGCTGCGTGGCCCAGCGGTATCAAGGCGATCACGCTGTTCTTTGAGGATCTGCAGGCAGCGAGGACGTTCTATCAGGAGGTCTTCGGGTTGCCGATCCTCTTCGAGGATGCGAACTCGGTCGTGTTCGAGTTCGGCAGCACGCTCGCCAATCTGTTGAAGGCGGAAGCGGCGGGACAGCTTGTCGCTCCTGCTCCTGTCGCGGATCGCGAGGCCGGCGTGCGCTTTCAACTCACGGTCGAGGTCGATGATGTCGACGCAACCTGCACGAAGTTGAGAGCGCGCGGCGTAGAGCTCCTCAACGGGCCGATGGACCGGCCTTGGGGAATCCGAACCGCGAGCTTCGTCGACCCGGGTGGCCACATCTGGGAGATCGCCCAACCGTTGTCGTGACCCAGGACAAGCGCGGGCGCGAGCGGTGACGCCAGACGACGCCGTACCATCGCTGCCCGGGCGCCAGAATCTCTATGACGATCCGCGCTTCTTCACCGAGTATGCGCGCATGCGAGGCCGCGCTCGGGGGCTGCACGAGCTTCTGATCCTGCCCTCTCTAAGTGAGCTTCTGCCCGATCTGTCCGGAAAGCGAGTGCTCGACCTCGGCTGTGGTGACGGTTGGTTCTGTCGATATGCGATCGATGCGGGCGCTAGGACTGTCATCGGTGTCGATCCGTCGGTGCGCATGCTGACTCTGGCTCGAGAGCGCACGAACGACGCTCGCATCAGCTACGTGAACGCCTTCGTGGAGGATGTCGCGTTTACCGATGCATCTGCTGATGTCGTAGTCAGCATCTTGGCGTTGCACTACGTCGCTGAGCTCGATCCGGTCCTCGCGGCGGTAGCACGGTGGCTTGAACCTGGAGGAACCTTCGTGGAGATCGTCGAACATCCGATTTTCACCTCGCAGCTCGAACAGTCGGGCTGGATCGATGAACATGGCCGTCACGCGGCATGGCCGGTGAGCGACTATTTCGACGAGGGCGCGCGCATCACCACATGGTTCATCGACGGTGTCGTCAGGTATCACCGGAGCGCGTCCGCGACCGTCAACGCGGTTCGTCGCGCCGGACTAACGGTCGATCACCTGGCAGAGCCTCAACCGAGTCCGAGCGCTGTCGCCACAATGCCTGACGCCGGCGACGAACTCATTCGGCCCGCCCTTCTGGCCATCCGAGCCTTCAAACGACAATGATCCGGCAGCCGCTCGACGAGCTGGCAGATGCCGCCGCGAAGATCGCGCAGTTCGTGTGCGCGCCCACGCTCGTCAAGCGCGCTTAAACCTAGACCGCGAGGGTTCTATACTCGCGCCGCGGGCGCAAGTTCGCTCCGCGTATCTCGAAGGAGGCTGACGAATGGGCACGGCAGAGACTCCTGCGGCCGCGGCCAGAAGCGAGCTCGGAGCGAGCTTCGGCGGCGAGCTGATCGGGCCTGATGATCCAACTTACGACGAGGCGCGCGCGCTCTTCAACGCGATGATCGACAAGCGCCCGGCGGTGATCGCGCGCTGCGCGAGCCCGGCGGATGTCGCGGCCGTGATCGGCTTTGCGCGCTCACACGACGTGCCGCTTGCAGTCCGGGGAGGCGGTCACAACGGCGGTGGCCTCGGGAGCGTCGACGACGGTGTCGTCGCGGATCTTTCGCTGCTGAACTCGGTGTCCGTCGATGCCGGAGCGCGGACCGTTCGCGTCGGTGGCGGCGCGACCTGGGGTGAGGTCGACACCGCCACGCACCCCCATGGGCTCGCCGTCCCGTGCGGCGTTATCTCGACGACCGGGGTCGGCGGGCTGACGCTCGGTGGCGGCATCGGTCACCTGACGCGGGCGTACGGCCTCACGATCGACAACCTGCTCTCAGCCCGGGTCGCGCTCGCCGACGGTCAGCAGGTGACCGCCAGCGCCGACGAGAACGCCGAGCTCTTCTGGGCCGTTCGCGGCGGAGGTGGCAACTTCGGAGTCGTGACCGAGTTCACGTTCCAGGGTCAGCCGGTGACCGATGTCGTCGGCGGGCCGACGTTCTGGGCGATCGAGGAGACGGAGCAGCTGCTCAAGGCCTACCGCGACTACCTGCCCACGCTGCCGCGGAACGTCACCGGTTTCTTCTGCTTCCACACGATCCCGCCGGGGCCCCCGTTCCCGGAGCCGATCCACCTGCGGAAGGTGTGCGGGATCGTCTGGTGCATCCAGGGCTCCGACGAGGAGGCCGAGGCTGCGATGGCGCCGATGCTGGCCGTGGCGGAGCCGCTCATGCACGGCGCCGGACGCGTGCCGCTTCCGGGGCTGAACAGCGCGTTCGACGGCCTCTACGGCCCGGGCGACCAGTGGTACTGGCGCGCCGACTTCGCCAATGAGATCCCCGACGAGGCGATCGCCGCGAACGAGGAGTGGAACGCCAAGATGCCGACCTGGAAGTCGGGCTCCCACATCTATCCGATCGACGGCGCGGCGCACGACGTAGCCAACGACGCAACCCCGTGGGCGTATCGCGATACCCAGTACTCCCAGGTGATCATCGGCGTCGATCCCGACCCGGCGGGCGCTTCGGCCCTGCGTGATTGGGCCGTCGGCTACTGGGACGCGGTGCACCCCTATTCGGCAGGCGGGGCCTACGTCAACTTCATGATGGAGGAGGGCCAGGAGCGGGTCGAGGCGACCTACCGAGGGAACTACGTGCGGCTCGCGCAGGCGAAGGCGACGTACGACCCGGGCAACCTGTTCCACGTCAACCAGAACATCAAGCCGTGCCGCTTAGAACCGCCCGAGGAACGACGCTCGCTCGGGCTCCGTTAGTGTCCTGTCGTTGACGGAGTCCGAGCGAAGGGCCTGAGCTTGGCGAGTCCAGTGACAGCAGGCGTTGATCTCGGGGGGACCAAGATCCAGTCGGTCGTCGTGCGCGACGGTGAGGTGGTGGGGAGCGCCAGGACGCTGACTCCGCAGAGCGGCGTCGCGGCCGACGTGATCGCTGCCATCGTCCAGACGGTCGTCGCGTCACTCGAGCGGGCCAAGGCAGGTGTCGCCGAATTGGCCGGGGTCGGTGTCGGGACGCCGGGCGACGTTGACGCGGAGGCCGGCGTGGTGCTGTTGGCGGCGAACGTTCCGGGTTTCTCGGAGCGCGTCGAGCTCGGTCCGCTCGTGTCGCAGGCCCTCGGCGGAGCGAAGACGACTCTGGGCAACGATGTGAACGTCGGCGTTCTCGGCGAGTACACGCGTGGGGCGGCTCGTCCGTTCTCGAACGTGCTCGGAGCCTGGGTCGGGACGGGGTCGGAGGAGGCTTGATCCTTGACGGGCGACTTCACGACGGGCGGGGCGCAGGCGGGGAGCTCGGCCACATGGTCGTAAAACCCGGAGGCCTGGCGTGCTCGTGCGGCCGCAAAGGCTGCGTGGAGGCCTACGCGGGGCGGGTGAGGATGGAGCGGCGCGCGCGGGGCCTCGTGAGACGCGGTCACAAGACGGTTCTCTTTCAGATCATGGAGCAGCGCGGCCGCCAGCGACTCACCTCGGGCGTCTTCGCGGCGGCCCTCGAGGACGGCGACCGCATGGCCAGACGCCTCGTCGACGACGCCGAGCAGGCGCTCGGTCTTGGGCTCGCCTCGGCTCAGAACCTGCTCGATCTCGAGGCGATCGTGATCGGCGGCGGCCTCGGCGACCGCCTCGGCCAGCCGTTCGTCGACCGGGTCGTCGAGCACATGACACCGCATCTCTTTGCACCGAACAAGCCGCCGGCGGTTCTGACCACAGAGCTCGGAGACCTCTCGGGCGCTGTGGGGGCTGCCGTCCTCGCCGGCGGCTGAGAACGCGCCGCCGCTTCGTCACGCTTTCGAGGCGCCGACGTTCTAGAGTCGCTCACATCAATATTCTCCAGCGAGTCTGACCCAGGAGGTCGAAGTGCGTGTAGCGATGGCAGTCCTCGGTTGCCTGATGGCAGGAAGCGTCCTGGTCGCCGTTTCCGCGGCCTCCGGCGCGGGCATGCCGGCCGGAGGGCCCGTATCGATTTTCGTGACGCCCAGCCCCGACGGCATTCATGGCCCGATCGTGATCACGGGCGCGATCGGCGATCACGGGCAGACGACCAGCATTGACAAGAACGGCAAGACGGATGCCAACGGCAACTTCGTCCGGATCACGCTGAAGAAGGGCACGTTCGAGGTCAACTCGACAGCGCTCAACGCAAAGACGAATCACGCACAACCGACCGTGAACAAGACAACCTGCACGTTCGAGTTCACGGGGACGGGGCCCGTAACGCTGTTCAACGGCACCGGCCTCTACAAAGGGATCAGCGGAACGTTGAGGATCACGATCACCTTCGCGGGAGTCGGCCCTGTCTACGGCACGGGCGCCCACAAGGGGGAGTGCAACTTCAGCAACAACGCCCCGCTGGTTGCCCAGTACGGATCGATCATGGGCAAAGGCGCGGTGAAGTTCGCCTAGTTGCTCGCTGAGGCACTCAGCATGAGAGGAGGAGCTGCGATGCCGCCTACACTGGCACGCCGCAGGGCGAGGGTGAGGCTTTTGCGACATTTCGTGACCCGGCGGGAAATGTCTTCGGCATCCGCCAGCAACCGTAAGCCCACTTTCTGACGGAGGATCCATGAGCAAGCTGAAACTGAACATCACGATGTCGCTGGACGGCTTCGTCGCCGGTCCTGACCAGTCGTCCGTGCATCCGATCGGTATCGGCGGCGAGGAGCTCCATGGTTGGCTCCTTCCGCTCAAGGCGTTCCGCGAGCGCCACGGGGAGGAGGGCGGCGAGGTCAACGCCAGCACGCCGTTCGCCGAGGAAATCCTCGCCGGCGTCGGCGCGACCATCATGGGCCGAAACATGTTCGGGGGTGGTCCGGGGCCGTGGGACGAGTCGTGGCAGGGCTGGTGGGGAGACAATCCGCCCTTTCATCACCCCGTATTCGTCCTCACGAGCCACCCGCGCGAATCGCTCGAGATGCAAGGCGGAACGACGTTCCATTTCGTCACGGACGGGATCGGATCGGCGCTCGAACGGGCGCGGGAAGCAGCCGGGGAGAAGGAGGTCTCTCTGGGGGGTGGGGCGTCGGTGGCGCAGCAATACCTCGCAGCGGGTCAGCTCGACGAGATCGTCGTTTCGATCGTTCCGGTCCTGCTCGGAGGCGGCGCTCGGCTGTTCGAACGTCTGGGAGATGTGAAGCTCGAGCAGGTCGAGTCGGTCGCGGCGCCCGGTGTGACCCACATCCGATACGCCCGGGTTTAGATGAGTGCGATCTGACGCCCCGAGATCAGGAATGAATCGGAGTGCACTCGACCTAAACAGCTGAGAGCGGTCTCGCAGTCTCGCTTGGGTCAGTGTTCCGCTCTAGTTGGCTCCCGACGCTCTTGCGCGCTACCGGATTCGCCATCGACACGAATACGATCTGCGCCGTGATGGATCGTGCGTCGGCGGCGACACGGCCGAGGTTCCAAATCGGAGCTTCGTTTCGGGCTGGGTTCGACGATTCGGGCAGCCGGCTCGTGACGTTGGGCAAGCGGATCACTCTCTGGGACGTCGAGGCGGGAAAGCGGATCGCAGTGGCTCCCGCGGACGACCCGTACCTTCGCCAGGGTGTCAGGGACGCAGTTCGCTTGGTGTGGCATCTGATGCCCTAACTCTCCGCTGCGCGAGCGTTCCGGAAGACACTTCAGACGAAAACCCGCGTCGCCCCTGCGTGCGAGTATTTGATGGTGAGTTCAGCGAAGTTCCTGGTTCGCCGCGCGGGCGACGAGGATCGCTTGGTCCTCGCAATGCTGATCGCTGGGGTCGCCGAGGAGCATGACGGGATCGAGGCGGAGCCGCCGATCGACGTTGAGGCCCTTGCCGCACGGTGGGTGGTCGAGGGAACACTTGTGGCAGTCGCTGACGCCGAGATCGTCGGCTCCCTCCAGGTCAGGGCGAACCGTTCAGGCTTCGGCGAGATCGCGATGGCAGTTGCGCGTGAATGGCGAGGTCGCGGTGTCGGCTCGGCCCTTCTAGCTGCGGGAATCGAATGGTCACGTGAACGAGGCCTGCACAAGCTGGTCCTCGACGTGTTCCCGCACAACGCTGCCGCGATTGCGCTCTATCGCAAGTTCGGCTTCGTCCAGGAAGGACATCGAGTCAAGCACTATCGCCGCGCTAACGGCGAGTTCTGGGATTCGCTCGACATGGGGCTACTACTCTGACCGCGCAGCACGCTTCCGGCACCGACGTGGGGAATCTTGACTGCGCGGGCGTTTCGGAAGACACCCCGAGGGAGCGTCTAGGGGATCTCACGTCCTTCGGGCTCAGATCAGGGCGCGGAGGACTTCGACCTCGTTCTCGTCGGCGCCGAGATAGGCGCCACGAATGACACTCCAGGCACGCATCCTCTCCTCGTCGAGCCCGACCGCCGCGAATGCTGCGAGGCGTCGCTCTGTCGTGGCGAGCGAGATTCGGTAGGACAATGGATTACGAATAAATGAGAACACATCGAATTCCGGTTCGCCGCGCATGGGCTTCGGATCGATCGTGAGGTATCGATCCCCTGCCTTCAGAATGTTGTGGTGGTGAAAGTCGCCGTGGACGAGTATTGACCGACCAACATTGAGGCCGTCATACAGCGCTCGCGCTCGTGGAAGCAATTGATGCCCTGGTTGTTGCGAGCCTTCAGCTTGCTTGAGCCAATGTGGCACCCAGTCGCCGATCCACCGAAAAGGCGCGTCCACTGGCCGCCACAGCTTGCAGGCGACCGTGAGAGCGATCGCGGTGGCCTCATCGTCGGGCAACTCGGCCAGGTCGGTGCCAGGGCATGCCCTTTCGATCAGAAGAACGCGTCGCTCAGGGTCAGAGCGCAACAATCGGACAGCACCCTCGCCGCCCCAAAGGGCAAGCGCATCGACTTCCTGGTCGGACTCATCGTCGTCAGCTGATCTGATCTTCAGTACGGCGTCATCGCCGGCTGAGACGACGTACGAATGCCGTGAGAGTGCGAACGCGCCACCGAGCTTGAGCCCCCATTCTTCGGCAACCTCGGCGGCGATTCGTTCAAGCTGAGCGAAATCGGTCATACCCATCGAGCAGGGAGACTAGGTCGCCTCCGGTGGGTTCGCTCTGGGCTGCGCCAGCGTTCACAAGTGACGCCTGAGCAACCGGCCCGAAATCGAGCGCCCCTACCCGATGACGAGGTAATCGGCGGATGCCGCGAGGATGCGTTGGTGGTAGTTGTCGTATCCCCGCGATACGAGTTTTGGATCCCACTGAACTGCGCGATGTGTCTTGAGGTTCATCGCGGAGACCCTGTATTCGCTCGGCGCTGAGTTCCCGCCACCGTCGACCTCGTAGGTGTAGACCGTTGTTCCGTGGATCGCGAAGGTGATGGTGGTGCCGTCGTCCGCAGGTAAGTAGCCGTTGGTGCCAACGTAGCCATGCGGGTTCCATAGCTTTATTGCGCCGGTGTGCTCGTCGAGCCCGAAGATTCCGGTACGGATCTTTCCGTGGAACTTGAACGGTCCCGCGTCCCCGACGAGCAAGAGTGATCCCTTGAGCGCCAACGTGTCGCCGGAGTAGGTGACCTCTGGCGCTGGCTGTGGATGCAATGGCGGCGGGAGTGTGGCCATCGGACCTCTCCAGGGCAACGGCCGTCCTGTGCGGGGGTCGAGAGCGGCAAGGCCATCGCGGTACCGGTGACCATCGATGACCGCGAACGATCCAGTGATGAACACGGCATGAGTGTCTGCTGCCACCGCGGCGATCCCGAATAGGTCGCCGCCCGCAACCGAGCGCATGGGCGCGGGCTTGATCGGAGTGACCCATAGCCGCTTCCCGGTCGAGGCATTGAGCGCTTCGACGCCGAAATCGCCCACCGCATAGAGCGTCCTACCGCTGAGAGCGAGCGCCGTCACACCGTATTCGCCGGTGGTGTCCTTCGGCACCGTGCCAGCCCAGAATCGATCGAGTCTGCCGTGAGCGTCAAGATGGGCGATACCGGGGACCCGCACCCGACCGACGCCCGCTCTGCCCACCCCGACGAACCATCCCCCATGTCCATCGGGGATTACTGCGTTGGTACGGAAGTCCGGGAACGCGCAGTCAACGGCACCCGTCCGCACCGAGACAAGCACGACATCGCGGCCAAGACATCCAGGTCGCCCCGCCCCTGATCCGGCGCCCACGCCGGCCAGGCCGATGCCGAGCACTAGAACGGCTGCGACTGTGCGCCAACGCACAGCCGAAATCGTAACGTAAGGACTGCGGAATGCCCGAGTGTTGCGCAATGTTCCCTGAGCCGCGTTGGCTTCGGTGTGACGCTGCCAGTGTTAGATGTGCTTAGGCAAGGCTCACCTCTCGTACCAGCCCTCGAGGAAGGCGCGTCCAAGGGTACCCCTAAACAGGTTGAACATCAGGAATGCTGGCGTCGCCTCCTTGTCGATCTCGATCCTGTCGGCGTCAAGGGCGAGGACCGCGAAGATGTAGCGGTGCCTCCCATGACCCTCGGGCGGCCCAGCGCCGACGTAGCACGCCATCCTGGCGTCGTTCTTGAGCTGGAAGGCTCCCTGCGGGAGCCCGGAGCCGGACTCGTCGCCGGCACCGGCCGGCAGCTCGGTGACGTTGCCGGGAATGTTCACCACGGCCCAGTGCCAGAAGCCGGTAACGGTGGGCGCTTCGGGATCGCACATCGTGACCACGAAGCTCTGCGTCCCTGACGGGAAACCGCTCCAGGAGAGCTGCGGGGAAACGTCCTGGCCGCCGGCGCCGAAGATGCCGCTGACCTGCGGCACCGCCAGCTTCTCGCCCTCTCGCAGGTCCCTGCTGGTCACTGAGAAAGAAGCCGCCGGGGGAAGATTGTCGTAGGGGTTCCAACTCATGAAACCTCTCCTATCCATGACGCGAGGAGTCGATCGACTTCGGCCCGACGACTGCAGCCATCACCATAGACTATGGCGTCGTCCAAGACCCGTCGAGGGCCAGCGCGGTTGGGTGCGCTACGGTGCTTACGCCGGAGCCAGGTTGTTGGACGCGGGCCGGACTCGTCGCAGATCAGGAAAGCGGCAGCTCTTCGGCGTCAGCCAGATTGATCCGCCAGGCGCGGAGCTCCTCGAGCTTCAAGCCGTAGATCAGGAACGGCTTACCCGCCCAGAGGCCGGCGAGCTCGCGGTCGGTGCGGGACGGCCGCGGCTCGCTCTCGGGATGCGAGTGGAAGACGGCGAGCTCGTAGCCCTCGTCCTCCAGGAACCAAACCTCGGGATCGATCTCGAGCTCGTAGCGGTACGGCGAGGCGAGCCGGTTGCGGCCGCGGATGTAGCGCTCGGCGATGTCGTCCTTGAAGACGAGGACGCCGCAGCACTCGTTCGGCGCCTCCTCGGCGGCGTGGTCGTGCAGTTCGGCCCGGATCTCGGCGGGGACTACCACCAGAGTGTCGTCTCCATCGACTCCTCCACATCCTCGGCGCTCCAGAAGTCTCCCGAGAGGTACTTCCAGCCACCGTCCGCGAGCACGGCGACGACGACAGATCCCTCGGGGAGATCCTCCGCGATGCGGCGTGCGACATGCACGACCGCGCCCGCCGACACGCCGGCGAAGATGCCCTCGCGCTCGAGCAGCGCATGCACCGCTGCGACCGACTCGGCGTTCGAGACGAGGAGCTTCCGGTCGAGCTTCGAGACGTCGAGGATCGGCGGCACGTAGCCGTCGTCGAGGGAGCGCAGGCCCATCACCGGATCGCCGGGAAGCGGCTCCGCCGCGGCGACGATCACGTCGGGGAACGACTCGCGCACCCGCCGTCCGGTGCCCATGAGCGTCCCGCCGGTGCCGAGGCCGGCGACGAGCGCATCTACCCGCGGCAGGTCGCGCACGATCTCGGCGCCGGTGCCGTTGTAGTGGGCGAGCGGGTTCCACTCGTTCGCGTACTGGAAGAGCATCGTGTACTTCGGATCCGCGCCGGCCATCTCCTGGGCGAGCCGCACGGCACCATTGGAACCTTGGCTGGCAGGCGAGTCGACGATCGTCGCGCCGAAGAGCTCGAGGACGAGCCGACGCTCGGGGGTCGCGTTCGCCGGCATCACGCAGGTCAGCTTGTGCCCGCGCAGCTTCGCGACCAGCGCGAGCGAGATGCCCGTGTTCCCGCTCGTCGGCTCGAGCAGGTGCGCGCCGGGCTCGAGGTTCGCGGCGTCGACCATCGCGAGCGCGACCCGGTCCTTGATCGACCCGGTCGGGTTCTGGGCTTCGAGCTTGGCGTAGATCGTCACCCCCTCGGGTGACAGATGGTCGAGAGCGACGAGCGGCGTGTTGCCGATCAGGTCGAGCAGCGACCCGGCAATCATCCGCCTGCCATCGCGGGCAGGAGGACGATCGTCGCGTTCTCGCGTACGGGAGCGTCGAGGCCCCCGCTCGTCCGGACGTCCTCACCGTCGACGTAGACGTTCACGTACGGCTTGATCTCCGGCACCGTCGTACACCTTCTCGCCGAGCGCGGGAACGCGGGAGCTGAGATCTTCGAGCAGCTCGCGCACCGTGGCGCCCGACGCCTCGACCTCGCGCGCGCCGCTGGCCTCCGCGCGGAGCACGGGTGGTACGCGAACGACACTCATCGCGTGCAGAACTCGACGTAGTCGATGTACTCGGTGATCGTCGGGTGCTCACCGCAGACCGGGCAGTCCGGGTTGCGCTTGATGTGCACCTCGGTGAAGTCGGTCGCGAGCGCATCGAAGAGCAGCAGCCGGCCGATGAGCGGGTCACCGATCTCGGCGGCGAGCTTGATCGCCTCGTTCGTCTGCAGCGTCCCGACGATGCCGGGCAGCACGCCGAGCACTCCACCCTCGGAGCAGGACGGCGCCAGCTCGGGCGGCGGCGGCGAGGGATAGAGGCAGCGGTAGCACGGCCCGTCGAAGGGCTTGAACACCGTGACCTGGCCCTCGAAGCGGTAGATCGACCCGTGCACGACGGGGATGTTCCGCCAGACCGACGCGTCGTTCACCAGGTAGCGCGTGGGGAAGTTGTCGGCGCCGTCGACGATGATGTCCCAGCCGTCGTCGAGGATCCGGTCGATGTTCTCGGAGGTCAGGCGCTCGCGGTACGTGGTCACCTCGACGTCGGGGTTGAGCGCCTCGATCGCGCGCTTCGCACTGTCGACCTTCGGCGTGCCGAGGGTGTTCAGCGAGTGGGCGATCTGGCGCTGCAGGTTCGACTCGTCGACGATGTCGGCGTCGATGATCCCGAGGTGGCCGACACCGGCCGCCGCCAGGTAGAGCGAGGCGGGCGAGCCGAGGCCGCCGGCGCCGATCAGCAGGACCTTCGACTCGAGCAGCTTGAGCTGGCCCGCCTCGCCGATCTCCGGGATCACCAGGTGCCGCGCGTAGCGGGCGCGCCGCTCCGGCGAGAGCTTCTTGGGCATGACGATCTCGAGGCCGTTGCGCTTCCAGTCGGTGAATCCACCCGCGAGCGAGACCGGATGCTCGTAGCCGAGCGCGGCCAGGCTGTCGGCTGCGAACGCGGAGCGGGCGGCCGAGGCGCAGTAGATGACGACGGGCTTGGCCTTGTCGCCAACGACGCCTTCGATCCGCGACTCGAGGTTGCCGCGCGGCACGTGGACGGCGCCGGGGATGTGCCCCTCGTCCCACTCGTCCTGTTCGCGCACGTCGATCCACACCGCGCCCTCGAGCTCGGCTGCCTCGCGGGCATCGACCTCGACGATGCGATCCTTGACTTGCTTGAGAAGTTCCCTGTAGGTCGCCATTCCTTCAAAAACGATAGTAGCCGTAGTGAGCATTCCCGCTACCCTTTAATCAGCAAGTGCCGTCGCGAGCCCTCCTCTTCGTCTACGTCGGAATCGCCGCTCTCGTCTCGGCCGGGATCGTCGTCGGTCTGACGCTCGACACGCGGACCGTGGCGCATCAGCCGAGCGCGTTCGCCGGCAAGCCGCCGGTGCCGAAGAACCTGCCCGGCCCCGCCGGCCCGCAGATCGAGGTGGCGTTCAAGGATTGGCCGCACGGGAGCATCGACACGATGCAGCGGCTCGGGCTCGCAGTACTCGAGCAACGCGCTCGTGCAGTTCTATCGCGGGATCGCCCTGCTCTGGGCCGGCTACCCGTCGGACGCGCAGACCGCGCTCGAGTCCGCGAAGAAGCTCGGCCGCAACACACCGATCCAGGGGCGGGCCGACAACATCCTGCACCCGCAGTTCTTCCAGCCGACGTCCGGCGCGAACTATCCGGTCTTCATCCCGCTCTCCGGAAACCCGCTGCTCAAGAAGGGCTCGCAGCTGCAGGCGCAGGGCCACCAGATCTCCGCCGAGAAGCTGTACACGAAGGCCGTCAAGCTGAGCCCCGGCGACGTCGAGGCGCAGGTCGCGCAGGCGGTCGGGAGGTTCGACGAGGACAACCTGAACCCGTCGTTCTCCCTCCTCGGCCCGCTCACCGCGCGGTATCCGAAGAGCCAGCTCGCCCACTACTACTTCGGCCTGCTGCTCGCCTGGACGACGAACGAGCAGCCCGCGATCAAGCAGTTCGAGAAGGCGCTCGAGCTCGGGCCGACCACCGTGATCGGCAAGCAGGCGAAGAACTTCCTCAGCGGCATCGCTGCTGCTCAGTCCTCCTCGGCCGCGGGCTGAGCTCCGCCGTCCGGCGGGACTGTTAACAGTTCCGCGTCGGGAGTGGACAACGGGGAGCGAGTGGCGGTTGAAGGCGACGGGCAAGACGACAGCTGAGAGCGAGTCCGGCACGGCCTTCCTCGAGGAGGAGGCGGATGCGGGCGCTCTCGAAGCGGACGAGCTCGAGGCCGAGGATTCGGAGACCCCGGAGCTGACCGGCGCGCTGCCCGTGTTCGACGAGGCCGAGATCGAGGAGCCGGCCGAGGCCGAGATCACGACCGACTCGCTGCAGCTCTTCCTCAAGGACATCGGCCGCGTCGACCTGCTCACCGCCGCCCAGGAAGTCGAGCTCGCGAAGCGGATCGAACGCGGCGATCACCGCGCGAAACAGGAGATGGTCGAGGCCAACCTTCGCCTCGTCGTCTCGATCGCGAAGCGCTACCGCAACCAGGGGCTGCCGTTCCTCGACCTGATCCAGGAGGGGACGATCGGTCTCGTGCGCGCGGCGGAGAAGTTCGATCACCGCAAGGGCTTCAAGTTCTCGACGTATGCGACGTGGTGGATCCGCCAGGCTGTCGCCCGCGCGCTCGCCGACAAGGGGCGGACGATCCGGATGCCCGTGCACGTCGTCGAGAAGCTCAACCGGATCCTGCGCGCCGAGCGGAAGCTCCGCACCGATTACGGCCGCGAGCCGACGTCGGCGGAGATCGCCCGCGAGCTCGAGATGTCGATCGAGGAGGTCGATCAGATCCGGCGCACGTCACAGACGCCCGTCTCGCTCGAGAAGCCGGTCGGTGACGACGACGAGTCCGAGTTCGGGCACTTCCTGGAGGACGAGTCGGAACCGCTCCCGGACGAGGTCGCGAACCTCTCGATGCGGAACGAGGCGCTCACCCGCGCGCTCTCGATGCTCGGCGAGCGCGAGCGCAAGGTGCTCGAGCTGAGGTTCGGGCTCAACGGCGAGTCGCCGTCCACGCTCGACGAGGTCGGGCGGACGTTCAACGTCACGCGCGAGCGGATCCGCCAGATCGAGAACCACTCGCTGAAGAAGCTCCGCGTCTACGCCGACGCCGAGAAGCTTCGCGACGTCGCGTAGACAGCTCGAGGCTCATGGCGCCGCTACCGCCACGAACCAGGCGCCGTCGAATAGCGTTCGTGACGCTCGGACCTCGGCCGCAAGCCCCGACGCGCTGAAGTACCGCTTGTAGACGCGGTGGCGCGAGCCGTCCTCGAGGACTCGCTCCTGCCAGACCTCCGGCGGCTGGTCCGGCCGGAGCGCCGAGTCGACGACGACCAGCTCGCGGGAGGCGCGGCGAGCCTCGGCAAGGAACGTCTCACGCTCCTCCGGCAGGAGGTGACCGTAGAAGTGGCTCGTGAACACGCGGTCGAACTCGCCGTCGGGAAACGGGAGCGGTACGGCGTCCGCAGTGACGACCTCGGCCTGCGGTACGCGCGTGCCGGCGATCGCAGCCATGCTCGCGCTCTGGTCGAGTGCAACGACGTCGCCCCGGAGATGGCGGGTCAGGAAGCCGGTCCCGCAAGCGACATCGAGCACGCGGCCGTGCGGAAGCGCGGCGATGACGTCGACGAGTGCAGCGACCTCCTCATCCCAGCCTGGCCGGTCGCGGTTCGCGAACAGCCCGGTGCCGAGCCACCAGTCGTCGTACTCGGCCGCGCGGCGCTCGTAGTACGCGCGCATCTCGGGGTCGACGATCGGCGTCACGAGAAGAAGCGGGTCACGTCGGCAGCGTCGGCATCGAGAGCGGCGCGCACCTCTGCGCTCAGCTCGTGGAACGGCTCGAGCTCGATCTTCCCGGCGCGGCGGCTCCAGATCCCCGCTGCTCTGCCCTCGACCATCGCGAACGGCCGGAAGATGCCGTTGTTCGTGACGATCCCGGTGTGGGCGCCGACGATGTCGGCTCGCGAGGCCCAGCCGAGCAGGATCGGGTCGAACTGGCCGATCAGCCTCGGCGGCGGAAGGGCATCGGCGCGCGTCGGCGTCGCCTTCAGCTCGACCAGCCCGTCGGGCCGCGTGTGGAGCTCGGCGGCGATCGCGTGCAGACCGGCCCGCGCGGCGCCCAGCGGGATTCCGGCCCATTTCGCGAGATCGCGGTCGTCGGCGGGCGCATGCCCTGCGAGGTACCGGCGGGCGAGCTCTGCGAGCGCCCGGTCCCGGTCGACGGGAGCCGGCGGGCCGAGCCAGTCCTCGGCGTGGGCGAAAGCCTGCTCGCCGCCGGCCATCGGGCCGCGCACTGCGATCCCGCGGAGGCTGGCGAGCAGCAGGAGGTGGACGAGCGCCTGCCCTTCGGTGCGGACGCCGGTCGGCGCGATCCGCTCGCGGAGCCGGCCACGGGTGAGCGGACCTTCGTCGGCGAGGCTTCGCTCGATGACGGCCACGGCCCGGTCGGCTTCGGCAGGGGAGACGCCTTCCTGCTCGAGCCGCCGCGCATTCGCGGTGAAGAGCTGCGGCGTCGTGAGCGCATGGAGCCACGGGTAGTCGTCAGCGGCGACCAGGTGGAGCGTCCCGCGGTTCAGCCAGCTGATCACGAGCGACCGGTCGTCGAGCGCTCGGTCGATGTCGGCGGCAGTCAGGCCCGATGTCCGGACGCGGATCGCGAGCCGTGCACCGCGGGCGTCCTGCGCCTGTACGGCGAGCAGGAGCCTCGTCACCTCCTCGGGGCTCGTCGCCGGCTTCCCCGAGAGGAGCTGCGAGGTCAGACGTTCTGCGAGAACCATCCGTTGAGTTCTAGACTGCGCGCGCGATGTCCGCCCCGTGGTTCGACGAGCTCGCCGAGTTCCTGCGCATCCCCTCGGTGAGCGCCGACTCGGCGCACGCTGCCGACACGGCCCGGGCCGCCCGCTGGGTTGCCGACTTCATCACCGCTGCAGGTGGGACGGCGGAGGTCGTCGACTGGGAGGGACAGCCGCTCGCGATCGGCGAGATCGCCGCCACGAACGGAGACGCGGAGGCGCCGACGGTGCTCTGCTACGGCCATTTCGACGTTCAGCCGCCCGCGCCGCTCGAGCTGTGGGAGAGCGAGCCGTTCGAGCCGGAGATCCGTGGGGAGTACCTGTTCGGGCGCGGGACGGTCGACGACAAGGGACAGCTCTACATGTTGCTGTCGGCGGCGCGCGAGCTCGCAGCTGCCGGCGAGCTGCCCGTGAACGTCCGGTTCTGCTGCGACGGCGAGGAGGAGACCGGCGGCCACTCGATCGTCGACTACCTCGTTGCGGACGAGCGTGGGGCGGACGCGGCAATCATCTTCGACAGCGGCATGATCCGGCGCGGGCTGCCGGCGTTCAACCTGGCGACGCGCGGGATGGTCTACTTCCACCTGAAGCTGCGGACCGGCGACGCAGACCTCCACTCGGGCGTTTACGGCGGCGGCGCCCTGAATGCTGCGCACGCTCTGTCGGTGCTGATCTCGCGGCTGATCGCGAAGGACGGCCGGCTCGTGGAGTCACTCCGGAGCGGGGCGGTCCCGCCCAACGACGAGGAGCTCGCGGGTTGGGCCAAGCTGCCGGCGGGCGCCGACGAGCTCTCCGAGCAGGGGGCGCGCCCGATGGATCCGCGCGCGGCCGAGGAGTTCTACCTGCGGACGTTCGCCGAGCCCGCGCTCGACGTGAACGGGATCGAGAGCGGCTCGCCGCATCTGCAGAAGACGGTGCTCCCGGTCGAGGCGGTGGCGAATCTCTCGATCCGGCTCGCGCCGGGACAGCAGGTGGAGGAGATCGCCACGGAGCTCGTACGGCTCCTCCACGAGGCCGCGCCGGAGGGGGCGACGCTCGAGATCGAGCGCTGGTCGTCATCGCCGCCCGGGCTCGTGTCGCCGGAGGCGAAGGCGGTGCAGCTCGGGCTCGACGCTTTCGAGCGCGTCCTGGGCGTGCGGCCGGCGCTGATCCGCACGGGCGGCACGCTCCCGATCGTCCCGGCCCTCGCCGACAAGGGGATCCCGACGATCATCACCGGCTTCGGGCTTCCGGACTCGAACATCCACTCGCCCAACGAGCGGCTGCTCGTGGAGTACGTCCCGCTCGGGATCGCCGCGGCGCGCGAGCTGTTGCTCGAGTTCGCAGCGCTGTAGCTCAGTCCCAGGGCGGCGGGTTGTGCACCCAGCGGCCGGCGACCATCGTCGCGACCACCTCTGCGTCGAGGTCGTCCCACGGGTCGCGGTCGAGCACGACCAGGTCCGAGGCCTGGCCGGGGATCAGGCGGCCGCGCCAGCGCTCGTCGCCGCAGAGCCAGGCGGGCGCGAGCGTCGTCGCCTCGAACGCCTGCTGAACCGTGACCGCCTGCTCGGGGTGCCAGGCCTCGCGCGCGTCGATCGTCCGCCGGACGCCCGCGCGGATGCCGGCCAGCGGGTCGAGCTCCTCGATCGGGGCGTCCGAGCCGTTGGCGACGACGGCGCCCGAGTCGAGCAGGGACCGGTAGGCGTACGCGCCGTCGGTCTTCCCGGCCCAGAAACGGTCGGCGAGGTCGCGATCCGAGGTCGCGTGCGAGAACTGAACGGAGCAGGCGACACCGAGGGATGCGAAGCGGGGGAGATCCTCCGGGGAGAGCAGCTGCGCGTGCTCGATCCGGTGGCGCAATCCGAGCGGCTCCCAGATCGGCCGTGTCGCCTCGAACGCGTCGAGCGCCTCCCGGTTCGCGCCGTCGCCGATCGCGTGCACCGCGACGGGGAAGCCTGCCGCTGCGCCCGCGCGGATGATCTCGGCGAGCTGCTCGCCGCTCGTGATCCGAACGCCCGAGCCGTCGAGCATCAGCGCCGTCTCCGAGCCGAGCGTCCCGTCCATGAATGCCTTCAGGTAGCCGATCCGCAGCATCGGGCTCCCGAGGCCCGACGCGATCCCGAGCGACGCGAGCGAGCCGACCTGATCGGCCGGAACCGACTGCCACACGCGCAGCGTCAGGGCGCCCGCCCGCTCGAGGCGCTGCCAGAGCCGGAGCGCACCGAGCCAGCCGTCCTTGTCGTGAACCGAGGTGACGCCTCGCGCCGCGGCGAGCTTCAGGCCCGCACGCATCGCGTCGACGTACACATCGTCTGGGACGACGAGGTGGCGTTCCTTGAACCGCCACGCCGCCTCCTCGCGCAGGACTCCCGTCGGCTCCCCTTGTGCGTCCCGCTCGACCACGCCGCCCTCGACCTCGAGATCGCCGCCCGCCAGCGCGAGCGCCGCCGAGTTGAGCCAGAGCGAGTGGTAGTCCTTCGCGATCATCGCCGCGGGCGTCTCGCCGGTCACCTCGTCGAGTCGGGCCGCCGTTGGGTCGACGCCGCCGGGCCAGTCGCCGCTCCGCCACCCGTACCCGCGGATCACCCGCCCCCTCTCGCGAGGCGCGCCGGCGATCCGGGCAAGCGTCTCCTCGAGCGACCGGCAGCCGTCGAGGGCAACCTCCGTCTGCGCAAGCGCCCAGGTCGGGAAGTGCACGTGCGAATCGGTGAGCCCGGGCACGACCACGCGGCCGCCGAGATCGACGACCTCCGGCGAGGCAAGCGCCGACTCGTGCACGCCCACGCCTCCCGCAATCCGGTCACCCGCGATCGCGAGAGCGCGCTGGGTCGGGATCTGCGGATCCATCGTGCGCACGAGGCCGTTTTCGAGGATCACGAGGTGAATCTAGACTCTGGAACGTGCCGCATGATCCGTTGACGGCCGAGCAGCGCGAGATTCGCGACCTCGTGCGCTCCCTCACCCGCGACCGCATCGCTCCGCGCGCGGCCGAGATCGACAAGTCGGCCGAGTTCCCGTGGGACATCGTCGAGCTCTTCCGCGAGAACGGCATCTTCTCCACGCTCGCCGACGAGGAGTACGGCGGCGTCGGCGCGAGCGCGCTTCAGACGCTGATCTCGATCGAGGAGATCTCGAAGGCCTGCGCCACGAGCGGGCTGATCCTCGCCGTGCAGGAGCTCGGCGCGCTCGCGTTCAAGCTCGCCGGGAGCGACGAGCAGAAACAGCAGTTCCTGCCTCGGCTCGCCTCGGGCGAGGCGCTTGCCGCCTATGCGCTGACCGAGCCGGGCTCGGGCTCGGACGCGGCCGCGATGCTCACCGTCGCCCGCCGTGACGGGGACGAGTACGTGATCGACGGCTCCAAGCGCTTCATCACGAACGCGGGCGTCGCCGAGGTCTACGTCGTCTTCGCGAAGACCGATCCCTCGGCCGGGCACCGCGGGATCTCGGCCTTCGTGGTCGAGCAGGGCACCCCGGGGCTCGAGATCGGGCGGATCGAGCCGAAGATGGGAATCAAGGGCTCGACGACCGGCGAGGTGCTTCTCGACAACTGCCGGGTGCCCACGGCGAACCTGATCGGCGAGGAAGGCGAGGGGTTCAGGCTCGCGATGCGGATCCTCGACCGCTCGCGACCGGCAATCGCCGCTCAGGGCCTCGGGCTCGCCCAGGGCGCCACCGACTTCGCGCTCGAGTACGCCCGCTCACGCGAGACGATGGGCGAGCCGATCGCGAAGCACCAGCTGATCGCGGGGATGCTCGCCGACATGGAGACGCGCTGCGAGGCCGCGCGTGGCCTCCTCTACCGCTGCGGCCAGATGATCGACGACGGCGTCGAAGGCGGCGAGCTGACGAAGCTCTCGGCGATGACGAAGCTCTTCTGCACCGACACGGCGATGGCCGTTACGACC
This sequence comes from uncultured Actinomycetota bacterium, assembly GCA_963762215.1. Lineage (GTDB taxonomy): Bacteria > Actinomycetota > Thermoleophilia > Gaiellales > Gaiellaceae > PALSA-600. The sequence goes on from CAVXKB010000003.1 coordinate 60,327, forward strand.
GACGCCGTCCAGGTGCTCGGCGGCTACGGGTACATGCAGGAGTACCCGGTCGAGCGGATGATGCGCGACGCCAAGGTGACCCAGATCTACGAGGGCACGAACCAGATCCAGCGGCTCGTGATCGCCCGCGAGATGCTCCGTTCCCAGTGAGCAAGGTCACACTCTCGAGCCGCGACCGTGTCCTCTTTCCGGAGGACGGGATCACGAAGGGCGATCTCTTCGACTACTACGACGCAGTCGCGCCCTGGATCGTGCCGCATCTGAAGGACAGGCCGTTCACGATGAAGCGCTGGCGAGAGGGGTTGCCGGGCGGGAGCTTCTTCCAGAAGCAAGCACCGAAGGGAATCCCAGCCTGGATCCCGACCCGCGAGTTCCGGACGTGGCCGCGGGGAGGCAAGGGCGAGTCCCGGCTAGTGGACTTCCCGCTCGTGAACTCCCGCGATGCGTTGCTGTGGATGGTGCAGATGCACTGCATCGACATGAACTGCTGGTACAGCCGAATCGACAAGCCGGAGCGCCCGGACTTCGTGCTCTTCGACCTGGACCCGCCCGAGGAGCCGGACGGGTTCGCGCTGGCGGTGCGGGTCGCGCACCGGATCCGCGCGGCGCTCCGGGGCCTTGACCTCGACTCCTGGGTGAAGACCAGCGGTGCGGACGGGATCCACGTCCTCGTTCCGATCGCCCGCCGTTCGTCGTTCGCCGAGACCTACGAGTTCGCGGAGCTGCTCGCCCGGCGCATCGAGGCCGAGCACCCTGGCGAAGCGACGACCGAGTGGCTGAAGAAGAAGCGCTCCGGCGTCCTCATCGACCACCGGCAAAACGGACACGGCAAGACGATCGCGTCCGTGTACTCGGTCCGCCCGAAGCCGGGCGCCCCGGTCTCGACCCCGCTTCACTGGGACGAGCTGACCGAGGGGATCCGCCCGCGTGACTTCTCGATGGCCGTCGCGCTCGAGCGCGTCGAGCAGCTCGGCGATCTGTTCGAGCCCGTGCTCGAGGGCGGGCAGGCGCTCGGGCCGGCGCTGCGGGCGCTGAGAGAGGGATGACGCGGATCGCGCTCGTCTTCCTGCTCGTGGTCGGCGTCGGCCTCGGTGCGTTCCTCTTCGGGCGAAACTCCGCGACGAAAACCGGCACGTATCAGCAAGGATTCCTCGCCGGCCACGAGGATGCGTTCGGGCCCTACGACGGTGGCTGGGGGTACGGCGAGCTGTACATCGTCACACTTCGCCGAGGTGGGCCGGGGGAGACGTACCAGTTCGCCGACCGATGGCCCATGATGCCCGGGATCGAATACCGAGCCTGTGGCGCGAAGCTGTGCTCCCGGCCGGCCCGCTGACATGTGTGACCTCCATCACCACGACCTTCCTCATCTCGACGCGGACGAGTACGTGCTCGACACGCCGTTCGTGCGCGAGCTCGTCTCCGAGGTGCGGCACCGGATCTCCGCCGCGGCGGCCCCGGCCGAGGCCTGCGAGGCGATCGAGCCGCTGTTCACCGACCTGCTCGCGAACCGCGAGTGGCTCCCCGAAGACTTCCAGCGCGACGCGCCCGAGAGCGGGATGGGCGGCGGGATCGGGCAGTGGCTTCTCTTCCGCTCGGCCGACCGCTCGCTCTGCCTGTTCAGCCTGGTCGTCCCGCCTGGGTCGGCGACGCCGGTGCACGACCATCTCGCCTGGGGCCTCGTCGGGCTCTATCGCGGCAACCAGGACGAGGAGTTCTACAACCCGCGGCCCGGCGAGCTCGAGCTCGTCCGTCGTCGTCCGCTCGAGCCGGGCGACTTCTACCGGTTGCTCCCGCCGCGCGACGACATTCACCGGGTGCGCACGACCTCGGATGTGACCTCGGTCTCGATCCACCTGCTTGCGAGCGACGCGGGCTGCATCCTCCGCCACACCTTCGACGAGCAGCGGCGCGGCCTCGCCGTTCCGGTCGGGGTACGTGAACGCGAACTGCGAAGACAGCGCTTGACGGTTGTCACGCTGAAGCTCCTGCTCGCGCCGAGCTTCGTCGTCGCCGTCTCGCTCGTCTCCCGCCGGTTCGGCGTCCGGGTCGGCGGCGTCTTCGGCGGCCTGCCGGCGATCGCGGGCCCGATCCTGCTCGTGCTCGCGATCGACGAGGGTACGGACTTCGCCGCGGGCGCGGCGGCCGGCGTGGTCCTCGGGGTGGTCGCGGTAGTCGCGTTCGTCGTGGCGTATGTCGTGGTGGCGCCGCGCCTCGCTTGGCCATGGGCCGTTTCGGCGGGCTGGGCGGCGTTCTTCCTCGCGGTTCTCGCGCTGAGGCCGATTCACGTCAGCCCGTTCGCGGCACTCGCGCTCGCCTGCGCTGCTTGCGCGCTGACGCTGCTGCTCGTCCGCCGCCCGCCGCGGAATCCGGCACCGCCGCCTGCTCCGCCGCCGTGGGACTTGCCGCTCCGCGCGGCCTGCGCGGTCGTTCCCGTGCTCGCGGTGACGGCGCTCGCCCACACCCTGGGGCCGCACGTCACCGGGCTCGTGGCCGCGTTCCCGATCATCACCCCGGTGCTCGCCGCCTTTACCCAGGCCCAGCAGGGGCCGCAGGAGTCAGTTCGGCTGCTTCGGGGCATGACGTCTGGCTTCTTCTCCTACGCGCTGTTCGGATACGTGATCGCGATCACGGTGGTCAAGAGCTCGGCATCGGTGCGTCATTCGCTCTCGCGACGACACTCGCACTCGCCTTGCAGGCAATCGTTCTCGTGGTCACCCAGCGGCGGGAGCAGTCGCGAGCCGTGGAGGCAGTGGTCTAGCCGAGCGAGTAGAACTCGTCAGGCAGCCGGTCGGCGAGCGCCTGGATCACCTTCATCTGCAGCAGCGGCATGTCCTCGAGGAGCTGCCTGAAATCGCCGGGGGCGATCACGAGCACGCGAGCTTCTGTGGTCGTCGCGACGGCGGCCGTCGTCGGTCGGTCCGAGAGCAGGGCGATCTCGCCGAAGAAGTCGCCGGACGACATTCGGTTGATCTCGATACCGTCGCGCCGCACCTCCGCCTCGCCTTCGAGCAGGACGAAGAACTGCTTGCCCGCCTCGCCTTCGCGGATCAGCTCCTCACCGGCAGGCGCGTCGATCTCGCGGGAGATGCGCTCCACGGTCTCGAGGTCGGGCTTGTCCAGGACAGCGAACAAAGGCACACGCCTCAGCGCATCGACCTTGCTGTGATCCTGATTCCGCAACACGATTAGCTTCCGGTCGCGCTCTTCAGCGCGGCCTTGCGTGCTCGCTTCGCAGCTTGATAGTCGGCGAGCTCCTGCGGTGAGCTGACGGCGCCGAGGCAGGCGTGGTCCGGGACGAGCGGCTTCGCTGCGTCGACGCCGAACCGCAATGCGAGCACCGAGCCGAGCGCGGTCACCTTCATCGGGCCGAAACCGGGCAGGGAGCCGATGCGCTTCTTCAGGTCGGCCGTGTCCGCGGCGTCGTTCCAGATGCGCGACGCATCGCCGTCGTAGTCCTCGGCGACGACCGCGGCAAGCTCGCGCACGCGTCCGGCCATCGAGCCGGGGAAGCGATGGATCGCGGGCTTCTCGCGAAACGCCTCTTCCAGGTCGAGTTCCGCGAGCTTCCGCGGGTCGAGCGTGCCGACGCGCTCCTTCAGCGCGAGCGGGCCGGCAAACGCCTTCTGCACCGGCACCTGCTGATCGATCGCGAACCCCATCAGGAGCGCGAAGGGATCCGTTGCGAGCAGCTTGCACGCTGCCTCGTCGTCGGTGAAATACAGCGCCTCGGGCATCGACGGAACTGTACTAAACGAACACTTGTTCGTAGGCCGGTCTGGCGATACCCTGAAGCGATGGATCCGCTCGCCGCCTTCTCACCAGCCACGCGAGCGTGGTTCGAAGGAGCCTTCGCCGAGGCAACTCCGGCCCAGACGCTCGGCTGGCCGGCGATCGCGACGGGGGGCGACGTCCTGATCCAGGCACCGACCGGGTCGGGCAAGACGCTCACCGCGTTCCTCTACGCCATCGATCGGCTGACCGCGAGCCCGGGGCAGGGGCTCCGCGTGCTGTACGTCTCGCCGCTCAAGGCTCTCAACTACGACATCGAGCGGAACCTTCGGGGTCCGCTTGCCGGGCTCGACTCGAGCCTGCGGGTCGGCGTCCGGACCGGCGACACCTCCGCCAAGGAGCGCCGCGAGCTCGTGAAGGAGCCGCCGGACATCCTGATCACGACCCCCGAGTCGCTCTTCCTCATGCTCACGTCGGCCGCCCGCGAAAGCCTCCGGGGCGTCGAGACGCTGATCCTCGACGAGGTGCACGCGGTCGCCGGCACGAAGCGCGGCGTCCATCTCGCGCTTTCGGTTGAGCGGCTCCAGCGGCTCGTCGACCATCGGATCCAGCGGATCGGGCTCTCGGCGACCCAGCGGCCGCTCGAGGAGATCGGGCGGTTCGTCTCGGGTGGGCGCCCGATCGAGCTGGTCGACGCGGGGACGCGCAAGGAGCTCGACCTTCAGGTCATCGTCCCGGTCGAGGATCTCCGCGAGCTCGGCTCGACCGCCGCTCTCTCTCACCCGCTCCTCTCCGAAGGCGAGGTCTCCGACGGCAGCTCGGAGCACGCGATCCCTTCGATCTGGCCGTCGATGTATCCCGAGTTGCTGAAGCTCGTCGAGGCGCACCGCTCGACGATCGTGTTCGTCAACAACCGGCGGCTCTCCGAGCGGCTCGCACTTCGCCTCAACGAGCTTGCCGAGCGCGAGATCGCCCGGGCCCATCACGGCAGCCTCGCCCGCGAGCAGCGCGTCCTCGTCGAGGAGGATCTCAAGGCCGGCCGGATCCCCTGCTTGGTCGCAACGTCCTCATTCGAGCTCGGGATCGACATGGGCGCGGTCGACCTGGTGATCCAGGTCGAGTCGCCGAAGTCGGTCGCGCGCGGGCTACAGCGCGTCGGCCGGGCCGGCCACGAGCTGCACGCCGTCTCGAAGGGGCGGATCTTCCCGAAGTTCCGCGCCGACCTGCTCGAGTCGGCGGTCGTCGCCCGCGCGATGCGAAACGGCGAGATCGAGGAGACGAAGATCCCGCGCAACCCGCTCGACGTCCTCGCACAGCAGATCGTCGCGATCGTGGCCGACGAGGAGATCGAGGTCGCCGAGCTCCACGATCTCGTCCGCTCTGCGTATCCCTTCTCCGACCTGTCGCGCACCCAGCTCGAGAACGTCCTCGACATGCTCGCCGGGCGTTACCCGTCCGACGAGTTCGCCGAGCTCCGGCCGCGGATCATCTGGGATCGCACCGGGGGGACGATCCGACCCCGCGAAGGGGCGCGGCGGCTCGCAGTCACGAACGCCGGAACGATCCCCGACCGCGGGCTCTTCGGGGTATTCCTGGTCGACGGCGGAGGCCGCGTCGGCGAGCTCGACGAGGAGATGGTCTACGAGGCGCGTGCCGGGCAGACCTTCCTGCTCGGCGCTTCGACCTGGCGGATCGAGGAGATCACGCGCGACCGCGTCCTCGTCTCCCCGGCTCCTGGGCTGCCGGGTGCGGTCCCGTTCTGGAAAGGCGAGGGGGTGGGGCGGCCCTATGAGCTCGGCGAGAAGGTCGGTGCCGCTTCGCGCGAGCTTTCGGCACTCGGCGACGACCAGGCGCTCGAGCGTCTTCGGGAGGACTTCATGCTCGACGAGCGCGCCGCCCGGAACCTGCTCGCGTTCCTGCGCGACCAGGCCGACGCGACCGGCGCCGTGCCGTCCGACCGCACGATCGTGATCGAGCGCTTCCGCGACGAGATCGGCGATTGGCGCGTCTGTGTCTTGACGCCGTTCGGGGGCCGCGTGCATGCGCCGTGGGCGATGGCGATCACCGCCCGTCTGCGCGAGTCGCTCGGGCTGGATGCCCAGTCGATCTGGTCGGACGACGGCATCGCGATCCACTTTCCCGACGCCGATGTCCCGCCCTCGCTCGAGGAGATGCTGGTCGACCCGGCCGAGGTCGAGGACCTCGTCGTCACGGAGCTCGGCGAGACCGCGCTCTTCGGCGCCCGATTCCGCGAGAACGCCGCGCGCGCTCTCCTGATCCCACGCCGGAGGCCGGGCCAGCGCACGCCTCTCTGGCAGCAGCGGCTCAAGGCGCAGTCACTGCTGCAGGTGGCCCGCCGCTACGGCTCGTTCCCGATCGTGCTCGAGACCTACCGCGAGTGCCTCCAGGACGTGTTCGACCTTCCCGCTCTCCGGACGCTGCTCGCGGGAATCCAGACGCGTCGTCTCGACGTCGTCGAGGTCGAGACCGGAAGCGCGTCGCCGATGAGCTCATCGCTGCTCTTCGACTACGTCGCCACCTACATGTACGAGGACGACACGCCGCCGGCCGAGCGGCGGGCGCAGGCTCTCTCGCTCGACCGCGACCTGCTTCGCGAGCTGCTCGGCAGTGAGGAGTTGCGCGACCTCCTCGATGCGGACGCAGTCGACGAGGTCGAGCGTCAGCTACGCGGCCGGCCGCGGACGCCCGACGAGCTTCACGACCAGCTGCGGGTCCGCGGCGATCGGCGCCCCGGGGAGTACGACCAGGCGCTCGCCGCGCCGCTCCTCGACGAGCGTCGTGCGCTGCTCGTCAGGCTCGCCGGTGAGGATCGGCTCATCGCGGCCGAGGATGCCGGCCGGTATCGCGACGCGCTCGGGGTGATGCCGCCCGGTGGCCTGCCCGAGGCGTTTCTCGATGGCGGGCCCGACTCGCTCCGTCAGCTCGTGCTCCGCTATGCCAAGGGGCGAGGGCCGTTCACGACCGCGCAGGCCAATGAGCATTTCGGTCGCGACGTCGTCGCGGTGCTGGTCGAGCTCGAACGCGACGAGGCACTCGTTCGCGGCGAGCTCCGGCCCGGCGGGACCGAGCGCGAATGGTGCGATCCCGATGTCCTCCGCCGGTTGCGGCGCGCCTCCCTCGCCGCGCTTCGCCGCGAGGTCGAGCCGGTCGAGCCGGCCGCGCTCGCCCGCTTCCTGCCCTCGTGGCACGGCGTCGACCGGCGCGCCACGCTGCGCGAGGCGCTCGTGCCGCTCCAGGCGCTCGCCATCCCCGTCGCTCTCTGGGAGAGCGAGCTCCTGCCGCGCCGCATCCCCGGCTATCGCCCGGAGCAGCTGGACTCGCTCTGCGCCAGTGGCGAGGTCGTCTGGGTCGGCGCCGGGCTCGACCGCGTCGCCCTGTACTTCCGCGAGGACGCCTCAGCGCTCGGCCAGGTCGCCGGCACGCCCCGGCCGGACGGGGAGACGCACGACCGGCTGCGCGCGGCGTTCGGTACCGGCGCCCTGTTCTGGGCGGACGTGCTCGAAGAGACCGGACTGCCGCCCGACGAGGCGTTGCCGGCCTTGTGGGATCTCGTCTGGGCGGGCGAGGTCACGAACGACGCATGGACACCACTTCGGGCCGGGCGCCGCCACGGCGTGCCCAAGCCGGAGCGCCGCCCGCGTCGGTTCTCGCGCTCGCGCGCGACCGTGGCAACCGCGACGCAGGGCCGGTGGTCGCTCACCGGACGTCTCTTCGCCGGCGCTCCGGAACGGCGGGCGCTGGCCGAGCTCCTGCTCGAGCGCCACGGCATCGTCACGCGCGACGGCGTCCGGTCCGAAGGGATCCCGGGCGGGTACGGCGCCGTCTACGCCGAGCTGCGAGCACTGGAGACGCTCGGGCTCTGCCGACGCGGCTACTTCGTCGAGGGGCTCGGAGGAGCGCAGTTCGCGCTCGGCGGAGCAGTCGAGCGGATCCGCGAGTTGAGGGAGGCCGGGGAAGAGCCAGAAGCGTCGGTGATCGCAGCGGCCGATCCGGCACAGCCCTACGGTGCGGCTCTCCCGTGGCCGAAGCGCGCCGGTGCGCGGGCCGCCCGCGTTGCCGGAGCCCATGTGGTTCTGCTCGGCGGCGAGGCTGTTCTCTATGTCGAGCGCGGCGGCCGGTCGCTCGTGCCGTTGCGGGATCCCGACGAGAGCTGGCTTCGGCCCGCGCTCGAAGCGCTCGTCGCCTACGTCCACCGTGGCGGCGTTGCGCGGCTCGCGGTCGAGCGGTTCGACGGTGGGCCCGTCATCGACAGCGAGGTGATGCCGCTCCTGGTCGAAGTCGGCTTCCTGGCCGGGCCTCGGCGAGCCGTGCTGCCGGCGGTGAGCCTCTTCGACATCCAACAGGCGAGTTATCTCCGAGCGAACGGTGCTCTCCGCGGTTCGTGGCCGGCCGAGCAGGCGATGGGCCGCGACGAGCTCGACGACTTTCTCGCGGCCCGGACCTACTGTGTTCTCGCCACCGTGACGGCAAAGGATCGTCCGCAGGCGCGCCCCGTCGCGTTCACCGTCCTCGGCGACTCGATCTGGTTCGCGACTGTCGCCGGCGGCCGTCTCCGCAATCTCGAGCGCTCACCCTGGGTCTCGGTCGTCGTCGACGAGGGCGAGGGCGACGACCATCGCGCCGTCGCCGCCGATGGCCCCGTCACGCTCTTCGACGAGCCGCCCGACGGTTTGCTCGAGCTTTGGGAGAAGCGATTCGGCTCACGGGCCGAATGGGCCGTCAAGTGGTTCGAGCTCCGCCCGGAGCGCCTCTTCTCCTACCGTGCCTGAGGGCGACACGCTCCACCGCGCAGCGGCGCGGCTTCAGCCGCTCGTCGGCAGCCGGGTCGACGCATCGTCTCCGCACCCGAGGGCCCAGGCGGAGCGAGTCGCCGAGCGGGTCGACGGACGGAAGCTCGAGTCGGTCGAGGCGATCGGCAAGAACCTGATCCTTCGCTTCGATGGCGGCATCGTGCTCCGGTCGCATCTGCGCATGAGCGGCCGCTGGGTCCTTCAGGCCCGCGGGGCCGCGCTGCGAGGAAGACCGTGGCTGATCCTGCGCGGCCCGGAGCTCGAGGCCGTCCTCTGGGGCGGGCCCGTGCTCGAGCTCCACACCCGCGCCCTCGCTGGGCTCGGCCCCGACATCCTCGGCTCGCCGCCCGACATCGACGCGATGCTCGTTCGCCTTCGCCGCGCCGACGGCACCCGCTCGCTCGGCGAGACGCTGATCGACCAGGGTCTCGTCTCCGGGATCGGGAACATGTGGATGGCCGAGGTGCTCTGGGTCGAGCAGCTCTCGCCGTGGCTGCGCCTCGCCGACGTCGGCGAGGCCGATCGCCGCCGCGTCCTCGAGAGTGCCGCGACGCGAATGCGCGCCGCGGTCGACACCGGGCGCGAGCCGCGGAGGCAGGTCTACCGGCGTGCCGGCCTGCCGTGTCCGCGCTGCGCGGACACCGATCCGCTCGCGCGGGCAGGGCGACGCCAACCGCACCGCCTACTGGTGCCCGACCTGCCAGCCCGGGTAGGAGACCGCACGCCCGCCTCGTAGATGCACACGTGGCGCTACGGGCACCGCACCTCTACCAATCCCTGCGCGCGTTCTGTCTCGCGGCGTTCGCCGCCGAGCGGGGAGCGGAGCTGCCGTTCGCCTTCGAGGAGCATCCGACGCGCGGCGGACCGTCGCTCTACGAGTACCGGCCGCTCGTTCGCGCCTTCGTCGAGGAGCAGGCCCCGACGCTGCGACGGCTCCCCGACACCCGCAATGCGATCGAGGATCTTCGCCGCGAGCCGGCGGCTGCGATCTTCGCCCACGCGCACTCGGGACTCGGGGCGAGCGACGACGATGCGCTCTTCCGGACGATTCTCCTTCCGACGCTGACCGCGGTCGCCGAGCGCTCGGGCGGCTTCGACTGGCAGGACGACGCGTTCGAGAGCGCCTACGCCTCGATCGAGGAGTCACTCTTCGGCACGGCGCGCTCCTACGCGGCGATCGCGCCGTTGATCGGCCTCTCGGCCGGGTCGACCGTCGAGCTCGGCGGCGACATCCGCGTTCGCTCAGTCGTCCCGGGCGAGCTCTCAGGCCTCTGGCCCGAGGCGCTCGGCCTGATGCCACCCGAGTTCGGACGCGACGTCGACCGGCTCTGCGTCCTCGAGCTCGCCAGAGAGCTCGACGCCAGCGAGGCCGAGCCACCGGACGCCGCTGCAGAGCTTGCCGACGCCGTCAGCGCCCTTCGCCTGGCGACGGCCGGCTCGATCGCGGCCGGCCCCGTCGTCTTCGAGCGGCTCGACTTTCGCCCCCTCCGAATCTCGCCGCTCCTCCCGATCGCGGCGACGAAGCCGCTCGGGGAGGCGATCAGGCTCGACGCCCTGCGCGCACAGGTCGCCGCCGATCTGCGCGAACGGCTTCCGCTCGCCGACGAGGATCGCGAGCTCGGCGAGGCGCTCGACCGCTGGGAGCTCTCGCTGTTCGCCGACGAGCCGTTCCGCTCGGGCCAGGTCAAGGACGCGCTCACCGCGCTCCTCGGGAACGGCGACGGCGCCTGGGCCGCCTCGATGCGCGCCGCGGTGCTGTTGCAGGAGAACGGCAAGGACCGCGTCGAGCTGCTCAGAGCGCTCACCGGCGAGCACGCAGGCGCTGCCTCCCGCGATGCGCTACGCCGGGCTCTGGTCGAGACACTGCTGCACGGAAATCGAGAGCAGCTCGTCGACACGCTCGACGAGACTCTGCTCGGCCTCCGCCCGAGGCCCGTAAGCGTCGTGGCCGCCTAGCCGCAGTTTCAATTTCGGCACGAAGTTGGAACAGACACGTCACAGGTTCCGGGGTACCTTCGGAACATGGACGAAGCAGAAAGGGTGCTCGACCGCCTCGAGCGGATCAGGGAGCTGAACGAGTGCGACGCCCCGGCGGGCGTGCTGCTCGACGAGCTGCGCGAGCTTGTCTCAGAGGCCGAGAAGTGGGCCAGGGCCGAGGGCGATGCGCGGGCCCGCGCCGCCGCCGCCGGGCTGGGGGAGCGACTGTCGCAGGCCGGGGAGGTGGCGCCTCTCGCGCTCGTCACCGAATAGCCGTGCAGGAACGAGCGCACCCGACGCGAAAAGATCGCGAGATGGCAGTCGCACGCCTGCTCCCTCGCCCCTCCCTGCGCCACTCCGCGAAGGCGAAAGCCCCTGCGAAAACGCAGGTGATCGCGCTCGCGAACCAGAAGGGCGGTGTCGCCAAGACGACGACGACGCTGAACCTGGGCGTGGCTCTGGCCGAGAAGGGGATGCGCGTTCTCTGCATCGACCTCGACCCGCAGGGCAACCTGACGATGTCGCAGGGGATGAACCCGGACACGATCGAGCGCTCGATGTTCGACGTGCTGGTGCACCGGGCCCCGATCACCGAGGTGATCGCTCATCGCGAGGTGGACATCGCCGTCGCGTCGATCGACCTGGCCGGCGCCGACATGGCCCTCTCGAGCCAGATCGGGCGGGAGCGCGCCCTGCAAAAGGCGCTTGCGGACATCACGACGAGCTACGACTACATCCTGATCGACACCCCGCCGTCGCTGGGCCTCCTGACGATCAACGCGTTCGTCGCGGCGACCGGCGTGATCGTCCCGGTCCAGACCGAGTATCTGTCGCTGCGCGGGCTCGTCCAGCTCGAGAACACGCTGCAGATGGTGCGTGAGAACCTGAACCCCAAGGTCTCGATCATCGGGATCCTCCCGACGATGTTCGACCGGCGCGTGACTCACTCCCGCGAGGCCGACGACATCCTGCGCGAGAACTTCGGCAAGCTCGTCTACAACACGAGAATCCGCAAGACGATCCGCTACGCGGAGGCGCCCGTGAGGGGCTCGTCGATCATGGCCTACGAGCCTGACGGCGAGGCTGCAGCGCTCTACCGCGATCTGGCGAAGGAGGTGCTCAATGGCGAGAAAGCGCGTTAGCATGCGCGAGGGCCCGCTGGCGGAGCTCTTTCGCGCCACCGAGGCCGCCCAGGACAAGGGCAAGGGCGGCTCGACGCGCGGCAAGCACCCGCAGCCCGACCCGGCCCCGACCGAGATTCTTTCCGTCGTCCCCGACCCGGCTCCCGAGGTCGCCCCGACACTCGTGGTCGCTCCCGAGCCCGCGGAGCAGCTTCCGGTCGCCCGGTGGCTCGAGCCGCTGCCCGAGCATCCGGCGCGCCTCGAGCGCCCGAGGGACAGCGCCTCGTACCTCGCCGTGATCCGCGTCGTCGGCGTCGGCGGCGCCGGTCTGAACGCGCTCGACCGCATGATGGACGCCGGGATCAACCAGGTCGACTTCATCGCGGTCAACACCGACATCCAGCAGCTCCAGATGAGCGACGTGCCGACCAAGATCCACATCGGCAGCGAGCTCACCGAGGGGCTCGGCTCCGGCGCAGACCCGGAGATCGGCCGCCAGTCGGCCGAGGCCAGCTACGACGCGCTGAAGCGCTCCCTGCGCGGCTCCGACATGGTCTTCGTGACCGCCGGCGAGGGTGGAGGCACCGGTTCCGGCGCCGCGCCGGTTGTCGCGCGGATCGCGCGCGAGCTCGGCGCGCTGACCGTCGGGATCGTCACGACGCCGTTCAAGTTCGAAGGCAGCCGCCGCGCCAAGCAGGCGGACACCGGCGTCGAGGCGCTCCGCGCGGCCTGCGACACCGTGATCGTGATCCCGAACGACCGGCTGCTCGAGGTTCTCGACAAGTCGACCTCGATGCTGGACGCGTTCCGGATCGCCGACGACGTTCTGCGCCAGGGCGTGCAGGGGATCTGCGATCTGATCACCAACCCCGGCCTGATCAACCTCGACTTCGCCGACGTGCGCACGATCATGAAGGACGCAGGCTCGGCATTGATGGGCATCGGCTTCGCCTCGACCGGGGAGAATCGCGCCCGTGAAGCGGCCGAGCGCGCACTGCGCAGCCCGCTGATCGAGACCGAGATCACCGGCGCCCGCGGCATCCTGCTCTCGATCGCCGGCGGCGACGACCTGTCGCTCTTCGAGGTGAACGAGGCCGCGGAGGTGGTGCGGTCCGCTGCGACCGACGACACGAACATCATCTTCGGAGCGACGATCGACGGCCGCCTCACGGGCCAGATCTGGATCACGGTGATCGCGACGGGGCTCGGAGGCGCCCGACGGCCGCGCGCGCTTGCGACGGTCGGCGGAAGCTCCGACCCGTACGAGACGCCCTCGTTCCTGAGCTCGTAGCTGCTCTAGGCTTCGCCGCATGAAGGGCGCCGTCGCCGCGGGTCACCCGCTGACCGCCCGTGCGGGCGCACGCATGCTCGAGGAGGGCGGCAACGCCGTTGACGCCTGCGTTGCAGCCGTGTTTGCGGGCGCGGTCTGCGAGAGCTTCCTCACGAGCCCGGCGGCGGGCGGCTTCATGCTCGTCCACCGCGCCCGCGACCGCTCGACGCGGCTCGCCGACTTCTTCGTCTCGTCGCCCGGGCTGGGGTTGAAGAGGCGGCGCGGGGGCGCGATGACCGCGATCGACGTCGGCTTCGGCGGTGGAGGCGCGACCACCCAGCCGTTCCTGATCGGCCCCGCCGCAGTTGCCGTCCCGGGAGCAGTGGCCGGCCTGGAGGCCGCTCACAAGGCCTACGGGCGCCTGCCGTGGCGAGAGCTGCTCGCACCGGCCACGGAGCTTGCCCGCGACGGCATCGAGCTCACGAGGCCGCAGGCGCACATGCACGCGATGCTCGATCCGATCCTCCGGCACAGCGACGAGGCCCGACGGATCTACAGCAGCCCGGCGGGCGCGCGGCTCGTCGCCGGTGACACCCTGCGCTTGCCAGACCTGGCCGCCACGTTCGAGGCGATCGCGAGCACGGGAGCGGCCGCGCTCTACCGTGGAGAGCGGGCTCGTGCGATGGTCGAGACGGTCCGCGAGGGCGGCGGCGAGCTGACGATGGACGATCTTGCCGCCTACCGCGTCGTCTGGCGGCGGCCACTGAACGTCGTCTTTCGGCGCCACACCGTGCTCTCGAACCCGCCGCCGTCGTCCGGCGGGGTTCTGATCGCGTACGGGCTCGCGCTCCTCGAGCGTCTCCCTGACACGGCCGCGGGCAGCGCCGAGGCAGTCGCTGCGCTTGCCGACGTGATGCGCGAGCAGGGCCGCGCCCGGAGCGCCGGGTTCGTGCGAGATCTCCATCGCGGAGGGCTCGCGGGTCGGCTCCTCGCACCGGAATCGCTTCGGGCGGCACACAGGCGGATCGAGGCTCACCTGGACGGCAAGGTGGAGAAGGCGGCCCCCGGCGGGACGACGCACGTCTCGGTGATCGACGCGGACGGCAACGCGGCCGCCGTCTCGACCTCGACCGGATCGGGGTCGGGTGTGATCGTGCCCGGCACCGGGCTCTACCTCAACAACATGCTCGGCGAGTACGACCTCGTCGGGGGACGGCCGCCGCGACCCGGAGTGCGGCTGACGAGCATGATGGCGCCCACCATCGCGCTCGGCGCCGACGGCACCCCGCGCCTCGTCGTCGGCAGCGCGGGCTCGGCGCGACTCCGCGGCGCGATCATGCAGATCGTGGTCAACGTGGTCGAGCACGGCCTCGGCGTCGAGGAGGCGATCGGCGCGCCTCGGATCCACGTCGACGAGCCGCACGTCCACTGCGAGGGCGGGCACGACCCCGCCGAGCTCGACCGGCTCGCGGAGCTCGGCTACGACGTCGTCCGCTGGCGTCGCCGGAACCTCTTCTTCGGCGGTGCCGCAGCCGTCGAGGTGCTCCCGGACGGCTCCTCGGCCGCCGCGGGCGACCCCCGCCGAGGTGGTGCCGGAGTGCTGGTCGAATGAGCGGGCTCGGCGTCCGGGTGCGCCGGGCGGTCCCGGGGGACGCGGGCAAGGCCGTCGTGCTGGCGAGCGCCGTCGCCGGCGAGGAGGAGGGCTGGCTTCTCGCCGACGCCAGGTGGCGCAGCGCGGGCGACGAGCGCCGGTACATCCGGGCGCTCCAGCGCCATCCCGACGCCGCCGTCTACGTCGCGGAGCTCCCGAACGGCGAGCTTGTAGGCCGGCTCTCGCTGATGCGCGACCCGCACCCGTCGAGCTCCCACGTCGCCGACCTCGGGCTGATGGTCTCCGCCGCGTACCGCCGCCGCGGGATCGGCACCGCGCTCATGCTCGCGGCCGAGGAGTGGGCGAGCACGGCGGGCGTGTCCAAGCTCGAGCTGCACGTCTTTCCGCACAACAGCGGGGCGATCGCGCTCTACGAGAAGCTCGGCTACGAGCGTGAAGGCCTGCGCCGCGGCCAGTACGCGAGCACCGACGGCCGCATGCGGGACGTCGTCCTGATGGCGAAGCAGCTGTAGATTCAAGGCATGGCGCACGAGCTCATCCGCCCGGAGATCGAGGCACTCACCCCGTATCAACCGGGAAGGCCGATCGAGGACGTCCAGCGCGAGCTCGGCCTGGAGCGCGTCGTGAAGCTCGCCTCGAACGAGGGGCCGTTCCCGCCGTTCCCGGCGGCGCTCGCGGCCATGGACGGGGTCGAGCCGGGGCTGAACCGCTACCCGGACGGCGGAACCTACCGACTGCACGAGGCTCTCGCAGCGCGGCATCGGGTCCGCTTCGAGGAGGTCTGCGCCGGCTCGGGCGCCGACGGCTGCATCGACATGCTGAGCCAGGCGATCCTCGGGCCGGGCGACGAGGTCGTCTGCGGCTGGCCGTCATTCCCGAGCTATGTGATCTACGCCGCCAAGCAGGGCGCGACCGTCACGCGGGTCCCGCTTCACGAGCTCCGCTACGACCTCGCCGCGCTCGCCGCGGCGGTCGGGCCGAGGACGAAGATCGTGTACGTCTGCCACCCGAACAACCCGACCGGGACGATGAACACCCGCGCGGAGCTCGACGACTTCTTCGACCGCCTTCCCGACGGCGTCCTGACGGTCGTCGACCAGGCGTATTTCGAGTACATCGACCACGACGGCTACCCCGATGCGGTCGCCGAGTACTTCCTCGAGGGGCGGCGGGTCGTTGTCCTCCGCACGTTCTCGAAGATCTACGGCCTCGCGGGCGCCCGGGTCGGCTACGCCGTCGGGCCGCACGACGTCTGCGCGGCGATGGCCAAGGTGCGCAGGCCGTTCGACCTGACGACCACCGCGCAAGCCGCAGCACTCGCGAGCGTCGACGACGTCGGCGAGATCGCCCGGCGGCGCGACCTGAACTCGCAGGGCCTGATCGATCTCCGCGCCATCCTGGAGCGCCACGGCCTCGAGCCCGCCGCGGGCGCCGTCGGCAACTTCCTCTACGTCGATCTCGGCGAGGACGCGGCCCCGGTGTTCGAGCGCCTGCTCCTCCAGGGCGTGATCGTCCGGCCGCTGGCGGGGTTCGGCGAGCCGAACGCGATCCGCGTCTCGGTCGGGGCGCCGGACGAGCACGAGCTCCTCGATGCGGCGCTCGATCGCGCCCTCGGGCCTGCCTGAGTCAGCTCTCCGGCGCGACCGCGTCGAGCTCGGCGACATGGGCGGCGATCCACCCCTCGAGCACCTCGTCGCCCGAAGGCTTCTCGACGCGCAGCACCCCGCGAATGGCCTCCTCGGCTGTTGCAGCCTCGGCGCGTGCCCCGAGACACGTCGCGATCCAGAGCCCATCCTGCAGGCGCAGCGCGAGGACGGAGCCGTCGGGCGTGTACGTCTGCCACATGCCTGTTTCCTAGCGAATCGGGCGTGAGCCTGTCAACCGTCGCGGCGATCCCTCCGGACCTGCGATGCTCCCATCGCGATGGGAGACACGATCGTGGTCGGCTACGAGGGCAAGGATGGATCGGAGCGCGTTCTCGACGCGGCGATCGCCGCCGTTCGCGACTCCGGCGGCACGCTCGTCGTGGCCGCCGCCGAGTACATGCCCGTCGACCCCGGCATGCCGAGCATGGTCTACGACGTCTCCGGCGCCGCGGTTCCACTGCCCGACCCGGACCCGCAGGCTCCCCCTCCGCTACAGGCGATCATCGACCGCGCGAGGCAGCACATCGAGGCCGCCGGCCTGACCGCCGAGTACGTTTGGGGCCTCGGTGATCCCGGCAAGTTGATCGTCGACACCGCCAGGGAGCGGGACGCCGCCAAGATCGTGATCGGCGCGACGAGCCACGGGCTCTTCGGCCGCATGTTCGGCGACGACACCGAGGCCGAGGTGAAGCGCGAGGCCGGCTGCGAGGTCGTCGTCGTCGACTGACGAGCGCGCTCGTCCTGGCTCCGGCGGAGCCCTACTTTAACGTTTGACGTTCGTGGCTTCGATGAGCGTCCACAGCCGCTTCGTACCGCTCCACAACAGCCGCTTTCGGCTGCTGTTCCTCGCAACCGCCGCCTCGGGCATCGGAAATTGGCTTGCGATCATCGCCCTCGGGCTCGACATGTACGACCGCACGCACTCGGGCTGGTGGGTCGGGGAGCTGATGTTCGCGAACATCGTGCCGGCGATCTTCATCGGCCTCCTGCTCGGGCCGCTCGTCGACCGGCTCTCCCGCAAGCGGCTGATGATCGCCTCCGACCTCTGCCGGCTCGCCGTGTTCGCAGCGCTCCCGTTCGCGGACACGCCCAGCGCGATCGTCCTGCTGGCTGTCGTGGCGGGAATCGGCAACGCGTTCTTCCGCCCCGCCGTCCTCGCCGGGGTACCGAACCTCGTGCCGGCGAGCGAGCTCAGCGCTTCGAATGCCCTGCTCCAGCTCGTCGACTGGACGGCGACGGCGCTCGGGCCCGTACTCGGCGCCCTGCTCGTGGCGGCCTCCGGCCCGCATCTGGTCTATGTGGTCAATGCGGCGACCTTCGCATTCTCGGCGCTCCTCGTCTTGTTCATCCCTGGACGCCTGCTCCAGAGCGAGCGCTCGATCGGCCGCGGCCAGTGGCAGGACCTCTCGGAGGGGTTTGCCGTTGTCCGCCATTCGCGCGCCCTGATGTGCGTGCTCGTCGTCTGGTCGATCGCGATGTGCGCGAGCGGGATCGTCAACACCGCCGAGGTGTTCCTCGCCAAGCAGGCCTTCCATTCCGGCGACATCGGCTTCGGGCTGCTCTGGGCGGGCTCCGGAATCGGGTTGATCGTCGGCGGCTTGACGGCCGTGCCCTTGATCGAGCGGGATGTCGGGGCGTCGTACGTCCGCTTCATCGCGATCATGGCTGTCGGGACCGGCTGTGCCGCGGTGGCGCCGAACGTGTGGGTCGGGATCGCCGCGATGGCGTTGTTCGGCTTCGGGAACGGCGGCGCAGTCGTCGCGAACATCACGCTCGTGCAGCGCGGGGCTCCCGATCGCGTGCGCGGCCGTGCGTTCACCGTCCTGATGAGCGTGAACTACGCCTTTCTCGGGCTGGCGTTCATCGCCGCAGGGCCGCTGGTGAACGCGTACGGGGCGCGCTGGGCCTACGCGGTCGCGAGCGCCACCGTGGTCGTCGCGGCGGCGGTGGCACTGCGCTACACCCGTGGCATCGAGCTCGATCTCAGCCCCGCCCAGCAGGCGAGCGCGTGACGGAGCCGTTGTCTACGGCGGCCGACCTCGCGGTGGCCGTTCGGGCGGGTGAGACGCGCGCGCTCGCCCGGGCGATCTCGCTCGTCGAAGACGGAGATCCCGTGGCCCGTGAGCTGGTCGGGATGCTCTTTCCCGACACCGGCCACGCGCACACGATCGGGATCACCGGCCCGCCCGGCGTCGGCAAGTCCACGCTCATCTCGGCGCTCGTCACCCTGATCCGCTCGCGCGGCCTCACCGCCGGCGTGATCTCGGTCGACCCGACGAGCACCTTCACGAAGGGCGCGCTCCTCGGCGACCGGATCCGTCTCGCCGACCATTTCCTCGACCCCGAGGTCTTCATCCGCTCGATGGGGACGCGCGGCCACGCCGGAGGGCTCTCGGAGACGACGCTGCAGGCAGTGCTGATCCTCGATGCCGCCGGCAAGGACGTGATCTTCGTCGAGACCGTGGGAACGGGCCAGAACGAGATCGGGGTGCTGTCGATCGTCGACACGGTCGTGCTTGCCCTGATGCCCGGCACGGGTGACGCGGTACAGGCGCTGAAGGCGGGGATCATGGAGATTCCCGACGCGATCGCGATCAACAAGCTCGACCATCCTCAGACCTCGATGCTCGTCGCGGACGTTCGCCAGATGCTCGCGCTCGGCTCCGGCGAGGTTCCGCCGATCGTCAAGACGGAGGCGCTGCGGGGCGAGGGGATCGAGGAGCTGTGGGCTGCGATCGAGGCGCACAAGGCCGGGCTCGAGGCGGCCGGCGAGCTCGAGGAGCGGCGGGCGGACAACCTCGCCGCCGAGGTATTTGCGGTCTCCTCGGCACGAGCACGCCGGCATCTGGAGAATGCAGTAGCCAATGACCCCGAGCTCGTACGGTTGCTCGAGGACGTGCGCCGGCGGAAGCTCGATCCGCTGACGGCGGTGCACGAGATCCTGCGAAAGGTGTTCCGAATTGACGACGATGACGACTCCGACGATCGCTGACATCGAGGCCGCTCGCGAGCGGGTCGGGGGACACGCGCGCGTGACTCCCGTTTACACCTCCGAGTCGATCCAGCGCGAGTCCGGCCGGGCGTGCGTGCTCAAGGCGGAGAACCTCCAGCGCACGGGCTCGTTCAAGATTCGCGGCGCGTTCAACAAGCTTGCGACCCTCTCGCCCGAGGAGCGGGCCGCCGGGGTGATCGCGGCGAGTGCCGGCAACCACGGTCAGGCGGTCGCCTGGGCGGCGCGCGAGCTCGGCATCCACGCGACGATCTACATGCCGGCCTTTGCGCCGATGGCGAAGGTCGACCCGACCCTGACCTACGGCGGCGAGGCCGTCCTGACCGGAGAGGGCTTCGACGACGCGCTCTCCGAGGCCCTCCAGCGCGTCGAGCAGACGGGCGCCACCTTCATCCACGCCTTCGAGGACGAGCAAGTGATCGCGGGACAGGGGACGATCGGGCTCGAGCTCGCCGAGCAGGTGCCCGACGTCGAGACGGTGCTGATCCCGATCGGCGGCGGCGGGCTCGCCTCGGGAGTCGCGATCGCTCTGCGTGCGCTCCGGCCGAGCATCCGCCTCGTCGGCGTCGAGGTCCGCCGCGACCTGCACACGATCGCCGACGGGATCGCCGTCAAGTACCCGGGCGAGCTGACCATGGAGATTCTCGGCCGGCTCCTCGACGAGGTGGTGGTCGTGAACGACGACGAGATCAGCGACGCGATCACGCTCCTCCTCGAGCGCTCCAAGCTGCTCGTCGAGGGCGCCGGCGCCGTGGGCGTGGCCGCAGTTCTCGCCGGGAAGGTCGCCGGCACCGGGTCGGTCTGCCCCGTGATCTCCGGCGGCAACATCGACCCGACGACGCTCATGTCGGTGCTCCGTCACGGCATGACCGTCGAGGGGCGCTACCTCGCGATGCGCACCCGGCTCCGCGACCGCCCCGGGGAGCTGATCAGGGTCTGCGAGCTCGTTGCGGGCGAGAGCGCCAACATCGTCCAGATCGAGCATCGCCGGGAGGGCGTGCAGCTCGCAGTCGGCGACGTCGGCCTCGATCTCACCGTCGTGATGCGGAACGAGGAGCATTGCCTCCGCCTGATCACGGCGCTCGAGGAGAACGGCTTTCCGGTGGAGCGGCTCAGCTGATGGCGGCGCGGGACTTCTTCGCGGAGCTGCCCGAGAAGGCCGAGCCGGACCGGCTCGCAGGCGTCGACTCGAGCTACCTGTTCGACATCGCCGGCGAAGGGCGCTGGCTCGTCGAGGTCCGGGACCAGAAGGTCACGGTGACCGAGAACCCGGAGGGCACCGGAGATGTCGCGTTCTCGCTCTCCGGCGAGACCTTCGACCGCCTGCTCGCGCGGCAGCAGAACCCGATGATCGCCTACATGACCGGGAAGCTCAAGATCAGCGGCGACCTAAACACCGCGATGGAGCTTCAGAAGCTCATCCCCGAATAACGTGAGCCGGAGGCTTCTGCGATGACTCGCGGAACCCTCCTGAGGCGGTCGACGCTCTCGACCGGTTTTGCTGCTGCTGCCACCATCATCGCGCTGGCCTCGGCCTGGCATTCGATCGGCCACGTGCGCCGCGTGATGGGGGCCGAGCGGCAGGATGACGCAGCGCTCTCGACTGCGGCCCGGCGCCAGATGCCGGTCACCACGTTCACGATGTCGGGCGACATCTTCGACTTCTTCGACTCGTACCTGGTGAAGGGCGACCGCGTCTACTTCCAGGTGATGCCGAGCGGGTTCACCAGCGAGCTCGACCTGCCGCAGGCAGTCGCGGTGCTCGGCCGGTTCTACTTCCTGCCGGCCGTACAGACCGAGAACCTCGACGACGCGACGGTTGTCGTCTCGTACTTCGCCGACCCGAGCCTCCTGCGCGTCAAGTTCCTCACGCAAGTGCGCGCGGGCCTCCAGACGCTCTTCGTCTCGAGGATCAAAGCGCCGTGACGATGCGGGTCCTCGAGCTCCTGCTGGCGAACGTGCTGATGCTCGTCCTCGGTTGTGGGCTCCTGCCGTTTCTCCGTCTGGCGCGGACGCGGCGTGAGCTTCTCACTCGCGCGCCGCTCGGTTACGCCGTCGGACTGGCGGCAACCGGGATCCTCGGCGCCGACCTCGCCGTCGCCTATGTGTCGGTGGGACGTGTACTGCTGCCCGTGCTGGCGGCGGTCTCGCTGTTCCTCGGCCTGCGCAGCGTCCCCGGCGGAGGCCGGCCGCGCAGGCTGTCGATCTCGGGGCTTCTCGCGCTCGCGGTGCTTGCGGCGACGCTCTTCGTCGCGGTGCCGATGGTGAGGCTGCTCGCGGTCAAGCCGCTCGCCGAGCGGGACGGCTGGGAGATCTGGGCGGCCCGGGCGAGGGCGCTCTACGAGTTCGGCCATCCCGCCGCACCGGTGTTCACCGACCCGATCTACCCGGCGCTCCAACATCCGCTGCTCCTGCCTGGTCTGGAGGCGATCGACTTCCGATTCATGGGCGCGTTCGACGGCACCCTTGTCCACCTGCAGCTGTTCGGCCTGGCTGTCGGGTTCGTGGGCGGGGCCTGGACGCTTTTCCGGGGCACGACGAGGCCGATCCTGCTCGCCGCAACGCTCCTGGCGCTGGTCGCGACACCGACCTTCGTGAACCAACTGCAGACGAACTACGCCGACATCCCACTGGCGATGTTCGTCGCGCTGGGGGTCGCTGCCCTCGCGAGCTGGTTGCGCACCGGCGCCGAGGGGATGCTTCCCGCAGCGGCGCTCTTCCTCGCCGCCGGTGCGCTCACGAAGAACGAGGGCGAGATGTTCGCGCTGACGGCAATCCTGGCCGGACTGGCTGTCGCGCGCGGCGGCCAGCACCGGCCACTCCTGCTCGCCGCGGGCGCTGTCTTCCTCGCCGACCTTCCGTGGCGGATCTGGATCGAGGTCGAGCAGGTGAAGACCTCCGACTACTCGATCTCGAATCTCTTCGACCCTCGGTACCTCGCCGACCATGCCAATCGTGTCGGGCCGAGCGCGCACGAGCTGCTCCGGCAGATCTGGATGCTGGGAAGCTGGAGCTATCTGGTGGTGCTGGCGCTCGTGGCGCTTGTCGGCGCGGCCATCCTTGGGCGGTTTCGTCTCACGGGCTTCGCGGCCGGCTGGCTCGTGCTCTCGTTCGCGGGGCTGACGGCGATCTACTGGATCTCGATCCACACCCTGTCCGGCAACCTCTACAACTCGTCCGACCGGACGATCGACAGCCTGGTTCTGACCGCGGGATTGCTTGCTCCCATTCTGCTCTTCAAGGAACGCGAGCCCGAGGCTGCAGTCCGTATGCTCAGCGAGTGATCCGGGGTGCGTTCGCGGCTGCATTGACGCCGCTTCGGGATGGCGGGGCGGCGCTCGACGAGGGAGCTGTCGAGCCGTACGTGGCGTTCCTCGCCGAAGGTGGGGTGGATGGGACCCTGGTCTGCGGAACGACCGGTGAAGGGATCCTGCTGACCGCCCCCGAACGGATGCGGCTGCTGGAGCTGTTCGTCGACGCCGCTCGCGGGAAGCTTGCGGTCGCCGCTCATTGCGGTGCGCAGACAACCGCGGAGACCGCCGCCCTCGCGGCTCACGCCGCCGAGGCGGGCGCCGACGCGGTGGCCGTGATCGGGCCGCCGTTCTTTCCGCTCGACGAGGCGGCGCTCGAGGAGCACTTCGCGGCAGCGGCAGCCGCTTGCGCCCCGCTTGCCTTCTACGTCTACGAGTTCGCGGCACGGAGCGGGTACGCGGTTCCCGTCGCGGTCGTCGAGCGGTTGCAGCAGCGCGCGCCGAACCTGCGCGGGCTCAAGGTCTCCGACAAGCCGTGGGATAAGGTCGAGCCGTACATTCTCGACGGGGCTCGACATCTTCATCGGAGCGGAATCCCTGGTGGCGCGCGGGCTGGACGGCGGCGCGGCCGGGGCCGTGTCGGGTCTGGCGTCGGTGTATCCCGAAGTCGTGGCGGCGCTCGTGCGAGACCGGACACAGGAGCTCTCGGATGAGGCCGAACGGCTACGGAGCGAGCTCGACCGCTTCCCCTTCCAGGCTGCCGCCAAGGTCGTTGCCGCGCGTCGTGGGTTGCCGATCCGGCCCGACGTCCGCGCGCCGCTTCGATCACTGAGCGCCGCCGAGCTCGAGGAGCTCTCGCTGCCGTGATCCTGGTTGCAGGCGGCGGGGCCATGGGCGCCGGTATCGCCTACCGGCTGGCGCTCCACGGCGCCGGTGACGTCGTTCTCTGCGACCGCGGCGAGGTCTGCTCGGGCTCGACAGCGCGAGCGATGGGCGGCGTCCGCCAGCAGTTCTCGACCGCGGCCGAGGTGCGGCTCGCACAGGAGAGCATCGCGTTCTTCGCCGAGCTCGGGCCGCCGTTCTTCTTCCAGGTCGGCTACCTGTTCCTCGCGACCACGGAGCAGGGGCTGGCCGATCTCGAGACGCGGCGAGACCTGCAGGCCTCGCTCGGCGTCCCGGTCGAGAGCGTCGATGCGTCGTTCGTCGCCGGTCTCGAGACAGCCGACGTCCTGGGAGCGGTGTTCTGCGCCCAGGACGGCGTCGCCGATCCGCCTGCGGTGACCGCGGAGCTCGTTCGGCGCGCCCGTGAGCTCGGTGTCGAGGTGCGGGAGCACACGCTCGCCGAGAGCCTGCTCGACTCTGCAGACACCCTCGTGATCGCCTGCGGGCCCTGGTCGAACGAGCTGGCCGCCAGGGTCGGCGTCGAGCTGCCGATCCGGCCGCTGGTGCGGCAGCTGCTCGCGACCGAGCTGCTTGCCTCGGCTCCGGCGGCGCTGCCGATGATCGTCGAGGCCGAGACCGGCTTCCATTTCCGCCGCCGCGACGACCGGCTCGTGCTCGCGATGGGCGACGCCGAGGCGCGCTGGGGCTTCGAGACGACCGTCGATGAGTCCGTCTTCTCCGACCGTCTGGCCCGGCTCGCGCACCGCTACCCGCCTGCCGCCGGCTGCCGGATCGATCAGGCGTGGGCAGGGCTCTACGACATGACCCCCGACGCTCACCCGATCCTCGGTCGCGTCGCCGACGGCGTCTATGCCGCCTGCGGGTTCTCGGGCCACGGCTTCATGCAGTCTCCTGCGGTCGCGCAGGCGATCGCCGAGGAGATCCTCGACGGCGAGGCTCGGATCGATCTCGGGCCGTATCGGCTCGAGCGCTTCGGCGAGGATCTGGGCTTTCCCGAGACGGTTGTGCTCTAGAGTCCAGCGCATGTGCTTCGACCTCGATTCCACGCCGCCGATCCCCGTGATCGCCGGCGCCGCGGTTGCCCACGAAGACCTGATCCTCGAATCCGAGGACGGGAACCGTTTCGCGGCTTTTGCCGCGTTGCCCGATGAGCCGTCAGGACGGGGGATCGTCATCCTGCCGGATGTTCGCGGGCTCTACAGCTTCTATGAGGAGCTCGCGCTGCGCTTCGCCGAGCGCGGCTTCCCTGCGGTCGCGTTCGACTACTTCGGCCGCACGGCGGGGGTGTCGAAGCGCGACGATGACTTCGCGTACATGGAGCAGGTCGCTCTGACGACCCCGGAGGGAATCCAGGCCGACGTCGGGGCCGCGGTCGGTTACCTCCGCGACGCGGGAGCGGAGTCGGTCTTCACCGTCGGGTTCTGCTTCGGTGGCCGCAACTCGTGGCTCTCGGCGGCGGGTGGGCACGGGATCGCGGGCGCGGTCGGGTTCTACGGGATGCCGGCCGAGCGGAATGGGCTACCGGGCCCGACGCAGCGCGCAGCCGAGATCGCCGCGCCGATCCTGGCGCTGCAGGCGGGCGACGACCAGAACATCACGGCCGAGCACAACTCGGCGTTCGACGCGGCTCTCACCGCCGCGGGGGTCGAGCACGAGGTCATCACCTATCCGGGTGCGCCGCACAGCTTCTTCGACCGTAAGTTCGAGGAGTACGCGGCTGCGTCGGACGACGCGTGGGCTCGCACGATCGCGTTCGTCGAGCGCTACAGCTGAGCCGCGGTTACGTCTGGAACGGGTTCAGGACGAGCAGCGCGCTCGTGTCCTGAAGCTGCTGCAGCGAGTACTTGTAGACCGCCGGGAGCGTCAGCTTGTCGATCGTCGGCGCCTCGGCATTGTCAGGCGCGGTCGGCAGCGGCGGCTTGACGAGCGGCAGCGTCTTCGAGAGCGGCTCGGCGAGCTGCTTCGCGAAGTTCTCCTTCTGCAGGTACAGGAGCGTCGAAGCGGTCGAGCCGGCCGGCGGCGGCATGAAGGCGACGATCGACTTGATCGCCGGCACGAACTTGAAGGTGTAGAGCGCGACCTCGAGCGCCTCGCGGCGGACGAGCCGGCCGCGGAGCTCGGTGGCCTGGCCGGATGCGATCGAGCAGCTCGGGGTCAGGCCGCAGAGCTGGTCGGTCCACATGCTCCCGGACGGGATGATCTGGATGCCCTTGTCGGTCGTCGCCGCCTGCTTGACCGCCAGGTTCGAGATCGTCACCTTGCGCGTCCCGTTCGTGACCTGAGGCGGCCCGGAGACCACTGCGACGAGCTGAGTGCCCTTCTTGTTCAGGTGGTACTCGCCGGCGACGTGATCCGCGATCTCCTTGGCCATCTTCGCGGTCGTGCCGTTGGCCGGCTTCCACGTCGACCAGCCGGCGGCGGACACGCCGTGCCCGCCCGATCCGGTCGCGAGGACGCCGAGCCCGACGAGCGCGGCGACGAGAACGACGCCGAGGCCCGCATAGATCACCGCGAACCGGGCCGTGTAGCGGCCTGCCGGCCTACCGACGGGCTCGGGGACCGGAGAGTCGACCTTCCGCGAAGGTGTTGCTTCCTCGCTCATTGCAGAGGAGCCGCGGCGGTCTTGTCGTCGCCGCCCTTGCGGTCGCGGTCTTCGCGCTCTCTCGTCCAGTTCATGAACTTCGGCCAGACCGACTCGTCGGTCCAGTCGATCTGCGGCCGCTGGAAGTCCTGCTCGTTGAGCAGCCGCACGAGATCGTCGCCGTAGATCTCCTGCTCCTCGAGGATCGTGTCGGCGATCTTCTCGACCTTGTCCTTGTTCTCGAGGATGAGGTTGTAAGCAGTCACGAAGGCCTCGCCGATGAACTGGGCGGCGTAGGCGCGCTTCCGGGGATCGGAGAGCGACTGCCAGCCGTCCGAGGTCTTGTTCATCAGGCGGCTGCCGATATCCTCCAACCGCTTCAGCACCCGCTCGCGGGTCTGCTCCTCGGTCTCGTCGGCGAATGTCTTGCCGTTGAGCTCGAGGGGAAGGGGAGACATGCCGGCAGCGCCGACCATGCCGGTCGCCGTCCAGGTCGTCGTCATCAGATCGCCACCGACACCGACCGAGTTCTCGCCGTAGAACACGAGCTCGGCGGCCATGGCCCCGACGGCGTGGACCAGCTCGCCGAACATCCTGCTCTGGAACGCACCGAATCGCTCTTCCTTCTCGAACGACTGGTGGTGCCCGAGGCTTTGGCCGCGCATCTTGATCGAGAGGCGGCTCGACTCGACCTCGGGCACATAGACGTGCGCCGCGGCGGCGTGACCGGCCTCGTGAATCGCGACGGCGCGCGCGTCCGTGTCGTTGTAGTGAACGTTGACTGCGGTGCCCGACTCGATCACGGTCATCGCGTCCACGAGATGCCGCCAGTTGAAGACGGGCGAGCCCTCGTGGTGGGCGTTCGTCAGGGCCATCGAGCAGATCTGATCGATCATCGCCGGGGAGTAGCCGCTCGTGATCCGCGCCATCTCGTCGCGCCGCTCCGGCGTGTCGAGGTCGGGATCGTGCGCGACCTTCGCGAGGTACAGGTCGAAGACGTCCTTGCGGTCTTCCTTCGTCGGCGTCCTGAAGGTGATGTGGCGGCCCATGCGCCCCGGCCGTGTCAGTGCGGGGTCGAGGTTCTGGACCGGGACGTTTGTCGCGCCGATGAAGTAGATCTGCCCCCCGCTCGGCTTGGCGCGCGGGAACCGGAGAGACATCGTCCCTGTCTTCGACGTGTTCCGGAACGCCTCGATCCCCGCGTAGATGATGAGGATCTCGAAGAGGACGATCATCATCCGCCAGACGATCCACGACGGCGAGGCGATCGCGTTGAAGCCCGAGACAGCCGCGATGCCGTTGACCAGTGCGACTGCTCCTGCGACGACGACCAGCAGGGAGAGGATCCGCCCCCAGGTCTTCCCGACCCGCCGAGGCACGAAGTAGATCGCGTCGAGGAACGCGTTCGTCTTGTTCGTGATCACCCGCTTGAAGAACGGCGGGTTGTCGATGCCGTCCATGACGACGAGAAGCTGGTTGAGCGCGAGCCCGCCGCCCATTCCGCCCATGCCGGGGAAGATGCCCTGGTTGACGATGTTGCCGATCCTCTGGACGAACGGCGGGTACGGCGAGCGGCTCTCGGGAGCGCGCTGGGCGAAGACGTAGTCGCGCCACGCAGCCGATTCCACGATCATGTCGCCGCTCGGGTTCAGCGAGCCCATCGGGCCGTAGAAGGGACGGGTCCAGTCGTCCAGCGGGTTGCCGTATGTGCCGCCACCGGCGCCCGTTGCGCCGCCGAGCGACTGCCGCCGCATGCCGACTGCGTCGATCTCGTCGATGAAGACGATGCACTGGCCGCCCCACTTGCGGGCGAGCTTCTTGGCCTTGCGGGCGAGGAAGCGGACGATCACCGCGTCGATCCCGATGAACGTCTGCGCGAAGCCGGAGCCGGGGATCGAGACGAACGGCGAGTTGAAGCCGGTCGCGATCGCCTTCGCCATCATCGTCTTGCCGGTTCCCGGCGCGCCGAGGAAGAGCAGTCCGCGCTCGCGCTTACCGCCGGAGCCCTCGAACACCTCGCCCGACTGCCAGAGGGTGACGACGCGCCGGATCTCTTCCTTCGCCTCGGCCTGGCCGCGGACGTGGTCGAGCTTGACGCCCCACTCGGCGTCGCCCGGCTCGTAGCCGCGGATCTGCGAGATACCCATCAGCAGCAGCGGGCCCATGAAGATCAGGAAGTTCGCCATGAAGAGGAAGAAGATCTGGAAGACGTAGACGAGCGCCGTCGGGTTGTGGATCATCTTGTCGAGGCGTGTGAACAGCGCCGTCGATGTCCCGAGCCAGGTGATGTTCGACCCGGCGGGGGACGTGAAGACCTGAATCACGTAGACGAAGGTGATCGCCCCGCCGACGAGGAGCGACAGCTTGAGGAAGAAGCGCCACGTCCAGGCACGACGCCGGTTCGTGATGTCTTCCTCGCGCAAGCGCGCGTCGTCCGTGCCGAAGAGGCTCGGCCACGGGAATGACGCGGCGCACGAGGACGTCGGTGAGGCCGCGGAACGCGACGATCGCGAGGAACGTGACGAAGAGCGATCTGCCGACGCTCCAGCCGTCGTGGTGGTGGAAGTAGTAGAAGGCGAACGGCGCCGTCATCAGCGCGACGAACGTCGCGGCGCGGGTCAGCCGGCGCAGCTCCTTCGAAAGGACCGCATGCGACTCGACGAGAACCTGGCTCGGCCCCGGGGCGGGGGCGGGAACGGACGCCATGCCTCCTACAGTAGCGGCGATAGCGGCAAGCCCGCTAGGGCCCGCCCGAGTGAGCTTAGGAACTTCTTAGAGCTTCGTTTGGATCTGTAAAGAGGAAAAACGGGTGGTACAGTCGCTCCGGGGGCTGGAAAGGGGGCTGTGACGATCCGGAGCCGGACGAGGATGCTGTATTGCGCGGCCGGGATGCTGGCTGCGGCGGCTCTTCTCGCAGGCGGCGCCGGTGCTCGCGCGGCGAGCCAGGATGTCAGCGCGAACTGGGCCGGGTACGTCGCGGTTGGCCAGGGCTCGACGGAGGACACCGCGAGCAGCGCGACGACCTTCACCGATGTCACGGGCCGCTGGGTGCTGCCGAAGGCGGCCTGCCGGACGAAGACGTCCTCGTCGCTGGCGATCTGGGTCGGGCTCGGCGGCTACAGCGTCGCCTCCAAGCAGCTCGAGCAGGTGGGCACCGAGATCGACTGCGACGCGAAGGGGAACCCGAGCTACCGCGTCTGGTACGAGCTCTACCCGGCTGGTCCCGTCAGCGTCCTCGGCCTCAGGATCGATCCGGGCGACACGATCGTCTCGAGCATCCTCGCCGACAGCACCGGTCTGCTCCTTCAGGTGACGGATCGCACGCGTCACACGCGCTTCACCCGGCACATCGATGTTGCGTCGCCCGACCTCCATTCGGCCGAGTGGATCGTCGAGGCGCCTGTCCAGTGCAGCGCAGGCGGCTACTGCCGGCAGATGCCGCTGACGAAGTTCGCGCCGCTCGCCTTCACGCACACGTATGCCACCGGCAACAAGATCGGCGCGACGCTTTCGAGCGGGAACTGGCTCGTGAAGTCGCTGCGGCTCGTTCCGCGCTCCTACCGGGCGTTCGGCGGGCCGGTCGAGCAGGCCTCGCGGGCGGGCGGCGCCGGCGCGGCTGTCTCGGCGCTCACGCCGGACGGCACCGGGTTCACGGTCAACTGGCTCGCGAACCCGGTCGCAGGGGGCTAGAGCTACCCGAGGGTGGCGAGGGCGGCGGCTCGCCGCCTGCTTGAGGCCCTGGGTCAGCACCGTCGACCGCGGAGGCTGCTCACATGCGACGACGGCGGGCTTCTTCGCCGTCCCGACGAGCGTCTGTTTCTTTCCGGTTGCCTGGTGCCCCGACTGCGCCTGGCAGGTGTGCGTTCGCTCGGCCTTGGTAGCGGTGAGAGCCGGGAGCGTGACGCCGTGGAGCTGCCCGGCGACGCCGTAACCCGTGAGGGCCCCGGCGGGGGCGGCGACCGCGAGCGCGACCACGGTCAAGGCGAGAAGCGGGATCCGCGACGGAACCATCGCTGTTCCAGTGTACGCCGATCGCGGCGGCAGCTAGACATCGCCGGTCGAGACGCGACATACTCCTCGCAATGAGGCAGGCCGCCCTCGCTCTGGCCGCCCTCGCAACCGCCGGCCTGCTGGTCGCGGTCGCGGGCGCGACGGGCGCGCGGTTCGACCCGTACAAGTCTCTGCTCGCGAGCGCCTATCCCGACACGGCCCTACCGGCCGCGTTCTCGTCGGCGAAGGTCGCAGCCGCTGCGCCCCCGAACGGCGCCGTCGGCGCGGTGGAGGTCAACGTGGACGGGCCCGATCCGAAGGACGGTGTCCTGTTCGTGGTCTTCAAGACCCCGGCGGGGGCAGCCGCGGGCCTGGCCGCGGCCGTCCCGACGAGCCCCGGGCTCGCGCTGAAGATCTCGGGCAAGGTGCCCGGCCATCCCTCGAGCGCCCTCTACCGCGGCACCGCGACGACGACCGACGCGCTCAACAACACGACGACCGAGGGAGTCACCTACGCGGTCGTCGCCGACGGGAACGTCCTCGTCGCCGGCTTCACCTATTCGATCTACGCGCACTCGGGCAACCCCGGCGGCGCTCAGAAGCTCGCCAACTCGGGCATAGCCCACCTGGGCAAGCTCTCCAGCTAGGTTGATCCGTCAAGCATCCCTGTCTACAATTTCGAGCGGGGACTGGGGCGCGTCCCGTCATTCACGACTCACCGGGGGGTGTGCTGTGTTTCGCATCGCAGGAATCAGGGAGAGACTCGCCGCGGCCGGCCTCACGCTCAGTGTCGGTGTCGCACTCGGCTATGCCCTGACGAAGGCCTGGGTCGAATCGGCCGGCTGATATCGCAAGCCAGTGACGCCGTAGGATTGCGCCGTGCGCCGCGACCTGAGCTACCAGCGTGTGCTGCCTGGCCATCGCTTTCCGTATGGCCATACGCGCATGAGGCAAGAGGAGGTGGGCTGACTGGAGCCGGTAGGATCGCGCGATGCTCGGGCGGGGGTGGGATAACGGCGTGGCGACGATCGTCGATCGTCAGGATCACGACGGGACGTACCACCTCCACGAGGGGACCAGCCTCTATCACGAGGCATTCGATTACATCGCGGATGTCAAGCCCGACGACGGGTCAGACGTTTTCCGCGCCACGTTCACGGAGATATTCCAGGCCGATTCGGAACGCAGGCCCAACGTCGGCGATGTCGCGCGCGTCAAGTTGCACTCGAAGAACAAGGAAGTGAAGTTCGACCGCGATGCGCTCAAGAGCGAGAAGAAGGTCGTCGCGAACGCGGACCGCGCTGCCTTCGCGGCGTTGGCTTCGGCACCGCCTGCATCTGCCGACGCACCCGCTGATGCGGACTCGGTCTCGGCCGCGTGGGATGCCGCCCTCGCCAAGGCGAAGGAGAAGATGAACGAGTACCAGGCTGCGAAGGCAGCCGGTGATCCCACCGCCGCCGCGAATGCCCTGGCTGAAGGGAAGCAGTGGAACGACGAGCAGGTGAGGCTCGGCGAAGAGTTGAAGCGCCTACGCGCCGGCGGCTTCTAAGCGATCCGTCCGGATACGAAAACGGCGGCTCGTCTACCGAAGACAGAGGCCGCCGCTTTCCAGAGATGAGCCGAGCAGGGGCGACAGGACTTGAACCTGCAACCCCCGGTTTTGGAGACCGGTGCTCTACCAATTGAGCTACGCCCCTCGGTTGCAACGCGATTGTATCGGCCCGGATCTCGGGCATGATCTGGCGGTGGGCCGGTATGCGATGCCGACGCTTTTCAGCGTGTTGACCGCTGCTTTTGCGGTGATTGCGGTCTCGAGTTGGAGCCACGGGCAGTGGGTGATCGCGG
>CAVXKB010000004.1:0-290029 GCA_963762215.1 uncultured Actinomycetota bacterium
TACGGAGACGTCGTGTCGCTCGACGAGTGCCTCGAGGCGCTGGAAGGGCTCGTTGCCGCACACGCTGGTTGAGAAGATCCTGCTGGCCCACGTCGACGAGGAAGACCTCCGGCCCGGCGACGTCGTCACCGTCCGCTGCGACGTCGTGATGGCGAACGACGTCTCGGGCCCGGTTGCTTTTCGCGCGATGGAGAAGATGGGTGCCGAGCGGGTGTTCGACCCCTCGAAGGTGGTGATGGTCGCCGACCACTTCATGCCGGCGAAGGACGCGAGATCGGCTGAGCTGCAGGCCCGCCTGAAGCGGTGGTCGGATGAGCAGGGCGTGACCTACTACGGCCAGGGCCGCGGCGGGATCGAGCACGCGGTGCTGTGCGAGGACGGCTGGATCGTGCCGGGCGCAGTCATCGCGGGCGGCGACTCGCACACGTGCACCTACGGTGCTCTTGGCGCGTTCGGGACAGGGCTCGGCTCCACGGACATCGCGTCGTGCCTGGCCCTGGGGTCGTTCTGGCAGGCGGTGCCGGAGACGATCCAGATCGAGCTCACCGGCCGCCCGGGCAGCTTCGTCACGGGGAAAGACGTGATCCTCGCCGTGATCGGGCAGATCGGCGTCGGCGGCGGGACGAACGCGGTGCTCGAGTTCGTCGGGCCGGGCGCAGAGGCGCTCTCGGTGGACGAGCGGCTCGCGGTCGCGAACATGGCGGTCGAGGCGGGCTCGGAGACGGGGATCTTTGAGGCGGACGAGGCGGTCGAGGCGTATCTCGACGGCCGCGCGCGCCAGGCGTGGACCGCT
This sequence comes from uncultured Actinomycetota bacterium, assembly GCA_963762215.1. Classification (GTDB taxonomy): domain Bacteria; phylum Actinomycetota; class Thermoleophilia; order Gaiellales; family Gaiellaceae; genus PALSA-600. The sequence goes on from CAVXKB010000004.1 coordinate 794, forward strand.
GAGCGCTCCGACATGGACGCGTCGTTCCGTGAGCGTCTCGCGATCGACCTGTCGGCGCTCGAACCGCTCGTGGCGCTCCCGCACCTGCCGGGCAACGTGACCACTGTGTCGGAAGCCGCCGGTGTCCCGGTCGACCAGGTCTACATCGGCAATTGTGCGAACGGGACGATGACCGACCTGCGGCAAGCGGCGTCGATCCTCGGTGGGCGCACCGTCCACCCGCGTACCCGGGCGATCATCGTGCCGGCGACTCAGGCCATCTGGCGCGAGGCGGCGAAGGAGGGCCTGCTCGACCTCTTCGTCGAGGCGGGGGCGATCGTCTCGACGCCCACGTGTGGCGCCTGCTTCGGCGGCTCGAACGGCGCGCTCGCCGCCGGGGAGAACGCTGTCACCACCACCAACCGGAACTTCCGCGGCCGCATGGGATCGCCCGACGCCGGCGTGTACCTCGCGAACGCCTGGGTCGCCGCCGCAGCCGCCGTCGCCGGCGAGCTTGTCCATCCTGAGGTGATCGGGTGAAGGTCGAAGGTATTGCGCTGGTCGTCCCCGGCGACAACATCGACACCGACGTGATGTACCCCGGCGCGTACTTGAATGTCGAGGACCCGGAGCAGATGGCGCAGTATCTGTTCGAGGGCTTCGACCCGAGGCTGCGGGCGCGGATCGTCGACGGGACGATCCTCGTCGTCGGCTCGAACTTCGGCATCGGGTCGTCCCGCGAGCACGTCCCGCTCGCGATGAAGGGGAGCGGGATCCGCGGCGTCGTAGGCCGGAGCTTCGCGCGGATCTTTTACCGCAATTGCGTCAACCTCGGCCTGGCGATCGTTGCATGCCCGGACGCGGTCACCGCCGCTCGCGATGGCTCTCGTATCGCCATCGACTCGGCCGGAGCGGTCGAGGTCGGAGATCAGGTCTTCGAGGTGGCTCCGGCTCCGCCGCTCGTGCTCCAGGTAGGCGCCGCGGGCGGCCTGGTCGACTGGACTGCGTCGCAGATCGTGACGCCTCCGAAGGATCCCTAGAATGGCGGCGGGAGTGCCGGCCACCGGAGAGGGGGAGGTGTCGTGGAGCCTGATGACGGTGCCGGTCAGATCTCGGCCGGCGAGTTCGGGGTTGCGTTCAAGGGGTTCCTGGAGCAGGCGGTCGCGCAGGCTCCGGTCGAGCCGCCGTTCTTCGTCAAGAGACTGACCGAGCATTTCGGAGGGGCGCCCAGCGCATTCCCCGTCGTCTCGCAGGATTTCCCGCTCCGCGAGCACCCGAACGTTCAGAGATCGCTGGACGGGTATCTCGAGAGTGAGGGCCGCACGGCCGAGCTCATCGGCGTGGCCTCCGCCTACAAGCGCTTCAACGGCGTGGCGTTCTCCGAGCTCGTGTCTTCGACGACTCGGCCGGGGTTGATGGGCGACAGCTCGGCGACCTCAGGGCCGGTCGAGTACGTCGACATCGCTCTCGGAGACGAAGAGACCGTCACGTGCGTCAGGTCGGGCCTCGCGCTCGTCGAGAACGGGAGTGACCGCCTTGCAGTCCTCGTCAGCAGCGGCGACTCGGGCATCAACCGCGGCCAGCTGCGCGTCGAGGTGATGGCTCCCGAGCGCGAGCAGGCCGAGGCGTTCCTCGCCGAGCTGCGACGCGGAGTCCGCGACAGGAACGTCTACCGCGGCCGTGTCGTCTCGCTGGCCCAGGAGGCCAGCCATCAGCCGATCGAGATCCGCGTCCACTCGCTGCCGGATATCGCACGCGCGGACATCATCCTTCCGGCCGGAGTGCTGGAGCGCGTCGAGCGGCACACGATCGACTTCTCGCGCCACGTGGACCGTCTGCGCGCAGCCGGCCAGCACGCCAAACGAGGGCTGCTGCTCCACGGGCCACCCGGAACCGGGAAGACGCTGACGGCGAAATACATCGCCGGCCAGATGCCCGATCGGACAGTCCTGCTCATGACCGGGCCGGCGCTCAGGCTGATCGAGCCGGCCTGCCGGATGGCGCGCCTCCTCGAGCCGGCGATGCTGATCATCGAGGACGTCGATCTGATCGCCGAAGAGCGAACGCACGAGCACGCGGCGACCTCTCTGCTCTTCGAGCTGCTCAATCAGCTCGACGGGATGGAGCAGGACGCCGACGTCGTCTTCCTGCTGACGACGAACCGCCCGGACCTCCTCGAGCCCGCGCTTGCGGCTCGACCCGGCCGGGTCGATCTCGCGGTCGAGATCCCGCTTCCCGACGACGGGTGCCGTCTCCGCCTGTTCGAGCTCTACGGCCATGGGCTCGAGCTCGAGGTCGCCGGCCTGGATCACTTCGTCGTGCGCACGCGCGGCGTGAGCGCCGCCTTCATCCGCGAGCTGCTGCGCAAGGCCGCCCTCGCTGCGGCCGAGCAGGATGGGCCGCTCGTCGTCACGGAGCGCAATCTCGACGACGCGCTGCAGGAGCTGCTCTTCGAAGGGGGCGAGCTGACGCGATCGCTCCTCGGCGGCCACATCGCCCAGGGCGGATAGCGGGCGTGCACACGCTCGACGATGCCGAGCTTCGCGCGTTCTTGCTCGCGGGAACCCGCACCGCGAAGGTTGCGGTGGTGCGCCGCGACGGCTCGCCGCTCGTGACGCCGGTCTGGTTCCTGCCCGACGAGGACGGGTCGATCATGTTCGAGACAGGCCGCGAGTCCGTTAAGGGGTACGCGTTGCGTCGCGATCCGCGGGTGTCGATCTGCGTCGAGGACGACGAGCCGCCGTTCGGGTTCGTCCGGATCGACGGGATCGCCGAGCTCTCAGACGATCTCACCGAGCTGCGAGCCTGGACGACGAGGATCGCGGCGCGCTACATGGGCGACGAGCGGGCCGAGGAGTTCGGGCGGCGAAACGCCGTTCCGAGCGAGATGCTGGTGCGTGTGCGGCCCAGGCGGGTCGTCGCCCAGGTCGATCTGGCCGACTGATCGCTCAATGATCAGGGACCGGGATGCCTTCGACGGAAGCTTCGGCTTAGTCACCGATTGAGCAGAGTCGGTGGGCGCGAGCGCCGGCCCGGGGCACGAGGAGTAGTATTGGCAAAGTTGTGCGCGCTCTAAGTTCACTGCGCCTTGGTATTTCGTTCGCTCTCTCGGTCGGTCTCCTGGCCCTGGCGCCCGGAGCGCAGGCGCACGTGGCGGCGGTACCGACGCTCTACGTCAACTTCTTCGGCAATCAGACGATCGCCGTGACGCTCGCCGACGGCACGCCCGTCGGCTCGACGACCGGATCGTCGCCCACCGTGATCCCGGCCGGCTACTACGCACTCGTCTTCTCGGGGCCCGGGGGCTGCTCGGCACTCCCCAACTTCAAGCTCAACGGGCCGGGCACGAGCATCGTCACGAGCATGTCCGAGGGCGCAGTGCTGAAAGCCATCCAGAGCGCCAACTTCACGCCGACCTCGACCTACACCTGGATCGACGATGCCTTCCCGAATGTCGTCCACACGTTCTCGACGTCCTCGGACGTCATCAGCGTGCCGCCTCCGGTCACCACCACGACGATCTCGAGCCCGCCGAAAGGCAAGGCAGTCGTCTCGACGGATGTCGTCGGCTCCGAGGTCATCCCGTTCCGCGGGACGCTGACGGGCGGCGTGAGCGCCTCCGGGATGCTCGCGCTGGCATACAACGGCAAGAGTGTGGGCAGCCTGAAGGCCGGCCGGTACCGCATCGCGGTCACCGACGGAAGCTCCACCAAGGGCTTCGTCCTTCAGAAGGCCGGCCGCAAGGCGATCGCCGTGACCGGCGCGACGTTCATGGGCAAGCGCACGGCCTCCATGAACCTGACCGCCGGCAAGTGGCTCTTCGCCCCCGGCCCGGGCAAGACGGCCTACACCGTCGTCGTCAAGTAACCGGCGCCCGATCTTTCTCTGGAACGACGAAGGGACCCGTTGCCGGGCCCCTTCGCGTATTCGCTGTGCTGCTTTGGTGCCTGGATCAGGCGATGCCGGCGGCCTTGAAGGCTGCCTTGACGTGACCCGGGCTGATCGGTGACTCACGGACGCGCGCGCCCGTTGCGTCGAACACGGCGTTGGCAACCGCAGCCGCGATCGGAGCGGTCGGCGGCTCGCCGGAGCCCGTGGCGAGCAGTCCAGCGCTCGCGGTCGTGCCGGTGGCCACTGCCGGGATGTCCGTCCGCTGGACGAGCGAGAAGGTGATCTTCGGCGCGTCCTTGAAGCGGAGGATCGGGTAGGTGACCCAGTCGAGGCTCGTCACGTTCGTCTTGTTGAAGACGAGTTGCTCGTTGAGTGCCCGGCTCAGGCCCTGCGTCATGCTGCCGACGGCCTGGTTCTCGACACCACCGGGATAGATCGTGAGGCCGGTGTCCTGGGCGCCGTAGAGGTTCGACACGCTGACCTTGCCCGACTTCTTGTTCACCGAGACATCGGCGACGACCGCGGCCATCGTGCCGGCGAACCCGCCGAGGGCGATACCGCGGCCCGTGACGATGTTGCCCGTCTGCGCTGCCGAGTTGGCGACCTTGCCCTTCCAGTTCGAGATCTTGGCGACCTCGGTCAGGACGTTCTTCCAGCGGTCCCAGGTGAACGGAAGGTTGTTCTTCGTCTCGTTCGCGTTGCTCGTGATGTTCTGGAGCCGGAAGGCGACCGGATCCACCTTTGCCGCATACGCCAACTCGTCGATCAGCTGCTCGTAGGCGAACACCGCCGCAGGTGCGAACGGGGCCCGCATGAACGAGGTCTTGAAGTACTGGTTGAGGAGCGGCAGGACCTTGAGCGTGACCCGCTGGTTCTGGATCTTGTACTGCGCGCCCATGTTCGTCGCATCGATGAAGTTGAACCCGAGCGGCCCCGCTGTGGCACCGAGTGCCTGCACGCCCGCGTCGGTTCCCTTGAGCTGGATCGAGAAGTGGCTGAAGTCGGTGCCGGTGATGTTGCCGCCGGTATCGACGCCGCCACGCACGTCCATCATCTGTGCGGGTGCGTAGTTGTCCCAGCCGTGCTCGTCCCAGCGCATGAACTGCAGCCGCACCGGCGCACCGGCGAGGTAGGAGATCACGGCTGCCGAGCAGGTGCAGTCGTCATACGGCGAGAAGCCGTAGACGCTCGACCCCTCGCTGTAGGTGACCCTGACCTGGTTGGCCGGCAGGTTCAGCCCGGCCAGCGCGAGTGCCGACACGACCTGCCCGCGAGTGCCGTAGAGGTCCTGCGAGTTCGTGTAGATCCGCGCGCCACCCGACGTCACCTCCGCAACCGAGCACGACGGCCCGATCGGCAGGTGGCCGTTGTAGTGGAACATGTAGGTCTGCGACACCGTGTGTGCCGACCCGGCGATTGCGTTGTCGACGTTGCCGAGGCTGCTGTACGGCACCTTCGATGTCTGCCCGGCCTTGTCCTGGTTGCGCATCTGGCCCCACAGGTTCCCGACACCCGGGATCTGCGGCATCGGCGCCCAGGTGACCTTCAGCTGAGCCGCGGCCTGGATCGCGTCGTACTCCTTCGGCGCCACGACGGCGACGAAGTTGTTCTTCTGAATGATCTTGACGTTCGGGACGTGGCTGATCGACGCAGGATCGACGGACAGCACCTTCGGAGCCGTGCCGTCGCCGAACGCGCCCTGCCCACGCGGCCGAACGACCCGAGCATGAAGCATGCCGGGGATCCGGATGTTGTGGATGTAGGTGTAGGTGCCGAGCACCTTCGCCGGGATGTCGATCCGCGGCGGTCCCGGGGCCTTCCCAACCAGCGTGTACGCGGTGGCCGGCTTCGTTCCAGGAGCACCCGGAGTGAGACCAGTGGGCTGGTTGAAGCTCGGCGACATCGTGACGTTGAACAGCTTGCCGCCGATCAGGTCGCCGTAGGTCACGGTCTTGCCGCCGCCCGACACGACGCCCTTGCTGACCGTCAGGCTGCCGACCGGCACGCCGAGGCGGGTAGAGGCCATTCCGAGCAGCGCCTGGTATGCGGCGGCGGCGGCGGCACGGGTCTGCTTGCCTCCGACCTGAAGCGCCTGGCTGCCGTACGTGCCGCCCTGGTTCGGGGTCACGTCGGTGTCGGCCGAGAGCATCTGCATCTGCGGGAAGTCCATGTTCAGCTCTTCCGCAGCGACCATCAGGAGACCGGTCGGTGAGCCCTGTCCGAGCTCGACCATTCCGAGCCTCACCGTTGCGGTGTTGTCGGCGTGGATCGTGATCCACGAGTCGATCTGCTGGGGGTCGAGGGGGCCGTTGCTCTCGAAAGCCGGGTTGGCCGCCGCCTTCGCCGAGCCGTTCACGACTGCACCGAGCGTCGAGAACCCGACGATCAGTGCGCCGCCGGCCTTCACGAAGCTCTTGCGCGAGAATTCCTTCTCGGGCAGGCTCGCACCGTTTTCAGAAATCAGTCCTGTCATTACGCGCCTGCCTTTGCCATCACTGCCGCGGCCTTCTGGATCGCGGTCAGGATTCTCGGATAGGTACCGCAGCGGCAGAGGTGCCCGTTCATTGCCGTGCGGATCTGGTCCTCGGACGGGTTCTTCGTCGTCGCGAGCAGGTCGGCGGCCTGGATCATCATTCCGTTCTGGCAGTAGCCGCAATGCGGGACCTGAACGTCGATCCATGCCTGCTGGAGGGGGTGCAGCGCCGGGGCTGCAGCCGAGGTGCCGCGCTGGGCGGCCCACAGGGCAGGGAGCCCTTCCAGGGTGGTGATGTTCTTACCGCTGACCGCAGCCACTGGCGTGACGCAGGAGCGGATCTCCTTGCCGTCGAGCAGCACCGAGCAGGCGCCACACTGCGCAAGACCGCAGCCGAACCGCGGGCCATGCAGATGGAGCTCGTTGTGCAGGACGTAGAGGAGGGGGGTATCGAGGCTGGCGGTCACGCCGTGCGTGAGGCCGTTCACCTTGATCTTGATGCTGTTCGCCATTGATCCTCCCACTTAATTAGCCACACTCGAACTTGAGAGTGACTCCACTTTTCTAGCTGCCGGCAGTGTATAGCTGCTCGCCAACTCCTTCCGGAGTATAGAGACGAGCCATCTACCCATTGAGTTGGAGCTAAGAGTGGAGGGCGGCGACCTCGCCGGGTAGGCTTGCGGCGAGGCTGAGCTAGGAGCTCTGCAAAGCTGAGCTAGGAGTTCTGCAGAACAGTGGCGCTGCCAAACGGATGACGACGAACGGAACCATCGCCTGGATCGTGATCGTGATCGGACTGATACCGATCACCGGCAAGGTGCTGTTCAGCGCCTGGCGCCTCGCGCGGCGCGTCGTCTAGGTCTCCGCTCGGCGCCGATCTAACTTCCGGCCGGCGCGGCCGTCAACCATTTCAACGGTGAACGGCTACAGTTCAACTGATCAGGCGCGCCTTTGATTCGTGATGCCTGGAACGTCGCGGCCCGGGAACAGGGCTGTGGCGGCCTCCCTCGAGAGCGTGGGCGGGTAGATGCCCGCCAGGCTCGTTCCAGCCGGTTCTTGTTGCAGCTCGGGAAGAGCTGTGCCGGCACTCAACGAGAGAAGGGATCTCATGAAGGGCTCGCAGAAACCCAAGAAGCTGCAGAAGAAAGCCGCGCAGAAGACGCTCAAGGAGCGCCGGGTGGAGAAGAAGGCCGTCGCCGCAGAGCAGGATCGCGCCGACCGCTCCAGGGCGTGACCCCGTTGGCGCTCATGATCGAGCGCCGCACCGCCGATGCAGGGGCGAGATGAGCGATTCTCCGGCCCCGACGACAGAAAGCTCAGCCGGAGCCGAAGCAGCCCCGAGCCGTCGGCGCCTGATCGCGGGCGTGGCCTTCGCGACGTGCACGCTCGGCGTCAGCTTCCTGCTCGCGCGCCGGCTCACGAACACGAGTTGGCCGCTCGAGCGCGCACACATGGGGCTCGTGGCCGCCGCGGTCGCCCTCTACTTCTCGAGCTACGTCTTCAGGGCGCTCGGCTGGCAGAAGCTCTTCCCCGCCGCGGGCCGGCCCGGCCGTGCACGCTGCCTCACGTCCTGTGGCGCCGCCGCGGCGAGCGGAGTGATCCTGCCGTTCCGGTTGGACTACGTCGTCAAGGTCGGAACGCTGAGGCGGATGCCCGGCGTCAAGCTCGGGCTCGAGGCGATCGTGCTCTCGATCATCTCGCTCGGGCTCGTCGACGCGGTCGCGTTCCTGCCGCTCTCGATCTCGGCGACCGCGACGACGACCTCGGGCTTCCGGCTGCCGATGATCCTCGTCGTGCTGTTCGGAATCGGCGCCTGCGGCATCCTGGTCGCCGGCCGGCATCTGGCGAAGCTGCCGTTCGTCACCCGCCGGGCGCGCCTCTCGCGGCTGGCCGAGCGGGTCGCCCACCACCCCGGCGGGACGAAGCGTGACGCGATCCTCGCCTGGTTCTTCCTGCTCGGCTGCTGGACGAGCCGCGCGGCGGGGAGCATGCTGCTCCTGGCCGCCCTCGGCGCCGGGTTCTCGCCCGGAATGGCCCTCGTCGTCCTCTGCCTGGCGGCGGCCGCTTCGCTGATCCCGGTCACCTCGGGCGGCGTGATCGCCAACGTCGGCGCGACGGCCGCGGTGCTGCTCGCGCTCGGTGTCCACCGCCAGGAGGCGATCAACTTCGGCCTCGCCTCCGGCCTGCTGCTCTGCGCGACCGCAGCAGCCGCCGCGATCGTGGGCTTCGCAGCTTCGTTCGCCTTCCGCGCGGCCCGCGGGCGCTCGCACGGGTCTAGATCGACCCCTCACGATCTCGCGGGGCGGACGATCGTCGTCGTCCAGCCGGAGAATGCACATCTGCCGTGCTCGTAGCCGGCGTGCAGCATCGACTCGACCCACTGGTCGAGCGTCGTGGGGCCGATCGGCATCAGCGGTGTCCGGCCCGTGACACCGTCTGTTTCGATGACGACCTCGTAGCCAGCCTCGGCGTTGAGAAACGCAGCGAGCGCCCGATCGGCATCGGCGCCGGCGGTCTCGTAGAAGAAGTCGAGCGCGAGCTCGGTGCCCTCCACGATGCCGAGGCGAGCGAGGGACGCCCAGGTCACCTTGTTCCGCTCGCATTCGCGTCCGATCACCTCGTCGGGATGTGGGCACGCGTCAACGCGTCGTTCCGTACGTGCGGAACCGAGTAGTCCGGCGAAGATGCCGCCACGCTTCCGCGGCGACGCCGTCAGCGTCGGCTTACGTGTCGTGCACGCTCGCTGTCGTCCGTCGCCGGTCGCGACCGCCGCTCCGATCTTCATCTCGATCTCCTTGTCTCGCGATGCCTCGTGGCATTCGCCAACCGAAACGAGGCATCCGCAACGGCCACGAAATACATCGGCTACCCGCAGCCGGGGCAGATGAAGCCGGCCACAGCGACGCGAGCGCGCGCCTAACCGGCGGCTGGAAGGTCCCGGAAGGCGCCGACAGCGCGCACCGTCTTCGCGGCACCGACTGGCTGCCGCAGGTCGTAGAAGAGCAGCACGATCGCGAGCCCGACGTACGGCATCACGAAGACGTAGACGGCCGAGCTGATCAGGTCGATCACTGCGAGCGAGCTCGAGGTGAGGAACAGGACAGCGATCCCGAGGATCGGGCCCGCGAGGAAGGCGGTGACGTTGACGAGCGCCGTGATCGCAAACACGCGCGGGCCGTGGCCGCGCACGAGCTCCGAGCTCCGCCGGAGGGCGTCAACTGCGCCGCGGTGCTCGACGACGCAGGCCTGGGTGACGACCGACTTGCGAACGAGATAGATGACCGCGAGCGGGATCCCGACGATCGTGACTCCCAGGAGCAGCACGACCGCGATCACCCAGAGCCATGCAGCCGCAAGCGAGCCCGCGCGGGGGAGGGCCCGGCGGTAGGCGAGCACTGCATCCGGCCGCCCGCCCTCACCGATGTGGTCGAGCGCGGCGGCAACGGCTGCGGTGACGAGGACGGTCGCGACGATCGTCTCGATCTGCCCGAGCCCGAGCGCGATCAACCCCGTCACGACGTGATCGCTCGCCGTGACCCGCTCGAGCGTTCCGATGCCCGTGTACTTGAACAGGATCTGCTGGATCGCAATCGCGACGGCGCTCACCGGGATGAAGATCAGCCCGATCCCGAGAAAGAGCGTCCAGTAGCGGCGGTAGATGCGCCAGCCGGAGCGGTAGATCTGGCCGGCGGTGCGCTCCCGGTCGATCGGCTCCGTGAGCGCGGGCTTCCACTGCGTGCGCCGGGTGAGCCACACACCGAGGAGGGTGATAGCGGCGAGGATGCCGATCACGACCCACGGCTTCCTGAGGTAGAAGAGGTACACCTTCGACCCGCGCGCCACTGCGGTGCAGAAGAAGGTTGTCGCGCTCGTGCCGAGCGTCTTCTGCAGGGGAACCGCGGAGCTGCTCGACCGCCAGTCATTGTTCGACCAGGTCACGGGCTCCGTCCACTGCGTCTTCTCGTTCGGCCCGGTCGGCCCGTTGTTCGGGCCCTTCTCCTTCTGGCCCCAGTGGCCGGTGTAGGCGAGCCAGGCGAACGGGCTCGTTGCCGACGTCGGCGCGACGGTTGGCATCAGCACGGCATCGGTCTGCACGAGATCCGACGGCGCACGGGTGTCGTCGCAGCCGAAGCCCTCCTCCGGCCCGTGCCCGAGCCAGACCGTCTGGGAGAAGTAGTTCGCGTGCGATCCGCGGCCGGGGTAGACGATCGGGTGCGTGCCCCGCCGCTCGAGCTTCGAGTCGTCCCACGCCGCCCGCTCGGCGCCGCTGTGCTGCGAGTAGCCGACCTCGGTCGGGACCGTCTTCACGCCTCCGCGGCGGTGGAGGCGTCGAACATCAGCTGGACCATCTCCCAGTCCGACTCGTGCTTGTTGTTGAAGTCGTTGAACGGGTAGTAGAACCAGTACTGGAGGGCCAGCTGACCCGGCTTGCCCGGCTCGGTGACGATGTGCGCGTAGGCGGTCGTTGGCTTGCCGGCCCCGATCTGCTTCACCCACTCCTCGTAGGAGCAGCCCGGATGGAGCGGGTCGCCGGGCAGGTCGAGGTAGTCGTCCGGAGCCGCGGCGAAGAGGTCTGCGGCGGTGGGCGCGGTCTTGATCAGCTTGCCGCTCGAATCGTGAAGCGACGCGTCCCCGCCCGAGCACGACCTCGGCTGGAAGGGGGCGGAAGGGCTCGCCGCTCGTGTCGCAGGCCTTGGCCTGGTGCTTCAGCGCGACGACAGGCGCATACCTTGCCGTGAGCTCCTGCTCCGGGCTCGAGGTTGCGGCCGCGGCCGCAGGCATCGCCCCGACGACGAGGATCACGAGCACCAGCCGCCACAGTATCATCGCCCGAGCGCCGCGACGAAGCGCGGCTCGGCGGCGGTCGGCTCGAGCCGCTCGAAGTGCTCGGCGGCGTAGGCCGGCGAAGTCGAAGTCGAGCTCCGAGATCGCCTGCTGGACGACGCCCCACATCGCCTCGCGGAAGTCGGACATGAAGCGCATCAGGACGTGGGCGTCGAGGTCGCCGCCGCCGTAGGCGGCGAGCAGCGCCCGGTCGCCGTCCTCGTCGAGGCCGTTGTAGACGGCGAAGTTCGCGAGGTCGAACGCGGGGTCGCCCATGCCGGCGTACTCCCAGTCGACGATCCAGAGCCGGTCGCCGCCGTGGATGAAGTTCGCCGGCGAGCAGGTCGTTGTGGCACGGGCACGAGCGTCGACGGCGCCGCGGCGCGCCTCGATCCGGTCGGCGATCGCCTTCGCGGCCGCGATAGCCGGGCCGGGAGCGCGACGCCGGCGCGCGCGCGCGTCGCCGCGTAGCGCCTCGACGACGCGGAACGGAGTCGAACCGCCCGGGGATCGGCGGCCCGGCGTGGAGGCGCCGCAGCAGCGCCGCCGCCTCGGTCGCGTCGACGGCCGCCGACCTCGCCCTCGACGAAGCGGGTGACGAGGTAGCCCTCCGGCTCGACGAAGGCGACCACCTCCGGGCCGATCCCGAGCGCGGCGGCCGCTGAGCGACGCCGTCGTGCTCGACCTGGCGGTCGATCCCGAGCAGCGCCGTGTCGTTGCCGCCGATCCGCAGCACGAACGCCTCGCCGCCGGCTCGCACCTTGAAGTTGCGGTTCGTGATCCCGCCGCCGAGCGGCTCGACCGAGTCGACGCCGCCGGGCCAGACCCGCGCGACGACCTCGTCGATCACGCGCGGATGCGCTCGCCCGTCGGGTCGAAGAGCGGCTCGGCGGCGACCTCGCCGGCGACCCACTCGCCGAAGATCTCGACCTCGACCGGCTGGCCCGGCTCGGCGCTGCTCGGCCGGCAGGTAGGCGTAGGCGATCGAGCGCTCGACCGTGTAGCCGTAGCCGCCGCTCGTGACGCGGCCGACCGGCGCGCCGTCGACGCGCACCGGCTCCGAGCCGAGCGCGACCGCGCGCGGGTCGGCGAGCACGAGGCAGCAGAGGCAGCCGCTCGGGCTCCTGCGCGCGCGAGCAGCGCGTCGCGGCCGACGAAGTCGCCCTTGTCGAGCTTGACCGCGAAGCCGAGCCCGGCCTCGTACGGCGTGTCGTCGGGCGTGATGTCGGCGCCCCAGACGCGGTAGCCCTTCTCGAGCCGCAGCGAGTCGATCGCCTTGTAGCCGCCCGCGACGAGGCCGTGCTCGCGGCCCGACTCCCAGATCGCGTCCCAGAGCGCGAGCCCGAACTCGGTCGGGCAGTAGAGCTCCCAGCCGAGCTCGCCGACGTAGGTCACGCGCAGCGCGAGGCACGGCACGCGGCCCGACCGCGAGCTCGCGCGCGCGCATGTAGCGGGAAGTCGAGCGGCGTCGTCGTCAGCGGCTGGAGGATCTCGCGCGCCGTTCGGGCCCCAGAGGCCGAGGCAGGCGTAGGCCGAGGTGACGTCGTCGACCGCGACGTCGCTCGGGCGCGTGCTGGCGGATCCACGCGAGGTCGTGCTGGCCGAACGCGGTGCCGGTGACGATCCGGAACCGCTCTCGGCGAGGCGCGTGACGGTGAAGTCGCACTCGATCCCGCCGCGCGCGTTCAGCATCGAGGTGTAGGTGATCGCGCCGACGTCGCGGGCGACGCGGTTCGCGCAGAGCGTCTCGAGGAAGTCGGCGGCGCCCTCGCCCGAGACCTCGATCTTCGCGAACGACGTCTCGTCGAAGAGCGCGGCGGTCTCGCGGCAGGCGAGGTGCTCGGCGCCGATCGCGGGCGACCAGAGCCGGCCGGCCCAGCCGCGCGGCCGGAGCGACTCGTCGCCGCGCGCGGCGTTCGGCTCGAACCAGTTCGCGCGCTCCCAGCCCGACTTCTCGCCGAACGCGGCGCCGAGCTCGGCGAGCCGCGGGTAGGTCGGCGAGAGCCGCAGCGGCCGCCCGGCCTGCCGCTCGTGGCCCGGGTACTTCACGTCGTAGTAGGTCTCGTAGACCTCGAGCGTGCGGGCGAGCGTGTAGCTCGCGCGAGCGGTAGGCGCGGCCGAAGCGGCGCGAGTCCATGTGCCAGGTGTCGAGCGACGGGATGCCCTCGACGATCCACTCGGCGACGAGCTGCCCGATGCCGCCGGCGCCGGCGAGCCCGTGCGCGCAGAAGCCGGCCGCCGTCCAGAGGCCGCGCACCTCGGTCGGCCCGAGGATGAACTCGCCGTCGGGGGTGAAGGCCTCGGGGCCGTTGATCAGCTTCACGACCTCGGCCTCGCGAGCGAGGGCACGCGGACGACCGCGTTCTCCATCAGCTCCTCGAACCGCGGCCAGTCCTCGGCGAGCAGCTTGCCGTTGAAGTCCGCCGGGATCCCGTCGAGCGACCACGGCGCCGGGTTCCGCTCGTAGCCGCCCATGATCAGCCCGCCCGACTCGGGCCGGAAGTAGACGAGCAGCGACGGGTCGCGCATCGTCGGCATGTCGAGCGGCAGGCCCGGACGGCTTGGTGATCAGGTACTCGTGCGCCATCGGCACGATCGGGACGTTCACGCCGGCGAGCGCGCCGATCTCGTCCGCGAACATCCCGCCGGCGTTGACGACGACCTCGGCCTCGATCTCGCCCTTGTCGGTGACGACGCCGGTCACGCGGCCGCGCTCGACCGGGATCTCCGTGACGCGCGTGTGCTGGTAGATCTCGGCGCCGCCGCGGCGCGCGCCCTCGGCGAGCGCGAACGTGAGCTGCGACGGGTCGATGTAGCCGTCGGTCGGCAGGTAGGCGGCGCCGAGCACGCCGTCGGTCGACATCGGCGGGAAGAGCCGCTGCGCCTCGTCCGCCGAGATCAGCTCGAGCGGCAGGCCGAACGTCTTCGCCCAGCCGGCCTGGCGCGTGAGCTCCTCCATCCGCTCGGGCGACGAGGCGAGCCGCAGCGAGCCGACCTCGCGCCAGCCGGTCTCGAGGTCGACCTCGGCGCCGAGCGTGCGGTAGAGCTCGACCGAGTTCATCATCATCCTCGTCAGGCTGAGCGAGCCGCGCAGCTGGCCGACGAGCCCGGCGGAGTGGAACGTCGAGCCGCTCGTCAGCTCGGCGCGCTCGACGAGCACGACGTCCGCCAGCCGAGCCTCGTCAGCCAGTAGAGGATCGAGCAGCCGCCGACGCCGCCGCCGATCACGACCACGTGCGCGCGGTCTTCATGTCATTCCGGTGTGACGTACGAGGCGGTGAGCCCGCCGTCGACGAGGAAGGTCGAGCCGTTCACGTAGGACGACTCGTCGCTCGCCAGGAAGAGCGCGCCGTTCACGATCTCGCGCGGCTTGCCCAGGCGACCCGTCGGCCAGTGGATGCGCCGCCGCTCGAGCGCGGCCGGGTTGTCGCCGAAGATGTTCAGCAGCAGCGGCGTCTCGACGGGGCCCGGGCAGAGGGCGTTGACGCGGATCCCCTCGCGTGCGAACTGGACGGCGAGCTCGCGGCTCATCGAGAGCACGGCGCCCTTCGAGGCGGTGTAGGAGATCTGCGAGGTGGCGGCGCCGAGGATCGCCACGAACGAGGCGACGTTGATCACGGAGCCACCGCCGCGCTGCTGGAGGTAGGGGATCCCGTGCTTGCAGCAGAGGAAGACGCCCTTCGTGTTCACGTCCTGCACGCGCTGCCAGGCCTCGACGGACGTGTCGAGGATCGACGCGTCGTCGTCCGGCGAGATGCCGGCGTTGTTGTAGAGGACGTCGATCCCGCCGAAGCGCTCGGCGGTGGCGGCCATCATCCCGGCCACCTGCTCCTCGTCGGCGACGTCGACGCCGAGGGCGAACGCCGAGCCGGTCGCGCACAGCGCGGCCGTCTCCTCGGCTGCCGCGAGGTTCACGTCCGCGGCGCAGACCTTTGCGCCCTCCTCGGTGAAGAGGATCGACGCGTCGCGGCCCATCCCGCCGCCGGCGCCGGTGATCACGCAGACCTTCCCGTCCAGGCGTCCCATCTATCCCTCCGTTGATTTGTCCGTCAGGTGGTGGGACTCGCCGAACTCGAGGCGGCCCGACTTGACGTGGTTCTCGTGGTGCAGGCCGTACACCCTCTCATGGTGCTCGCGGGTGTGGTGATGCGTGCAGACCTTCTCGAGCGTCCCCTTCACCGGGTGCTCGCCCATCCGCAGGCAGTACGGGACGGCGCACGTGCGGTGCCAGCGCGCCCACGCGGCCACTGCCAGCGCCGCAATCAGCGGGACCGTGCCGATGATGCCGAGGAGGTTGCTCCCGCCGTTCGAGTACCGGCTGTTGGCGAAGACGTCGGCCCAGATCAGGATCGTGACGAGGAGCCCGACCGCGATCAGGATCCCGATTACGAAGACCCCGATCTCGTTCCGCTTCGCCGGTGCGCTCATCGAGGCATTTTCAGTCGGTCGAGAAGAAGACGCTCTTGATCTCCGAGTACCCCTCCATCGCCTGCATGCCGAGCTCGCGGCCGAAGCCGGACTGCTTGAAGCCGCCGAACGGCGTCGAGGGGCGGACCGAGCTGTTCGAGTTGACCGAGAGGACACCGGTCTCGAGCCCGCGGGCGACGCGGATCGCGCGGGCCCCGTCGCGCGTCCAGATCGAGCCGGACAGGCCGTACGGGGTGTCGTTCGCGATCCGGATCGCGTCGGCCTCGTCGTCGAACGGGATCACGGCGGCGACGGGCCCGAAGACCTCCTCGCGGGCGATGCGGTCGTCGTTCGAGGCCTCGACGAGCGTGCACGGGAACCAGAAGCCGGGGCCGTCGGGCGTCTCGCCCTGGAAGCGGCTCGAGACGCCGTCGAGGAACCCGCCGACCGTCGCCCGGTGCTCCGCGCTGATCAGCGGGCCCATCTCGGTGTCCTCGGCGGCCGGGTCGCCGACCTTCACCTTCCCGGTCGCGGTGACGAGCAGGTCGAGGAAGCGGTCGTAGGCGCTGCGCTCGACCAGGATGCGCGAGCGGGCGCAGCAGTCCTGGCCCGCGTTGTCGAAGACGGCGTAGGGAGCCGAGGCGGCGGCCTTCTCGAGGTCTGCGTCGGCGAAGACGACGTTCGCCGACTTGCCGCCGAGCTCGAGGGTGACCCGCTTGATCGTCGCGGCCGCGTCTCGCATGATCCCGGCACCGACCTCGGTCGAGCCGGTGAACCCGATCTTCGCGACGTCCGGGTGCTCGACGAGGCGCCCGCCAACGATCGAGCCGGGGCCGACGAGGACGTTGACGACTCCCTCGGGGATGCCTGCCTCGAGCACGAGCTCCGCCAGCCGCAGCGCCGAAAGCGGGGTGAGCGCGGCGGGCTTGAGCACGACGGTGTTGCCGCACGCGAGCGCCGGGCCGAGCTTCCAGCTCGTGATGTTGAGCGGGAAGTTCCAGGGAACGATCAGCCCGACCACGCCGAGCGGCTCGCGGAAGGTCGCCGCGATCCCGCCGCCGACGGGGATCGTCTCGCCGTAGTGCTTGTCGATCGCCCCGGCGTAGAAGTGCAGCACCTGCGCGACCATCCCGACCTCGCCCCGCGCGCCGGAGATCGGCTTGCCGACGTTCTCGGACTCGATCCTCGCGAGCTCTTCGTGGTGCTCCTCGACGAGCGTCGCGAGCCGCCGCAGCAGCCGCGCCCGGTCGGCCGGCGCAACGGCGCGCCAGGCGGGATACGCCGCCTTGGCCCGCGCGACGGCGGCGTCGGTCTCCTCGACGCCCGCCTGCTCGAGCTCCACGATCGGCTGCTCGGTCGCCGGGTTGAGCACGGTGAGAGCCACGGTGTGATTCAACACCATCCCGCCCCCGCCCGATCCGACATGTCCGCTCGGGGCGTGTCCGGTGCCAGGTACCGCAACGAATCTGTGACGCGGTTGGCCTCCAGGCCTTTGCCTGAGCCGAGAACGGCGGTGCCAGGTTATCGCAACGAAAGTGTGAAAGATCGTTCCACGCGTGTCCCCGTCGAGGGATGCCGGAAGAGCCGGGCGGTGCCTAGCCGCGCTCGAAGAGGCGCTCGCGCTCCCAGCAGGTCACGACCTCGTCGAAGAGGCGCTGCTCGGTGCGGCCGTAGTTGAGGTAGTGGTCGACGACCTCGTCGCCGAGTGCCGCCCGCGCCATGGTTCCGCTCTCGAGCGCCGCGATCGCCTCGCGGAGCGACGATGGGAAGCGCGGTGCATCCGAGACGTACGCGTTGCCCTCGAGCGCCGGCGGTAGCTCGAGGCCCTGCTCGATCCCGTGCAGGCCGGCGGCGATCAGCGCGGCGAACGCGAGGTAGGGGTTCACGTCTCCGCCGGGGATCCGCGTCTCGACGCGCTGCGACGCTCCGTGACCGACGATCCGGAAGCCGCAGGTCCGGTTGTCGCGGCCCCACGCGAGAGTCGTCGGCGCCCAGCTTCCCGCGGCGTAGCGCTTGTACGAGTTGATCGTCGGCGCCAGGAACAGCGCCAGCTCGCGGGCGCACTCGATCCACCCCGCGAGAAACGCGCCGAACACCGGGCTCTCTCCGACGAACGCGTTCTCGCCGTCCCGCCAGAGGCTCATGTGGACGTGGCAGGAGCTGCCGATCCAGGTGTGGTCGGGCTTCGCCATGAACGTGATCGAGCAGCCGTTCAGGTTCGCGATCTCCTTGGCGCCGTTCTTGTAGATCACGTGGTTGTCGGCCATCCGCAGCGCGTCGGCGTAGCGGAAGTTGATCTCCTGCTGCCCCGGCCACGCCTCGCCCTTGGAGCTCTCGACCGCGATGCCCGCCGCCTGCATCCCGTTGCGGATCTGGCGGATCAGCCCCTCGTCGTAGCGTCGTGGCGAGGATCGAGTAGTCGAGGATGTACGGCACCGACGGCGTCAGGTCGCGGTAGTGCTGGGCGTGCGCCTCGGCGTAGCGTCTCCTTCAGCAAGTAGAACTCGAGCTCGGAGCCGACCATCGGCTCGAACCCCGCCGCCCGCGCCCGCGCGACCTGCGCCGCGAGCACCTGCCGCGGCGAGGCGACGACCGGCGAGCCGTCCTCCCAGGCCACGTCGCAGAGCACGAGCGCCGTTCCCGGCAGCCACGGAATGCGCCGCAGCGTGTCGAGGTCGGGCTTCAGGTGGAAGTCGCCGTACCCGCGGTCCCAGCTCGCCATCTCGTACCCGGGCTGCGGGTCCATCTCCATGTCGAACGCGAGCAGGTAGTTGCAGCCCTCGAGCCCGTGCTCGAGCGTCTCGGAGACGAAGAAGTGCGCCTCCTCGCGCTTGCCCAGCAGCCGGCCCTGCATGTCGGTGAAGGCGCAGACGACCGTGTCGATCGTCCCGGCCTCGACTTCGGCGGCGAGCTCCTCGCGGGTCAGCATCGGGCGAGTGTATGCCGTGAGGGGCGCCCGCGCGGGCGCCCCTCACGAGCCGAATGGCTCTAGGCGAGCTCCGTGTCGATCGGGAAGCACGAAGTGCCTCTCCTGCCTCGCCTCGAGCGCGGCGAGCTCGTCCTCGGTGCCCATCCGCACCGGGCCCTTGAACCACTTGTGGGCCGAGAGTGAACCACCAGCCGCCGAAGAGGATGCCGATCGCCGATGAACCAGAGGATCGTGTAGTTGGTCAGCGACCAGGAGAAGTTCGCGTACCCCGGGCAGCCCGTCCGAACAGCGGCAGGCTGAACAGACCGCGATGAACGCGACCCAGAGGATCGCGATCGTGTTGATCCACTTGTAGTGCTTGCCAAGGCTCCAGGCGCCGTGCTCGAACCTGCTGCCCGTCCGGAGCCGGAGGAACACGGGCAGCACGAACGCGATGTAGAGCCCGATCGTCCCGACCGAGGTGCCGACGTCGTAGCCGACGAGGTTGTTCCACCAGGTCGGGAGCAGCAGCAGGAAGCCGCGACGTGACGCCGACCGACGACGGCATGACCGGCACGCGGTGCCGCGAGACCCAGCGCCAGAGCTGGTGGCCCGGGGACGGCACGGTCACGCGAGAACGCGAACATCATCCGCGAGCCGGACGTGACGCACGCGGTCAGGCAGAAGAACTGGGCCAGACGCCGATGAAGAGCAGGACGTCGGCCCAGTGCGTGCTCATCGAGGTCGCCCAGATGTAGGTCGTGATGTAGGTGAACTGCGCCTGCACGCCGGTCTGGCTCGGGATCGCGAAGGTGATCGCGACGAGCAGGACGAAGCCGACGATCACCGAGACGACCACCGACAAGTACATCCCGACTGCGGCCATCCGCGAGGCGCTGTGCGTCTCTTCCGCCATGTGCGCTGACGCGTCGAACCCGGTGAGCGTGTACTGCGCCATCCGACGAGCCGATCACGAAGACGAGCCAGAACGGCGCAGGCAGCCGGTCACGTTGCCGCCGAAGCCCGAGTCGTTCACCGTCTCCGCCGAACACGTAGGAGAAGGATTGGTGGTGGCTCGGCACGATGATCAGCACGAGCACGATCATCAGCGACGCCGACCACGTGCCAGTACGCCGAGACCGTGTTCAGCAGCGCCGTGATGCGGACGTCGAACATGTTGATGAGCAGGCCGCGAGCAGGAACACCGCGAAGAGGGCGAAGATGTAGTTGGCGAAGTCGTTCGTGTAGCTCGAGCGAGAACAGGTGTGAAGAGCACCGTCGCGAAGGTCGAGAGCCCGTAGCCGACGCAGCCGATCATCGCCGATCAGGCCGATCAGGTTGAACCAGCCCGGTGAACCAGCCCCAGCCGGGGCTGCCGAGCTTCGAGGCCCAGTAGTAGAGACCTCCGGCCGTCGGGAACGACGAGGCGATCTCGGCCATCGCGAGCGCGATGATCGTCGAGAAGGCGCCGACGATCAGCCAGCCCCACGTGACCGCAATCGGGCCGCCGCTCTCGAATGCGAGGTAGTAGGAGGTTAGACACCCCGCGAGGATCGAGATGATCGTGAACGAGATCGCGAAGTTCTGAAATCCCCCCATAGCCCGGAACAGCTCCTGCGCGTATCCGAGCTTGTGCAGTTCCCTCTCGTCGTCGGTGATGTGCGGACCATCTGCAGCGGGTATTTGACCGCTCATGCCCGTCCTCCCTCGTTGGTGTCTCGGCCTGCTCTTGCGGGACCCCCGGCAGGTGCGCTGATCTGCGGATCTAAACACCCTCGGAACGGGAAAGCAACGGTCGTGTGCGCAACCTTTGGCATCCTGTCCCGGTTGACGGCGAGCCCCGAATGAGAAGGCGGTGGGTGTGGATCGCCGTGGCGGCCGTCGTCGTGCTCGCGATCGCCGGCGGTCTCGCCGCGTGGCTGTACACGGGCTCCGAGCCACACTCGGTCGTCGGAACCTCCACGCAGCTCCCGACCACGACGACGAGGCCGAAGCCTCCGCCGAAGCCGACGGCACCCGAGGTCGCCGTGCCGTGGCCGACGTACGGCTACGACGAGCAGCGCACGCGCTTCGCCGCCGACTCGCCTCTGCGCCCGCCCTTCCGGCACGTGTGGCTCTACCGGGCGCGAACCCTGCTCGAGTTCCCGCCGGCGATCGCGTACGGGAACCTCTACGTCCCGGTCGAGCGGGGGATCGCGCTCGCGCTCGACGCGAAGACCGGCAAGGTGGTCTGGGCCAAGCACTACAAGGCGTGCCTTGCCTCGTCGCCGACCGTCTGGCGCAGGGTCGTGTACTTCGCGATGATGAATCCCTGCGCGGAGCCGCACGACACCGCGCAGGGCCTTGTCGTCGCTCTCGCGGCGAAAACGGGCAGGGAGCTCTGGCGCTTCCAGCTCGGCGCGGCCGAGTCGTCCCCCGTCGTCGTCCGCGGCACGCTCTATGTCGGGTCGCGCGACGACAAGCTCTACGCGATCAACGCGCGCACCGGGAAGCTCCGGTGGTCGTTCACGGCCGGCGGCGAGATCAAGGGCGGCGTCGCCTACGCAGCCCACAAGGTCTTCTTCGGGGCCTACGACGGCAACGTGTACGCGCTCGACGCGCGCACCGGGAAGCTCGTCTGGAAGGCGGGCGCGGAGAGCTCGATCGTGCGCGGCCGCGGCCGGTTCTACGCGAACCCGGCGATCGCCTACGGCCGTGTGTTCATCGGGGCCACCGACGGCGTCGAGTACGCGTTCGGCGTCGGCACCGGCGCACTTCTCTGGGCGCGGGCCACGGGCGCATATGTCTACGGCTCGGCCGCGATCTGGAACGGGACGGTCTACGTCGGCTCCTACGATCACCACTTCTACGCCCTCGATGCCGCGACGGGCGAGGTGCGCTGGTCGTTCTCGGCCAACGGCCCGATCTCCGGGTCGGCGACCGTGATGGACGGGATCGTCTACTTCTCGACGCTCCGCAACCGCACCTTCGGGCTCGATGCGACGACCGGCAAGCAGGTGTGGACGCTCCCCGACGGCCAGTACAGCCCGCTCGTGGCCGAGCGGCACCTCGCGTTTTTCGTCGGCCACGCCCGGATCTACGCGTTCGCTCCGCGGAAGAAGCAGTAGGCCCCATCCGACTCACCGCGCAGACTCGGTGCGTGGGCTGGCTCGATTGGATCCGTAGCGGAAGCCACGGCGATGATGACGTGCGCGCGGCCGAGCAGGCGGCCGCCGCCCAGTTGCGGCTCGAGACCGGCGACATCGACGAGCTCTCCACCGTGTTCGCGCCGCCTCGCTGGCTCGAGGACATCGGCAGATCGTCGTGGCTGTTCGTCGGCGCGTTCGCCTTGCTGGTCGGCGTCATGTGGTTCCTGGCCGCGACCTACACGATCGTCGGGCCCGTCGTCGTCGGCACGGTGATCGCGACGGTGACGATGCCGCTCGTCAGCGGGATGCAGCGCCATCGCATCCCGCGCGTCGCGGGCGCCGGGATCGTCCTGCTCGGGATCGTCGCGATCGCCGTCGCCGTGCTGATCCTCGTCCTCGCCGGGATCAAGGATCAGAGCGCCGAGATCAGCGCCGCGGCCAGCAGCGGCGCGAGCAAGGCGCAGAGCTGGCTCGAGAGCGCCGGGGTCAGCTCGTCGAGCGCAGGCGACGCGAACTCGAGCGTGTCGAGCGCCATCCCGAAGGCACTGCATGCGCTGGAGAAGGGGATCGTCAGCGGGATCAAGGGGGTGACCTCGCTCGCGATCGGCCTCTCCTTCCTGTTCCTCTCGCTGTTCTTCCTGCTCAAGGACGGGCCGTCGATGCGCGCGGCGATCGACCGCCACCTCGGCGTCCCGGAACGCGTCGCGCAGACGATCACGGGCGGCGTGATCCGCGCGTTGCGCGGCTACTTCAAGGGCGTGACGATCGTCGCCGCGTTCAACGGCGTCGTGATCGGCCTCAGCGCCTGGATCCTCGGCGTCCCGCTCGCCGGGACGATCGGCACCGTGAACTTCGTCCTGGCCTACATTCCCGTACATCGGCGCGTTCGTCGGCGGTGCATTCGCGGTGGTGATCGCACTCGGCGCGAGCGGCACGACGACCGCGCTGATCATGCTCGTGATCGTCATCCTCGCCAACGGCCTGCTCCAGAACATTGTCCAGCCGTTCGCGATGGGGTCGGCGCTCAACCTCCACCCTCTGGTCGTCCTGATCGTGACGATCGCCGCAGGGTGCCTCTTCGGAACGCTCGGCCTGATCCTGGCCGCGCCGCTCGTCTCGGCGGCGGTGCACATCAAGAAGCAGCTCGACCACGCCCGAACCACCAACGCGCTCGAGCGGGCTGCTCCGGCTCAGGCTGGTCTTTAGGCCGCGCGGCGGCTCAGCGAGAGCAGCGAGTCGAGCACGTGGTCGTAGGCCTCTGCGACGAGCCGCTCGGCCTCCTCGCCCGCGTCCAGACGGGCGGCGGTAAGAGCCCCCGCCTGGTCGCGCGGGCGTGCCTCGAGGTACTCCTCGCGGCTTGCCAGCACGCGCTGCTCGACCTCCCACAACGCATCGTCGATCAGCGGGGCCAGCATGGCCTCGGCGGCCTCGGCGAGCGGCTCGACGCTGCGCGGGTCGCGATGGCCGCCGGTGACGGCGCGCCAGGCGATCTCGCGGGTGACTCCCTGCCAGCTGCCCCCGCGACAGAGTCGGCGGAGCGCCTCGGCGAGCGCCTCTTCGGCGATGCGCTCCGACGGGGTCTGGTGCTTGGGCGCGGGCGAAGCGTCCAACGACCTGGATGATCGCGGCGGGACCGGACGTTCCCCGTCGCTGCGACTGTTCACTTGCGCCAATTTTGGCTTCCCGCGGTCGTCAGGGACCGACTACGTGACGTTTGAGACAACCAAAGAGCTGCATTTGACGGTTCTTCGCCGAGCGTTTGTAACAGTTCGGTAGGGTTCCGCTCGGTGCGCCGAGGCTCCATCCTCCAGCTCGTCCTGATCGGCCTCGTAGCAGGTGTTATCGCGACCGTGGTCGCTATTGCGGTGCCCTGGTTGCCCGATCCGGCGACCAAGCAGGCGGAGCGGATCGACTTCGTCTACTGGTTCGCGACGGTGATCTCGCTCGTGATCTTCTCGGTCGTCTGCGCGATCATGATCTACGCGATGATCAACTTCCGGGCCAAGCCCGGAGACTGGTCCGACGGCCCGCCGGTTCACGGCAACACGACGATCGAGATCATCTGGACGATCATCCCGGCGATCCTCGTCACGGCCATCTCGATCGTCAGCGCGATCGTGCTCGCGCAGAACAGCCACGCCGGCACCGACCCGCTGATCGTCAAGGTGCAGGCGCAGCAGTTCGCCTGGCAGTTCGTCTACCCGAACGGCAAGAGCTACCCGATCCTGCGGGTGCCGATCGACCGCGGCGTCAAGCTCGAGATCACCTCGAAGGACGTGATCCATTCCTTCTGGGTTCCCGAGTTCGCGCAGAAGCAGGACGCCGTTCCCGGCCAGGTCAACAACCTCGTGATCACGCCGAACCGTCTCGGCCATTTCCCCGTCATCTGCACCGAGCTCTGCGGTCTCGGGCATTCGCTGATGCGCAGCTGGTCGTTCGTGATGACGAAAGCCGCCTACGCGGCGTGGTACCTGAGCTCCCCGCAGCCCGCACCCAGCCCGACGGGCGGTGCCGGCGTGAGCGCCGGAGCGCTGATCTTCACGTCGAACGGCTGCAGCGCCTGCCACACCTTCACGCCGATCCCGGCTGCGACCGGCAAGGTCGGTCCCTCGCTCGACGATCTGACGGCAGCGGCCAAGACGGCCGGCCAGCCGCTGGAGGACTACATCCGCCAGTCGATCGTCGACCCGAATGCGTATATCGCGCCCGGCTATCAGCCCGGCGTGATGCCCGGGTCGTACAACCACACGATCGTTCCGCACACCAACATCGAAGTGCTCGTGCAGTATCTGGCCAAGAACACGAAGTAACGAAGGACCGATGATGACGACCGAAACCGCGCACGCCGACACCCACGCTCCGACCAACGGGCACTCGCACCACCACGAGCCGCCGCCGCCCCCGACCGGGATCCACCGCTTCACGGCACCCGGCTGGTGGCGTGCCCTCTGGACGACCCCGCTCGTCGGCTTCATGGGAGTCGGCCTCGTCTGCCTCGTCCGCTGGGCGGCCCACTGGGACCCGGTCTGGTTCGCGCAGCCGATCGTCACCGTCGCGCTCGTCACCTTCCCGATCGGCTTCCTGATCGGCATCGGCTGCTTCGACTACTGGGCCTACTACTTCTCCGGCAAGCCGACCCGCCCCGAGGACCACTCGGGCCACGGCGCGCGCAAGTGGCAGGACTACTTCCGCCCGAACACCGACCACAAGGTGATCGGCGTCCAGTACCTCGTCACCACGATGACCTTCTTCGTCATCGGCGGCTTCCTGGCAATGCTGTTCCGCGCCGAGCTCGCCCGCCCGGGCGACCAGTACTTCAGCCCCCAGACCTTCAACGTCCTGATCTCCGAGCACGCGGCGATCATGATCTTCGCCGTCGTCGTCCCGGTCTTCGCGGGCCTCGGCAACTTCGTGATCCCGCTGATGATCGGCTCCGCCGACATGGCGTTCCCGAGGCTGAACGCGCTCTCGTTCTGGCTGCTCCCGATGGGCGGCATCATCATGCTCCTCGGGATGGTCACCCCGGGCGGCGGTCCCTCCGCCGGCTGGACGTGCTACGCGCCGCTCTGCTCGCACCAGCCGCTCGGCCAGGTGTTCTTCAACATGGGCGTCCAGTGGGCCGGCGCGAGCTCGATCGTGACTGCCCTGAACTTCCTGGTCACCATCATCACGATGCGTGCCCCGGGCATGACCTTCTGGCGCATGCCGCTGCTCGTCTGGGCCAACTTCACCACCTCGACGCTCGTCGTGCTCGCGACGCCGTTCATCGCCGGCTCGCAGTTCTTCGTGCTCTTCGACCGCGTCATGCACACGAACTTCTTCGAGACGGCCAACGGCGGCTACGTGCTCGGGTACCAGCACATCTTCTGGTTCTACTCGCACCCAGCGGTCTACATCATGATGTTGCCAGGGTTCGGGATCATCTCCGAGGTCGTAGCGGTCATGAGCCGAAAACCGATCTTCGGCTACCGCCTGATGGCGCTGAGCCTGCTCGCGATCCTGATCCTCGGGTTCTCGGTCTGGGCGCACCACATGTTCGTCGCCGGCATGGCGCCGTGGCTGCGCGTGCCGATGATGGCGACGACGCTCCTGATCGCCGTGCCGACCGGGATCAAGATCTTCTCCTGGGTGGCGACGCTATGGGACGGGAAAATTCACTTCACGACGCCCATGTTGTGGGCCGTCGGATTCATCGCCATGTTCACCATCGGCGGGCTCTCGGGCATCTATCTCGGCTCGGTGCCGATCGACATCCACGCGAGCGACACGTACTTCATCGTCGCGCACATCCACTACGTGCTCTTCGGCGGCTCGATCTTCACCGTCTTCTGCGGGATCTACTACTGGTTCCCGAAGATGACCGGCCGCATGTACGACGAGCGGCTCGGGAAGCTGCACTTCTGGATGACGTTCATCGGCTTCAACCTGACCTTCTTCCCGATGCACTACATCGGCCTCCAGGGGATGCCGCGCCGCGTCGCCGACTACGCGACCCGCTTCACCGACTTCAACCTCTTCATCTCGATCGCCTCGTTCGCGCTCGGCGCCTCGACGCTCGTGTTCCTCTACAACATGATCCGCTCGTGGCGCTACGGCCCGCCCGCGGGGGACAACCCGTGGCACGCCCTGACGCTCGAGTGGCAGGTCTCCTCGCCTCCGCCGATCTTCAACTTCGACGAGATCCCGCAGGTCGTCGGTGGCCCGTACGAGTACGGCGTCCCGGGCGCGAAGCACGCGATCCTGCACGGCGCGACGACTTCCGAACCGGTAGGCACCGGCCACTAGTGGCGTGATCCACGTGCTCGTGATCGCGAACGAGACCGCAGCCTCACCTGCCCTGCTCGACGCTCTGCGCGAGCGGGCGGCGGTTGACAAGGACGTCCACGTGACGGTGATCGCGCCTGTCAGCGAGCCGCGCCACGGCTACGTCGTCTACCAGGACACGCGCCGCGCCTCGGCGGGCCGCCGGCTCGACAAGACGCTGGCGTTGCTGCGCGAATCCGGGATTCCGGCACAGGGCTTCGTGGTCGAGACGAGCCCGGTGATGGCGGCCAAGGACGCGCTCGTCCAGCTCGAGCCGCCGCCGACCGAGATCGTGGTCTCGACCCATTCGGAGCAGCGCTCCGGCTGGATGCGCAGCGACGTCATCGGCGACATCACGAAGGCCGCCGGCGACATTCCCGTGCGCCACGTGATCGCGGCCGACGACGCCACCGACATGCACAACATCCTCGTCGTCGCCAACGAGACCGTCATCTCGCAGGAGCTCCTCGACCACGTTCGTGCGCGGGCTGCTCAGGGCCCGTCCAGCTTCCTGATCGTCGCGCCGCAGTCGAGCGACGTGCCGAGCCCCGAGGCAGCAAAACGCCTCCGGCGCGCCCTCTCGGAGCTCCGCTCGGAGGGGATCGATGCGCACGGCCAGGTCGTCCACCCGGACCCGTTCACCGCCACGATGGAAGCGACACACGACGAGCGGGTCGACGAGATCATCGTCTCGACCTTCCCGAGCGCCCGCTCGGGCTGGATGCGGCGCGACCTCGTCGGGCGCCTTCGCAGCGAGACCGGATTGCCCGTGGATCACGTCGTCTCGGAGGGAGCCGAATGAGCGCACACGCGGAGCCGATCGGTCACGCCCACACGGGCGGAAACGCGAACGAGCATCCGCCGCCGATCCACTACAGCTCGCGGATCAATCCGGTCATCGTCGGGATCTTCCTGTTCATCGGGTCGGAGATCATGCTGTTCGGCTCGTTCTTCACCGTCTACTTCTTCGACCGGGTCGTCAACAACGACGCACACCCAGGGCCGTGGCCGCCGTACATGCCAGGCACGCACATCCAGTTCGAGCGCCCATGGTTCCTGGCGCTGATCAACACCTTGATCCTGATCACCTCGAGCTTCACGATGCACTGGGCGACCGTCTCGGTGAAGAAGAACAACCGCGCCGGGCTCTGCGCCGGGATGGTGCTGACGCTGCTCCTCGGCCTGACCTTCCTCTTGACTCAGGTGATCGAGTACCACCGGCTCGGCTTCAACACGAGCGATACGTCCTTCGCGTCCACGTTCTTCGGGCTGACCGGGCTGCACGCCTGCCACGTCTTCATCGGCCTTCTCATCCTGCTCGCGATGACGATCCGGTCGTTCCGCGGCCACTTCAGTCCCGAGCACCATCACGGGATCGAGGTCGGCGGGATCTACTGGCACTTCGTCGACGTGATGTGGGTCGTGGTCTACGTCACCGTCTACATTCTGTAAAACTGTTTCCGCAGGTATGCGGAATCCGTTCAAGTCAGAGGACGCCGCCTTTCGCTTTCTGCTCCTGGCGATCGGCTACTTCGCGCTGATCGCGGTCGCGTATGTGATCAACAAATGGTTCGGGCTGGTCGTCTTCCTGCTTGCGACAGGGGCGATCGTGGCCTGGTGGCTGATGTCGCGCGGCGCCGAGGAGGAGCAGGTGAAGCACGCTGCGCCTCCGCGCCCGCCGGGCGAGAAGCGGCTGCTCGTCGTCGCGAACGAGACGGTCGCCGGCCCGGAGCTGCTCGAACGAGCTCAAACAGCACGCGCGCGGCCAAAAGACGGAGGTGCTCGTGGTCGTTCCCGCGTTGAACACGAAGCTCAAGCACTGGGTCTCCGACGAGGACGGCGCTCGCGCGGCGGCCGCCGAGCGCCTCGAGGCGTCGCTCGAGGCGATGCGCGCTTCGGGCCTGAAGGCTGAGGGCGAGGTCGGCGACGGCGATCCGCTCCAGGCGATCGAGGATGCGCTCCGGACGTTCGCGCCGGACGAGATCGTCATCTCCACGCACCCTGCCGGGCGGTCGCACTGGCTCGAGCGCGGGGTCGTCGAAGGCGCACGCGAGCGCTACGACATACCGGTCGTCCACGTGGTCGTCGATCTCGCCGGGGCTCCGGCAGAACCCGAAGCCGCCGAAGCCGGCTGAGAACCGCCTAGGACTTCGGGAGGGTCGCGGCGGTGACGCCGCACTTCGGGACGCCGGCGCACTTGGCGACGTAGACGGCTACGTCCTTGGCGTCCTGACCCTGGAGGAGATTGGGCGGCATTCCCGGTGTCGTGCCGCCATTCGGGTCGATCTGGCCGGTGTTCGAGACGGCGTAGGCGATCTGGCCGCGAACGACGTCGATGATCGTCGACTGCTGGAAGCCCTGCTGCTTGTCGGGCAGGAACGCTTCGTCGAGGTTCGGCCCGACCGTGCCCGTCGTCCCTGCATCCTCGAGCGTGTGGCACGAGCCGCAGGTCTGGATGAAGAGAGCCTTCCCCTTGGCCGGGTCGCCGTCGGACGCCGAGACGGGCCCGATGGCACCACAACCTGCAGTGGCGAGCGCAAGCACGACAAGGACTGAGATCACGGCCGGACGCACGATTTCTGAGTCTAGCCACGGCCCTTCGCGGCTGTCCGGGGAACCGTCGCGGCCGGTTACTTGCCGGTCGAGCTGCTCGCGGACGCCGCCTTGTTCTGCGCCAGGAGCGCCTTCAGCGCCGCCCGGGCGGTCGGAGCGGAGGAGTCGCTCGGCGCGAGCTTGAGGAATGCCCGGTAGGCCGCGATCGCCGTCGCCGAGTCGCTCGCATCCGATGCCGCCTGCGCGAGCTCGAGCTGCGTGGTCGCGTCCTTCGGCTCGAGCTTTCCAATCTTCTTGTAGACCGTCAGGCGCTGGCTGAGGTAGCTGAGGACCTGCTGATAGGCGTTGCTCGTCGTCGACGAGGTCTGGGCGGAGACCGCGTTCACGAGCGGGTTCGTCACGGTCGCGAGGGCCTTGCCGAGCGGCGAGGTCGACTTCGGCACGACGAGCGATCCGGGCGTCAGCGTCTGCGTGTAGGCCTGCTGGGTCTGGTAGACGGTGTTCCAGTCCTGAGCGCGGCGAAGGTAGAGCGACGCGAGCGTGCTGAGCTGGTCGGTGTCCTTGGGCCGGAGCGTCGTGTAGGTCGTGAGAGCCGCCGCCGCGTCGTCCCACTTGCTCTGCTGCTGAAGCTTGTTCGCGTAGGCGAGCCAGGCCGCCGCGCTCTTCGGATGCTCGACCGTCTGTTTCTGGAGCGAGCCGAGCGACTTGCTCGATCCGGAGGTGCCGCTGAAGAAGTTCGAGACGATCTGGCTGATCCCGGTCGAGCCGGAGCCGACGCCGAGGAAGACGAAGCTGAGCACGAACACTGCGGCCAGCGCGACGAAGACGGGCTTTGCGTGGTTGCGCAGGCGGCCGAAGAACAGCTGCTCCTCGTAGGCCGGCCGCTTCGGCTTCGGAGGCGGCCCGGCTGTCCGCGCGGCTACGCCAGCATTCGTCTGCGGGCGGCGCTTGCGGTGCTGCGTACCTCTTGCCACGCTGTCTCTCCTTGGCGGTATCGGGTCTTGCCGTCGACGATCGTCTCGAGGACGCCCGAGGGGGCACCCCCGTATACGGCGGCGACACTTGGATCTTCAACGGGATCGTACGCGCTTCCTGCGACCGAGACGACCGTCAGGTCGGCTCGCTTGCCGGGGGAAAGGCTGCCGATGTCCGCTTCGAGGCCCAAGGCGCGCGCTGCATCCAGCGTAGCGAGCCTGAGCGCCCCGACCGCGTCGAGTGCGTCGGACCGCCGCTCGCGCGCCCGGGCGGCAGCCAGGGCCGCCCGAAGCTCGTCGAACGCGTCGAACGACGGCGTGGAAGCCGGGGAGTCGGTGCCGAGCCCGACGCGGATTCCGGCGGCGCGCAGAGCCGTCAACGGCGCGACGCCGCAGCCGAGCAGTGCGTTCGATCGAGGGCAGTGCGCGACGGGAACGTCTGCCGCTGCGAGCTCGGCGATCTCGTGCTCCTCGACCGTGACGCAGTGGGCGCAGAGGAGCTCCGGCCCGAGGACATCCGTGAGCGTCCCGACCGCGCGGCGGCCGCTCGGCGGCACGAGCACGTCGCGGGCGGCGGCGAGCGGGCCGGTGCCGTGCTCGAGCCACTCGTTCTCGCCGTCGCTCTCGGCGAGATGCGTGCCTACGGGGATCCGGAGCGAGAGGCAGTAGCGGTACACGTCGACCGAGCAGGTGTAGGGCGCGTGCGGCGAGATCCCGATCCGGACGAGCTCCGTCTCGTCGACCTCGGCGCGGAGGCCGTCGAACCGCCGCCCCGCCTCGGCCGCGTCGCCGCCGAAGACCTCGAGATACACGATCGCGCGGAGACCCAGGTCGTTGGCGGCCGTCGCGGCTGCGCCGGAGAAGCTGTAGTCGGCGGTTGTCGTGATCCCGGATGCGAGTGACTCGGCGGCGCCGAGCCGCGCGATCGCAACCATGTCGTCGCCTTCGAGCCGGCGCTTGCGGGCGATGTGGTCGGTGAGCCAGCCGCCGAAGGCGAGCCCGTCGCCGAAGCCGGCGTACACGGCGTACTCGAGGTGCGAGTGCGCGTTGACGAGGCCGGGGAGGATCAGGGCGTCCGCGTAATGGCGCTCGGCGCGACCCGGCCCGACCTCGACGATGCGGCCGTCCTCCCATGCGACGAAGGCGTCTGCGATCGGCGGGCCGTCGACCGGGATCACCCAGCCGGCGGAGACCGCCTGCCTCACGTCTCGAGGGCCGGGCTCAGCCGCTTCTTCGCCTCGCGACGATCGAGCAACGCACAGGCGATGATCGAGCCCTCGAACAGGATGAAGAGCGGTGCAGCCTGCAACGTCGTCGTGACGGGGTCGACGCTCGGGGCGACCGCCATGCCGAGAACGCCCAGGCTGAACCAGGCGATCCGCCGATTCTTCTTGAGGCTCGCCGTCGTCATGATCCCGAGCCGCGTCAATGCGATCACGAACACGGGCAGGAGGAACACGACCATCATCGCGGCGAGCACGTGGACGCAGAAGGCGAGATACGGCTTGGCCTGCGGGACGTAGTTGAGCTGGCCTGCGTTGTAGCCGGTCAGGAACTTGAGCGCGTTCGGCAGGACGAGGAAGTACCCGAAGGCGAGGCCGCCGACTGCGAGGACGCCGGCGAGCAGCGCGAGCCACTTGATCAGCTTCAGTCGCCCCTGCTGGACGGCGGGCGTGAAGTACGCCCAGACCTGCCAGAGGATGATCGGCAGGGTGACGAAGACACCGAAGTAGACCGAGATCCAGAGCGTCGTCGTGAAGCCCTCGACCGGCGAGAAGTAGTTGAGCTTCCGGTACTGGTGCGGCAGCAGGATCAGGAGCCAGTGGATCAGGTGCGTGTGAATCACGAACCCGATCACCGTCCCGATCGACACCGCCGCGAGCACGATGAAGATGCGTGAACGTAGCTCGTCGAGATGCTCGACGAGAGACGCCTCTTCTCCGTGTTCGAGGCGACGCGGAAGCCTGAGCCGCGGCACCCTTACCCCTCCTAGAGCTTAGGAGACGGGGGTTTCGGTCTCGGCCGGTGCTGTGGCTGCTGGAGCCGGCGCTGCCGGAGCAGCTTCCTGCACAGGCGCGGCTGCTACCGGAGCGGCAGGCGTCGGTGCGGGTGTGGCCGCCGGCGGAGGCAGCTCAGCGTTGGTGTCGATCTTCGTGGCGTCCTGGATGCCGGTGACGGAGTCCTTGAACTCCCTCATGCCGACTCCGAGCGAACGACCGATTTCAGGCAGCCGCTTCGCGCCGAAGAGCAGCAAGGCAAGGATCAACAGAAAGATCAGGTGAGTCGGTTGAAGTAGTCCTGTTCCCATGGCATCGATCGTACCACACCTCTTTTACGTAGCCGTAGTGCGGATTTGTCAGGTCCCCCTGCGTACGCGGGTGCTCAATCGCGGGCTACGATGGGGTTTGCGCCCCCAAGCGCGGGCCGTTGCGTAGAGGGCGCAGGGTCTTAGGGGAACACCCCCAAGTGAACACCTTCGAAGGAGATACTTGCCACTGCTGGAGCTGAAGAACCTCCACGTTTCGCTGGAGGACGGGACGGAGATCGTCAAGGGCGTCGACCTCGCGGTCGACACGAACGAGGTGCACGCGATCATGGGGCCGAACGGCTCCGGCAAGTCGACGCTCTCCTACGCGATCGCCGGGCACCCGGCCTACCAGGTGACCGAGGGGCAGATCCTCCTCGACGGCAAGGACATCACGGAGGCCGGCGCTGACGAGCGCGCCCAGAGCGGGCTCTTTCTCGCGTTCCAGTACCCGCACGCGATCCCGGGTGTCCGCGTCACCGACTTCCTGCGCACCGCGATCAACTCGATCCGCAAGGCGAAAGCCGGGGGGCAGGACAACCCGATCCCGGTGCGTGAGTTCCGGGACGATCTCTTCCGGGAGATGGACCGGCTCAAGGTCTCGCGCGAGCTCGCCTCGCGCTACCTCAACGACGGGTTCTCCGGCGGCGAGAAGAAGCGCGTCGAGATCCTGCAGATGGCGATGCTGAAGCCGCGGATGGCGGTGCTCGACGAGACCGACTCCGGGCTCGACATCGACGCGCTCAAGGTCGTCGCGGGCGGAGTCAACGAGCTCGTCGGCCCGAGCATGGGCGCGCTCGTGATCACCCACTACAAGCGGATTCTCAACTACATCCAGGCGGACGCCGTTCACGTATTCGTCGATGGGCGGATCGTGGAGTCGGGCGGCCCGGAGCTCGCGGATAAGCTGGAGGAGTCTGGGTACGAGGAATGGGGCGTGTCGACGAACGGCAATGCCCCGACAGGAGGGGATGTCTGATGACTCAGATCGAAGACCAAAGGCAGGCCGACGAGAACGAGATCGTCCGCGACATCGGCTCCGACTACGCGGCCAAGTACGGCTTCCACAACGGCGACACGCCCGAGGACTACTTCTTCAAGTCCGGGCGCGGGCTCTCGCACGAGCTCGTCGAGATGATCTCCGAGCACAAGAACGAGCCCGACTGGATGCGGAAGTTCCGCCACACCTCGCTCGACTACTTCAATGCGCGCCCGCTCCCGACCTGGGGCGGCGACGTCTCGGAGATCGACTTCGAGAACATGTACTACTACATCAAGCCGACCGAGAACCAGGCCAACTCCTGGGAGGACCTGCCGGCCGACATCAAGGACACCTGGGACAAGCTGGGCATCCCTGCGGCCGAGAAGGAGAAGCTCGTCGCGGGCGTCGGCGCCCAGTACGAGTCCGAGGTCGTCTACCACAAGATTCAGGAGCACCTGACCAAGCAGGGCGTGATCTTCCTCGACATGGACTCGGGGCTCCGCGAGCACGAGGACCTCGTCAAGGAGTACTTCGCGACGATCATCCCCTCGAACGACAACAAGTTCGCCGCGCTCAACAGCGCCGTCTGGTCGGGAGGCTCGTTCATCTACGTCCCGAAGGGCGTCAAGATCGAGCTGCCGCTGCAGGCCTACTTCCGGATCAACGCCGAGAACATGGGCCAGTTCGAGCGCACGCTGATCATCGTCGACGAGGGCGCCTACGTGCACTACGTCGAGGGCTGCACCGCGCCGATCTACTCGAGCGACTCGCTGCACTCGGCGGTCGTCGAGATCATCGTGAAGAAGGGCGGCCGCTGCCGCTACACGACGATCCAGAACTGGTCGAACAACGTCTACAACCTCGTCACCAAGCGCGCGGTCGCCTACGAGGACGCGACGATGGAGTGGGTCGACGGGAACCTCGGCTCGAAGCTGACGATGAAGTACCCCGCGATCTGGCTGATGGGCCCGCGTGCCCACGGCGAGGTGCTCTCGATCGCGTTCGCCGGCGTCGGCCAGCACCAGGACGCGGGCGGCAAGGTCGTCCACGTCGCACCGGACACGACCTCGGTGATCACGTCGAAGTCGATCTCGAAGAACGGCGGCCGGGCCGGCTACCGCGGCCTGCTCGAGGTCGCCAAGGGGGCGACGAACTCGAAGTCGAAGGTCGTCTGCGACGCGCTGATCCTCGACGAGGACTCACGCTCCGACACCTACCCCTACATCCAGATCGACGAGGACGAGGTCGACATCGGGCACGAGGCGACCGTCTCCAAGATCGGTGAGGAGCAGCTCTTCTACCTCATGTCGCGCGGCCTGACCGAGACCGCCGCGAGCGCGATGGTCGTGTCGGGCTTCGTCGAGCCGATCACCAAGGAGCTCCCGCTCGAGTACGCGATCGAGATGAACCGCCTGATCGAGCTGCAAATGGAAGGGTCTGTTGGGTAGAGAGGCGGCGGCAGCCTCGTACGCCGAGCTGCCGGTTCCCGACACAACCGAGGAGGCCTGGCGGTTCACCGACCTGCGCGGGTTCGATCCGGACACCTTCGCGCGAGACGTCGACGTCTCGTCGACCGCGGCGCCGCAGCTGCTCGACCTCGACGTCGCCGGTCTCGCGGTCGTGACCGAGAGCGGGATCGAGATCGAGAAGGCGCCCGACGGGATCCGCTTCGAGCCGCTGACCGAGGACGATCCGCGGCTCTACTCGCTCGTCGGCTGGGACGAGAAGTTCGCGGCGCACAACGCTGCCGTCTGGAAGCACGGGCTTCTCGTGCACGTCCCGAAGGGCGTCGTCGTCGAGAAGCCGCTCTACGTGCGAATCGCGAGCTCGGTCGAGGGGAGCGCGCTCTTCTGGCGGCTGCTCGTGATCGCCGAGGAGCAGTCGCAGTTCACGCTGATCGAGGAGTACTCGTCGGACCGACCCGATCTCGGCGCCTATTCGAACGCGGTCGCCGAGCTGTTCGTCGGCCAGGCGGCGAAGTTCGAGTACGTCTCGATCCAGAATCTCTCGCAGGAGACATGGCATTTCGCGACCCACCACGCGCGCGTCGAGCGCGACGCGCGGCTCGATTGGGTCGCGGGCGGCTTCGGCTCGAAGAACGGGAAGATCCGGATCCAGAACGACCTGAACGGGCCCGGCGCGACCTCGCGGGTGACCGGCGCGTACTTCGCCGACGGCAACCAGCACCTCGACTACGACACCTTCCAGGAGCACATCGCGCCCTCGACCGAGTCCGACTTCAAGTTCAAGGGCGCTCTGCGCGAGCACGCGCACGCGGTCTGGCGCGGGA
This sequence comes from uncultured Actinomycetota bacterium, assembly GCA_963762215.1. Lineage (GTDB taxonomy): Bacteria > Actinomycetota > Thermoleophilia > Gaiellales > Gaiellaceae > PALSA-600. The sequence continues at coordinate 36,311 of CAVXKB010000004.1, forward strand.
TGATCCGGGTCGAGGAGGACGCCCAGAAGACGAACGCCTACCAGGAGAACCGCAACCTGCTCCTGTCGGCCGACGCGCATGCCGACTCGATCCCGGGGCTCGAGATCATGGCGAACGACGTGCGCTGCACGCACGGTGCGACGATCGGCCGGGTCGATCGCAATGAGCTCTTCTATCTGATGACGCGCGGGCTCACCCGGCAGGAGGCCGAGCGGCTGATCGTGCGCGGGTTCTTCCAGGACATCCTCGACCGGATCGAGCTCGAGCCGGTGCGAGAGGCGCTCGGAGCCGCGCTCGAGGCGCGGATCCCGCAGGCCTGAGCCTCCGTCAGTTCTGAGAGATCGTCTCGACGATCGAGGTCGGGTCCGCGGCCGAGACGACGAAGCGCGCGTACTTCGCGTTGTCGAGCTCGACCACCACGCCGGGCCCCTTGCGATAGACCGCGCAGAAGTCCTTCACGCCGTCGTGGCGCCACGTCCCGAGGGCGATCGTGCCCGGCCACCCGGTGCCGGGAGCGCGGATTCCCTTCAGCTCCTTCCACGGCTTCGCGGTCACGCGTACGTCGCGGACCGCGGCGAGCGGCACCCGTGGCTCGCCGGAGAGCGCGCCGAGCCGCTCGAGCAGCGAGAGGCGGAGGACGAGCGTGGCGCCCTCGATCTCGAGGCGCGCCATCAGTGCTTCTTCTTCAGGTGAGGCGGTGACGGCTGGATGACCTGCTGCATCGAGGCGTAGCCGCAGCCCGGCGCTACGTAGGCGTCGTCCACGACCTGGAGCTGGCCGAACCGGTGCATCTGCGTGCCGTTCGGGCTCGCGTTCGTGATCACCGAGACGATCCGGTCGACCTTCTCCTGGTGCACGAATCGGATGATCTGGGCGGCCGTCGGGTTGTAGTAGGTGTAGGTCTCCATCTGGATCAGCGGGTCGTCGTCGATATCCGAGGCGGGCGGGCTCGGCGCGAGGTACCCCTCGGGCATCCGGAACCAGAAGCCCGTCTCGGCCTGCCAGAGCGTCGAGTCGCCGCGAAACCCGAAGGGGAAGATCGCGACGTTCTCGTTCTTCTTGATGCAGAGCTTGTAGGCGCCGCTGGTGAAGAACGCGAGCCGCTGGGGGTGGGTGACGAACCAGCCGCGCGACATGTCGGGGACGAGCGCCGCGACGGCGAGCGCGGGGAGCACCCACCTGACCCAGTCGTGCCTGGCCGCCGTCCAGAGCGCGACGATCACACCGGCTGCGAGGGACGCGTAGACCGCGAAACGCGCCGGCAGGACGTTGTTGAAGATCGGGAGGCTCGCGATCTCCCGGTAGGGAAGCCAGAACTCGACGTGCCGCTTGACGACGAACCCCGTGCCGAGCATCAGGATGGCGGCGACGGCGAGCGCCACGAGCAGGTAGCGGGCCACCGCCGAGCGGCGGGCGCCGAACGCGAACCAGACGACGATCACGAGCGTCGGGATGCCGAGGTAGGAGCCGGCCTCGGAGTCGTTCCCGCGGAAGTGCTGCGAGATCGAGAAGAGCCAGTGGCCCCCGATCCAGATGAAATGGGTCGGGATCAGGAAGTTCAGGCTGTCGGCGTCGAACCTGGCCGGGGGATTGATCGAGTCGGACTGGAACCCGGTCGCCGCGTAGTAGAGGAACGGGGCGGCGAGCACGACGGCGAGGCCGATCGCGCCGAGCAGCGGCTTCCACATCGCGAGGATCCGCGGCCGCGTCTGCTTCAGCAAGGCGAAGGCCAGGATCAACGCCAGGGCGAGCGCGAGCGCGGCGGTGAACAGCAGCTCGGTCGAGAGCCAGACCTCGAGACCGAAGAGCAGGCCGAGTCGCCAGGCGAAGCCGCGCCCGTCGAGCTCGCCCTGCAGGTAGCGGGTCGTGGCGAGCGCGATCAGCGGCAGCAGGAACACCGAGGTCATGTGCATGTGCCCCTGGCTCTGGCCGAGCATGTAGCTGGAGAAGCCGAACAGGTAGCCGCCGACGAGCGAGGCCCAGGTCGAGCGGGTGAGATGCCTGCAGAGCAGGTACGCCGTGAACGCCGCGGCGGCAGGCAGCAGCACCGCCGCGAGGTTGTAGGAGACCGCCGGCCCGAACAGCGCGGTGACGGGAGCGAACAGCACCGCGAGCCCGGGGACGGTTGTCGCCCAGGCGAGGTTGATCCCGCCGGGCGCGTAGATCGCGTGGCTGACGAACGGGTTCTGGAACGTCTCGATCGCGTGCAGCCACCACGCGAACGACCAGACGAAGATCTCCGGGTCGCGCCCGTAGCCGACGAGGTCGCGCCCCGGGTGCGGGAAGGAGCCGGGCGCCGAAGTAGGCGAACGCGGTCGCGGCGTACGCGAGGAGGACGACCGCGTTCCCCGCTCTGTTGCGGGTCACGACCGGACGAGCGGCTTGTACTTGATGCGGTGGGGCTCCAGGGCTTCGGCGCCCTTGGTCTCGGTGACCCAGTCGACGTACTCGCCCCAGGATCCCTCGAACCAGGTCGCCTCGGAGTTGCCCTCGAAGGCCAGGATGTGGGTCGCCACGCGGTCGAGGAACCAGCGGTCATGGGTGATCACGACGGCGCAGCCGGCGAAGTCGAGCAGGGCCTCCTCGAGCGCGCGGAGCGTGTCGACGTCGAGGTCGTTGGTCGGCTCGTCGAGCAGCAGGACGTTGCCGCCGCTCTTCAGCAGCTTCGCGAGGTGGACGCGGTTGCGCTCGCCGCCGGACAGCTGGCCGACCGGCTTTTGCTGGTCGCCGCCGCGGAAGTTGAACCAGCTCGTGTACTGGCGGGAGTTCACTTCCTTGCGGCCGAGCTCGATCATGTCGTGGCCGCCGCTGATCTCCTTCCAGACGGTGTTCTTGGGGTCGAGGTCGCCGCGCGACTGGTCGACGTAGGCGAGCTGGACCGTGTCGCCGAGCCGGAGCGTGCCGGCGTCGGGCTGCTCCTCGCCGGCGATCATGCGGAAGAGCGTCGTCTTGCCGGCGCCGTTCGGGCCGATCACGCCGACGATCCCGGCCGGCGGGAGGGAGAACGTCAGGTTCTCGAAGAGCAGCCGGTCGCCGAAGCCCTTGCTCAGGCCGTCGGCCTCGATCACGACGTCGCCGAGGCGCGGGCCCGGCGGGATGTGGATCTCGACGCGGTCGAGCTTGACGTTGTCCTCCTCGGCGAGCAGCTTCTCGTACGCGCTCAGCCTGGCCTTGGACTTCGCGTGGCGCGCCCTTGGGCTCATCTGCACCCATTCGAGCTCGCGGGCGAGCGTGCGGCGGCGGGCGGACTCCTGCTTCTCCTCGACGGCGAGGCGGGCCTGCTTCTGCTCGAGCCAAGAGGAGTAGTTGCCCTGGAACGGGATGCCGCGGCCGCGGTCGAGCTCGAGGATCCAGCCGGCGACGTTGTCGAGGAAGTAGCGGTCGTGGGTGACGGCGATCACGGCGCCCTTGTAGTCGGCGAGGAAGCGCTCGAGCCAGTAGACGGACTCGGCATCCAGGTGGTTCGTCGGCTCGTCGAGGAGCAGCAGGTCGGGCGCGGAGAGGAGCAGCCGGCAGAGCGCGACGCGGCGGCGCTCGCCGCCGGAGAGGGTGGTGACGTCGCGGTCGCCCTCGGGGAGGCGGAGGGCGTCCATGGCGCGGTCGAGGGTCGCTTCGAGCGACCAGGCGTCGCGGCGGTCGATCTCGTCCTGCACCTTGGCCTGGTCTGCGAGCAGCGCGTCGAAATCGGCGTCGGGCTCGGCGAAGGCGGAGGAGATGGCGTTGAAGCGGTCCATCAGGTCGCGCAGCTCGCGCACGCCGTCCTCGACGTTCCCGCGGACGTCCTTGGTGGGATCGAGATCGGGCTCCTGCTCGAGCAGGCCGACGGTCGCGCCGGGCGCGAGCTGGGCCTCGCCGCTCGAGGTCTCCTCGCGTCCCGCCATGATCTTCAGCAGCGTCGATTTTCCCGAGCCGTTCGGCCCGAGCACGCCGATCTTCGCCCCGTGGAGGAACGAGAGCGAGATGTTCGCGAGCACTTGCCGGTCGGACCCGTAGAACTTGTCCGCCTTGTACATCGAGTAGACGTACTCAGACATCGTCCCCCCGGGCCGTGTCCGGTGCCAGGCGCGAAGCGCCAACCATCACGCGTGGGCGCCGAGATCGAGCTGCCGCGACAAAATCCCTGCAGGCACGGCGCGGCCGTCTGGACACGTCCGGTGCCAGGTTACGCAAACGAAAGTGGAAAAACTGATCCACAGGTGGTGGAAAACCGGCACGAGCCCACGATAACCGCCGGGCAGGCCGCGGCCGGGCGATAAGGCGCCCCGGTACAGTGGTTCCATGGCGGTGAGGGCCCAGACGACGCTGGACGCGGCGAAGCTACGCGCGGATTTCCCGATCTTCGAGCAGGTGATCAACGGGAAGCCGCTGTCGTATCTCAACTCGGCCGCCACCTCCCAGAAGCCGCGCCAGGTGCTAGATGCGATGACCGAGTTCTACGAGACGTCGTACTCGAACGTCCATCGCGGCGTCTACACGCTCGGCGAACGCGCCACGGCGGGCCTCGAAGGCGCCCGGGAGAAGGTGCGCGCCTTCGTGAACGCCCCGAGCGAGCGCGAGATCATCTTCGTCCGCAACGCCACCGAGGGCCTCAACCTCGTCGCCTACGCCTACGGGCTCGCCCGTCTCGGCCCCGGCGACGTCGTGCTCGCGAGCCAGCTCGAGCACCACTCGAACTTCGTCCCGTGGCAGTACATCGCGAACCGCACGGGCGCCGACTTCCGGATCATCCCGATCGACGACAACGGCGATCTGCTGCTCGACGAGGTCGCGGACATCGAGAACGTGAAGGTCGTCGCGGCGAACGTCGTCTCGAACTCACTCGGCACGATCGCCGACATCCCGAGGCTCGCTGCCTGGACGCACGAGCGCGGAGCGATCCTCACCTGCGATGCCGCTCAGGCCGCTCCCCACGTTCGCCTCGACGTCCAGGCTCTCGGCGCCGACTTCATCTCGGTCTCGGGCCACAAGATGCTCGGCCCGAGCGGCATCGGCTTCCTCTGGGGCCGGGCGGAGCTCCTCCTCGAGATGGAGCCGTTCCTGCTCGGCGGCCACATGATCCGCAACGTCGGCGACGAGAAGACGACGTGGGGTGAGCTGCCCGCGAAGTTCGAGGCCGGCACATCGCCGGTCGCCGAGGCCGTCGGCCTTGGCGCCGCGATCGACTACCTGGAAGCCGTCGGCCTCGAGGCGATCGAGGCCCACGAGCACAAGCTCGCCGCCTACGCGCTCGAGGCCCTCGCCGATGTTCCCGGGATCACCCTCTACGGCCCGCCGGCCGATCGCCGCGCCGGGATCGTGATGTTCAACGTGGACGGCGTCCACCCGCACGACATGGCCCAGAACCTCGACTTCGACGGGGTTGCGATCCGCGCCGGCCATCACTGCTGCCAGCCGCTGATGCGCAAGCTCGGCGTGCCGGCGACCAACCGGGCGAGCTTCTACCTCTACACCATCCCCGAGGAGATCGACCGCCTCGTCGCCGGCGTACTGAAGGCCCGGGAGCTGATGACTTGACGGAGTTTGACGACTTCTACCGCGAGAACATCCTCGATCACTACAAGAACCCGCACAATCACGGGCTGCTCGAGGAGCCGGACGCCTACGCCGAGGGTCAGAACCCACTCTGCGGCGACGAGGTCTCCGTCTCGATCAAGTTCGGCGCGGACGGCGAGACGATCGAGGCGATCGGATTCGAGGGCCGCGGCTGCGCCGTGTCACAGGCCGCGACGTCGATGGTGACCGACCTCGTCAAAGGCAGGAAGGCCGCCGACGCGGCTGCGATGCCCACCGAGGAGATCCTCGAGGAGGTCGGCATCCCGCTGACGCCGGTCCGGATGAAGTGCGCGATCCTCGGCCTGGGCGTCGTCAAGGTGGCGCTAAACCGCTCCAAGGGCACCCCGCTTCCCGATGAGTGGCAGGGCCTCGATATTGACTGACGTGATCGTCGCTCCGGTCGAGGAGCTGCCGCCGGGGACGATGAAGCTGGTCGACCACGAGCCCTACCGGGTCGGGGTCTACAACTGCGACGGCGAGCTCCGCGCGATCGAGGATCGCTGCTCCCACGACGACGGCCCGCTTTGTCTCGGCAACTGGGACACCGAGACGTGCACGGTGGCCTGCCCGCGCCACGGTGCGAGCTTCGATCTGAACAGCGGTCGCGCGCTGTCGCTGCCGGCGTACCTCCCCGTGCGGACCTTCCCGGTTCGCATCGAGGGCGGCAACGTCGTCGTCGAGGTCGATGGCTGATCAAGCCGACCTCGTTCGCTGCTGGCCGACCACCGATCCGGACTACATCCGCTACCACGACGAGGAATGGGGCCGGCCCGTTCGAGACGAGCGCGGGATCTACGAGCGCCTCTGCCTCGAGGGCTTCCAGTCGGGCCTGTCGTGGCTGACCATCCTGCGCAAGCGCCCCGCGTTCCGCGCGGCCTTCGCCGATTTCGAGCCTGACCGCGTGGCGGCGTTCGACGACGCCGATGTCGAGCGGCTGCTCGGCGATGCGGGCATCGTGCGCCATCGCGGGAAGATCGAGGCGACGATCGCGAATGCGCGCGCCACGGTGGCGCTCCGGGGGACAGGCCAGCCTCTGCACGAGCTGGTGTGGGCGCACGCGCCCGCGGAGCATTCGGCGCCTCGGGGCCCGGGCGACTTCCAGGCCTCGACGCCCGAGTCGACGGCACTCTCGAAGAAGCTGCGCGTCGCCGGGTTTCGCTTCGTCGGGCCGACCACCGTCTACGCCGGCATGCAAGCATGCGGCGTCGTGAACGACCACCTCGCCGACTGCTGGGTCCGTGACGCCGTCGAGAGCGAGCGGAGCCGCTGATGCTCGACGACCACGTCCGCGCGGTCCTGCGCCGCCTGGAGGAGGAGACCGCCGGCGAGGAGGGACGCGACCTTCCCGTCTCGCAGCGATCGCTTCAGGTGCCGCCGACGAGCGGCGCGCTCCTGTACGCGCTTGCCGCCGGGCGGCCCGGCTGCGAGGTGCTCGAGATCGGCGGCTCGCGCGGCTACTCGACGATCTGGCTCGGCGCCGCCGTCAGCGAGTTCGGCGGGCACGTGACCTCGCTGGAAGCCGACCCGGTGAAGCTCGAGGCATCGGCCCGGAACATCGCCGATGCCCGCCTCGAAGAGTGGATCGACGTGATCCCGGGCGATGCCTTCGAGAGCCTCGAGCAGCTCGACGGCCCCTTCGATCTCGTGTTCCTCGACGCGTGGAAGGACGACTACGAGGCGCTCTTCGAGCTGGCCCGAGCCCGCTGTGAGGCGGGCGCCGTGGTCGTCGCCGACAACGTGACCTCGCACGGCGAGCTGGCGGCGTACTCGGCCGCCCGCCAGGCCGATCCGACGCTCGTCAGCATCACCGTTCCCATGGACAACGGGCTCGAGGTGACATCACTCTTGACCGGCGCGTTACTATCGAGTTAACCGCGGAAAGGAGGTGGTCCGGTAGATGGAGATTTCCAGTACGGGCAGTGGAGGTACTGGCTCGTAGGGGCGTATCCCCGGGACCTGAAGGGGAATCGTCTAGCCAGCGTGGGGGATATCGCGCAAGCGCGCCGCCGAGAAAGAGGAAGTCGGCCGGAAGCGCCCCTACGAATACCAAGTCAGTAACCGGGAGAGAGGCCGCTCGAAAGGCGGCCTCTCTCCTTTTAAGCGCCGCCGCGAGCGCTCTCGGGCCGCCACGGGAGCCGACCGTGCTGTTCCCCTTCGGCGGCAGCCTGTGGAGAAATTGGCACGAACTTGGCACAGACACGCGGCTGCCGACCTCGTAGAATTGGCATTGAGGGTGGCGGGTCGGCATCCCCACCCTGGGTGGGGCGCCGGGTTGTGGGTCGGAAAACGGCTGCCCGCGAGCGCTCCGGAGTCCGGGCGTTCAGGCGTGTTCGCTACGCTCCGCCTATGGCTGCGACGCGTGTGATCGACCTCGTCACGGAGATTCCGGGGCCGCGGTCGCAGGAGATCGCGGAGCGGATCGAGCGCCACGTCGCGCGGCCGCTCGCGATCACGTTCCCGATCGTGGCGGCCTCCGCACGGGGAGCGACGCTGACGGATGTAGACGGGAACACGTTCATCGACTTCGCCGGCGGCGTCGGCTGCCTGAACGTCGGGCACAGCCATCCGGATGTCGTCGCGGCGGCGCACGAGCAGCTCGACCGGTTCGCTCACACCGATTTCACGATCGTCCCCTACGAGTCGTACGCGGAGCTCGCCGAGCGCCTGGGCGAGCGCGTGCCGATCTCGGGGCCGGTCAAGGCCGCGTTCTTCAACGCCGGCACCGAGGCCGTCGAGAACGCCGTCAAGTTCGCGCGTGCCTACACGGGCCGCCCGGCGGTGATCGCGTTCGAGGGTGCGTTCCACGGACGCACGATGCTCTCGCTTTCGCTCACCTCGAAGGTGCACCCCTACAAGGCGGGCCTCGGCCCGTTCTCGCCCGAGGTCTACCGCGTGCCGTTCCCGAACGCCTACCGCGGCGTGACGACCGAGGACGCGCTCGGCGCGCTCGAGAAGGCATTCACCACCTCGGTCGGGGCCGAGAGCGTCGCCGCGATCGTGCTCGAGGCGGTGCAGGGCGAAGGAGGGTTCATCGTCGCGCCGACCGAGTTCGTCGAAGGCGTCCGCTCGATCTGCGACCGCTACGGCATCGTCCTGATCGTCGACGAGGTGCAGACGGGCTTCGGCCGCACCGGCAGGTTCTTCGGGATCGAGCACTCGGGCGTCGAGCCCGACCTGATCTGCGTCGCGAAGTCGATCGCCAACGGCCTCCCGCTCTCGGGCGTGCTCGGCCGGGCCGAGATCATGGACGCGCCCGTCGTCGGCGGCGTCGGCGGCACGTACGTCGGCAACCCGGTCGCCCTCGCAGCCGCGCTGGCAGTGCTCGACGTGATCGAGGACGAGGGGCTGCTCGACCGCTCGGCCGCGATCGGCGAGACGATCCGCGCGCGGATGCTCGCCTGGCAGGAGCGGTGGCCCGAGATCGGCGAGGTACGCGGCCTCGGTGCAATGCTCGCGATCGAGCTCGTCTCCGACCCGGCCACGAAGAAGCCCGGCAAGGAGCTCGCGCATCGCGTCACCGAGGAAGCGCTGAAGCGGGGCCTGCTGCTGATCACCTGCGGGGTCTACGGCAACGCCATCCGCGTGCTCGTGCCGCTCGTGATCGCGGACGCGGAGCTCGAGGAAGCCCTGAGCGCCTGGGAAGAGGCGCTCGAAGCCGCCCTCCGCTAGGCCGAACGACATGATGGCCGGCGACGTCGTCGCGGATCGCTACGAGCTCGAGCAGCTCGTCGGCTCCGGAGGCATGTCGAGCGTCTTCCGGGCCCACGATCGCGTGCTCGAGCGAACCGTCGCGCTCAAGGTGCTCCACGAGCGGCTGACGTCGAACCAGGACGTCGTCGAGCGGTTCACCCGCGAGGCCAAGCTCGTCGCCGGGCTCTCGCACACGAACATCGTCGCCGTGATCGACCGCGGCGAGTCCGACGGCAGCCCCTACATCGTCTTCGAGTACATCGCCGGCGACAACCTGAAGCAGGTGATCGTCCGAGACGGCCCCCTGCCCGTCGACCGGGCGCTCGAGCTCGCGATCGAGGTCTCGCGCGGCCTCGCGTTCGCGCACCAGAACGGGTTCGTCCACCGCGACGTCAAGCCGCAGAACGTCCTCCTGAACGGCAAGGGCGAGGCGAAGGTGACCGACTTCGGCATCGCGCGCCCGATGGAGGCGAGCTCGCAGGAGACCGCGACCGGCACGGTGCTCGGGACGTGCGACTACATCGCGCCCGAGCAGGCGCAGGGCCGCCACGTCGACGCCCAGACCGACGTCTACTCGCTCGGGGTCGTGCTCTTCGAGCTCCTCACCGGCGAGGTGCCGTTCACCGGCGACAACTTCGTCGCCGTCGCGATGGAGCACATCAACACCGCCCCGCCGCCCGGTCAGCCTCAAGCGTCCCGACGTCCCCCGGCGCGTCGAGGCGGCGGTCGACAAGGCGCTCGCCAAGGATCCCTCCCGGCGGTTCGCGACCATGGCGGCCTTCGAGCGCGAGCTCGAGGCCTGCCTCGCAGAGATCCGCGAAGGCGGCGACGATCGCACCGCGACCGGGATTCTCCCCGTGATCAAGCCCCGGCGTGCCCCGAAGAAGGCCGGGAAGCGCCGCCGGAGATGGCCGATCGCCCTGGCGCTCCTCCTCGTCCTGGTCGCCGTCGCGGTCGGGGCCGCGCTCGTCTGGCAGGGTGGCGGCTCCGGCACGGGAACGGGCAGCAACCCGCCCGGCCCGCTCTCGGTCACGGCAATCAGGTCGTACGACCCCTTCGGGAACAACCATGTCGAGAGCCCGACCCTGGTCGCGAACGCGACCGACGGGAACCCGGACACCTACTGGTCGACCGAGACCTACTACAACAACGTGCTCGGCAAGCCGGGCGTCGGGATCGTCCTCGACGCCGGCTCGTCGATCGCCGCGCGCACCCTCACCGTCACCTCGGCGACGCCCGGCTACCAGGCCGTGATCCGCAGCAGCAACAGCAGCGCGGCCGGCTTCACCGACGACTCGACGACCCGGACCGGCGGCACGACGCACGACCTTCGACCTCGACGGCAAGAAGGCCCGCTATTACCTGATCTGGATCACGAGCCTCGGCGGCCGCTCGTCGGTTCGGATCAACGAGGTCACGGCGACGCCAGTAAGTAGACGTTGCCGACGATAAGGGGTTCAATGGGCGGATGAGGCGGTCCCTCTTCGCCGGCACGCTCGCCGCGCTCGCGCTCGCCGCTGCGGCTCCCGCTGCCGGGCCCGCGCTTTCGTTCTCGACCTTCGCCGAGACCGGTCTCACGCTCGGCCAGGTCGTGTCGACCGGCAGCGGCTTCCTCTACCTGACCGAGAACTCGGCCGAGATCGACGCAGTCGACGCCACGGGTGCGGGCATGCATCCCTTCGCGACCTTCCCGGGGACGCTCGGAGGCGAGGAGGCCCGATGCGTCGTGCCCGTGATCGCGTACTGGCCCGACGGGATCTACTGCCACCTTCCCGACAACCGGATCTACCGGATCGCCCGCAACGGCTCCTCGATGGCGTTGATCGCGCAGCTCCCCGGCTCCGTGCCCTCGGACGGGGCGCTCGCGTTCGACTCCAGCGGCAAGTTCGGCTACGCGCTTCTCGCCGCGACCGGAGGGTCGGCCTCGAACGGCGGCGAGGTATACGCGGTGCGCAGAGACGGCCGCGTGCAGGACATCGGCGGCTACCCCGGCCCCGGCGGCGCCGACGAGATCGCGATCGCCCCGACTCGCTTCGGCCCCGCCTCCGGCCGGCTCCTGATCTCGATCGACGAGGACTCCAAGAGCGGACGCGTGCTCGCGATCGACCGCAAGGGCAACGTGAGCGTCGTGGCGAGCGGCCTCGGAAACGGCGACAACCCGATCGTCGCGATCCCGCCGCCGCCCAAGACGCGGGCAGCCGGCAGCCCGGCCGCCGGGCTCTACGTGCCGGACACGAACTCGACTGCCGTGTACTTCGTCGGAGCCGACGTGCTCGCGCCCTACGCCGGGCAGGTGCTCGTCGGGAGCGAGCTCGGCGGCGACTTCTGGCTGATCGCACCCAACAAGGCCGGAACGGGCTTCGTCACCCGGCAACTGACAGTCGCCCTGCCGGACGGGAGCCCGAACCTCGAGGGCGCTGCCTACGTGCCCTAGAAGCGCAGCTTGCCGCGCCGCTCGTGCCGCTCGAGCGCCAGGTCGATCAGCCGCTCGAGCAGGTCGCCGTAGCCGATTCCCGACGCCTCGAACAGGGCTGCGTAGACGCTCGTCTGCGTGAACCCGGGGATCGTGTTCAGCTCGTTGACGAGCACCTCGCCGTCCTGCCGGACGAACATGTCGACGCGCGCCATGCCCTCACACTCGGTCGCCGTGAAGGCGTGCACGGCGAGCTCCTGCGCGCGCTCCGTCTGCTCCGGCGAGATCCGGGCCGGGACGATCAGCTCCATCTGGCCCTCGTCGTACTTCGCCTCGTAGTCGTACCACTCGTTCTCCGTGACGGCGATCTCCCCGACCACCGAGGCGAACGGATCGCGGTTCCCGAGGACGCCGACCTCGATCTCGATCCCCTCGACGAACTCCTCGACGAGCACCTTCTCGTCGTGCTCGAACGCCAGCGCGACCGCCTCCTCGAGCTCGCCGTCGTCATGGGCCTTCGAGATGCCGACCGACGAGCCGAGCCGGGCCGGCTTGACGAACACCGGGTACTCGAACGGGTTCTGCGCCGCCTCGCCCGCGCGCAACGTGATGTTGCGCGTGACCGGGATGCCGTTGTCGCGCAGCACCGCCTTGAACAGGTCCTTGTCCATCGCGAGCGCAGACGCCGTGACCCCGGCGCCGACGTAGGGAACGCCTGCCAGCTCGAGAAGCCCCTGCACCGTTCCGTCCTCACCGAACGGCCCGTGGAGCACCGGAAAGACGACGTCGACGCTGCCGAGCGCCGTCGCGACCGACTTGTCCGGCAGCCGCACCGCAAGCTCCGATCCCGCGCCGCTGCTCTCGCCGCCCGGCCCGAGAGCGAAGGTGCCGTCGCGGGAGATCGCGATGCTGACGACCTCGGCGCCCCGCGCGGCGAGCGCCGCAGCGACGCTGCCGGCAGATGCGAGCGAGATCTCGTGCTCGCTCGACCGCCCGCCCGAGAGAACCGCTATCCGGCGGTTCAAGGCGCGATCTGCGACGGTGGGGACGTCGGCGTGGTCGTGACCGCGGTCGTCGGCGTCGTGGTAGTCGCCGTCGTCGGCGTGACGGGCGTTGTCGTCGCGGTCGTGCTCGTCGAGGCTGTCGTTGTGTTCGCCGGCGGTGCGGTGACGAGATGTCCAACCGTGATCGTGACGGCCGCGCCCTGCTTGAGCTTCGTCCCGCTCGCAGGCGACTGGTTGAGCACGATCCCGTCCTGTGTGGGGTCGGTGACGTCCTGCTGGACCACCGGGACCGTGAACCCTGCCGTTTGCAAGAGCTGGGTGGCCTGGCTCTGGTCGTCGCCGGTGACCGACGGGACGGCGGACTCCTGCGGGCCCGTCGAGACCGAGAGCGTGATCGTCGAGCCGGGCGAGGCGGACGACCCGGCGCCCGGGCTCTGCGCGACGACCTGATCGACCGGGGCGGCATTCGCGACGTCCGAGCGGGTGACCTTGAAGCCGGCGCCCTGAAGGGCGCTCTGGGCGCTCGCGTACTGCTCGCCGACGACCGACGGGACGCCGACGGTCTTCGGCCCGGTCGAGACGTTCAGCCGGACGGTGGTTCCGACGGGCACGAGCTGCCCCTTCGGCGGGGACGACGCGGTCACGGAGCCAACTTCGACCGTGCTCGAGCTGACGTTGTGGACGCTCCAGTGCAGGCCCTCGTTCTCGAGCGTCGTCTCGGCCTGCCCGAGCGGCAGGTTCACGAGCGCCGGGACGGTCGTCTTCGGCACGCCGGTCGAGACGGTGAGCGTGACGATCGTGTCCTTGACCACGCGGTCGCCCGGGCTCGGGTTCTGGCTGATCACGAGCGTCGCCGCGATCGTGCTGCTCGGAGCGCCAACCGTGTGGGTCTGAAGCCCTTGCGCGTGCAGGAGCGTCTCCGCGTTCTTCACAGGCAGCTGCTCGACGTTCTGGACGGCGACCGGCGCGTTCGTATTGATCGCCTTGGTCACCTTGTTGTAGATCAGGTAGCCGCCGAACGCGATGATCCCGATCGCGACGATCCCGAGGATCATCGGCCACGGCGAGCGCCGGCGGCCGGCCTCCTCGTAGTAGGACGGCGGCCTGTAGGCGGGAGGCGCCGGCGGGGGCGTCGCGGCGGCCCGCGGGACGATCGAGGTCGCCTCCGCGTCGGCCAGGACCTGCGTCATCGTCTCCGACGTCTGCTGCGACACGGCCACGCCGCGGGCGACGCGGGCCAGGTCGGCGTCCATCTCGTCGGCCGACGCGTACCGCTGCTCGGGATCCTTTGCGAGCGCGCGCATCACGACGGCGTCGAGGTCGGGCGAGATCCCCTCGCGCCTCGTCGACGGGGGCTCGGGGATGTTCGAGAGGTGCTTCATCGCGATCTCGACCGCGGCATCGCCCGTGAACGGCACCGTGCCGGTCAGCATCTCGTAGAGCACGATCCCGACCGAGTAGAGATCCGAGCGCTGGTCGACCGGCTTGCCGCGCGCCTGCTCGGGCGAGAGGTACTGCGCCGTGCCGACGATCGAGCCCGCCTCGGTCATCTGGGACGCGCCCGACCTGGCGATGCCGAAGTCGGTGACCTTGACGTTCCAGTCCGGGCTGACGATCACGTTGTGCGGCTTGATGTCGCGATGGACGATGTCGTGCCGGTGCGCCTCGGCGAGCGCGCTCAGGATCTCGCGCGCGAACTTGATCGCCGTCAGCGGCGGGGTCGGGCCCTTGCGGACGAGCAGCTCCTTGAGGGTCGGCCCGTCGAGGTACTCCATCGCGATGTAGTAGGTCTCGTCGAACTGGCCGCGGTCGTAGATCCGCACGATGTGCGGATGGCTGAGGCTGGCGGCGTTCCGCGCCTCGCGCTTGAACCGCTCGACGAACTGCTCGTCGCGCGCATGACGCTCGTTCAGGATCTTCAGGGCCACCTTGCGGCCGAGCTCCTCGTCCTCGGCCAGGTACACCTCGGCCATGCCGCCGGAGCCGAGCTTGCGCTCGATCCGGTAGCGGCCGTCGAACAGCTTTCCGACCAGGCGGTCTTCGAGATTAGTTGCCAAGGGTTCCCGTGCTGTTCGGCGTAGGGGGAAGGATCGCCTGCATCAGCTGCTTCGCGATCGGAGCGGCGACGGAGCCGCCGAAACCGTTGTTCTGGTACTCGACGACCACGGCACCGGCGACGGTGGGGTCCTCGGCCGGCGCGAAGAAGATGAACCAGGCGTCGTACACGGTATTGCACGCACAGGTCTCGGCGGTCCCGGTCTTGCCCGCCACGACGACCCCCGGGATCTGGGCGGCGGTCCCGGTGCCCGCCTGGACGACCTCGACCATCATGTTCTTCAGCTCGGCGGCGGTCGACGCCTTCGTCGCCTGCCGGAGCACGTGCGGGTGCAGCCGCTTGATCACCGAGCCGTCGGGAGCGAGCACCTGCTTGATCAGCGTCGGCTTCATCTCGACGCCGTTGTTGGCGACCGCGGCCGCGACCATCGCCATCTGCAGCGGCGTCGTCAGCATCTTGTCCTGGCCGAACGCGAGGCGGCCGGGGTCGACGCGCGAGTAGCCCTTGCCGGTCGACGGGATCGAAGAGCTTGCCGTTGAGGTAGAGGCCGGAGGCCGAGCGCGCGTCCGACGGCATCTCGAGCGGCGGCACCGAGTAGAAGCCGAACTTCCGCGCCTCGTCGAGGATCCGCTTCGCGCCGAGCTTCTGCCCGATGTTGCAGAACACCGCGTTGATCGAGTGCTGGTAGGCCTCGACCAGGTTCACGATCCCGAAGGCCTCGGGGCCGCTCTGGTCGAGCGCGTTCTTCACCTGCTTGCCGTACTCGGTGCAGTAGCCCGGGTCGTCGAAGGTCGAGTCGGGCTTGTAGACGCCGTCGTCGAGCGCTGCCGCGGCCGTGATCGTCTTGAAGATCGATCCGGGCGGGAACAGGCCCTGCGTCGCGCGGTTCAGGAGCGGCGCCGCCGGCTCGGGCGGGCACGGGCTCTTGGTCGCGGAGATCTTCGCGTACCCGGCCGGCTGCTCGACCAGGTTCGGGTTGAACCCGGGCGTCGAGGCCATCACGTAGACGGCTCCGGTCTTCGGGTTCATGACGACGGCCGCGCCGCACTTCCCGGCAAGCAGGTTCTCGGCGAGCTTCTGCGCGCCGGCGTGGATCGTCAGCACCAGGCTGTTGCCCTTGATCGTCGTCCCTTTCAGCCGGCTGCCGACCGTGCCGAGGATCGTGCCGATGTCGGCGTTCGACGCCGTCAGGTAGCTGTTCTCGGCCTGCTCGACGCCGGTGCGCGAGCGGCTCTGGGTCGAGTAGCCGACCACCTGCGAGGCGAGCCCGTTCGTCGGGTAGCGGCGGAAGAAGAGCGTCTGGCCGCCGATCTTCTTGCGGGTGTTCGCGGCAAGCACCGTCTTGCCGTTCGAGGCGTAGATCAGGCCGCGGTCGATCGTGAACTGCGCCACCCGCTGGATCTCGTTGTCCTGCCGCGCCGAGAGGCCCGCCGACGCCCACGTCTGCCAGTAGGTCGTGGCGACGATGAGCGACGCGAGCAGGATCAGCGAGGCGATGGCGACTTGTGAGATCTGGCGGTTCATGCGGTGTTGGCGTTCGCGCGATTGGAGATGAGCAGGAGGCCCGCGAGCAGCAGGAAGTTCGCCACGATCGAGGATCCACCGTATGAGACGAACGGAAGGGTGATTCCGGTCAGTGGGATGATTCGCAGGATCCCGCCGACGATCACGAACGTCTGGAGCGCGAACCCGAACGTCAGCCCGGCAGCGAGCAGCTTGGAGAAGCCGTCGTCGACCTGGAGCGCGATCTTCATCCCCCGCGCGACGAAGACCATGAAGACGAGCAGGAGCGCCGCGACGCCGACGAGACCGAGCTCCTGGGCGAGGGCCGAGTAGATGAAGTCGGTCTTCACGTCCGGGATCAGCTGCGTGCCGCCCGTTGTCGTGAACGTGCCCTTGCCGAGGCCGGTGCCGCCGAAGCCGCCGTTCGAGATCGAGTAGAGCGACTTCACGAGCTGGTAGCTCTCGCAGTCCTGGCGGAGCGCCATCGTGCCCGTCACCGGGCACGGCACCTTCTGGGTCGTCCAGGGATGGAGCCAGATCAGGACCCGCTCGTGCACGTGCGGGATCGCGCGGTTGGCCGCGTACACGCCTGCGACGAACAGCCCGAGGCCGGCGAGCACGAACGAGAGCCGCGCCGTCGCGATGTAGAGCATCGCGATGAAGATCCCGAAATAGAGCAGCGCCGACCCGAGGTCGTTGGTCGCGACGAGCACGAGCATCGCCGCCGCCCAGATCACGAGCACCGGCCCCACGTCCTTCAGGCGGCCCTGAGCGAGCACCTCCCGCTTCTCGCGGACGTAACCGGCCAGGAAGACGATCAGGAAGATCTTCGCCAGCTCGCCCGGCTGGAACTGCAGCGGCCCGAAATGGATCCAGAGCCGGGCGCCGTTGATCGTCTCCCCGATCACCGGCAGGCGCGGCAGGAAGAGCAGCGCGATCGCCCCGACGCCGAAGAGGTACTTGTAGTCCTCGAGCACGCGGTAGTCGCGTCGGAGCCCGATCATCGTCAGGGCGAACACGGCGACGCCGATCACGACCCAGAGCCCCTGCTTGAACGCGTCGCCTGGCCCGAGCCGGTAGATCTCGGTCAGCCCGACCGCCGTCAGGAAGCCCGTCATCGGCAAGAGGTACGGATCCGCGTGCGGGACCGTGAGCCGCGTCACGATGTGCGCGATCAGGTAGAGCCCGACGAAGAAGGCGGCGTAGGTCAGCGAGCTCCAGCCGATCACTGCCTGCCGCGCGATGTAGACGCTCGCGAACCCGAGGCCGGTCAGTGCGCCGACCGCGATCAGATAGCCGAGCTCCCTGTTCTGTAACTCATCTGGACCCCGGTCGCGCATCCGGGCACGCGAGATCGTGGGACTACTCATCTAGGCAGGGCATCCAGCACGAGCACGATGATCGCCACGGAGAGCGCGATGATCACCAGGCCCGCGATCACGAGGCGCACTGCCGAGACTCTCTCCTCCGGCTCTGCGTCCGCGTCGCCCTGTTCGCCGGCCTCCTCCGGCGTGGGCACCGTGCCGAGCGCGACTGCCTCGGCGACCGGTACGGCAGCTGCATGTGGATCGGGCTCGGGCACCGCCGCGAGCGGGACTGTCTTCGCCTCCGATGGTTCCTGGTCGGGCGGAGGGACGGGCACCGAGCCGAGGCGCACCGTGGCGGGTGCGGCCGGAGCCGGTGGCGGGCTCTCGAGTGCTCGTGCGAGCTCGTCGGCCGAGACGACCATCGTCACCTCGGCCGGGTGCGCATCGAGATCCGGCAGGCGGACGTTGTCCTCCGGGTGGAGCGTGTCCTCGTCGTCGGGATACGGCCCGACATGCTCGACCGTGGGCTCGTCGGCGAGCTCGGCATCGCCGTCTGCGATCGAGAACACGATCGCGGTGATGTTGTCGTCGCCGCCGCGGTCGTTGGCCGCCTTGATCAGCGCATGGGTGGCCGCATCGAGGCGGCCGCGGTTCAGGACCAGGATCCGCTCGATCGTGGCGGCGTCGACCATTGTCGTCAGGCCGTCCGAGCAGAGCAGGAAGACGTCTCCGTCGCGGGTCTCGACGGTGAACACGTCGACGTCGACATCGGCCTCGGTCCCGAGCGCGCGCGTGATCACCGAGCGCTGAGGGTGGATCGCCGCCTCCTGCGGAGAGAGCTCGCCGCGGCGCACCAGCTCGGCGACGAGCGAGTGGTCGTCGGTCAGCTGCTCCAGATGCTCGTCGCGCAGCCGGTAGGCACGGGAGTCCCCGACATGCCCGATCGCGACCTTCCCGTCGGCCTGGAGGATCGCAACCGTCATCGTCGTGCCCATCCCCGACGCTGCCGGGTCGGTGGCGGCGCGCTGGTGGACGCGCAGGTTCGCGGCCTTGATCAGCGCGACGACGCGCTCCTCGCCGGGGGAGCTCGGGTCGAGCTTGGCCTCGGTGACCGTGGTGGCCGCGAGCTCCGAGGCGACCTCGCCGGCCTGCGCGCCGCCCATCCCGTCCGCGACGGCGAACACCGGGGGCGCTGCGACGAAGTTGTCCTCGTTGTGCCGCCGCTTGCGCCCGACATTCGACTCCGCCGCCGAGCTGGAAATTCTCATCGCTCGAACCTCAGGTCGGTCTCGCCGATCCGGACGAGGTCGCCGGGGACGAGGCGCCGGTCGCGCTCGAGGCGGATGCCGTTGACGAACGTGCCGTTGGTCGAGCCCATGTCCTCGATGTAGACGCCGTCGCGGCGCGGCTGGAAGCGAGCGTGATGGCCCGACGCGAACTCGTCGCCGTCGAGGGGCAGGTCGTTGTCGCTGCTGCGGCCGACGGTCAGTGCGGTCGAGTCGATCCCGTACACGTCGCCTTCCGGCAGCGCGGAGCTGTCGACGACGACGAGCCGGCCGAGCTCGCGCGCCACGGGCTGCGCGAGCAGAGCGGATGACTGCTGGGGGGAGAGGATCATCGATTCTTGCGGCAACCGCAGGTCGCGGGCAGCGGAACGGACGATCCGCCAGATGAAGAGGTAGAGCAGGACGAGGAATGCGATCTTGAGGACAAGGAGGGTTGTCTCGACCCCGACCGACGCTGTCGGCACGTGTTCAGTCCGCCGCCCGGCTGAAGGAGATCTCGGTCGAGCCCAGCGTGAACCGGGCGCCGTCCTGGAGCTCGAGCTCCTTCACGCGTTTTCCGTCGACCTCGATCCCGTTGGTCGAGTCCAGATCGACGACCTTGTACCCCTCCCCGACCGGCCGGACCTCGGCGTGGCGCCGTGAGACGTTCGGGTCGGCAAGGCGGATGTCGCAGTCCTTCGACCGGCCGATCACGACCGGGCGAGCCGGCAGCGAGTGCGTCTCGCCCGCGAACGAGAGTGCAGCAACCTCCTCCGGCTCCTCCTCTTCCTCCGGCTCCGGCGGCAGCTGCTCCGCCTTGTAGATCATCGTGCCGCCCTCGGGCTCGGTCGGCGGCGCGTCGGCGGCCGGGCGCGGCCCGCGCACGAGGCGGGTCGCGATCCCGAACTCGCCCTTGTCGAGATCGTCGTCGCTCTCGAGCTTGACGCGAGGCGTCGTCAGCAGCACATAGCGCTCGCGCCGGGCGTGCTCGGTGAGATAGTCGGCGAGCTCCTCGCAGAGCGAGTCCTCGTAGCCGTCGAACTGGTCGCGGTCGCCCGGCGAGAGGTAGACCGTGTACTCGTTCGGGACGTACACGCGCGACACCGAGACGCTCCGGTGGTCGTCCATCTCCTTGACCAGCTTCCGGGCCAGCTCGACCGGCTGGACGTTCGAGCGAAAGGCACGGCCGAACACCCCCTCGAAGAGGGACTCGAGCTTCGATTCGAGACTGCGCAACACGTTCATTCAGGGGGTACCCGTGGGGAACAACTTCAGTCTAGAGGGCGGGTCTGAGGCCACTGTCTGAGCGCGGCGTTAGAACTGCAGGAATGATCAAGTACCTGGGGTCGAAGCGCACGCTCGTGCCACTCATCAAGAGCGTAGCCGGGCGCCTTCCGGTCGCGTCGGCGTGCGACCTCTTCGCCGGCACGACGCGCGTCGGGCAGGCGCTGCGCAGCCTCGGGATCACCGTCCATTCCAACGATCTCGCCACCTACTCGGAGGTGCTCGGCCAGGCCTACATCGTCGCCGACGAGACGCTCGATCGCGAACGAATCGCCGCAGTCCTCGGCGAGCTCTCGGCGCTCGAGGGCCGGGAGGGGTACTTCACCGAGGCGTTCTGCCGCCGGGCGCGGTTCTTCCAGCCCGAGAACGGAGCCCGCATCGACGCGATCCGTGACGCGATCGACGGATACGCGCTGTCGGAGGTCGAGCGGGGCGTCGTCCTGACCTCGTTGCTCGAGGCCGCCGACCGTGTCGACAGCACGACCGGATTGCAGATGGCGTACCTCAAGGCCTGGGCGCCTCGCTCCTACAACGAGCTCTCGCTTCGGCTTCCCGAGCCGGTTGCCGGCCCCGCGGGCAGTGTGTCCCGGCTCGACGCCAACGTTCTCGCGCCCGAGCTCGACGTCGATCTCGTCTACATCGACCCGCCGTACAACCAGCACTCGTTCTTCTCCAACTACCACGTGTGGGAGACGCTCGTCCGCTGGGATGCGCCCGAGAGCTACGGCGTCGCGAACAAGCGCGTCGACTGTCGCGAGCGGCACAGCGCCTACAACTCCAAGCGCAGCGCACCTGCGGCCTTCGCCGAGCTGCTGGCGTGCGATCCGGGCGCCGTGGGTGGTGGTTTCGGTCTCGAACGAGGGGTTTCACGATGCCGGCGAGATCGCCGCGCTCCTTTCCGGGCATGGGTACGTCGGCCGGATCGACGTCGACTCGAAGCGCTACGTCGGCGCGCAGATCGGGATCTACAACCCTTCGGGCGAGAAGGTCGGCACCGTCTCGCGCCTGCGAAACCGCGAGATCCTGCTGATCGCGGGGCCGGACCGCTTGCTCGTCGAAGAGGTGGCGGGCGCCGGCGCCTCCGCCGGGCCTGCGCTGAGCGCCAGGTAAGCCGCCGTGATCCATGCGGCGGCGGCGAGCGGCAGGAACGCCGCGAGCGGGGCGCCGAGACCGGTGGCGGCCATCAGAACGGCGCCGGCGATCGCAGCGGGCCACGGGCCGCGCCCTCGCAGGTAGGGCAGCGCGACTGCCGCGGCGGCCAGCACGCTTGCCTGGAAGATGACCACCGGATGGTCGAGCAGGGTGCGCCAGAGCGTCCATGCGACCGCCGAGGGCCGCGAGCTGCCTGCGATCCCGAGCCCAAGTGGTGGCGCGGAGCCGTCGAGTGGGAGGATCTGCCGGCGCAGCCCTGCAACGACCACCGCGAGCAGGGTGCCGGTGAACGCCTGCAGGGCGCGTCTTGCGGGGCCTTTTGCGAACTGGGCCGCGAGCGGCAGTAGCGCGAGCGCGGCTAGCGGCCCGAGCAGCGGTCCGGCGACCAGCGCGATGTTCCCGCGCGGGTCGTTCCACGTCAGGGCGACCCAGACGGCGCCGAGCGCGGCGAAGACGATCGCCAGCCCGAGAGAGATGTTCCAGAGCGGGAAGAACGTCACCGCGAAGGCGAACGCGAGCGCGACCCGGGGGAAGGCGAGCCCGAGCGCTGCGGTTGCGATCGTCAGCCCGAGCGGCCAGCCCGGCGGGAAGAACGGGAGCGCCCAGGCGACCCAGCCGGTCCAGATCGCCGCTGCAAGGGCGGGCGCCACGCGCTCGCGCGCCGCAACCGTGATCAGCTCGCGGGGAGCCTCCTTGGGCTTCTTCGCCTCGACCTGGCCGGGAACCCGCCTGCGCTTGCGCGGCTCCTCGCGCAACTCCGCGGCGAGGGCGGCCGCGCTCGGGCGGCGTTCCGGATCGGGATGCAGTGCCTTCGTGACCGCGTCGTGAATCCGCTGAGGCAGGTCGGGGCGAAAGTCCTCGAGCGGCGGCGCGCCCGCCTTGATCCGGCGCGTCGTGCCGGCCGCGTTGCTCGAACGGAACGGATGCTTGCCAACGAGCGACTCCCAGAGCATCACCCCGACCGCCCAGACATCGGCGGCGGGCGTTGCGGTCTTGGCCGCAAGGCGCTCCGGCGAGACGTAGGTGAGCGTCCCAGGGACGTCGCCGACCTGGGTCAGCGTGTCGAACTCCTCCATCTGGGCGAGCCCGAAGTCGAGCAGCCGGACGTCGATGCCGTCTGATTCGGCGAGCAGGACGTTCGAGGGCTTGACGTCGCGGTGAACGATGCCCTTCTGGTGAGCGTGTGCGAGAGCGTCCAAGATCTGCGCCGCGGCCTCGACCGAGTCCCGGTCGGAGAGCTCTCCTGCCGCCATGGCCTGGCGCAGTGTGCGGCCGGGAACGTACTCGTAGGCGATGTAGACGTGGCTCGAATCGCGGGCCAGCGTGTAGATCCTCTGGCAGCGCGGATGGCGCAGAGCGGCGGCGGCACGGGCTTCCCGCTCGGCCCGTTCGGCGACGCGACCCTCGCGCACGACCATCTTCAGCGAGACGTCGAGGCCGTTGCGCTCGTCGCGCGCGAGCCACACATGTCCCATGCCGCCGGAGCCCAGCGGCCGAAGCGGCCGGTACCGTCCCAGGATCAGTTCGTGCGAGACGGCGGCAGAGGTCACCTCCCGGTTCTACTTCGTGTCGAGGAGAACTCCTTTCGCAGCCGAACGACGCGGTAGATTCGACCAGGCATGGATCCGCCCGACGACGACATCCAGTTCGACTTCTTCGAGGAGGAGCCGGCCACGGCCGAGACGGCCTCGCAGCCGCGTGGGCGCGCGCCTCAGCGGCAGGCGCGCCCAGCCACCGCGGGAGGAGCGCCGGCGCCCCCGCACCCGAACGGCCCGATCCTGCGGCTGCTCGCGATCGTCTGCATCGGGATCTTCCTGGTGCTGGTGTTCGCGCTCCTGATCCAGTCCTGCGCCGGCCAGTCGACGCACGATCTCTACGGCAACTACATGGACAAGGTCGCGACGATCGCCGGCCAGTCGAACCGTGACGGCGCGGCCACCGTCTCGGCGCTGACCACGCCGGGGCTCTCGGCTCAGCAGATCTCCCGGAAGCTCAATCAGATCTACTCCCAGGAGCAGCAGAACGTCGCCGCGGCGCAGGATCTCGTCGCCGCCCGGGAAGCTGCGCACGCAGCATGCACACCTGATCGAGTCGCTGCAGCTGCGCTCGAGCGGCGTTCAGGGCCTCGCGAAGGCGCTCGGCAAGGTGAACGCGAAGACCAAGGAGACCGTCGAGGCAGCGGTCATGGTGCAGCAGATCTACCGGCTGCTGGCGAGCGACGTGGTCTGGGCCGACCTCTTCCAGGCGCCGTCCGTGGTCGTCCTCGACCAGGAAGGCGTGCGCCAGGTGACGGTGCCGTCGTCGCACTTCCTCGCCGTGCCGGACGCCCTGATCACCATCAAGGCGATGACCCTGATTCTCGACCGGATCACGAACAGCGGCTCGACCAGCACAGGCGGGACGATCGGCCTGCACGGCACGAACATCTCGCAGACCGCCGCGCTGCCGAACGGCACCGGCGGCACCTCGCAGATCCTGACCGCAGGAACCACGCTGAACACGGTCACGACCAGCTCGAGCCTCGTGTTCCAGGTCACGATCTTCAACGGCGGCACCTCGCAGGAGGTGCAGATCCCGGTGACGCTGACGATCGACCGCCCCGCCTCGCAGGGCGGCCCGATCACGAAGAACGAGAAGGTGCAGCTGGTCGACCCGGGCCAGTACGCCTCGGTCACGTTCAGCGACCTCGGCCAGGTGCCGTTCGCGTCTCCGACCAAGGTTCACGTCGACGTCGCGCCGGTGCCCGGCGAGACGAACACGACGAACAACTCCGCGGTCTACAACGTGATCTTCTCGCTGCCCTCGTAGGCAGGTCTCATGCACCTCTCGGGGAACGCCGCCGCCGTCGTTGCCGTTCTCGGGGTGCTGCTCGGCGCCGCCGGCCTGGTCGTCGCCGCGATCGCGTGGACGCGCGTCCGGCGGCTGCGTGATGCCCAGCGCACGCTCGTCGGGGGCGGCCGCAAGGATCTCGTCGAGTTCGCCGTCTCGCTCCAGGGGCGGATCGACGATCTGCACCGCGCCGTCGACGAGGTCGCGGGCGGCCTCGCGCGCGTCGACCGCCGGGTCGACGAGACGGTCGCGAACACCGCGATCGTGCGCTACGACGCCTACGAGGACACAGGCGGCCACCAGTCGGCCTCGCTCGCGCTTCTCGACGCCGCGCGCACGGGCGTCGTGATCACGGCGATCCAGGGCCGCGACTACGCCCGCATCTACATGAAGGAGATCGACCGCGGACGGCCCGCCGTCGCGCTCTCGCCCGAGGAGCAGCAGGCGGTCGAGCGCGCAATGGGCAGGTAGTACTGCGGGTCGGGTACTTTTCAGACACCGTGCAGCAAGTACTGGTCCTGAATGCCAGTTTCGAGCCGCTGAATGTTTGTTCACTGCGGCGTGCGCACGTGCTCGTCTACAAGGGAAAGGCGGAGGTGGTCGAAGAGCTCGACCGACCACTTTGCTCGGCCTCGGCGAGGTTCCCGTGGCCGCACGTCATCAGGCTCCTCAGTTACGTCCGTGTTCCGCGCATCGTCCAGCGCAAGATCTCGCGCCGCGCGCTCTTCGCGCGTGACGGGTGGCGCTGCGTCTACTGCGGCACCGCGAGCGGCCGCATGACCCTCGACCACGTCATCCCCCGCTCCCGCGGCGGCGACTCCGTCTGGGAGAACGTCGTCACCTCCTGCGCGCCCTGCAACCTGCGCAAGGGGAACCGGCTCCTGCACGAGGTGCAGATGGAGCTGCCTCAGCCGCCCCGCCCGCCGGCGCCGGTGCTCTTCATCCGGCTCGCCGCGCCGAAGATCCCGCAGCGCTGGGAGCAGTATCTGGCGGCGTTCGGCGCTGCTGCGGCCTGAGAACCTAACCGCTCGCGCGCGGGAGCTCGTCGTGCTGCTCCCACTCGGACCACGAGCCCGGGTAGAGCCGGCCGTCGCGGCCCGCGAGGTGCAGGCGGTGCAGGGTGACGCTCGCCGTGACGCCGGAGCCGCAGTAGGCGACGAGCGGGCCTCCGGGTAGCTCGGGCACCGGCTCGGTCCAGGGCGCGTTGAGCGCGCCGGGGATGCGGCCCGGGACCCTGTCGACGGGATTGGGCTCGCCGCGGAACCGGAGCGGGAGGCGCGCGTCGACGATCACGAGCTCGCCGAGGCTCGCTGCCAGCTCGTCGAGCTCGATCGTGTCGTCATCGCGCGGCCGCGGCTCGAACACGGTCGGCTCAGCGTGCTCCACGCCTGCCGTGAGCGGGCCGTGCCAGGCGTCGAGGTCGATCACCGCGCAGGCGTCGTGGCCGAAGTGGCGCAGGAGCCACCAGAGCCGCTCGGCGCCACCCACCGTTCCGTAGGCGACGACGAACGTGTCGGGCCCGATGCCGGCCGAGCCTGCAGCTCGGGCGAACTCGACCACGCCCGGAAGCGGATGCCGCCCGCCCGCGCCGGACGGGGCCGAGAGGTCGCGCTCCACGTCCAGGAACACCGCGCCTGGAAGGTGGCCGTCCTCGTAGGCACGGCGTCCCGCGGCTGGATCGTCCAATGCCCAGCGGCAGTCGGCGAAGAGGTAGCGCACGACGAGAACGTAGCTCAGGTCTGTGCAGTGGAATGCCCGGAATCTGCCCTGTAGAGTCACCGAAATCGAGTCCAGAGAGGAGGTCCGAACCATGGGCATGATCGAGAGCAGGGCACGGGCGACATCGGATCCGGAGGCGAGGCGCGAGGTGCTCAAGCGCGTCGAGAAAGAGAAGGTCGCCTACGTTCTCCTCTGGTTCACGGACCTCGAGGGGCACCTGAAGAGCTTCGCGATCACGCTGAGCGAGCTTGCGGGAGCGCTCGACGACGGGATGGGCTTCGACGGATCGTCGATCACCGGCTTCAACGCGATCGAGGAGTCCGACATGGTCGCGATACCCGATCCGTCGACGTTCGTGATCATGCCGGCCGGCGAGGGCGAGCCGAAGATCGGTCGCATGATCTGCGACGTCGTGACGCCTGACGGGAAGCCGTACGAGGGCGACCCGCGGCATGTGCTTCGCCTCGCGCTCGACCGAATGCGCAGCCTGGGCTTCGACACGTTCAACGTCGGCCCCGAGCTCGAGTACTTCCTGTTCGCCGACAGCCACGGGACGGAGCGCCTCGACGAGGGCGGCTACTTCGCGATGACGGCGCTCGACGCAGCCACCGATCTCCGATACGAGACGATCAAGGCGCTCGAGGCGGTGGGGATCCCGATCGAGTACCACCACCACGAGGTCGCGCCGTCGCAGCACGAGATCGACATGCGCTACGCCCCGGCGCTCGAGATGGCCGACTCGACGGTCACCTACCGGCTGATCGTCAAGGAGGTGGCGGCGCACCACGGCGTCTATGCGACGTTCATGCCCAAGCCCCTGTTCGGCGAGAACGGGTCAGGGATGCACACGCACATGTCGCTGTTCAAGGACGGCCGCAACCAGTTCTACGACCAGGACGACGCCTTCCATCTCTCCCCGGCCGGGAAGCAGTTCATCGCCGGTCTGCTCCATCACGCGCGCGAGGTGTCGGCGGTGTTCGCGCAGTGGGTGAACTCGTACAAGCGGCTCGTGCCGGGCTTCGAGGCGCCGGTGTATGTCGCGTGGTCGCAGCGGAACCGCTCTGCGCTCGTCCGCATCCCGCTGTACAAGCCGGGCTCCGAGCAGGCCACGCGAGCCGAGCTTCGCTGCCCTGACCCGGCCTGCAACCCGTATCTCACCTTCGCGGCCCTGCTGCATGCCGGCCTCGAGGGGATCGAGCAGGGCTATGAGCTCCCTGACCCGATGGAGACGAACCTCTACCACCTGAGCCCCGAGGAGCGGCACGAGCGCGGCATCGTGTCGCTGCCCGAGACGCTCGGAGAGGCGATCGACGAGTTCTCGCGCTCGGATCTGATGCGCCGCGCCTTCGGCGACCACATCTTCGACAACTACATCAGGCTGAAGCGAGCCGAATGGGACGACTACCGGGTCCAGCTGACCCAGTGGGAGCTCGACCGTTACCTGTCGGTGCTCTGAGGCCTAGAGGAAGGTGCGGATCGAGTCGCGGTCGATGCGCAGGCCGATGATGCGCGTCCCGCCGTCGATCTGCTCGATCGTCTCGGCCGGGACGAGCCGTCGGCGGCGGGCCAGGAAGCCCGAGCGCACCGAGAGCGCGTCGGGTGTCTCGGGGGACGTGCCGTACATCGGGCACTCCACCTTCCCGACGATCCGCCCGCGGGCATCGGCGACGAGATAGCCGGCTGTTCCGCGGAGGTCGAATGCGAGAGCGCTCATGTCGAGGAACCTATTCCCCGTTCGTGCTCGAATTCCCCACCGGCGGGTAAAAGATTTGTAAGGCGTACTGCGGCGCTCAAAACGCCACCTTCGCGGTCATCATCCACCAGGCCGCTCCGAGCGCGACGGTGTAGCCGAGTGCGACGAGCCCGAGCGCCAGCGGCTGCCAGGTGCTCTCGGGCTTCCGCTTCCACGAGTAGGCGATCCCGGCGGACGCGACCAGCACGAAGATCCCGACCACGGCGATCGCGACCGGCTGCTTGACCCAGTCGACGGTGTCCGGGAGCTTTTCCTTCGACTTCGTCCACGAGCCGAACACGAACATCAGGAGCCAGGACGGGATCGCGAAGGCGAGCGTCGTCACGAGGGAGGCGCCGGCGAACGAGGCCGGCTCGCTCTGTCGCCGGCCGACGAGGCCGAGCACGGCCACCGTGAGCAGCGAGCCGAAGAGCGCGGTAGCGCCCAGGATGTGCAGGAAGAGCTGGGCGTCAGGTCTCATACCCGCTCCCGGCGCCGGCGAGGCCGGCGCCTCCGCTGCAATTGTGAGCTCCGTCGAGCCTACGCTCATTGGCCCGGCTTCCAGATCATCAGGGCGAGCACGACGAGCGCCAGGACGCCGGCCCCGCCCGAGAGGGCGAGCGTGACCCGGTCGTTCAGCCGTGCTTGCAGCTCCGGCGTCTTGACGTCGTCCTTCGCCGCGAGCTCGAGGGCGAGCGAGCGCGTCCCGCCTTCGCGGTCGCCGCCCTTCTTGCCGGCGAAGCCGCCCACGACGAGCAGGACGAGCGAGGCCCAGATCCAGAAGCTCCCGAACGAGAAGTGGAACTCGTGCACCAGCCAGAGCCCGAATACGAGCACCATCACCTCTCCGACGAGGATGAACACGACCGCGAAGCGGGCGAGCCCCATGAACGCGGCGAGCTCGCTCGGTCGCTGCGCCCGCTGGCCCGAGGATCGACAGGATCGTCGCGAACATCACGCCCCCGAGCAGGAAGAAGGCTCCCGTCACATGGAGCGCCAGCAGCCACTGAATGGTGCTCACGTCGGCTGAGCGTACGCTCTGGAACGGATGGATCAGCGCGAACGCCACCTGCGCCTCTTGACCGACACGATCGAGGCGGTCAACTCCTCGCTCGACCTCGAGGAGGTGCTTTCGCTGGTCGCGACCAAGGTGGCGGACGCGCTTCATGCCGACGCGTGCTTCGTCTACCTCTTCGACGAGCGCTCGGGCGAGCTCATCCTGCGTGCGACCCACGGGACCCGCGTCGAGGAGATGACGCAGCGGCCGCGGATGCGGCCCGGCGAGGGGATCACCGGTTCGGCCGCGGAGTCGCGGGAGCCGGTGATGATCGCGTCGCAGGCGAACCTCGACTCGCGCTTCAAGAACTTCCCCAACCTGCCCGAGGACGAGTACGAGTCGATCCTCGCGGTCCCGATCCTCGCCCGCGCCGAGCGGCTCGAGGGCGCGCTCAACGTCCGGACGCGCGAGCCGCGGGAGTTCACCGCGGACGAGATCGACCTGCTGCTCGTGATCGCCACGCAGGTCGCGCAGTCGATCGAGCACGCGAAGCTCTACGAGGAGGCACAGCGGCGCGTGCACGAGCTCGAGGCGCTGGCGCGGATCTCCGAGGCCGTGTCGGAGTCGCTGTACCTGGAGGAGTCGCTCGAGGCGATCGTGAAGACGACCGTGGACGCGCTCTCGGCGACGGGCGCGGCGCTCGTGCTCGAGGACGGCGCGATCGCCTGGCCGGAGGGCAAGGCCGACGCGCACGCGATCCGTCAGCCGCTGCGATGGCGCGGCCGGCAGATCGGGGAGCTCGTCGCGGACCGCGCGACCCCGTTCACCCAGGCCGACCGTGAGCTGCTCGGCTCGATCGCTCAGCAGGCGGCCGTCGCGCTCGAGCATGGGCGCGCCGTCATGCGCGGTGTGCTCGCCCAGGAGATCCACCACCGCGTCAAGAACAACCTGCAGACGGTGGCGTCGCTGCTCCGGCTGCAGGCGCGCGACGCCGAGAACGTCGACCCGCGGAAGGCGCTGATGGACTCGGTGAACCGGATCCTCGCGATCGCGGCCGTGCACGAGGTGCTGACCGAGCAGCGGGACGAGGACGTCGATCTCGCGGAGCTCCTCGACCGGCTCCGGTCGATGCTCGTGCAGGGGGTCGGGGCGGGCCGCGAGGTGACAGCCGAGCTCGAGCCGGTGAGCCTGGCGGGGAATCGCGCGACCGCTCTGGCGCTCGTCTTCTCCGAGCTGCTCGGCAATGCGCTCGAGCACGGCGGGCATCACATCCGTGTCGTGCTGGTCGGCGCGGAGGGCGAGGCGATGCTCGAGATCGCCGATGACGGCGGGGGAATCCCCGATGAGCCGACCAAGGGGACCGGCCTTTCGATCGTTCGCGCGCTCGTTCGTGACGAGCTCGGGGGGACGCTCGAGCTCGACGGCAGCGCCGGCACGCGCGCCCGCGTGCGCTTCCCGGCCTGAGCTCCAATAACCGCCCATCTACACTCGTGGGCGAGATGCGCATCCTGGTTGCCGAAGACGAGACGATCATCCGCCTGGATCTGCGCGGGCTGCTCGAGCGCGCTGGTTACGAGGTGGTCGGCGAGGCGCAGGACGGGGAGCAGGCAGTCGCCCTCGCCCGCGAGCTCGAGCCCGATCTGGCCGTGATGGACGTGAAGATGCCGCGGCTCGACGGGATCGACGCCGCGCGCAAGATTCTCGAGGAGCGGCCGATTCCGATCGTGATGCTGACGGCGTTCGGCCAACGGGAGCTCGTCGATCGCGCTGCCGAAGCGGGTGTGTACGGCTACCTCGTGAAGCCGTTCCGCGAGCAGGACGTGGTGCCTGCGATCGAGACCGCGCGCGCCCGGCACGAGGAGCTCGCCGCGGTTCGCGCGGAGGCCGACTCGCTCTCGGAGGCGCTCGTCGCCCGGAAGGCGATCGAGCGGGCCAAGGGGTTGCTGATGGAAAAGGAGAAGCTCTCCGAGGCAGACGCGTTCGCCCGGCTCCGCCGCGCGAGCCAGGTCTCGGGCCGTCCGTTGCGCGTGATCGCGGAGGCGGTCATCGATACCTTCGAGCCGTCATGAGCGAGACGGCGACGCCGCCGCGGGAGCGACAGCGCGCGGGCACAGGCTCCCGCACAGGCGATGCGTGGCGGGTGATCGTCTTGAACGACAACCACAACACGTTCGAGGGTGTGGCGGCAGCGCTGCAGGCGGTGCTCCCCGGGGTCAACTTCGACGCGGGCATGCGGCTGGCGAACAGGATCCATTCGACGGGCCAGGCGGTCGTCTGGTCGGGACATCGCGAGCCGGCCGAGCTCTACCACTCGCAGCTCGTCGATCGCGGCCTGACGATGGCTCCGCTCGAGCGCTGAGCGCCGTCGACGACATCCACCGCGTCTTCGCGGCCTTCCGCGGCGGCGACGCCAGGGCTCTCGTCGAGGTGATCGCCGAGGACGCCGTGTGGCGCGTGCCCGGAACGGCGCCGGTCGCCGGTGAGGTGCACGGCCGGGCCGCGATCATCGAGCTCTTCCGCGAGACCCGCCGCCAGACCGAAGGTACGTATCTGAGCGAGCTCAAATGGGCGCTCGCCGACGGCGACCACGCAGTCGCCCTCTACCGCGCCCGCGGCAAGCGCCTCGGCCGCGAGCTCGACATCGACCAGGTGCTGCTGATCACCCTCCGCGACGGCCGCTGGCAGGAGATCGTCGCCGTCCCGACAGATCCAGCCGCGTTTCAAGCCTTCTGGGCCTGACCGCAGCCAGGGCGGTTCAGGCTTGCGCTTCCTCGAAGAGGCGCTCCCAGCGGGTGAGGAGAGCGCTCAGGTCGTCTCGTGCTGCGCGGTGGGCGGTGACGAGATCGACGTTCGTCCAGTCGTCGGCGAGCTTTCGCTCGAGGTCGACGATGCGCTCCTCGGTGCGGGCGATCTCCTTCTCGACCAGCTCGAGCGGCGTCTGGGTTGCGGGGCGGGGGCGGGCGGGCTTTTGCTGCTTCGGCGGCTTGGCCGGCTTCGGCGCGGGGTCGGGCGCGGATGTCCCGGCGGCCGAGGTACTCCGCCCAGCCGCCTGGGTAGGAGACGAGGCGCTTCGACTCGATCGCGAGCAGCCGCCCGGAGACGGCGTCGAGGAGCGCGCGGTCGTGGGTCACGAGCAGCACCGATCCCGGGAATGCGATCAGCGCCGCCTCCAGCGCCTCGCGGCTCTCGAGGTCGAGATGGTTCGTCGGCTCGTCGAGGACGAGGAAGTTCGCGCCGCTCGCGACGACCAGTGCCAGCGCGAGCCGCCGGCGCTCGCCGCCCGACAGCGCGGTCACCGGCTTCTCGTGCGCCTCCCAGCCGGAGAACAGGAACTGGCCGAGCAGCTTCTGCGCCTCGGGCCGGCGCAGCCCGGTCGCGCCGACCGTGGCGTCGAGCACCGAGCCGCGCTCGTCGAGCTCGGCCTCGTGCTGGGAGAAGTACGCCACCTCGACTCCGTGGCCGAGCTTCACGCGCCCCGAGTTGGGATCGCGGCGGCCGAGCACCGTCTCGAGCAGCGTCGTCTTCCCCGTCCCGTTCGGGCCGATCAGCGCCACGTGCTCGCCCCGCTCGATCGCGAACGAGGCGCCCTCGAGCAGCTCCTTGTCCCCCGCCCGCAGGACGAGACCCTCAGCCTCGACGACGACCCGCCCCGAGCGCTTCGGCTGCAGGAACTCGAAGCCGAGCGACCGGCGCGGCCCCGCAGCCGCCTCGGGCAGCGTCGCCTTCAGCCGGTCGATCTGCTTCTGCTTCGACTTCGCCTGCTTCGCCTTCGTGTTCTTCGCCCCGAACCGCTCGACGAACCGCTCGAGCTGGGCGATCTTCTCCGAGTCGCGCGCCGCCCACTTCGCCGCATGCAGCGCCCTGGCCGCCTGCTCGAGGCGCCACACATGCCACTTGCCCGGGAAGTAGACCGAGCGGCCGCGGTCGAGCTCGAGCACGGCCGTCGTGACCGCCTCGAGGAACCACCGGTCGTGCGCGACGAGAATGACCGCCGCGTCGATCGTGGCGAGCAGGTCCTCGAGCCACTCGATCGTCTCGATGTCGAGGTGGTTCGTCGGCTCGTCGAGCAGCAGCAGGTCGGGCTGCGAGGCGAGCGCGCGCGCCAGCGAGGCGCGTGTCAGCTCTCCGCCCGGAGAACGTCGACAGCGGCCGGTCGAGATCGGCGTCCGTGAAGCCGAGCCCCCGCACGACCGAGACGGCGCGGTCGCGCCAGTCGTACCCGCCTGCGTGCTCCAGCCGGCCCTGGGTCGAGGAGTAGCGCGACAGCGTCTTCCGGTCGTGCGCGCCCGCGGCCATCTGCACCTCGATCTCGCGAAGCTCTGCTTCGAGTGCCGCCAGGTCGGCCGTTCCGGAGAGCACGTACTCGCGCAGCGGCTGTGAGCTCGCCGCGGGCGGCCGCTGGTCGTGCAGCGCGATGCGCGTCCCTTTCTCCCATGCCAGCTCGCCGCCCTCGAGCGTCACCTCGCCGACGAGCCCGCGAAGCAGCGTCGTCTTGCCCGCGCCGTTCGGCCCGGCGAGCGCGAGCCGGTCGGCGCGCTCGACCTTGAACGAGACGCCGTCGAACAGCTCGCTGCCGGAGATCTCCTTGCGGAGGTTGGATGCGATCAGGACTGCCACGAGAGCCCCCATTCAAGAGCAACAGCGGTAGACCGCGCCGAGCGTGGCATGATCCCGGCGTGAGGGTCGCCGTCGCCTTTGACCACCGTGGTGTCTCCCTGCGCGAGGCCGTCCTCGAGGCGCTGGCGGGACACGAGGTCGTCGACCTCGGCACCCACGACGCGAGCGTCCGGGTCGACTACCCGGACAAGGCCCAGCAGGTCGGTGACGCGATCAACGGCGGCGACGCCGATCGCGGCATCATCGTCTGCGGCTCCGGCGCCGGCGCGGCGATCGCCGCGTGCAAGATCGCCGGGATCCGGGCCGCGATCTGCCACGACCTCTACAGCGCCCACCAGGCCGTCGAGCACGACGACATGAACGTGCTCTGCCTCGGGTCGGAGATCGTCGGCGCCTCGGTCGCGCGCGAGCTGGTCGGCGTCTTCCTTGCCGCCGAGTTCGACGGCGGCGACCGCTATGTCGCCCGCCTCGAGAAGGTGGCCGCGATGGAGAGGGGGATGAAGAATGGCTGAATCGAGACTCGACGCGATCGGGGCAGCCGGGCAGTCGGTGTGGATCGACCTGCTCTCGCGCCACTTCGTGCATTCGGGGGAGCTGAAGCGGATGGTCGACGAGGACGCGGTCACCGGGCTCACCTCGAACCCGACGATCTTCCAGAAGGCGATCGCCGGCGGCGACGACTACGACGAGCAGATCTCGCAGCTCGTCGAGAGCACCGACGACCCGCGCGCGATCTTCTTCGAGCTCGCGATCGCCGACGTGCAGGACGCCTGCGACGTGCTCCGCCCGGTCTGGGACAGGACCGGAGGCGCCGACGGCTACGCGTCGCTCGAGGTCGACCCCGGCCTCGCGTTCGACACGAAGGCGACCTTCGAGCAGGCGGTCGACCTGCACGCGCGCGTCGACCGGCCGAACCTCTACGTCAAGATTCCCGCCACGCGCGAGGGCCTGCCCGCGATCGAGGATTCGATCGCCGCCGGCATCCCGATCAACGTGACGCTGATCTTCTCGCTCGAGCGCTACGGCGAGGTCGTCGATGCGTACCAGCGCGGCGTCGCGCGTCTCGTCGAATCGGGCGGCGACCCGTCGAAGGTGACCTCCGTCGCCTCGTTCTTCGTCTCGAGGCTCGACACCGAGGGCGACGCCCGGCTCGAGGCGCTCGGCGAGACCGGCCTCGAGGGCAAGCTCGGGATCGCGAACGCGAAGCTCGCCTACAAGCACTTCACCGAGGCCTTCGCCGGCGCCGAGTGGGATCGGCTCGCAGCCGCCGGCGCGACGGTCCAGCGACCGCTCTGGGCCTCCACCTCGACGAAGAACCCGGCCTACCGCGACGTCATGTACGTCGAGGAGCTGATCGGCCCGCACACGGTGAACACGATGCCGCTCGAGACGCTCGAGGCCTTCCGCGACCACGGCGAGGTGCGCGGCCCGACCGTCACCGAGGACGTCGACGCGGCGGAGAAGTTTCTCGCCGACCTCGCCGAGGCGGGTGTCGACTACGACGATCTCGTCGCCAAGCTCGAGAGCGAGGGCGTCCAGAAGTTCGGTGACTCCTTCGACGAGCTGATCTCCGGCATCGAAGCCAGGCGGGGCGAGCTGGCGGCGAGGTGACGACCGAGCGGCGTGAGCTCGTGGCGCGGATCTGGTCGCGCGACCCGACGGTCTGGACGGGAGCGGACGAGGCCCGCTGGCTCGGCTGGCTCGACGAGCCGTTCCGGATGCGTCGACGACGCCGAGGCGCTGCTTCGGCTGGTCGAGGACGTCGTCGGTGACGCGAAGGCGGTCGTGCTGCTCGGGATGGGCGGCTCGTCGCTCGCGCCGGAGGTGCTGCGCCTCTCGTTCGGGGTCGAGAGCTTCCACGTCCTCGACACGACGCACCCGCAGGCGATCCGCGAGCTCGAGGCGAAGCTCGATCTCAAGCACACGCTCTTCATCTCGGCGTCGAAGTCGGGCTCGACGCTCGAGACGCGCTCCCACACCGATTACTTCTGGAAGCTCGCGCCCGCGCGGCGACCAGTGGGCGGCGATCACCGACCCCGGCTCCACGCTCGCCGAGCTCGCACGCGAGCGCAAGTTCGCCGCCGTCTTCCCCGGCGAGCCGACGATCGGCGGCCGCTACTCGGCGCTCTCGCCGTTCGGGATCGTTCCCGCCGCCCTGATGGGGATCGATGTCGTCGGCCTGCTCGACCGCGCGACCGAGATGGCCGACGCGTGCCGGCTCGACGAGGGCAACCCGGGCCTCGAGCTCGGCCTGGCGCTCGGCGAGGCGTGGCGCGACGGCCGCGACAAGGTGTGTCTCCCGGACGCCGGCGTCTTCGGCGTCTGGGTCGAGCAGCTGATCGCCGAGTCGACCGGCAAGCAGGGCAAGGGGCTCGTGCCGGCTCCCGGGGTCTCCGGCGACGGGCCGGACCGCCAGGTGCAGGAGGTTCGTCTTCCCGACCCGCTCGAGCTCGGGCAGGAGTTCTTCCGCTGGGAGTTCGCGACTGCGATCGCGGGCGCCTTCCTCGGGATCAACCCGTTCGACCAGCCCGACGTCCAGGCCGCGAAGGACAAGACCAACGAGGTGCTCGACGCGGGCGACGTCTCGCTCGACCCCGAGAGCTCGATCGACGAGCTCATCGACGGCGCGGAGGCGCCCGACTACATCTGCATCCAGGCCTTCGTGAACCCGACCGACGAGAACGCGGCCAGGATCGACGCGCTCGCCGCCTCGCTCGGAGAGCGCTCCGGCTGCGTCGTCACGCACGGCTTCGGCCCGCGCTACCTCCACTCGACCGGCCAGCTCCACAAGGGTGGCCCGCCGACCGGGCGCTTCCTGCAGATCGTCGAGGACTACGGCGCCGGAGCTCCAGATCCCCGGCCAGCCGTTCGGCTTCGGCCGGCTGATCCGCGCGCAGGCCGCGGGCGACTTCTCGTCGCTCGTCGAGCGAGGCCGCCGCGTCGCTCGCATTCGACTCGAGGAGGTCACCTGATGCAGCTCGGAATGATCGGCCTCGGCCGCATGGGCGGCAACATGACGACGCGGCTCACCGAGGCAGGCCACGACGTGAAGACGTACGACCCCGGCGTCGACTCGACCGCGGCGACACTCGAGGAGCTCCGCGACCAGCTCGACGCGCCGCGCGCGTTCTGGACGATGGTGCCGGCCGGGAAGATCACCGAGGACACCTTTCAGCAGCTGCTCACCCTGGCCGAGGCGGGCGACACGATCGTCGACGGCGGCAACTCGAACTTCCGCGACTCGCAACGGCGCTACCGCGAGGCGGCCGAGAAGGGCATCCACTTCGTCGACGCCGGCGTCTCGGGCGGCATCTGGGGCCTCCAGGTGGGCTACTGCCTGATGGTCGGCGGCGACGCCGAAGCGGTGAAGCGGGTCGAGCCGATCTTCCTCTCGCTCGCCCCCGACGACGGCTACGCGCACGTCGGCGGCTCCGGCGCCGGCCACTTCACGAAGATGGTCCACAACGGGATCGAGTACGGCCTGATGCGAGGCCTACGCCGAGGGCTTCGAGGTGCTCGAGAAGTCCGAGTTCGGCCTCGACCTGCACGAGATCGCGGGGATCTGGCGCTACGGCTCGGTCGTGCGCTCCTGGCTGCTCGAGCTGCTCGTCGACGCGTTCGAGGCCGAGGGCAGCCACCTGGAGAAGATCAAGGGCTACGTCGACGACTCCGGGGAGGGCCGCTGGACGATCGCCGAGGCGATTGCCGAGGACGTGCCCGTGCCGGTGATCACCGCGGCGCTCTTCGCGCGCTTCGCCTCCCGGCAGGACGAGTCGTTCGCGGCCAAGGTCAGCGCAGCGCTCCGCAACCAGTTCGGCGGCCACGCGGTCAAGTCGGCGGAATGAGCAGCTTCACCACCGTCAGCGCCGCGAACCCGCTCGCCGAGGGCCTGCCGCTCCGGCGCCGCCCCGAGCCGTGCACGATCGTCATCTTCGGAGCCTCCGGCGACCTGACCGTGCGCAAGCTGATGCCGGCGCTCTACTCGCTGGCCTTCCGGCACCTGCTCCCCGAGCGGTTCACGATCGTCGGAGCGGCGCGGACGCCGGGCACCGACGACAGCTTCCGCGAGGCGATGAAGGAGGCGGTCAAGCAGTACTCCCGCGACGAGTTCCGCCAGGACATCTGGGACGAGCTCTGCGCCGGGATCCGCTACTCCCAGCTCGACGAGACCGAGAACAGCACGGGCGAGACCCTCGTCCAGATGTGCGACCGCATCGACGTCGAGCGCGGCACGCAGGGGAACCGGCTCTACTACTTCGCCGTGCCGCCGTCGGCGATCGGCCCGCTCGTCGAGAAGGTGGCCGAGGATCGCTCGACCACCGGCTGGAACCGCCTGATCATCGAGAAGCCGTTCGGCCACGACCTCGAGTCGGCGCGCGAGCTCAACCAGCTGATCGCCCAGCACTTCACGGAGAACGAGGTCTTCCGCATCGACCACTACCTCGGCAAGGAGACGGTGCAGAACCTGCTCGCCCTCCGCTTCGCGAACGGGATCTTCGAGCCGATCTGGAACCGCCAGTTCATCGACCACGTGCAGATCACGGTCGCCGAGAACCTCGGCGTCGAGGGCCGCGCGGGCTTCTACGACAAAGCGGGCGCGATCCGCGACATCTTCCAGAACCACCTGCTGCAGCTGCTCGCGATCACCGCGATGGAGCCGCCGAGCGATTTCACCGCCGACTCGGTGCGCAACGAGAAGGTGAAGGTGCTCCACTCGCTGCACACCCCCGGCCCGAAGTCGGTCGTTCGCGGGCAGTACGGCCGCGGCTACGTCGAGGGGATCGAGGTGCCGGGCTACCGCGAGGAGGAGGGCGTCCCGCCCGACTCGGCCACCGAGACCTACGTCGCGGCGAAGCTCTTCGTCGACAACTGGCGCTGGGCCGACACGCCCTTCTACGTGCGCATGGGCAAGCGGCTGCCGCGCCGCGAGACGACGATCGCGATCCAGTTCAAGCGCGCGCCGCACCCGCCGTTCGAGGAGATCGCGGTCGAGGGGCTGCGCCCGAACGTGCTGCTGATCCACGTTCAGCCGGACGAGGGGCTGTCGCTCGCGATCGGGGCGAAGATGCCCGGGCAGGGCATGTCGATCCGGACCGTGCACATGGACTTCCTGTACGGCAGCGCGTTCCGCTACGGGCTCCCGGAGGCGTACGAGCGCCTGATCCTCGACGCGATGCTCGGAGACGCGACGCTGTTCACGCGGTCGGACGAGATCGAGGAGCAGTGGGCGCTCGTCGACGCGATCGTCGCCGCCTGGTCGCGCGACCGGGTCGCCTTCCCGAACTACTCGGCCGGAACCTGGGGCCCACCGTCGTCCGACGAGCTGCTTCACCGCGACGGCCGCTCGTGGCGGCGGCACTAGAT
This sequence comes from uncultured Actinomycetota bacterium, assembly GCA_963762215.1. Lineage (GTDB taxonomy): Bacteria > Actinomycetota > Thermoleophilia > Gaiellales > Gaiellaceae > PALSA-600. The sequence continues at coordinate 74,796 of CAVXKB010000004.1, forward strand.
CGGGCCGATGAGCGCACGGACCGCGCGGGAGTGGAGCGGCGTCGATGTGACGATCTCGGCCGTCGATGCCGAGCTCGCCCACCTGCGGCGCGAGACGGTCGGCGACGACGGGCAGCCGCACCAGCGCACGAGCGTGATGACGCACATCGCCTGGGTGCCGCCCGACTGGGTCGAGGCGGCCGAGCGGACGCTGGAGGGGCTCGGGGAGCGGCATCCCTCGCGGACGGTCATCCTCGTGCCGATCCCGGATGAGCCCGACGGGATCGACGCGCGGCTCTCGGTGCGGTCGTTCCCGGTCGGCGACCGCGCGGTCTCCAGCGAGGTGATCGAGCTGACCCTTCGCGGCGAGCGGTCGTGTGCCCCGGCGTCGGTCGTCCTTCCGCTCACGATCTCCGACCTGCCGGTCTTCCTGCGCTGGCGCGGCGAGCCGCTGCTTCGGCGAGACCCAGTGGGAGCAGCTCGTCGGCGTCGCCGACCGGGTGATCGTCGACTCGTCGGAATGGGCGAACCTCCGCTACCACGAGCTCGCGGACGTCTTCGAGCTGACCGCCGTCTCGGATATCGCCTGGGCGCGCACCGACGAGTGGCGGATCTCGCTGGCGGCTCACTGGCCGGCGATCGCGAGCCAGGAGATCCTCGTGAGCGGGCCGCGGGCCGAGGCAGCGTTGCTGCGCGGGTGGCTTGCCGCGCGGCTCGACCGCGACCTGGCTCCCGTCCAGCCGGCAGGCGAGCTCGGCGTGCGACTCGACGGCGAGGAGGTCGTGCCCCAGCACGCAGACGACCGAACGCCGAGCGACCTGCTCAGCGCCGAGCTCGACAAGCTCGTGCGAGACCTGATCTACGAGCAGGCGGTTTTCGCGCAGGGCGCGCTACCCTGACGCGCGGGTGGTCGGGGCAGCTCGTATCCGCAGGCGGCTCGGCCTGGGCGCGGCCGCGCTGGGCCTGATCGCCGTCGGCTCGGCCCAGGCCGCAAAGCCGACGATCTACGTCAACTACACGATCGGCTGCACGTTCACGATCACAGACGACTCGGGCAAGGCCGTGACGGCGATCCCGGCAGGCGACTACCAGATCCTCGTGCGCACTCCCGGGAGCTTCGGTGGCGTCGATCTCTCGGGCATCTCCGACATGACGGCGTGCAAGGGAGCAGTCGACTTCAGGCTGACCGGGCCGGGGGTGAGCCTCGCGACCACGCTCGACGACGGTGACGCCGACAGCGACTTCCTCTACACGACATTCATGCCGAGCTCGACCTACACGGCCGTCGACGGGCACCAGCCGACGGTGGCCCGCGCGACGTTCGCCACGACCTCGGCGACGCTCGCCGGCTCGAGTGGAGCGACGACGACGCCCGCGACGACCTCCACGAAGACCACCACTGTCGTCTCGCCGGCTCTCGTGGTGTCGCAGCTCACCGGATCGGTCTCCGCGGCGGGCAAGCTCGGGCTGAAGCTCCACGGCCGGGCTGTCTCGACGCTCCCCCATGGGCGCTACGTCGTCACCGTGACCGATGGGAGCAGCACGGCGGGCTTCATCGTCCAGCCCGGTGGGAAGGCCGCGACGACGCTGACGACGCTCGGCTACACGGGCCGGAAGCGCATCTCGGTCACCCTGACCAAGGGCATCTGGTTCTACTACGCGAAGCCCGGCGCGAAGAAGACGTTCTTCGACGTCAGCTGAGCAGCGCGACCGCGGCGGCGTGGATCGCCGCGTTGGTCGCGAGGAACGACTTTCCGGGTGCGGTCGCGGATCCGTCGAAGGCCGAGCAGCGCCCGCCGGCCTCCTCGACGATCAGCTGCACTGCGGCGTAGTCCCAGAGCTGGAGCTGCTCGTCGGTCGCGATGTCGAGAGCGCCTTCGGCAACCAGGCAGTGCTGCCAGAAGTCGCCGAAAGCGCGGGCGACCCAGGCGGTCTCGGCGAGCCTGCCCCAGCCGCCGGGCATCTCCGGCATGGACGTCGTCGAGACGGCGGCATCCTCGATCCGCTCCACCGCCGACACGTGGATGCGCTCGCCGTTCCCCGCGAAGGCGCCCTCGCCGCGCGTGGCCCACCAGCGGCGACCGAGCGCCGGCGCCGAGACGACCCCGGTGTCGACGACACCGTCGCGCTCGAGCGCGATGAGCGTCGCCCAGACCGGGTTGCCGCGAATGTAGTTGCGTGTGCCGTCGATCGGATCGACGATCCAGCGGATGTCCCCGCCGTCGTCGCCGAGCTCCTCACCGAAGACGGCCTCACCGACGCGCCGCTCGGCGACGAGCGCGCGGATCGTCTCCTCCGCCGCCCGGTCGGCCTCGCTGACGGGCGTCAGGTCGGGCTTGGTCTCGACGCGCAGGTCGAGCGCCCGAAACCGGGACATGGTGACCGCGTCGGCGGCGTCGGCGAGCTCGTGAGCGAAGCGGAGGTCGGGGCCCAAGGCCCAGCGGACGCTACTTGACGATCGCGATCCGGTTACCGGTGACCTTGACCTTGATCGGCGTCGACCAGGCCATTGCCTGCGCGCCCTTCGGCAGGCTCAGGTTCACGCCGCGCACGCGGTAGTACCACGTGCCGGCATCGAACTTGGTCACGGGCAGGACGACCGATGTGGCCGGCGTTCCGACGTGCTTCGAGGCGTGCCACGGGTAGAGCGAGCGCGACATCTCGATCTGGTACTTGGTCGCGCCGATCACCGGCTGCCAGGCCGCGATCGGGGAGGCGAAGACCGTTGGGGACGGGCCTGCTGCCGCCACGGTCCGGCCGCCGGGGCCCACACCCGAGAGGTACGGGGTTCCGGAGGCCGTGACGACCGGCTGGGAGACCTTTCCGAAGCTCATGCCCAGACCGGACTGACAGGAGTCCTGCGGCACGGCCATGTCGTGGTAGGTGACGGGCCCGCCGCTCGAGGCGGAGCTCGACGACGACGATGAGGAAGAGGAAGAGGAGGAGGAAGAGGCGCTGGACGGCGTCGATACCTGAGGCAGCTTCGTGTACTCGACGGAGACGGGGACGACCGTCCAGTAGAAGCGCCCGCTGGGCCAACCGGAATCCCACAGATCGACGCCCGCGATCGCGGCCGCGCCGGTCGGGGCGGCCGAGCTCGCCGATCCGGCGGCGGCGCCGCCGCTCGAGCCAACCTGTGACCCTGCCGTCTCGTTCGAGACCACGGTTGCACCGGTGGCGTCGACGGCGGATCCCTCGGAGCCGGACCCGGTGAGATAAGGCGGCGCCGTCCGGTCCTTGGTCAGCGTGTCCGTGTCACCTGGAAGCGGCATCGGGCCGCCGATGCTTCGTGGTGCCCAGGCCGGTGAGCCGACGATCGACCCGGTGAAGACCCGGTTCACGCAGTTCTTGTCGCTGAAGATGTAGACGCGGTAGAGGCTCGATCCCGGGTCGATTCCCTCCGAGATCACCGGCGCCGACGGCGTCCAGGCGAACCCGGGCGTGAGCTGATGGGCCGAACCGGGCTTTCCGGCTTTGTCCCATGCATCCGAGACGGTGTCGGTCGGCTTCAGCGTCCCGTCGGTCTGCGGGGTGTTCACGGTCGTGAAGGTCGGGCTCCACGGCCCGTAGGACACGGCGGGAAGCCCGTTGGACGAGCTCTTGAACTGTCCGACATCGCGAATCGCTCGAACGCGCCAGTGGATCGTCGTCTCTCCGAGCGAGTTGTGGAGGGTGAAGAACTCGCGCTCGTCCGCGACGTTCGTCGTGGTCTCGAACGACGCCGCCGGCACGAGGTCGGGATACAGCACCTCGTAGGCAGTAGCACCGTCGATCGGGGCCCAGCGCACGAGCCCCTCGGGAGCCGGAAGCTGCTTCGGAACCTCGTTTGCGGCCCACTGGATGTTGAAGCCGAACAACTTGCTCCACTGAGTCGCCGACTGGCCGTTCGAGGAGATCCAGCGCACCCGCGTCCAGAGAGCGTACGGCTGGCCGGTCATCCACGGCAGCTGGCGCGGAACGGTCTCGGCAGGCTGAGCGACGTTCATGTCCTTGAAGACGAGCGTCCCATCCTGGAAGCTCTGAGAGGTGGCGATCTGGAACTGGTAGTGGCCGCCGGACTGCTTTACCGGAAGCCACGTGAACGACGGCGTGCGCGAGTAGTCGTGGACGATCGGTTCGTTGGAGCGGAGCAGGAAGGCGTGCAGGTCGCTGGGAACGCCCGAGATCGTGCCGGAATGCACCGCCGGGGTCGCCTGTGCGGTAACCACCAGTGCAAGGACTGCGAGGGCTGGAAGAAGGAGACGAGTCATCCACGCTCCTTGTCGGCAGCGCGGTGCTAGGCCTTGAGTGCCTCTTCGAGGGCCTTTGCGGCGGCGAGCACGAGCGCGTCGTCTCCAGCGCGCGCCGCAAGCTGGATCGAGGCCGGGAAACCACCCTCGGCCGGGCCGCACGGCAAGGCCAGCGCGGGCCACCCGAGAGCGTTGAACGGGAACGTGAACTGGATCATGCTCTCGCGGACGGCGATCTCGTCGACGTCGGCCGGTGGCGCGACGAACGCCAGGGTCGGCGTCAGGAGCAGGTCGAACGACTCGAGAGCCCGCTGCATCTCGTCGCGGTACTCCTCGCGCCGGCTTGCCGCGGCAGCAGCCTCGACTGTGGGGAGCGCGAGGCAACGCTCGATCTTGGGGACGATGTTCTCGCCGTAGAGGTCTCCCTGCTCGGCATAGAGCTCTCGGTGGACCCCGGCGATCTCGCTCATCGAGAGCGGCAGGATGTCGCCCGCGAGGGGAAGCTCGACCCGTTCGGGGGATGTGAAGCTCGCTGCGGCCGCCTCGAGCCGGCTCCGCACGAGCGGGTCGGCGCCCTCGAACCACGCGACCGCGACCCGAAGCTCGGAGAGCTCCGTCTCCGGCACCGAGAAGCCCGGCACGAGCGCCTCCATCATCGCGGCGGCTCCCGCGACGTCGGGGGTCATCGGCCCGACGTGGTCGAAGCTCGGCGCGAGCGGCCACACCCCGTCGGCCGGCACGAGCCCGTAGGTCGGCTTGAAGCCGACGATCCCGCAGCATGCCGCCGGCAGCCTGATCGAGCCCGCCGTGTCCGTGCCGAGCGCCGCCTCGGCCAGCCCGGCGGTCAGCGCGGCCGCGGACCCGCCGCTCGAGCCGCCCGAGGTGCGACCGGGGTAGAGCGGGTTCGGGACGGTCCCGTAGTGGACGTTCTGCGAGGTCGTGCCGTACGCGAACTCGTGCAGGTTCGCCTTGCCGACGTTCGCGTAGCCGGCCGCCTCGAGCAGGCTGACGGCGGGCGCCGTCGCGGAGGGCACGTGGTCGGCGAACACCGCCGAGCCGTACGTGGTTCGCACGCCGGCCGTGTCGAACAGGTCCTTGACCGCCAGCCGGATCCCGGGCCCAGCCTCGAGCTCCGTGATGAAGATGCCGTCCAGGGCTTACGTGAAGTGGAGGTAGCCCTCGCCGACGAGGAACGTGCCGCCGAAGAGGAAGAGCGCGAGGAAGACGAGTGCGATCGCGAGCTTGGCGTTCTTGCGCGAGAGCTCGGGGCTCGGCCCGACGGCGTCGTGCATCAGGTCGGGCGGATGCGAGACGGCGACCGGAGCGGCGGGAGCCGGGGCAGGGGCCGGTGTCGGCGCCTCGGACATCAGACGATCGCGTCGAGGGCCATCGCGACGAAGAGCAGCGCGAGGTAGATCATCGAGTAGTGGAAGAGCTTGACGGCGTGCGGCTTGGTCGTCTGCCGCCAGAGCGTGTAGGCCATCCAGGCGAACACCGCCCCGAGCACGAATGCGCAGACGCCGTAGAAGAGGCCGAACACGCCGAAGGCGACCGGGACGAGCGTCGCGATCACGAGCGCGATCGTGTACCAGGTGATCTGGCGTGCGGTCTCCTGGTCGCCTTTGACAACCGGGAGCATCGGCACGTCCGCGTTCGCATAGTGCTCCCGGATCATCAGCGCGAGCGCCCAGAAGTGCGGCGGCGTCCAGAGGAAGACGATCCCGAACATCACCCAGGCGGCGACCCCGAGATGCCCGGCCGCGGCGGTGTAGCCGACGAGCGGCGGCACGGCGCCTGCAGCCCCGCCGATCACGATGTTCTGGGGCGTCGAGCGCTTGAGCCAGCGCGTGTAGATGATCACGTAGAAGAGGTTCCCTGCGAGCGCGAGCAGCGCAGTCGGCAGGTTGACCAGCGAGTCGAGCAGCACGAACGAGAGGGCCGAGATCGCGATCCCGAACTCGAGCGCCCGCTCGGGCGCGACGCGGCCGGAGGCGACCGGGCGGTTCGCGGTGCGCTTGCCCATCAGCTTGTCGATGTCGCGGTCGAGGTAGTGGTTCAGCGCTGCGGAGCCGCCACAGGCGAGCGCGAGGCCGATCATGGTGGCCGCGAACACGCCCCAGGCCGGAACGCCCTGGGCGCCGACGAACACGGCGGCGCCGCCGGTCAGCAGCAGCAGCGACATCACGCGCGGCTTGGTCAGCGTCAGGTAGTCGCGCAGCTCCCCGTTCCCGGCGGGCTCACCGCGGAAGGCCTGCGCGGCCAGGAGCGCCGTGGCTCCGAAGGCGAGCGAGGCGGCGATCAGGTGCAGCGTCGACTCGGTGAGGAGCGCGGCGAAGCCGAAGAGCACGAGGGCGGCGACGGCCGCCGGCACGAGGCGCCGGCAGGACATGATCGCGATCACGAGCAGCCCGATCAGCGGCGGCAGCGCAAGACCGGCGAGAAGGCGGTGCGCGGTGTGCCAGTCGGCGGCCCCCGAGATCACGGCGAGTGCCGTGCCCGCGAGCGCGGCGGCGGCGAGCAGGCGGGTCCACGGGCCTGCGATCACAGACGGCCTTCGTCTGTCAGACGACGCCGTAGGTCGCGAAGCGGCCGGGGGCTGATGATGTAGGGGATTCGTTCGAAGTTCCATGGCGGCGGCGGTGAGGTGGCGTACCACTCGAGCGTGTCGGCGAGCCAGGGGTCGTTCACGGCCCGCTTCCCGTGACGTGCGGTCTTCAGCACGTTCAGCACGAACACGAGCATTCCGACAGCCATCGTGAACGCGCCGATCGTCGAGATCATGTTGTACACCTCCCAGCTCCCACCCTCAGAGTACGTGTAGATGCGCCGCGGCATCCCCTCCAACCCGAGCAGGTGCTGCGGGAAGAAGGCGAGGTTGAAGCCGATGAAGACGAGCCAGAAGTGGAGCTTCCCGAGCTTCTCGTCGAGCATGCGCCCGAAGAACTTGGGCCACCAGTAGTAGAGCCCGGCGAAGATCCCGAACATCGAGCCGCCGAACAGCACGTAGTGGATGTGGGCGACGACGTAGTAGGTCTGCGTCAGCTGCCAGTCGACCGGGAACGCCGCCAGGAAGATCCCCGAGAGCCCGCCGATCGTGAAGAGCGCGATGAAGCCGAGCGCCCAGAGCATCGGCGTGTCGAACGAGATGTTCCCGCGCCAGAGCGTCGCGAGCCAGTTGAAGATCTTGACGCCGGTCGGGACGGCGATGATCAGCGAGGTGATCATGAACCACGAGTCGACTGCCGTCGGCAGCCCGACCGCGAACATGTGGTGGCCCCAGACGAGGAAGCCGAGGAACGCGATCCCGACCGTCGACATCGCGACGGCCTTGTAACCGAAGATCGGCTTGCGGGCGAACACCGGGATCACCTCGGAGATGATTCCCATTGCGGGCAAGACCATGATGTAGACCTCGGGGTGCCCGAAGAACCAGAAGACGTGCTGGTAGAGGATCGGGCTGCCGCCGTGGGCCGGGTCGAAGAAGTGGGTGCCGGCGTTGCGGTCGAGCAGCATCATCGTCAGCCCGGCAGAGAGCGTCGGCAGCGCGAGGATGAGCAGCCAGGCGTAGGTGAGGATCGACCAGACGAAGAGCGGCATCCGCGTCCAGGTCATCCCCTTGGCGCGCATGTTCGTGATCGTGACGATGAAGTTGATCGCGCCTGCGAGCGACGAGAGCGTCAGCACGTGCAGGGCGAGGATCCACAGGTCCTGGCCGCGGCCCGGCTCATGGAGGGTCGAGAGCGTCGCGTACGACGTCCAGCCGGCCGCGGCCGCGCCGCCCTTCGCGAAGAAGCTGAAGTACAGGATCAGCCCGCCGAGCAGGTAGAACCAGTAGGAGAGCGCGTTCAGCCGCGGGAACGCCATGTCGCGTGCCCCGATCATCAACGGCACGAGGAAGTTCCCGAACCCGCCGAGGATCGGGACGATGACGAGGAAGATCATCGTCGTCCCGTGGATCGTGACGGCCGCGTTGTAGTGCTGGCGGACGAGGAAGGTCTCGTTCGGCGTCGCGAGCTGCGCGCGGATCATCAGCGCGAGGCAACCGCCGAGCGCGAAGAAGATCAGCGCGGTCCAGAGATAGAGGATCCCGATCCGCTTGTGGTCGACGGTCGTCAGCCACGAGGTGACGCGGCCGCGGCGCCAGTCGGCGCGGTAGGCCGGGACCCCGGTGTCGGCGTTAGCCGCCATTGGCGCTCGGCGGCTTGACGATGGTCTTGGTGTACTTCACGAGCGCGGCGATCTGGTCGTCCGTCCAGTTGCTGCCGACCGCCGGCATCTTGCCGACGCCGTTCCGGAGGATGCCGGTCAGGTCCTTGGCGCTCGTGACGATCGGGTTCGTGCCGAGCGACGGGCCGACGTAGGTCTCGTTGAGCTTGTGGCAGACCGCGCAGACGTGGTCCCACTCCTCCTTGCCGAGAGCGATCGAGTCGGGGTTTGCGGCGCGCTCCTTGATGAACGACTCGTACTGGCTGCGCGGCACCACGCTCACCGTGGCGGTCATCAGGGTGTGCTGGATCCCGCAGAGGTCGGAGCAGCGCGCCGGGATACTCGCCGGCGGGCGCCTTGAACCAGGTGTGGTTCGTCCGGCCGGGGATCGCGTCGATCTTGCCGCCGAGCGCCGGTACCCACCAGCTGTGGAGGACGTCGGTGTCGGGGGCGTGGACGTCCTCGTTCACGACGTTGTCGGCCGGCGCGGTCATCGTGCCGACCGAGATCGCGCCGTTCGGATAGCGGAACAACCAGTAGAACTGATGCCCTTCGACCGTGATCGTCGTCGAGTCGGCGGCGCTTGCCTTGGGCGCATCCGCGATGCTCGGCAGCTTGAGGAAGACGAAGAACGCGATCGCCGTGAGGATCAGGACCGGGACGACCGTCCAGATGATCTCGAGGCGGGTCGAGCCGTGGATCTGCACGCCGTCGGCGTAGCGCGCGCGCTTGCCGCGGCGGTAGCGGACGATCAACACGACCAGCGCGCCCTCGACGCCGATGAAGACGATCGCGGCGAAGACGAGCACGAAGCAGTACGCCTGACGGACGCTGTCGGCGTTGGGCGAGTGCGGCGCGGGCGGCAGCGTTCCCCCGTTGCCCGCAAGCGCAGCCCCGGCGAGAGCGAGCGCTCCCGCGCCCACAATCGACAGTACGAGGGCTTTCCGGCGCACGCGCTGGCATCGTATAGGCGGTGGAGACGAGAACGCGCATCGACCTGCCCGCTTCGGTGGGCCGGCCCTTCGAGGTGTTCGTCAACGGCGTCCCTCAGAAGGAGGGCACCGACTACGAGGTCGTGGGTACTGCGCTCCTCTTCGAGCGCGAGCTCGTCCGCGAGGGCGACCTCGGGTTCTGGCGCTGGGCCCGCATGTTCTTCGGCATCGCAGGCTCGTACCGGCGCAACGACACGATCGACGTCGTCTACTCCGTCGAGGGCCGCCGCGTGGTCGCGAGCCTCGCGGCGCCGAACGTCGCGACCGCCAGGGATTGATCCGGGCTAAGCTGGACACATGACGCGCCGTAGCGTGCGGAACGCACTTGCCGGACGGGGGTTCGTGCTCTTTCCGGCTGCTGCGTTCGCCGTGCACCAGCTTCGCTATGAGCTCGCCTACGGCTCGCGGTCGAGCGCCGTGCTGAGCGCGCAGGGCCACGGGTATCTCGACTCGCTTGCGCCCTGGGTCGTGGTGCTGCTTGCGCTCGGGCTCGGCTCCTTCCTGGTTCGCGTGGCAAAGGCCGGCGCGGGCGAGGGAGACGCCACCCCGCGCCGCGCGCTTGCGACATTGTGGGCGCTGTCGTCCGTTGCTCTCGTCGGGGTCTACTCCGCGCAGGAGTGGCTCGAGGGCTCGTTCGAGGCCGGTCATCCCGGCGGCCTCGCCGGAATCTTCGGGCACGGCGGCTGGTGGGCGGTCCCGCTCGCCGTGGCGTTCGGCCTCGCCGTGGCCTTGCTCCTTCGCGCCGCCTCCGTCGTCGTCGAGACGGTTGCGAGGTTCATGGCTCGCCGCCGGCTGCGGCTGCTGATCTCCGGGTTCTCCCGCCCGGCCGAAGTTCCATCCGTCCGGCGCGCCGTGCTCGCCGGCAACTCCTCGGGTCGGGCTCCGCCCGGAACGTCGCCCGCGGACCGCTCCTAGCGGCCGCCTCGAACGTTCCCACGGCTCGAAAGGAGACCCAATGCGGAAGCCGCGCAGGCTCCGCACCGTCATACCGGTCGTGCTGGCCGCGCTCGCGCTGCCCGCACAGGCCGCCGCCCACGGGCGCGCACCCACGGTGGCGCTCGACTACCGGCTTGCGCTCTCACCCGCGACGCAAACGCTCTCGGGGGTGCACGTCCGCGTCCTCGACGGCGACCGCGACTTCCAGATTCGCGTCGACCCGGGTACCGACCTCGTCGTTCGCGGGGCGCTGCAGGAGCCGCTGCTGAAGGTCGACTCGACCGGCGTGTGGGTCAACGCGAGCTCGCCGACGGCGACGAGCGACAAGCTCGTCTCGCCGACCCGGCACGGCTGGATCCACCTGAACGGCGGGCGCACCGTCGTCTGGCACGACCACCGGCTCTCGCCGCCGCCCGCGAGCCGGCCGGGCCCGGCCGGGAAGTTCGTCGTGCCGGTGGACGTCAACGGCGTGCCGCGCGCGATCTCCGGAGAGTTCTTCCGGGTCGCGCGCCCGGCTGCCTGGCCCTGGCCCGCTGCCGCCGCGCTCTTCGCGGCCGGCATCGTGCTCGCGATCCGGAGGCGGAGCCTTCGTGCACCGCTGACGATCGGGCTCGGCGTGACGGCAGGCGTGGCTGCGCTCCTCGAGGTGACGACATTCGCCGTCCGCGATGCGACCTCCGGCGGAGTCGCGTGGCTCCAGCTCGTGACCGCGGCGATCGTCGGCGGAGTGCTCGCGACGCTGCTCGTCCGACTGCAAAGGCAGGGCTCGCGTGCATGCCGCGGGCGTCGTCGGCGCTGTTGCGGCCGCCGTCAGCCTCAGCTCGACGCCCGTCTTCTGGCACGGCGTCGTGATCTCCGCGCTGCCGGCCGTGCTCGCGCGCGCCGTCTGCGCGATCGCCATCGTCGCCGGCGCGGCCGCGGCGCTTCTCAGCTTTCTCCCTGACTTCGACGAGCCGGTCCGCGTCCGGAGGCCGTTGCCGCGATGAGCGCATTCCTCCTGGCGATCGCGCTCCTGGGGAGCCCCTCCGTCCACCCGTGGCCGATCGGGCCCGGGCCGCGCTACACGCCGCCGGCCCGGACGGCCGCGGTTGCGGCCGGAAAGCCTGTCGGGTCGCTCACCTGCGGGCCCGCAGGCACGAGCTTCCGGCTCCATCTCGAGCTGTTCGCGGGCCGCAAGGTGATCGTCGTCCCGGCGGGGATCGGCGCCGCGTCGTCGGGCTGCGTCTACCCGGCCGGGACGGCCGAGCCCGGCGGGATCGTCCGGGTCGCGACCGGCAGGAGCATGACGCTCGGCGACCTCTTCCGGATCTGGGGCCAGCCGCTCGACGCCCATCACCTCGCGTCGTTCACCTCACAGACCCCCGTCCGCGCGTACGTGAACGGCCGTCTCGTCCACGGCCCTCTCGCCGCGATCCCGCTCACACGCCATGCCGAGATCGTGCTCGAGCTCGGCCCCTACCTCGCCCCCCACTCCTTCTTCCTGTTCGCCGGAGGTGACTCGTGAAGCTGCTCGCTCTCCTGGCCGTTCCCGCGGCCGTCCTCGCCCTCGCCGGCTGCGGCGGCTCGACCACCGTCAACGGCCCCACCGTCCAGCCTGCCGCCACCTACAGGCTCGTCGATCTGAAGCCCTCCGGCCCGATCGCTCCCGGCAAGCCGGTTCGCGTCTCGTTCTCGATCGAGCAGCCGGACGGCACGCCGCTCACCCAGTTCAAGACCGGCCCCGGGCCGCACACGGGCGTGCACCTGATCATGGTCAGGAACGACCTCGCGTACATGATCCATGTGCATCCGCCGGTCGGGAAGAAGACGATCTCAGAGACGGTCACCTTCCCTGCGCCGGGCCCCTACCGGGTCGTCGTCGACGTCTACCCCAAGACGGTCTCGAACCAGCTGAACGCGAACTTCCAGCTGTTCGGGAAGCTGAAGGTCGCGGGCGCGCTACAAGCCGAAGCCGCTCCCGCCGACCTCGACGGTCCAGAAGGTCGGCGGGTACACGTTCAAGCTCCACGGCGCCCAGACGCTGAGGGCCATCCAGGCGAAGCTCGTCACGGTCGACGTCACCGGGCCGACCGGCAAGCCCGCGAAGTTCCAGCCCTGGTTCGGCGCGCTCGCACACGCGATCTTCTTCCGCCAGCACAGCCTCGATTACTTCCACACCCATGTCTGCGCCCCGGGCGTGAGCGGCTGCACGAGCGTGCTCGGCCCGGTCAAGGTCACCGGCAGCTCGACGACGCCCGGGAAGCTCAACGTCGGCGTCCTCGTCCCTGCTGCCGGCACCTGGCGGCTGTTCCTGCAGCTGAAGCCCGATGGGAAAGTGCTCACCGTCCCCTTCACCCTCCACGTGCGCTGACGTTGCGTCTGAGGCTCTCGATCTGGGCGCTCGTCGCCGTTTCTGTCGTGCTGGCGACCCGCGTGATCGTCTACGCGCTCGCACCCCAGTCCGTGCTCCTCGCGGCGCTGGCGCACAACCGGCTCGGCCCGGACGTCGCGGTGCCCCTCGTCGTCAGCACGCTGGCGGCCGCCGCGATCGCCACCGCCGTGCTCTGGCTGGCCGCGCTCGCAGTGCGCGAGCGGCTCCTGCTCGAGGGCCGCCGGGTAGTTGCGCCGCCACGGCTGCGACCGGCGCTGCTCGGCGTCCGCGTCGCGACGCTCTTCTTCGCGACGTCGTTCGGGTTCGCGATGCTCGAGTCGACGATCCACTGGCGCGAGGGGCTCGGCTGGCACGGCCTGTCGTGCCTGCTCGGGCCGGTTCATCGGGACGCGATCCCGATCCTCGCGGGGCTCTCGCTCGTCGCCGTCGCGGTGCACGGAGCCGTCGAGCACCTGCTCGAATGGGCGCGGCGTCTTTTCGAGCAGCTCGGCGTCGTGATCGTTCGCCCTGCCGGCCGTGCCCCGAGGGCGCTCGCGACCGGTCAGATTCCCGACGGTCGTGCTCTGCTGGCCAACGGCCCACGCGGTCCTCCCAGGTTCACGATCCCCGTCCCTTGCATCTCTTCCTGAGAGGAGTCGACCGATCGTGAACGTCATACCCAGAGGCAGGCGGCGCCTGCCGCTAGCCATCGCGAGCACGGTGATCGCCGCGCTCGTCGTTGCCGGCGGCGCCTTTGCGCATGCGCGAGTCAGCCCGCCCGTCTCACTGTCGAAGGAGCTTCAGCTGTTCAGCCTCGCCGTCCCCACCGAGAAGGAGGGCGCGGTGACGACGAAGATCGTTCTGACCGTCCCCTCGGGCTTCTCGATCGACTCGTTCGTGCCGGCGCCGGGCTGGCATCGCGTCTTGCAGCAGACCGGCTCCGGGGAGGACGCCGTGATCCAGAAGGTGACGTGGACCGGGGGCAACGTGCCCACGGGCGAGGACTCGACCTTCTGGTTCCTGGCGCAACCGTCCTCGAGCGGCACCTACACGTTCGGAGTCCAGCAGACCTACTCCGACGGGACGATCGTCGACTGGAACGGCTCCGAGTCGGCCGAGAACCCGGCCCCGACGATCGAGGCGAAGGCCTCGCTCGGCGGCGGCAGCGGAACGCCTCTGCTCACGATCGTCGCTCTCATCGTGGGCGTTCTCGGGCTGATCCTCGGCGCAGTCGCCCTGTTCGCGGGCGGCGGTAAGAGGCAGCTGGCATGACGCGCCGGGGGCGGGGTGTCCTGGTCGCGCTCGTTGCGGTGGTTGCGCTCGTGGCGCCCATGGCGGCGTCTGCGCACGCGTACCTGACCAAGACGTTCCCGGAGGCGAGCACCGTCCTCGACTCCCCGCCCCCCGACGTCGCCCTGACCTTCGACGAGGCGGTCGAGCCTCGCTTCGCGATCATCTCCGTCACCGACAAGGACGGCAAGCAGGTCGCGACCGCGTCGCCGCGGCGGTCGGCGGCCAACCCCGACACGCTGATCGTCCCGCTCGAGCCGCACCTGCCCCAGGGCTGGTACCTCGTCTACTGGCGCGCGATCTCGGTCGACGGCCATCCGGTGCAAGGGGCCTTCACGTTCGCGGTCGGCCCCAACCCGGGGCCGGCGCCGCAGTTCGTGATCCCGCACATCGCCGGATCGGCGACGACGCCGCAGCTCGTGATCCTCAAGTGGCTCGTGTTCCTGACCGTGATGGCCTCGGTCGGGCTGCTCGCGATGCGGCTGGCGATCGCGCGGCCGGGCGTCCGGCGCGCCGGAGCGAGCCTTCGCTCGGTCACGGTCGCCTTCGCCGTCACCTCGACCCTCGCTCTGGTCGCGGTACCGGCCTACCTCGAGGAGTCGACCGCGGTCGACTCGCTCCGTGGGTTCACCGACGTGGGGGCGCTCGTGCCGCTCTGGCGGACGACCGCGTTCGGGCGGAGCTATGTCGACCTGGAGATCTGCTTCGCGCTCTTCGTCCTGGCCGCCTGGATCGCGCTCTGGGTCGACCGCCCCGAGCGGGAGCACCGCTCGATCGCCGAGATCCTCGCCGGGATCGGCGTCGTCGCGGCCGCGGCGTCGGCGCTCGTGATCCCGGCCGCAGCCGGCCATGCGGCGCAGACCGCCCCGCGAGGGCTGGCCGTCGCGCTCGACTGGCTGCACGTCACGTCGGGGGCGCTGTGGGTCGGAGGCCTGGCGGGGCTGCTCCTGCTCTGGGCCGCCCAGCCCGCGGCCCGGCGCATCGGAGTGCTCTCGGTCGTGGTGCCGCGCTTCTCGAACCTCGCTCTCGTGTCCGTCGCCGTGCTCCTCGCCTCGGGGATCTGGGCGACGGTGCTGCACATGCCGCTTCTGTCGGCGCTCTGGACGACCTCCTACGGTCAGGTGATCCTCGTGAAGGCGGCGCTTCTCGCCACGGCGATGCTGCTCGGCGCGGTCAACCTCGTGCGAACGAAGCCACGGCTTGCCGCGGCGGGCACCCACCCCGAGCTCGCCCCCTCGGCCTCCTCACTGCTTCGCGGGCTCATCTCGGTCGAGGTGCTGATCGTCGTCACCGCGATTCTCGCCGCGGCGCTGCTCACGAGCCTCGCGCCTCCGTCCAAGTACCTCTCCGAGGAAGGCTCGGCGGTCGCGAAGGTCGGCCCCGGGAAGGTCGCTGCCGTCGTGCACCAGGACGGGTATACGCTGAAACTGCTCGTCGATCCGAACAAAGCGGCCGCACCGAACACCTTCGCACTGCAGATCACGAAGAACGGCCGGCCGGTCACGGGCGCCGACGTGACGGTCACCTTCGCGATGCTCGACATGACGATGGGAACCCAGGAGTACCAGATGACAGAGACTGCGCCCGGGGCTCTACACGCGCAACACTCCGGCGCTCGTGATGGTCGGCCACTGGGGCCTCTCGTTCACCGTCACCCCCAAGGGCGGCGAGCCGTTCACCGTCCTGATCGTCGACCACGCCGCCGGATGACCGCCGCGCCCTCACTCCGCCTCTTCGCGTCGCTGATCGGCTTCGCCGCCGGCGCGCTCGCGGCCGTGATCGCGATCCAGCTGCTCGCGAGCGCCCTGTGATGCACGTCGCTTCGAGGTGGCTCTGGCTCGCCGCGGCGCTGCTCGCGACACTCGCCCTTGCCGTGCCGGCGGCGCGGGCCGACGGCGATCCGGCGAGCGACTACCTGCTCGCGGGGCTCAGCTTTCTCTCGCCCTACGACGGCCACATCCCGGCGGCCGACCAGAAGAAGATCAACGCGCTGCTCGCGAGCTCCAAGAAGCAGGGTTTCCCGCTCCGGGTCGCCGTGGTCGTCACGCCGTACGACCTCGGGTCGGTGCCGATCCTGTTCAACGCTCCCCAGCGCTACGCGAAGTTCCTCGCCGCCGAGGACGGCTACTACTGGCACGACGAGCTGCTCGTGGTCATGCCCAAGGGCTACGGCATCTACAAGGCGAAGAACCTGCCCGCGGGCGACAAGGCCGTGATCGCGAAGCTGCCGGCGCCGGCCGGCAAGACCGGGGCCGACCTCGCGGCGGCTACCGAGACGGCGATCCAGGCGCTCGCGGCGCAGCACGGGCTCAAGCTCTCGACCGGCGGCAGCAACGTGCTGGGAAGCAGCTCGTCGGTCTGGGTCGAGCGCGGCGAGATCCTGGGCGCGGCGATCCTGATCGGGCTGGCCGCCTTCGCCGGGCCGGTTCCTCTGGCGGCGGCGGAAGGCGGCGGCGGGACCGAGGAGCGACTCCGAACGCGCGCCTGACCGTCGGCCAGCTCGGCCCGGGGCGCGACAGCTACTCGAAGCGGGCGCGCGGGCGGATGGCGCTCGTCGTCGGCGCTGTGGCGGTCGTGCTGCTCGTGATCGGCGCCGTGCTCGCTTCGAACAGCAAGCAGAAGCCGCCGCGCGTGGTCACGATCCCCCTCGCCGACCGGAGCGCCTCGGCCGCTCTGCTCCGTGCCGCCGAGGCTGTCGGGTTCCACTCCAACGCGCCGTCGAACGCGGGAGCGATCGAGAACTCGCCGATCCCTGCCACGAGCCCTTCGGCGGCGTCGAGCCTTCTCCCGGTCGGATCGAAGGCGCCGGACTTCAAGCTCCGCACCCCGACCGGCGTGCCCGTCTCGCTCGCGTCGCTACGCGGCAAGGCGGTGCTGCTCGAGCTCTTCGCCACCTGGTGCCCGCACTGTGCCTCCGAGGCGCCGCACCTGAAGGCGATGTACCGCGCGCTCCCGAAGAGCCGCTACGCCTTCGTCTGGAGTCAACGCGGACGGCGAGGACGCTGCGAGCATCCTCGCCTACCACATCTACTTCGGCCTGCCCTTCCCGGCGCTCCTCGACCCGAACCCGTCGGATCCCGGCTCGTTCCACCACGAGGGCAGCCGCGGGCCGGTCTCCAAGGCGTACAAGGTGGGCGAGTTCCCGACCTTCTACGTGATCGACCCGCAGGGGAAGATCGCCTGGTCGGCGAACGGGGAGCAGCCGGACGCGCTGCTCCTGCGCGAGCTGCGCGCGGCGGCAGCCGCGCACTAGCTGGCGCTACCGTAAGTACATGCCCGGAGGCCGTGGAGGTGGCTTCACGCCACGCGAGAAGCCCGTGCGCCCCGCCGACAAGGCGGTGCGGCGTGCCAACCTGCGCCGCATAGGCCGGCTCTTCCGGCCCTACTGGGCAAAGCTGTCGGTCGTCAGCGTCCTGATCATCTTCGTCTCGGCCCTCGGGGTGATCCCCGCGTTCCTCCAGCAGGCGGTCTTCTCGCAAGCGTTCACGCCGGTGGGGATCGGCAAGAGCAAGTACGTGACAGTCGACTTCCGCCTGCTGGCCGGGCTGGTCGCGGCAATGATCGCGATTGCGCTGATCAACGGCGTCTGCGGTGTCGTGCAGTCATACCTCTCCACCCAGGTCGGCCAGAGCGTCATGCACGACCTCCGCACCTCGGTCTACCGCCACCTGCAGCGGCTTTCGCTCGCGTTCTTCACGAAGACGCGCACCGGCGAGGTGCAGAGCAGGATTGCGAACGACATCGGCGGCGTCGACAACGTCCTCACCTCGACTGCGACCTCCGTGATGTCCACCGTGACCACGGTGATCGCGACCGTCATCGCGATGTTCTTGATCGACTGGCAGCTCGCCCTGATCGCGCTCGGCCTGATGCCGATCTTCGTACTGATCACGCGCCGGGTCGGAGGTGCGCGCCGCGAGATCGCGACAACCCGGCAGGAGTCGATGGCCGACATCTCCTCCCTCGTCCAGGAATCGCTCTCGGTATCGGGGATCCTGCTCGGCAAGACCATGGGCCGCTCGACCGAGCTGGCAACGCGGTTCGAGGGCGAGTCGACTCGCCTGGCCGACCTCGAGGTGCGGAGCCGGATGACGGGTCGCTGGCTGATGCAGTCGATCCAGATCACTTTCGCCGTCATGCCCGCGCTGATCTACCTGTTCGGCGGGCTCGAGGTCAAGAACTCCACCGGCCCAGCGCCTTACTCGACGATCGGCACCCTCGTCGCCTTCACCACCCTCCAGGTACGGCTGTTCGCGCCGATCGGGAGCCTGCTCTCGATCTCGGTTGACGTCCAGAGCTCGCTTGCGCTCTTCGACCGGATCTTCGAGTACCTCGACCTGCCGATCGACATCGCGCCGGGCAAGAAGACGCTCGACAAGGTTCAAGGCGACATGCGGCTCGATGACGTCTGGTTCCGCTACGGCGACGGGCCGTACGCGCTCGAGTCGGTCGACATCACGATCCCGGCGGGGACGACGACCGCGGTCGTCGGCGAGACCGGCGCCGGCAAGACGACGCTCGGCTACCTCGTCTCGCGGCTCTACGACGTGAGCAAGGGGAAGGTGACGATCGACGGCACCGACATCCGCGACCTCACGTTCGAGTCGCTCGCCTCGACGGTCGGCGTCGTCTCGCAGGAGACCTATCTCTTCCATGCGACGGTGCGCGAGAACCTGCGCTTCGCGAAGCCCGATGCGACGGACGAGGAGGTCGAGGAGGCGGCCCGTGCCGCGCAGATCCACGGGCTGATCTCCTCACTGCCCGAGGGCTACGAGACGGTCGTCGGGGAGCGTGGGTATCGCTTCTCGGGCGGCGAGAAGCAGCGGATGGCGATCGCGCGAGCGATCCTGCGCAACCCGCCGATCCTCGTCCTCGACGAGGCGACCTCTGCTCTCGACACCCAGACCGAGCGCGCCGTCCAGGAGGCGCTCGCCCGGCTCGTCGAGGGGCGCACCACGATCGCGATCGCCCACCGTCTCTCGACCGTTCGCGATGCCGACCAGATCGTCGTCCTCGACGGGGGTCGCATCACCGAGACGGGCACCTACGACGAGCTCGTCGCCCTCGGCGGGCGCTTCGCCGCGCTGGCGGCACGAGACTGCGGATTCGCTCGACGGCTCCGGCGAGCTCGCCGAGGTCGTCTAGCTCAACATTTGAGAGTCTTGCCGGTCTGCGTGTCCTTGCAGACCGCCGAGAGCGTCTTCGTGTGGATCTGACCGGTCGTCTTGTTGATCGTGACGCCGAGGACGAAGTCGCCGCCGGCATGCGCTCCGGTGACGGTGAAGTGAGCGTTGCAGCGGGCGATCTTGCCGCTCGCCGCGATCTTGCAGGTCACCGTTCCCATCTTGAACTTCGGGTTCGCCTGCACGTAGTAGTTCTGCATCGAGGTCTTCAGCCGCGCCGCGAGGCTCTGTGCGGGGGTGGCGGCGCCGGCCGTGCCCGAGAGAGCGAGCGCGGCAGCGACAGTCAGGACCGAGGCTCTCAGCACGCGAACGTCTTGTGCGTCTTCGAGTCGCTGCACGTCTTGGACGTGACGACCCAGGTCACGGTGCCGATGTCGTGGAGCGTCTCCTTGACCTTGAAGACGATGTTCTCGTTGTACTTCGGCGCGGTGCTCTGCACCGTGCAGTGGATGATCACGCCGTTCTTCGGCAGCACGCAGGAGGCGGCGCCGATCTGCAGGCCCGGGACGCTCTTCTTGGCCCACGCCGTCAGCGCCTGCTTCATCTTCAGCTCCGCGTACTGCTTCTGGGTCAGCGGCTTGGCGGCGAGCGCCTGGCCGGTGGCGACCAGCGCGACGAGCGCGAAACGCGATGAGGAAGAGACGATTTGTCATCTGAGCCAGCGTACGAGGCCGAACGTGAAGTTTCGCGAAGGATTTTACGTTCTGGTGACCCTATTGCAGCAGGCCTTACCCTAAGCTCTGCTGAGGCGAATGAGCGGAATGGCGACCTACACGGGTCCGTTCGGCAAGGAACAGGCGGAGAGGCTCCTGTGGCGTGCCGGTTTCGGGCCGCGCCAGGGCGATGCGGTCAAGCTCTCCAAGCTCGGGCTCCAGGGCGCCGTCCAGTCTCTCACTCGACCGTCGGCGCCGGAGACCTTCCTCGGGCCGAGCCCGGTCGACGAGAAGGGCCGCCCGATCGATCCGGTGAACGTGATCGGCCACGACCATCTCTGGTGGCTCGACCGGATGATCCGCACGACGACGCCGCTGATCGAGCGCATGACCTTGATCTGGCACTCGTGGTTCGCGACGTCGAACCAGGGCGTCGCCCAGCAGCAGCTGATGCTGAACCAGAACCAGCTCTTCCGCGCGAACGCGCTCGGCTCGTTCGCCGATCTGCTCTCGGGCGTGACGATCGACCCGGCGATGCTCGTCTGGCTGAACGGGAACCAGAACGTGAAGGGCCACCCGAACGAGAACTACGGTCGCGAGATGATGGAGCTCTTCACGCTCGGCGCAGACCGGGGGGCCTATACCGAGACCGACGTCCGCGAGAACGCACGCGCCCTCACCGGCTGGAACGGGTCGGTGTCGAAGGGCGTTGCCTCGGCGTTCACGTTCGTCGACAGCCGGCACGACAACACGAACAAGACGATCTTCTCGCAGACCGGCAACTGGAACTGGCAGGACTCCTGCAACCTCTGCCTCAACCACAAGCTGCACCCCTCGTTCTTCGTGAACAAGCTCTGGGGCTACTTCGTCTCGACGCCGCTCGACGCGACCACCTCCACCGGGCTCCAGGCGCTCTACTCGGGCCGCCAGATCCTGCCGGTCGTCGAGGCGATCCTGATGCACCCGGCCTTCTACACCTCCCCGCGGATGATCAAGCCGCCGATCGTCTACAACGCCGGCCTTCTGCGCATGCGGGGCCAGAACATCACGAACTCCGTGTGGTGGACGCTCGGTCAGTCGGCCGGCCAGCAGCTCTTCTACCCACCGGACGTCGGCGGCTGGGACTACACGCGCTGGCTGGACACGGCCACGTTCCGCTCGCGCTGGTTCATGGCAGCGATCGTTCAGGGGTCGAGCTCGCCGAAGGGCTCGCCTGCCGATCCCGCGAAGCTGACTCAGCGCGTCGTTCAGTACTGGGGCTTCCCGACCGTCTCGTCGACGACGCTCGGTGTGATGACCGCCTTCGGCAAGGCCCAGCTCGCGCGCAAGAACGACCCGGCCGTCGTCGAGACCGCGATGCGCCGGCTCCTCGCCACCTCTCCGGACTTCCAGACGGCATGAGCGTAGGCTTGACGGAGCTCAAAATTGAGCGGAGCCGCCGGCTTTGCCGGCGGTGGGAGCGGGGATGATGTTCTCGGACTGCAAAGACTGCAACCGGACCGAGTACCTGAGGCGTGCCGTGGCCGAGGCGGGCCGTGGGCTGCCCGAGATCGAGCCGGGCATGCCGCTGCCTGCGGGCACCGGGCTGACGCGGCGCTCGTTCGTGTCGCGGACCGCGGGGCTTGCGCTCGCTGTCTACGGCGGCGGTGCGCTGACCTCCTTCGCGTTCGAGGACGGCATTGCGCGCGCCGCGTCCGAGGCAGCAGCGACGAACAAGGTTCTCCTCTCGGTCTTCCTGGCGGGCGGGATCGACGGCCTCAACGTCCTCTTCCCTGCGGGCGACCCGAAGTACTACGCCCTGCGGCCGAACCTGGCGCTCGGCCAGACGACCGGGATCGCGTACACCGGCGACAGCCGCCTGCGCTGGCATCCCGCGATGTCGAGCATCGCCACGCTCTACGGCGAGGGCAAGGTCTCGGTGATCCCGGCGATCGGGTACGCGAACTCGGACCAGTCCCACTTCACCTCGCGCCACTACTGGGAGGTCGGCGCGACCGATGCGACGCTGCGCACCGGCTGGCTCGGCCGGTACCTCGACAAGACGGGTACCGCGCGACAACCCGCTCCAGGGGCTCTCGCTCGATGTCGCGCTGCAGCCGGCGCTCGCGACGACCAAGGTCCCGGTCGCGACGCTCCAGGCGGCCGATCAGTACACGTTCGCCGCTCCCGGTGTCGCTCCGCACCCCCTCGAGTCGTCGATCCTCCAGGAGGCCGCGAATCTGGGCGCTGTCCACATGAAGTCGCCTGATGCAGGGCTCTCGACGGCCGGCTCGATCGCCCTCTCGTCGCACCACCTCGCGACCGAGCTCGGTGCGTTCGCCTATGGGTTGAAGACGCCGGTTGCCTACCCCGTCTCTTCGGATCCCTTCCCGCACCGCCTTGCCGGCCTCGCCGCGATGATCGCCGCAGGGCTGCCGATGGAGGTCGTGACGATCACCTCACCGGGGCATTTCGACACGCATGCCTCGCAGGCGGCGACGCTCACGAGCGGCCTCCAGCTGACGGCCGACTCCCTGCTCGCGTTCCAGCGCGACATCGAGGCCCGCGGGGTCGCCGATCGCGTGCTGATCCACGTCTGGTCGGAGTTCGGGCGCCGCGCTCAGGAGAACGCCTCGGCCGGCACCGACCACGGCTCCGCCGGCCTCGGCTTCCTGATCGGCACCCGGGTGAACGGGCAGCAGATCGGCGTGTTCCCCGGGATCACGGGCGGGCTCGACGGGGGCGGCAACCTGGTGCCGACCGCCGACTTCCGGGCCGTCTACGCCTCGATCCTCGAGCAGTGGCTCGGGACCGACGCCAACGACGTCATCCCGGGCGTCAGCGCCTACGCCCGGCCCGCGCTGCTCAAGTGAAGATCGCCGTCGCCGCGGCCCTGGCGGCGTCGGTCCTGTTCGTCCCGGCCGCTGCGCCGGCTCCGGTCTACCCGAACCGCGTCCAGGTCACGGCCAAGGAGTTCTTCTTCGCGGTCTCACGGCGCACCATCCCGCCGGGGCCGGCGATCGTCGAGCTCGTCAACTTCGGCGAGGATCCGCACGATCTGCGACTCCAGCGCGTCGGCGGCGCCCACATTGCCGGGACGCCGGTCGTTCAGCCGGGCGACTACTTCGACCTCTCGACGAAGCTGCTCCCGGGCAAGTACCTGCTCTGGTGCAGCATCGCGAACCACCGCCAGCTCGGCATGCAGGCGACGCTGATCGTCACCAGGAAGAAATAGAGCGGGAGCGCCGGCTGCGGCGCCCCCGCTCGGTGCGGTCGTACCCCGACCGCTGTTGCCGACCTTCTCCCCGAGCCCTGCCGGAAGAAGGGGCCACGGGGAATTCCCCGTGGTCCTACGTCAGAAACGGCTTGAGCGCGTTCGTCGCAGCAGCCGCGGTCAGCACCTTCGGGAGGTCCGGCGCCGGGACGACGGCGTTCGCCGCGATGTTCGTGAGGACGCTCAGGTGGCGTGACTCGCAGGCGCCGATCTCGGCTGCGACACCCTTGAGGTCGTTGCTCGAAAGCGCGGTGACGGCGCCCATGTACGCGCCGACGAATGCGGTCTCGAGCGCCTGGCCGAGCGCGCCGATCGAGTGGCGTGACGAGAACGAGCCCTTGGGGTAGGTGAACATCAGGTCCTTCGGCGTCGCCTTGCCGAGGACGCCCTTGAGAGCGTTGTAGTGCGCGACCTCGTTGGCCTTCGCGCCCACGAGGTAGCTGAGCTCGTCGTTCTTCAGCTGCTTCGAGGAGATCGCCTTGCCGTAGAAGTCGATCGCAAGCAGCTCGGCCGTGGCGGCGAGCTTTGCGATGTCGGTGTCGGAGCTCATGGCACCGAACGCCGTGCCCTCCGCGACACCGAGGACGAGGCCGCCGGCGACGAGGGCAAGCCCGCCCTTGGCGCCGCGACCGAGGAACTGTGCGCGCGTCGTACCGCTCATGTCGAACCTCCTTGATCGGGCCCGCGACATTGCGAGCGCCTCTCATTCGCCGCCCCGGCGAGGTCGGTTCGGTCCGATGCCCTGCGAACCAACTGGCCGCAGGGGGCGAATCTGGGGGGCTATGGGCGCCGGTCTACGCTTGCTAGGGTCCCCGACGAGCTCCGCGCGGAGCTCGACGATGGCGCGACGCGACCTGGCACACCTTTCCGACGAAGCCGTCGT
The DNA here is from genome assembly GCA_963762215.1 of uncultured Actinomycetota bacterium. Lineage (GTDB taxonomy): Bacteria > Actinomycetota > Thermoleophilia > Gaiellales > Gaiellaceae > PALSA-600. The sequence continues at coordinate 98,750 of CAVXKB010000004.1, forward strand.
CGCGCTGACCGCGAGATCCGACGAGGTCGCGCTTGCCGAGCTGTACGACCGCTACGGCCGCGCCGCCTACGGCCTCGCAGTGCGGGTGCTGCGCGACGAGGCCCTGGCCGAGGATGCCGTCCAGGACGCGTTCCTCTCTGTCTGGCGAGGCGCATCGCGGTTCATCCCCGAGCGTGCGAAGGCGAGCACGTGGATCATGACGCTCGTGCACAGGCGCGCGGTTGACCTGGTTCGCCGCGAGGAGCGGCGCCGCACCGATCCGCTGCCGGAGACCGAGCCGGATTCCGGTGGGCCGTCGGCTGCGGACAGCACCTGGCTTCACCTCGAGCGTGAGCGCGTCCAGGCAGCGCTGAAGCAGCTACCCGACCAGCAGCGCGAGGCCCTCGAGCTCGCCTACTACGGCGGGTTCACGCAATCGGAGCTGGCGGAGCGGCTGGGCGAGCCGCTCGGCACCATCAAGAGCAGGATGTTCGCGGGGCTCGCGCGCCTGCGGGAGCTGCTCGACAACTCGATCGACGGAGAGACATGGACGAAACAATCCACGACCTGAGCGCCGCGTACGCGCTCGACGCGCTGGACGCCGACGAGAGGGAGGCGTACGAGGAGCACCTCGCCGGCTGCGCGAGCTGCCGGGAGGATGTCGCGGCATTCTCAGCGACGGCCGCCGAGCTTGCGTTCGCCGTCGAGCCCGGTACCCCGCCACCCGCGCTCCGTGGCCGGATCCTCGAGGCCGCGCGCGCCGAGCGCCCCAATGTCGTGCCGCTGAGGCCGCGCTGGGCGGCCCCGGCCGCGGCGATCGCCGCAGTCGCCGCGTGTGTCGCAGTCGGTCTCGGTATCTGGAACGTCTCGCTTCACAACCAGCTTTCGAACGCGCACGCCCAGGCTGTCCAGCACGTCCCGGTCAGCGGCATCCCGGGATCGCTGGTGGTCTCGCCGAGCGGCTCGGCCGCGCTCGTCGTCTTCTCGATGCCCTCAGCGCCGGCGGGGAAGATCTATGAGGCGTGGGTGCTGCGCGACGGCAAGGCGATTCCCGCAGGTCTCTTCCAGGGCGGGCCCGGTGCAGGGTTCGTCCCGATCCAGGGCAAGGTGCCCAAGGGCTCGAAGGTCGCAGTCACGGTCGAGCCCGCAACGGGGTCGGCGCACCCGACGACCACGCCGTTCGCGGTCTCGGCGACCGTCTGAGCTAGCCTCGGCCGCGTTTGAGCTAGGACGTCGGGCCCTGGCCGGGCTCGTCGTAGGGCTTCAGCGGGATCCCCTCGGGGCCGTTGCCGACGTATGCGTCGCGGAACTTGGCGAACGCCTTCTGGTCGAAGTTGCTGCAGATCGCGATGTGGCCCATTCCGTAATAGCCATTGTGGTAGTACTTGGCCGGGTCGCCCGTCCACGCCGTCAGGGCGATCTTGTTGCCGAGCGGGGCGTAGGGCGTGCCGAACATGCCGTCCGGCGACTGGTTGTAGAACGCCTGCAGCTTGTCGACGGTCGCCTTGGGCACCTTCGGCCCGTACCAGATGATCACGCCGCCGTGCTCCTCGTTGTGAACGACCTGACGCGGGTTGACGGGCTGCGTGTAGAAGCCCCAGATCGCCCACTGGCCGTAGTGCGCGCCGCCTGACGGCGGATTGGTGCTCCACAGCCCCTTGGTCGGCGTGGACAGCGTCGGCACGTCTGCGTGGTAGCCGCCGTTATTGCCGTTCGGGTCCTTCTTCGGAGGCAGGGGCGCCACGTCGCGGTAGGTGCAGTTCGCGGCGAGCATCGCCGACTTGACGGCAGCCGGGGTCGCCTTGCTGGAGCTGCTCGCGCTCGTGACCAGGTAGATGATCAGCACGCCGCCGACGACGGCAACCGCGCTGACGATCCAGACCCACACGGGAATCTCCGCAAGCGGAGAGCCCTTCGAGGTATCGCGGCGTTGAGGCGCCTGTACGTTGCGCGGCGGCATCGGAGTCCGCGCCTTCTTTTTCGCCACGTAAACAGCATACGGACAGGCGCGGGCGAGCGCGCCTAAGAGGTTTCTGAGGCCGCGACCTTCTCGTCGGTGTACCAGACGTGCGCGGGCGGGCCGTAGGGCTCCCTCGCGGCCTCGATCACGTGCTCGATCTTCGCGGTCAGCGCCTTGGCAGTCGCGACCGAGGGACGTGCCTTCTCGACCTCGATCGGCTCGCAGACCATCACCTTCAGGCTCGGCAGCCCGAGCTTGAACTTGCGCGGCCGCAGGGCCTTCTCGCTGCCGACGATGCAGACCGGGACGATCGTCGTTCCCGATGCGAGCGCGAGCCGGGCGGCGCCGCGCATCCAGGGCCGGTTGCGATGAGGCAGGCTCGTCCCCTGCGGGAACATGCCGAGGACCTGGTCGCCGGCAAGCAGCTCGGCGGCGCGTCCGACCGCGGCGCGGTCGCCGGTCCCGCGCTCGACGGGGAACGTCCCGAACGTGCGCATGATGCTCTTCAGGACGGGATACCCGAACAGCTCGGCCTTGGCCATGTAGCGGATCGGGCGCGGCGTTGCCATCGCGAGGATCCAGGGGTCGAGCATCGACTCGTGGTTGGCGACGAGGATCACCGGGCCAGCCTTCGGGACGCGCTCCTGGTGGATGACGTGGATCCGGTAGATGCGGGAGAACCACCAGCGGAACCGGATCACCTCGAGGAATGTGTAGAGCGGAGGACGCTTCATTTTTTCATTGTGCCGACGCTGACATTCGCGATACGCAACAACCGTTGTTCGCGGACGTGCGAAGATTAGTTGGCAGTGTCAGAAGTGCCCGTCCCCGTTGCCGCCCCGCTGAAGGCCTCCGTCGGCACTGTTCGGCCGCGTACGAGCCGGATCAGCCAGGTCGTGACGCTGATCGCGGTCATCGTCCCGCCGCTCGGGATCCTTGTTGCAGCCGGGGTTCTCTGGAACGTCGCGTTCCATCCCGTCGACGTCGCGATCATGGTCGCAATGTACGTGGGGTGCGCTTTCGGCATCACGATCGGCTTCCACCGCTACTTCACGCACCGCTCCTTCGAGGCGCGCGCGCCCGTCAAGGCGACCCTCGCGATCCTCGGCTGCATGACCATGCAGGGGCCGCTGACCCAGTGGGTCACCGATCACCGAAAGCACCACGCGTTCTCCGATAAGGAGGGCGACCCGCACTCGCCGCACGCGGGGCACGGTGACGGGGTGCGCGAGACGCTGAAGGGATTCGTCCACGCGCACGTCGGCTGGATGTTCACGAACCTCGGGATGGAACAGGGCCGGCTCTACGGGAAGGATCTGTACGACGACAAGCTGATCCGGGCGATCGACCGCATGTACCTGCTCTGGGTCGTCGCGACGCTCGGGATCCCGTTCGCGATCGGGTACGCCCTCAACGGCTGGGCCGGCGGAGTCGAGGGCCTGATCTGGGGCGGCCTCGTGCGCATCTTCCTCTACCAGCACGCGACTTTCAGCGTGAACTCGATCTGCCACATGTGGGGCCGGCGCGACTACGAGGTGCGCGACGAGTCCCGCAACAACTGGGTCGTCGCTGTGCTCGTGTTCGGCGAGGGGTGGCACAACAACCACCACGCGTTCCCCGCCTCGGCCCGCCACGGACTGCAGCGCTTCCAGATCGACATCTCCTGGTGGATCATCCGCGGGCTCGAGAAGATCCGGCTCGTGTCGAACGTGCGCCTGCCGACGAAGGACCAGATGGCCCGTCGCCGCGCAGTTCAGCCGGCGAACGAACCGAGCTGATCCGCGACGAGACGCGTCCAAGTGGACGCGCGCGGGAGCGGCACGAGGCGCCCCTGGGGGCTGCGAAGCGCGAGCCCGTGCACGCCACCGCGGATCAGCGTGTAGCTGCCCTCGGCGCCGAGGGCAAGCGCGCGCTCGAAGCCACGGCGCGAGAGTGTGGCCGACACGCCGGGGATCCCTGGCAGCAAGCGGTCGAGCGACCCGTGGAGCACATTCAGGCTCTTCCCTGCGATCGGCGCCACATCGAGCCGGTCGGGGATCCAGGGCGCGAGCCCGATCACGCCCCCGACCCGGGGGTCGTCTGACGCCGAGATCGCGACCGCGCCGCCCATCGAGAACCCCACGAGCATCACCGGTCCCTCAGTCGCCGCGATCGCCGCCAGGCAGTCCTCGATGCACAGGTCGAGCACCTGCCAGGACTTGATCCGGTAGCGAACCTCTGCGAACGCGAGCCCGGGAAAGCGCGGAGCCAGAGAGCGGACGAGGTACTCGAGCGTCGCGCTCCAGGTGCCCGGGACCTCCTTGCCCTGGCCGCCGTTGACGCAGATCACCGTGCGCGCGCCGCCGGGGTTCGTCAGCCGTAGCTCGGCGCCGCTCGCGAGGATCACCTGTGTCTCCTCGACCGCACGGTTCGCCTCGGCTTCGTACGGATTCGCGTCGTAGCCGGTGCGGAGGTAGGAGAGCGGCATTGCAACCGGGCGGTGCTGCATCTGCCAGACGTGGCAGAGCTCGTGGCAGACGAGGTCGTCGTGCTCGGGCCGAGGCGGGTCGCGCAGCAGGATCGTGCCCCAGGCCGCGTACCCGTCGAACCTGCGGAACCAGGGCAGCCGGAAGAGCCGGGGCGAGACGATCAGGCGGACGTGATCGGTGCGCACGGGACGCGGGTAGAGCTCGAGCCGGTCGAGCCGGGCCTTCGCGCGCTCGAGGATCTCGCGCCGGTCGGCTACGGCCACCGGCCGGGGCCGGGCTCGCGCGTCTCGATTGCGCCCCAGTCGGCGCGCGGCGGCGAGAACGCCTCGACGATCACGGCGCCGTCCGGGCCGACCGTGACCGAGTGCGGGACGTTCGGTGGGATCACCCACATGCCACCGGGCTCTACCTCTGCCGTCTCGTCACCGATCCGGAACGTCACCGACCCCTGCACGAGGATCCCGACCTGCTCGTTCGCGTGGCTGTGCTCGGGGACGTCGCCGTTCGCGTCGAGCTCGAGCAGTGCGAGCGTGATGTGCTCGCCGTGAACGCTGCGGCCGGTGATCGTTTCCCAGATCTGCTGCGGGCGGATCGCGCCCACGCGGTCGAACGCGCTCATCGCGTCCAACCTACCGCAGATGGAGCGAGTTGGGTCTTAGTCGGCTTCGCCGTGCGTGCCGCCGGCGGCACGGTAGGTGACGACGTACTTGGCGACGTCGTACACCTGGCTGAAGGTGACGTTGCGCAGGACGTACTCGGCCTGGATCCCGCCGACGCCCTCCTCGATCGACGAGACGACCCGCACGTAGCTGACCTTGTCGAGATCGAGGTTCGGCCCGAGAGTCCCGCGCGCGCCGGCCGCCTTGAGGGCGTGGCACTTGCCGCAGAACTGGATGAAGACCAGCTTCCCGTTCGCAGCGTTTCCGGGATCGGTCGACTTCTGCCTGGCCGCAAGGGCAGGAACCGCCAGAAGGACGGCAACGATGCAAATGACGGCACCGAGTCCCAGGGACAGCTTCGATGTCATTCAAGCAGCACTTTAATCATTTTCTCGGCCATCGTCCAGAGAAATGCGTGTTTAACCGCATAAGACTGCGGCGTGCTCCCTACAGCGCAAACCGCTCGACATGGATCCGGCGCCGCGAAACCCCTGCGTCCCGCACGTTCTCGAGCAGCAACGAGACCATCGCCGGCGGGCCGCAGACGTAGACGTCGCGCTCGGCCAGATCGGGGACGAGCTCCTTCAGATGGGCGCTCGAGAGCAGCTCCGGCTCCCCGGCGACCTTGTGATCGCCGACGAGGTAGTGCAGCTCGAAGCCCCGCCGAGCTGCGAGATCGGTCATCTCGTCGTGGAAAACGATGTCGGCATCCGACAGCACGCGGTGAATGACGACGAGGTCGCCGTCCATCCGCTCTGCGAGCGCGCGGACCGGCGTGATCCCGATTCCGCCGGCCACGAGCAGCTCCTTGGGGCCTCGCCTGAACGACTCGGTGAACGTCCCGAACGGGCCTTCGGCGATGACGCGGGTCCCCGCCGGGATCGTCCCCATCCTCGAGGTGTGGTCGCCTGAGGCCTTGACGCTGATCCGGAGCGACCTGCCGTCGGGCGCGGCGGAGAGCGAGAACGGATGGGCCGTGTACCAGAACCCGCGAGTGACGAACCGCCACAGGAAGAACTGACCCGGCCGCGCGTGCAGCTTGTCGAGCCCGCGGCCCGTGATGCGGATCGTGGTGACGGTCGGCGACTCGGCCTTCACCTCCGCGACCCGGAGGTTGTAACGGATAAGGCTCCAGAGCGGGCTCGCCACGCGGAAGAGGAGCAGGATCAGCGTCACCAGGAAGAGAGCGCGCCAGTAGCGCGCCGCCCCCGGGCTCAGGGCGAGGTCGCCGCCGGTCGGGATCTGGTGGAACCACGCAAAGGCGATCGCGGCATAGGCCGTGAAGTGCACGGCGTACCAGAGCTCGTAGTTGAGACGGCGCTTGACGATCACGATCGAGGTCACGGAGACGATGACGAACAGCGCGAGCCCGATCGTCGCCGTGACCATGCCCTGCAGGAAGTTGTCCGCGACGAGCTTCCAGAACTGGTCGAAGAAGCCGACGTGCCGGTCGATCGCGTAGCCGTAGACCGCGAGGACGGTGTGGGCGAGGACGAGCGTGAGGCACGCGTAGCCGTTCCAGCGATGCCACACGGTCAGCCGGTCGAAGCCCGCCACGCGCCCGAGGAGGGGGAGTCGCGCGAGCAGCAGCACCTGGACCAGCGCGAGATAGGCGCCGAGCAGCCCGGTCAGGCCGCCGAGGCGGGCCATCCAGGCCGAGGTCAGGTCGGGCGCGAACCGGAAGTCGAGGTTGTGGTTCGCCACCCAGATCCAGACGATCACGACGATGTTCGCGACGAACAGGGCGAGGAAGACGAGCCCGATCGCGGTCCGCGCGTACCGCTCCCGCGAGTACGACGCCGGGCGGGTGGGCGCGGGACGTGCGACTGCGGCGTCGCTCACGGGGTCAGTATCGCCGCGTTTTACGAGCGACGCAGGGCCTGGAGACGCTCGCGGGCGCGGGCGACCAAGGGCTCGACGGCGAGCGCGGCGCTGCCGGCGGCGACGAGCGGGCCGGCCTGCTTCTTCGTCATCGCGAGCTGGAACAGCGTCGCGGCATGCGCGAGGCGCCGGCAGGCCGCGACGATCAGCCCGACCACGGGCTTCGCGCGCTCGCTCGGGACGCCGGTGTCCGCGAGCTCGCGCGAGCAGTCACCGAAGAACGTGTAGGCGACGAGCATCGTGTACACGGCGGAGGTGCTCACGAGCGCCCGCCGGGCCGTCGCCACGTTCGCGCCGCCGGCCGTGCTCAGGAGCACGTCCGAGTCGATCGTGCCGAGGAAGCGCAGGGTGTTGTCGATCCACTCTCGCTCCGGCGCGGAATGAGCGCGCGAGCTGCGGCTCCGTCGTCGTGCCGCACGCTGCGAGCGAGCCGGCGAGGGCGGTTGCGGCGAGCAGGGCCGCGATCCGCGTCGGCTCAGCTCCCGGCGCAGGCCCAGCAGCCGAACGAGGCGTTCATGCGGACGACCGAGTCGAACGAGCCGACGACCTGCGAGATCGTCTTGGTCGTCACCGAGTACTTCCCGCTCTTGACCAGCTTGATCCCGGTGTAGCCCTTGACCTTCCCAAGCTTCCAGATACCGGTGCCGACACCGAGAGCCGTCCGCTTGCCGGTGAAGTTCAACGTCACGGTTCCGACCGGGCTCGCCGCGGTGAGCGTGCCGGTCTCTCTGCCGTCTGCCCCGTTCCCGGGAGAGAAGGTACTGCTCGCGTAGGTGAGCTTCGTCGCGCCCTCGCACTTGCACGTGCCCTGCGTCTTGCAGACGAGCGTGAGCGACTTCAGCGCGCCGTTGGAGTCGAGCTTCTGCACCTCGGTGCAGGTGCCGCCGAGGACCGTCGTCACCGTCTTGCCGCCTGCGGAGGCCGTTGAGGCCAGGACGAGCGTCGCGAGCAGAGCCAGGATCGCGAGCGGACGCTTCATAGGTGGAAACGTACAACGCACCGCCGACTGCTGTGTTTCGATCTTTGTGAAGAGCACGTTAGGGTTTTCGACGCGCCGGTCGAATTCGGCTCTCTCAGGTGCGTGCAGCGGGAAGCGTGAACGAGACCCGTGCGCCGCCCTGGGCGCGGTTCTCGGCCCAGATCGTGCCGCCGTGGGCCTCGACGAGACCACGGGCGATCGCGAGGCCGAGGCCCATCCCGGCAGCGGAGCGGGCGCGGTCGGCGCGCCAGAAGCGCTCGAACATCCGGCCCAGTGCCTCCGGCTCGAGGCCGGCGCCCGTGTCCTCGACCGACACGAGCACGTCCTCATCTCTCCGGGCCACGTTGACGGCGACCGAGCCGTCCGACGGCGTGTGGCGGAGGGCGTTCGTGACGAGGTTGAACAGCACGCGCTCGATCTTCTCCGGGGCGACCGGCGCGGTCGTCTCGCCATCGGCATGCACGACCAGATCGACGTTCTTCGCGACGGCCTCGGGGCGGAGCAGCCGGATCGTCGAGTCGACCAGGGTGGCGACCGGGAGTTGCTGCAGCTCGAGGGTGAGCGCCCCGGCGTCGATGCGGGCGAGCTCGAAGAGGTCGTCGACGAGCAGGGTGAGGGTTCGCACCTGCTCGCGGAGGGTGGGCAGGTAGTCCTCGGGCGTTGCGAGCCCGTCCTCGATCGCCTCGATCATCGCCTGCATCGAGGCAAGCGGAGTGCGCAGGTCGTGGCTCGCCCAGGCGACGAGCTCGCGCCGGGCGTCGAAGAGCTGCTCGATGCTGGCCGCCATCGCGTTGAAGCCCTCGGCGAGCTTCGCGATCTCGCTCGGGCCGCCCGTAGGCGCCCGTGCGGAGAGGTCGCCCGCAGCGAGCTGCGCCGAGGCATCGCTCACCCGGCGGAGCGACTGCGACGTCCAGCGCGAGAGCAGGAGGCCGGCGACGACGGCCGCCGTGGCCGAGCCGGCCGCGACGGCGAGTACCTTCCGGTCGGATCCCATGTGGAACATCACCCAGCCGGAGGCGAGCACTGCGCCGAGCGGAACGCAGACCGAGACGAGCGCGAGCCCGGCAAGCTGGAGCTTCACCGTCGGCACGAAGCGAAGCGCATAGGCGACGCCGAAGCCGATCGCGAGGCTTACGCCCGCGACGACGAACGCCAGGCCGATCACGGATCGAACCTGTAGCCGACGCCCCACACCGTCTGCAGGTGCGTCGGGTGCGCCGGGTCGGCCTCGAGCTTCTCGCGTAGGCGCCGGATGTGGACGGTCACCGTCCCAGTGTCGAGCGCTGGGGCATGTCCCCAGACCCGGTCCATCAGATGGCTGCGCGAGAACACCCGCCGCGGGTTCGAGGCCAGGAACCAGAGCAGGTCGAACTCGCGCGCGGTCAGCGTCACGGGCTCCCCGTCGCGGGTCACGATCCGGCTCGCACCGTCGATCGAGAGGTCGTCGAACTCGAGCTGCTCGGCCCGCGCCGACGTGTTCCCCGACCTGCGGAGCACGGTGCGGACGCGGGCCGCCAGCTCGCGGGGCGAGAACGGCTTCGTCACGTAGTCGTCGGCGCCGAGCTCGAGCCCGACGATGCGGTCGGCCTCTTCGCCACGTGCGGTGAGCAGGATCACGGGCAGGTCGGAGCGGCTGCGAATCCAGCGGCAGAGCTCGAGCCCATCGGTGCCGGGGAGCATGATGTCGAGCACGACGAGCCCCGGGTCGCCGTTCTCGATCAGGTCGCGGGCGGTGTCCCCGTCACCCGCCTCGAGCGTCGTGAAGCCGTCGCGCTGGAGGTAGCGGACGACGACGTCGCGGACGATCGGCTCGTCGTCGACGACGAGGACGGTGGTCATGGCGCCGCTACTCGGGCTTCCACTTCGCGTGATGCCGTGCCGCCCAGTCCTCGCTGACCGAGCCGACCGTGATCCCGCGCAGCGCATGCCGGGTTGCCGGGTGGATCACGGCCAGATAGAGGTGGCCGATCAGGAGCACGAGCGAGGCGTACATCAGCCCGTCGTGCAGCACCACGGTGCTCGCGAACCTCAGGCTCGTGTCGCGCTCCCCGAACCAGAGCAGCAAACCGGAGACCAGGAACAGGACGAGGAACGCCGCGGTCAGGATCGTGTTCAGCTTCTGGCCGGCGTTGAAGCGGCCCTGCGGGGCCGGCTTGCGCCCGGTCAGCCAGCGCCAGTCGTCGCCGTCGAAGCCGTCGATCTCGCTCGCGGTCCGCGCGACGCCTCGCCGGTCGCCGCCGAGCACGATCAGCGCGAGGACGATCACCCACACGACGCCCGACCAGAAGTGGAGGCTCTGCATCAGCGGACGGCGGCCGACCAGGATGGAAAGGCTCGGCAGGTACAGGATCAGCCCGGTCGCGAGCAGGAAGAAGAAGAACACCGCGTTCGCCCAGTGGAGCGTCCGCTCAGTGCGGGAGAACCGGCGCCGGTAGCCGGTCTTCACGAGCCGTACCCGTTCGAGCGGCCGACCCAGGCATCGATGTCGTAGCCGCGCACCTCCCAGAAGCCGGGCGACGGCGCCGCTACGGCGTTGATGCCCTTGAGCCACTTGACGTTCTTGTAGCCGTACATCTCGGGGATCACGAGCCGGACGGGGGCGCCGTGCACCCGCTGGAGCGGCTTCCCGTCCATCTCGTAGGCGAGCATCACGTCGTGCAGGCCGGCCTGGTGGGTGGTCAGCGAGTCGACGTAGGGGATCTCGGCCGAGACGAACTCGAGCGCGTGGGCGGTCGGCTTCGGGCTCGCGAGGGCGAGCACGTCGTTCAGGCGGACGCCGCCCCAGCGGACGTTCTTGACCGTCCAGCCGGTGACGCAGTGGAACGTCGACACCTGCTCGACCTTCGGGAGCGCCCGGAGCTGGTCGTATGTGATCGACGTGGGCTTGTCGACGTGGCCGCCCAGGTCGAGTCGCCAGGTTTGCTGGTCGAACGTCGGCATGTGGCCGGAGACGGTGTAGATTCGCCAGCCGCCGCTCGGGATCAGCGGGATGCTCGCCTCGACGGGCGAGAGCTGGGCGGAGATCTTTCCCCACACGGCCTTGCCCCAGTAGAGCGACGAGACGCCGCCGACCACGGCGCCGAGGAACACTGCGCGCCCCACCTTCCTGGGGGGCTGCGGATCGGCGTGCGTCTCGTCCATCGCCGTGCTCCTTCCTACATTCCGGACATGTGCGCCATGCCTGCGGAAAGGGTACCCCTGAGCTCGCCCATATGGGCCTTCGTGTCCACCCAGACCTTGTAGGAGCCGGGCTTCGACTCGATCATTCCGAGCGCCTGCTTCGACACCATCGCGCAGCTCTTCGCCTTGTACGCCGGGCCGAGCTTCGCGACGACCATGCCGGACCCGTCGCGGATCGATGCGGTCGTGATCCCGTGTGTCGTCACGTCGAACGTCCAGCAGAGCTGGCCCTTCCCCGAGTTGGACGTGAAGTTGACGACGCCGTGCTCGCCCATCCCGGCGAGCTTGGCCCCGAAGGTCGGGTGCATCGTCGCCGCGCCCGCGGCGCCGGCTCCGATCGCGATCGCGGCGAGGCCGGTCGCGGCCAGCAGTCTCGTAGCGTGCATCTCTCTCCTCCTTCGTCGAGCGTTCGAAAGAGGATCGCCCCGCCGGATTGCGGGGCGCTTGCGGAGACCTTACGAGCCGCTTAAATCGCTACAGCGAGCGCTGGTAGGAGCGGAAGGCCCGGGTCGCCAGGAACGTGGCGATCACGAGCAGCACCACGAGGAGCCCCGCCCGCGATCCGACGAGCGACCAGTCCCACGGGCCGAGCGCCGCGCTGCGGCCGGCCTGGGAGGCCCAGTTGACCGGGTTGTACCTCGAGACCTGCTGGATCCAGCTCGGCACGAGGTTCGCCTGCATGAACGCCGACGACAGGAAGGTCAGCGGGAGGATGATCGAGGTGACCGCTGCGATCAGGGTCTCCTCCTGGCGCACGACGAGGGCAAGCGCGTTCGAGAATGCCGCGATCGTCATGTTGATCAGGCAGGCGAGCGCGATCAGCGCTGCCACGCCTGCGACCCCGTTCGGGAAGTGGGCCCCGACGAGCAACCCGACGCCGATGATGATCAGCGACTGGACGATCGTGGTCAGGCCGCCGTACACCAGGTTCCCCACGTTCAGCGCGCTTCGCCACACGGGCGAGACGAGCATCCGGTCCATGACGCCGGAGCGCATGTCGTCGATGAACGCCATCCCGTTCCACCCCGCCGAGCTGATCGCCGTCATCACGATCACCCCCGGGGTGAGGAACTCGATGTAGGAGCCCTTGAAGCCGGGGATCTGCGCGACGCTCTTGAACAGTGCGCCGAACAGGAGCAGCCAGATCATCGGTTGGATGAGGGTGATCGCGACCCAGGCCGGCTGGCGCAGGAGACGACGGACGTTGCGGAGCGTGATGTACCAGCTGTGGCGCGCTGCTCTCATCACGCCACCGCCTCGGCCTCGCGGAACGACCGCCCGGCGTGGCGCAGGTAGACCTCGTCGAGCGACGGGCGGGCCATCGTCACCGAGGCGACGGTGATCCCCGCGGCCTCGAGCGCCGCGAGCGAAGGCGGCATTGCGGTCGCGCCGTTGCGGGCGCGCGCCCGGACGAACCGGCCGTCGGTCGTGACCTCGGTGAGGCCCTCCACCCGCCCGAGCGTCTCGCGCACCGAGTCATCGGCGGCGGCAGCGAGCTCGAAGTGGATCGCGTCGCCCTCGAGCGCGCTCTTCAGCTCCTCGGGCGTCCCATGCGCGACGATACGGCCGCGGTCGACGATCGCGACCTGAGACGCCAGCTCGTCGGCCTCGTCGAGATAGTGGGTCGTGAGCAGGATCGTCATCTTCTCCTCCCTCGCGAGGCGTTCGATCTCCTCCCACATGTCGACGCGCGCCTCCGGGTCGAGCCCGGTCGTCGGCTCGTCGAGGAAGAGCGCGGCCGGCCGGTGGAGCAGCCCCATGGCGATGTCGAGCCGGCGCTGCATGCCGCCGGAGTACGTCTTGACCGGGCGCTTCGCCGCTCCGGTCAGGTTGAACCGCTCGAGCAGCTCGGCGACGCGGCTCTTCAGCTCCGGCCCCGCGAGGTCGTAGATCGCTCCCTGAAGCACGAGGTTCTCGTTGCCGGTTGCTTCGGGGTCGAAGCCGTGCTTCTGCCCGACGACGCCGATCGAGCGGCGGACGCGGTCAGGTTTCTTCAGGACGTCGTATCCGGCGACGCTCGCCTCGCCCGTGTCGGGCCGGGTCAGCGTCGTCAGGATCTTCACCGTCGTCGACTTGCCGGCGCCGTTCGGGCCGAGCAGCGCGAAGATCGTTCCCTCCTCGACCTCCAGGTCGAGCCCGTCGAGCGCCTGGACGTCCGGGGGATAACGCTTGGTAAGGGCTCTCGCCTCGATTGCCTTGCTCATCTGACTCCCTTCGACTAAACTTAGAACGTCAAGTATCTTAGTTATCTAACTTCTTGTTTGTCAAGGGATTCCCCATGACCAGATCGCGCGACGAGCTGATCGCCGCCATCAACCACGAGGTGCGACGCTCTCAATCCCGCACTGACGCCTATGACGAGGCGGTCGCCGACGCGGTCGGGCTGAACCGCACCGACCAGCGTTGCCTGGACATCATCGATCAGGAGAATGGCGCGACCCCGGGACGCCTCGCCGAGGTGATGGGGCTGACGACGGGAGCGATCACCACTGTCCTCGACCGGCTCGAGCGCGCCGGGTTCGCGCAACGCACCCGCGACGAGAGTGACCGCCGCCGCGTTCTGGTCACGCTGACCGAGAGGGCCCACGAGAGGCTGTTGCCGTTCTACGAGCCGCTGATGCGAATGTCCGAGCTCCTCTATTCGCGCTACACCGACGAGGAGCTCGCTTTGCTCCTTCGCTTCCTCGAGGACGCCGCCGAGCTCCACGAGGGCGTGTTCGCCGAGCTGAGGGCCCGGCTTCAGGCCGGCGCGAGCTCGACCGTGTAGGTGGTCGTGTTGTCGCCCGGCCGGATGTCGAGATCGGAGGTCGACGCCGTCGCGGTGATCGTCTGCGGCCCCGCCCCTGTGACCTGAACCGAGTAGCGGATCAGGGTCGAGCTCCCGCCGGCCAGGAAGTCGAGGTTGCACACGATCGTCGTGCTGCCGGTGCACCCGGAGCCTCGCTCGTAGAACGGCGGGCCGAGCAGCTTCATCCCGGCCGGGAGCTTGACCGTGAGGACGACGTTCGACGCGGTCTGGTCGCCGGTGTTCACGACGCCGGTGAGGAAGTCGATCGTGCCGCCGAGCCCGGGGTTCGGCGAGTTCTGCTGGATGCCGGCGTTCAGGTCGACGAAGCCGGCGTTGCCGCCGATCAGCCGCGGCCCGGTCGGCTGCGAGAGCGCTGCGCCGAGATCGGTGGCGTAGCTGACCGCGTAGAGGCCGCCGACGGCGATCAGCGCGATTCCGAGCCGCTTGTGCCGCATGAGCGCCGCCCACGCCGCGACCGAGAACACCGCCCAGGCCGGGGTGGTGAAGAGCAGGTAGCTCGACTTGATCGGATCGCCGTATTGCTGTGGGAAGCGGATCAGCGTGACCACGAACGCTGCGAAGGAGACGAGCGCGAGCAGCGCGAGCACACCGAGGCCGACATCCGCGGGCGCGCGGCTGCGCACGCCGCAGCACGCGCACGGCTCCGGGGATCGCGAGCGCGGCGAGGCCGCCGAGCGCGAGCGCATCGCCGAAGAAGCCGAGCACGCTCTGGCTCGACGCCGTCACGCGCTCGAGCCTCGTCGGCGACTGCCGGTGGATCACCCGGAACCAGTCGCTCCAGAGCTCGGCGTGCAGCTTCGGGAAGAGCTCGTTCGAGAAGTCGGGCTCGAACGGGTGGACGACGAGCGTCCGCAGCGGGAACGAGACGTAGAACGAGGGTGGCTGGTGATCCAGCATCAGCGACTTCCGCGGCGCGAGGTTCGACTGCAGCGGGTTGTGCCAGCGGTGCGTGGCGTACGCCCACCAGGGTACGGCGAGGAGCAGCGTCACGATCGCGGCGCGCACGAGGAACCCGCCGGCCCGGCGGCGACCGAGGTAGAGCCCGGCTGCGCCGAGGCAGCCGATCACGACGACCGCCGGCTGTCGGGTCAGGGCCGCCGCGCCGCACGTCGCGCCGAGCCACCAGCCCAGCCGGTGCGGCCATTCTCGACGCGAGGCCTTCAGGAAGATGAGCACGGCGAGCGCGCAGAGCAACGCGAACGGCATCTCGGGATGGAAGAGGACGCTCATCCGGTAGACGACCGGGTAGGCGGCGGCGAACGCGGCGGCGGCTAGCGCGCGGCGGGGCTTGTCGGGCCAGACCTCGCGCGCGATCAGTCCGGTGACGAGGAGGAGCCCGCCGCCGCAGGCGAGCGCGATCAGCTGACCAACGGTCCAGGGCTCGCTACGGGAGAGCGAGATCGCCTCGTCGAGAGCCCAGAGCGCCGCGAGCCCGAGCGCCGCGACGCCCGCCCGTCTCGCACCGCGACGGGCGGTGGTCAGCGCGAAGGCGCCGCCCGCGACGAGCAACAGCCAGAGCCCGCGCGTCGCGGGGTTCCAGGGCAGCTCGACCCTGACCGACGGCAGGTGGCGGACGATCCGCTCGGCTGCGACCGCGGTGATCTGGAAGAGCGGCGGCGTCGAGAACTCGTAGTTGACGGCCTTGCCGGGAATGCGGTGGTGCGCGTCGAGGTACTGCGCGTAGGCGAGATGCTCGGCCGAGTCATCGCCTCCGATCTGCCCGACAGTCGTGACTCCCTGCCAGCCGAGGGCCGCAAAGAGGCAGAGCGCGACGACGATCCCCGCCCGCATCGGCGACCACCGCTTCGTCAGCTCGCCCCGGCGCATCGCGCGATTATCGTCCCGGGCTCGGCTTTCCACGGCTCTACATGCATGATGGCGCCATGACCGATGCGCCGCCGCAGGACGAGGTCTTCATGGCCGCCGACCGCGAGTTCTTCATCCGCATCTCCGACGACAAGCAGTGGATCGACTTCTGCCGAGCCGTCGGCCTCGACGAGGTCGCGGCCGACCCGAGGTTCGTCACCGCCGAGGCGCGGGCTCGTCATCGAGACAAGCTCGACGAGCTCCTCTCGCATATCTTCGTGACCCTTCCAGCTGAGGAGTGGCTCCGGCTGTGCGACGAGGCCGGCGTTCCGGCGGGGCTGACCGCCTAGCCGTCGCAGCTACTCGTACCAGACGGCGACGGCGAGGATCCCGTAGAAGGCGATCAGCGCGACCCCTTCGAACCGGGTCGCTTCGCCGTCGCTCGTGATCATCCACAGCGCGAGGCCGGTCAGGAGCAGCGCGGCGATCAACACCGGCGGTAGGGCAAACGTGAGCCGGGTCGCGAAGAGCAGCGAGACCAGCACGAGTGCGGGGTAGAGGAACGCGGTGATCTGCGCGACCGAGTTCTTCACCACCGAGATCGCGAGGTCGGCCTGGCCCTTCTTCGCGAGCACGATCCCCGCGAAGTTCTCGACCGCGTTCCCGGCGATCGCCACGATCACGAGCCCGGCGAACGCCTCGGGGATGCCGAGCCGGTCCATCGTGGGTGCGAGCGCGTCGATGAACCAGTCCGAGACGAATGCGGCCCCGACGCCGCCGAGCGCGAGCAGGACGAGCGCCCCCTTCATCGACAGCACCGGCTCGGTGTGCGACGGCTCCGCGGGTGCATCGGTGCGCAGGTAGTCGATGACCCACACGAGGTAGGTCGCGAGCAGGGCAACGGCGCCGAAGATCGAGATCGCCTCGATGTGGTGCGAGGCCTTGTCGCCGGTGGCGGTCGAGATGCCGAGGATCACGATCAGGAAGCTCGTGAGCATCATCAGGATCGCGTTGTCCTTCGGCAGCCGGGCGGAGAAGCGCATCACGCCGTCCTCGGTCGGCCCGCAGCCGACGAGGATCACTGCGCCGAGAACGAGCAGAGCGTTCGCGAACACCGAGCCGACGATCGAGGTCTCGGCGACGACGACCTCACCGGCCGAGAGCGCGAAGAGGACGACGAAGAACTCGGGCAGGTTCCCGAGGGTCGACTGCATGACGCCCGTGACGCCGGGCCCGAACCGCTCCCCGACCTGCTCGGTCGCGAACGAGACGGTCCACGCGAGCCCGGCAAGCGCGACCGTCGAGAGCCCGAACGTGAGCACGTCGGTCGCCTTCGCGTAGTGCGCGATGCCTGCAGCGACGAAGAACCCGGCGCTCAGGCCGACGAAGAGCCACCTCCTGCCCACGCGAGGAAGCTACCCGAGCCGGCCGGAGCTTAGAACCTCTAAGCGGTGCGGTACCGGTTCGACGCTGCGCGCGAGGAGTACGTCGCGAGGTCGAGGAAGACGCCGAGCGCGACGATCACCCAGCCGAAGCCGGAGACGCCGTGAAGCGGCCCCCAGACGATGATGTACATCAGGAACGTCCACGGCGCGAAGAGCACCCCGAGGAGCGGCCAGACCCACGACGAGAACGCCGCGTCGACCCGTGAGGTATCGAAGATCCACACGAGCAGGAAAGCGAATCGCGGGCCGATGAAGGCCATCGAGAGAGCCAGGCAGCACATCGGCGCGCATTCTCTCATTTTCGCGGCGCTGCCGCTCGGGCAAGATCACCTCACTGTCGGAACGAAGTGCCAGGCGTATACGCCTGCAGCTCCTCGCCGTGCATCCGCAGCCAGTCTGCCTCCGCGGGCCAGCCGGGGCGGTGCACGTCGAGGAGCCGCCAGAACGCGCGCGAGTGGTTGTGCTCGCGCAGGTGCAGCAGCTCGTGCACGACGACGTAGTCGAGAACCTCCGGCGGGGCCAGCGCGAGGCGCCAGCTGAACGAGAGCGTGCTGCGGGTCGAGCAAGAGCCCCAGCGTGTTCGCTGATCGCGGACGGCGATGCGTGAGTAGGAGAGGCCGAGGCGGGCTGCTTCGCGGGCAGCCGCGGTCTCGAGCAGGCGCCGCGCCTCGCGCCGGTACCAGCGTTCGATCGCTGCGGCCGGATCGGGGCCGGACACCTCGAGCACGCCGTTGCGTAGCGCCGCCACGGCCCGGTCGCCCCGCATCCACGCCACGGGGATCCTCCGACCCGCGAGCACCACCGACCCGGGCTGGCCAAGCCCGAGGGTATGGGAGCGCGCCGCCCGGTCGCGGGCCTCGTCCAGCCGGTCGGCGATCCAGGCCTCGTGCTCGCCGAGGAACCTCTTGAGTGCCCTCGAGCCGGTCCCGCGCGGCACAGTGACCTCGAGCAGCCGGCCCGGCCGGACCACCAGGCGTAACCGCCGCGACCGCCGCGATTCGCGTACCTCGGCGCGAACCGCCTGGCCGGCCACGACGAGCTGCAGGTCCCGCTTCACGGGCGCGACGGTAGCGGGCGGTGCGGCCGGCGGGCTGACCGCAGATCCTCCCGGTGTGACACTCTGCTCGTGAAGCACCGTGACCGCGAGCCGCCGCTCAGCTGAGGTATTCGACCGCCGGGTGCTGCTGCGCCGGGGCGCCGGGCTGGCCGTTGCTCTTGCCGGCTGGCAGCTCGTCGGCGACGCGTCGGGTGCCGCCGATCCACGGCTGAAGGCGCTCCAGAAGCTCGTCAAGGGCCCGGTTCTCGTCCCGCCGACCGCCGCGTACCAGCAGGCGCGTGTCCTCTATCAGCAGCGGTTCGACAACGTCTATCCGCTCGGCGTCGTTCAGCCGCTCTCGGCCGCCGACATCACCCAGATCGTCCTCTGGGCGAAGAAGGCGAAGGTCAAGCTCGCGATCCGCGGCGGTGGCCACAGCTACGCGGGTTACTCGACGGGTACCGGCCTCGTCGTCGATCTCCGGCGGATGAGCTCGGTCAGCCTGAGCTCGACGTCGGGGATCGTCACGATCGGCGCCGGCGCCCGCCTGATCGACGTCGAGGCGCAGCTCGCGCCTGCCGGCCGCGCGATCCCGAGCGGCTCGTGCGCCTCCGTCGGGATCGCCGGGCTCGCGCTTGGCGGCGGCCACGGGTTCAGCTCGCGGAAGTTCGGCCTGACGAGCGACAACGTCACCTCGCTCGGGATCGTCACGGCCGACGGCCGCTACCTCCATTGCAGCGCGCACCAGAACCCCGACCTCTTCTGGGCCTGCCGCGGCGGTGGCGGCGGGAACTTCGGGATCGTGACCTACTTCGACGTCATGTCCCACACCGTTCCCGACGTGTCGACCTTCCTGATCACGTGGCCCTGGAGCCAGGCGGCCGAGGTGATGAGCGCGTTCCAGGCATTTGCTCCCGGCGCGCCGGACGAGCTCGCGACCGCGTGCTACCTCCGGTCGGGCACGCCGCAGCCGAGCATCGAGTGCTTCGGCCAGTACCTCGGCACCCAGGCCCAGCTCTCGAGCGTGCTCAAGCCGCTGACCGACGTCTCGGGCGGCACGCCCACGCTCGGGTCGTCCAGCTACCTCGACGCGCAGCTTCGCTGGGCCGGGTGCACCGGCAAGACGATCGACCAGTGCCATCTCGTCGGCGACACCCCGACGGGGACCCTGAGCCGCGGCAACTTCGTCGCCAAGTCCGACTACGTGAACGCGCCGCTCTCGGCCGCGGCCCTCACGACGATCGCGCAGTGGATGGGCCAGCCGCAGCCGGCGGCGTTCGGCTTCGGCTCGCTTCAGTTCGACGCCTACGGCGGTGCAATCAACCGCGTGCCGGCCGCCTCGACTGCGTTCGTCCACCGCAACGCGCTGGCCTCCGCGCAGTACCTCGCGCACTGGTCGTCGCCCGCCGGGCAGGCGGCCGCCCTCACCTGGCTGCGCGGCTTCTATGCCGCGATGCGGCCGTACGTCTCCGGCTTCGCCTACCAGAACTACATCGATCCCGACCTTGCGAGCTGGAAGCACGCGTACTACTCGACGAACTACCCGCGGCTCGCGAAGGTCAAGGCGGCCGTCGACCCCGGCCACCTCTTCAGCTTCGCCCAGGCGATCGGTACCTAGGCCGGGACCTCGGTGATCAGGGCGCGCTCGGCACTCGTCACGATCCCCTCGCACTCGTTGGAATAGGCCTTCGAGAGGAACAGGCACGTTCTGTCGAGTGAGGTCTTGGGGAGCCCGAAGGTGTCGAGGATCGTCCCGATCGCGTAGAAGCAGAACCCGCGAACGTCCTGACGGACGAGGCCGCAGAAGCGTGCCGCCCGCGCGCCGCCGACGTCGTTGTTCGTGAAGTCGCGGGCGACGCCGTAGACGCAGTCGGCGAGCCCCCGCCCGGTCAGGCGGCAAAGCCGGTTCGCGGCGGCAGGGACGTAGCGCGAGGCCCCGGATGCGTCCCGTCCGAACGACTGGAAGCAGAAGTTGCTCCAGGGACGCGGAGCCTTCGCGCACGTCGCCGCGACACGTGGCCAGTCGTAGTTCGTGGCGTAGAGGAGGTGCTCTGTGATCTGGAGGTAGCAGTAGAGCTTGTACTCCACCGTGACCCAGTCACACGGGTAGAGGGGGTCGCTCTTCTTGATGTACTGCGAGCGGAACGGCGAGAGCTTGCTCGGCAGGTTGAAGTTCTGCATGAACACGCCGCCGCTGCACGATTGCTGCGCCCAGCGGCCGGCGAGCTTGCCGCACATCGAGAGCGCCCAGGGCAGGTTGTCGCCGCTGAAGATCATCACCCCGTGGCCGAGCCCGTGCACGCACTGGTAGCGCAGGAACGTCGTCGGGAGCGCGGTCGTGCTCGAGCACATCGCCTTGACCTTCACGATCAGCTGGTGCTCGTTCCGGGCGCCCTCGAGCGCGTACTCGATCAGCCCGTGGTAGTAGCCCGACCCGCAGATCATCGAGCCCTGGCCCATCGCCTCCGCCGCGTTGCCGTGGTAGCGGGCAAGCGTGGCGGAGCCGATCAGGTGGGCGATCGTGTGGCAGTCGCCGCGCACCGCCGGCACGTTCCGGTCGAGCAGCCTCGAGACTAGAGCGAGGGCGGCGGCCGGCCCCGAGCGGTAGGCGAGGTTCCCGAACGCCTGCTCGTAACAGGCGAAGCTCGTCGGCTTGCAGCTCGCGATCGAGACACCGTTCGGCCTGAAGTTCCCCGCTGCCGGGTGCTGGACACCAGGAAGGTCAGCCGCGCTCGAAGCCTCGGGCGTCTGGCTCACGACATGTGCCGGCGTCGAGGCTCCGCAACCCGCGCTGAAGAGCACCAGGGAGAGGGCCGCGAAAGCTGCGCAGACCATCCAGCTCCAGGTACGAGGCGCCGTGCTCATTCGCCTAGAAGGAGGCTATCGGGCCGCGTGCCGCGAGCCGAGCAGCGGCCGGTCGGGCGCGGCCCGCTCGGCGCTCCGCGCGGCTCGGACGCCGACCCCCCTTTGGGGTGGGGAATGGAACTCGAAAGGCTGGTACACCGGTCCTTGTAACGCTCGATCATGACCCGGTAGGCTCTTCACCGCGGCCCAGATCGCGGGAAACAGATGTATTCGATGTTCAGACGCCCCCTCCACAACACGTATCGGACGCCGCTGCTTCTGATCGCGGCCGCTCTCACGGTCCTGGTCGTCGGAGCCGGGAGCGCAAGCTCCGATCCGGGAGGGCAGCCGCATCGCGACAACGGCCGCGGCCACTGGTTCAGGCAGACATGCGCGGCGGCGCCGGACGGCTATGCCAGCTGCGATGCCCAGATCGTGACCGACTCCGCCGGCGCGCCGCTCGCTTCGGGCTCCCCGCCGGCGAGCGCGTTGGGCCCGCCGCAATTCGTTGGCGCGTATTCGCTGACGGGCGCGTCCTCGACTGCAACCATCGGAATCGTGGATGCCTACGACGATCCGAACATCGAGAGCGACCTCGCGAGTTTCAGCCAGCAGTACGGCCTGCCGGCCTGCACCACAGCGAACGGCTGCTTCAAGAAGGTGAACCAGACGGGCGGGACGAGCTATCCGACACCGAACAGCGGGTGGTCGCTCGAGATCGCCCTCGACGTCGAGACGGTCCACGGGATCTGCCCGACCTGCAAGATCCTGCTCGTCGAGGCGAGCTCGAACTCGTTCGCGAACCTCGGAGCCGCCGAGAACGAGGCGGCCGCGTTGAACGCGAATGTGATTTCGAACTCCTGGGGCGGCGGCGAGTCGTCGGGCGAGGCCTCCCTCGACGCGTCGTACTTCAACCACGCGGGCATCGTGATCACCGCCTCGAGCGGTGACTCGGGCTACGGCGTCGAGTACCCGGCGGCCTCGCCGAACGTGGTCGCCGTCGGCGGGACCACGCTCAGCGTCACCGGCAGCGGGCCGAGCTATGGCTACGGCGGCGAGACAGCGTGGGTCGACGGGGGCTCGGGGTGCTCCCGGTACGAGTCGAAGCCTTCGGTGCAGAAGGACACGGGCTGCGCCAAGCGGACCGTCGTCGACGTCTCGGCGGACGCCGACCCCAATAGCGGCGCAGCGATCTACGAGAGCTACGGCTCGGGCGGTTGGGTCCAGGTCGGTGGCACCTCGCTTGCGTCCCCTCTGATCGCAGCCGTTTACGCTTTGAGCGGCAACACGAGCAACGGCGCCGCACCGTACGGCAACCCCGGAGCGCTCCATGACGTGACGAGCGGCTCCAACGGCAGCTGCAGCCCGTCCTACCTGTGCAAGGCCGGTGTCGGGTACGACGGCCCGACCGGTCTCGGGACGCCCAACGGCCTGGCGGCCTTCAACAGCTCCGCGCCGCCTCCGCCGCCGGCCGACTACACGCCTGCGGTCTCGCCGTCGAGCCAGACCGTCACCGCGGGGGCCTCGACGACCTACACGGCGTCGATCACGCCCAACGCCGGATTCGGCAGCGCGAGCGTCAGCGTGTCGGTCAGCGGAGCCCCGAGCAACGTCACGCCTTGCACGCTGACCGCGGCGACGACGAGCTGCACGCTGAGCGTCACGACCACCGCGAGCACCCAGCCCAGCACGTACCCCCTCACCTTCAACTTCACCGGCACCGGGGCCCCGTCGTATTCGGCGCCCGCGACCCTGGTCGTCCAGCCTGGCCCGCCCGGCGACTTCTCCCTCTTGATCTCACCGTCGAGCCGGTCGATCAAGGCTCCGGGCTCGACGACCTTCACGATCACGATCAAGCGGGTGAACGGCTTTACCGGCCCGGTTGGCTTCACCGTTTCGGGCCTTCCGGGTGGCGTCAACGGAACCTTCTCTTCGCCGAATCCGGCCACCGGGACGAGCACGACTCTGACGGTGCAGGCTCCGAGGGGTAGTGGCCGGAGCTCGAGCACCTTCACGGTGACCGGAACGAACGGAGCGCTCGTCCACACCGTGAACGGCTCGCTCTCGGTTCGCTAACCGCGTTTTCGGTCGATCAGCAGATCCGCTCGAGTCGGCCCGTGTCGACGTCGTAGATGAAGCCGCCGACTGCGAGCCGCGTCAGGTACGGCCAGGAGCGCACGCGCTGGACGTCCGCCCGGAGCGCCTCCTCCTGGTGATCGGTCACGAGAAAGGACAGGCTCCTCGTGTCCGGGCCGCCTGCTGCCTCGATCGCCGCGTGGACGTCCTCCTCGTCGCCGGCCGCCATCCTGCAACGGGTGTGAGCGACGATCATCGCCCGGTCGACGCCGAGCAGGATAGGACGCGAGCACGAGCGTGCGCAGCACGTCGTCGGTCACGCGCGCCCCGGCGTTGCGCAGGATCTTCGCGTCGCCCGGACGTAGCCCCAGCATCGCGAGCGGCTCGATGCGCGAGTCCATGCAGGTCAGTACCGCGAGGCCGCGCGCTGCCCGGGGGTCGAGCCCGCCGAGCTCGAAACCGTCCGAGTACCGGCCGTTCGCCTCGAGCTCGGCCGCGAAGACGTCGTTGTCGTCAGCCATGTTCCGCTGGTCTACCAGTCGGTCGGCCTGTAGTCCTTGAGGAACTGGCCCCAGACGTGCTCGCCGGTGTTGAAACCGCTGATGATCGGGTCGAGGATGCGGGCGGCGCCGTCCACGATGTCGAGCGGCGGCCGGAAGCGGTGCTCGGCGGTCTTGCGCTCCGCGATCGCCAGCGGGTCCTCGTCGCTCACCCAGCCGGTGTCGACGCTGTTCATGTGGATTCCGTCACCGAAGTAGTCGGCGGCCGAGGTTCTCGTCATCATGTTCAGCGCCGCCTTGGCCATGTTCGTGTGCGGGTGGCGGGTGGTCTTGAACCGGCGGTAGAACTGCCCCTCGACGGCGGAGACGTTGACGATGTGCTTGTCGCGCTCGGGAGTCGCCAGCAGCAGCGGCTTGAGCCGCGCGTTGAGCAGGAACGGGGCGACCGCGTTGACGAGCTGCGTCTCGAGCAGCTCGACCGTCGAGACTTCCGCGAGCAGGAGCCGCCACGAGTTCCGTTCGCGCAGATCGACCTGCTGGAGATCGGCGTCGAGCGCGCCCGCGGGGAAGAGCTGGTCGCCGCCTGCCAGATCCTCGGGCAGGAGCGGCACCTGCGAGAGCTCGGCGGCGTGGGTCACGCCGGGCAGCGCGGAGGAACCCGGCGTCGCAAGCGCCGCGCTCTCCGGCCGGCCGTTGCCCCGCAGCTGCTCGTACTCGCCGACGAGCTGCCGCACGTGTGCGGGCATCGTCCGCTCGGCGGCGGTCTCGCTCTCGATCATGTGGCGGTAGAAGTCGGCCGGTCGCCGCACCGTCTGGCAGGCGTTGTTGACGATGAAGTCGAGCCTCTCCCTCGTGGCGGCCAGGTGGGCGCAGAGCGCGTCGACGCTCGGGGTGTGGCGCAGGTCGAGCCCGAACACCTCGAGCCGGTCGCCCCACTCCCCGAAGTCGGGCTCGCGCGAGTATCGGGCGGCGCAGTCGCGCGGGAAGCGAGTCGTGACGATCAGGTGCGCCCCTGCGCGGAGCAGCTTGATCCCGGCCTGGTAGCCGATCTTCACGCGGCCGCCGGTGAGGAGAGCGACGACGTCCTGTGAGGTCTGCGATCTCGCCGCGCTTCGCGAAGTTGAAGTCGCCGCACTCGGCACAGAGCTGGTCGTAGAACGGGTGCACCTCGACGTAGTGCCGCTTGCAGACATAACAGTGCTGCGGCTCGATCACCTCGCGCCACTCGGGCTCTGCCCCATCTGCCTCCTCCTGGGGGCGCTCGGCCGGCGCCTCGAAGTTCGGGGTCGTGAAGACGGGCTTGTCTCGAAGCACCCGCAGCCCGGTGTCGGCCAGGACCTGCTCGTCGCGCGCGCGCCGATCCTCCTTCTCGCGCCGCCGTAGAGCCTTGGTGCCCCGCCGGCGTGTCTCGAGGTCGGGGTTGTAGACCTCTCCGGCCGCAGAGAGAAGCCGCGTCCGCTCCTCGATCGAAAGGGCGCGCAGCAGCCCGCGGTCGCGAACGACCGCCTCGAGCGCTTCGATCGCCTCACGCAGTCGGGCGGGCTCCGGGCTCGGATCGATCTTCTCGGGATTTGCGCCGGCCATCTCCTGCTGGACGGTACCGCCGGAAAGCCGCCCGAGCACGCGGGGTGGTCGCAAGTTCGGGCGCTACGACGAGATCGACGAGAGCTGATCCGTCAGCTTCGTGCAGGAGCTCGACTGGTCGAACGCGGTCTTCAGCTCGCCCTTGGCGTCGAGTCCCTTGAGCGTCGTGTACGTCGAGGAGATCTGGGTCTTCATCGTCGTGAGGGTGCTCGTGACGCTGGCCGCGGCGGTGAGCGCGCCGCTGATGCCCGACGCACCGTCCACCGCGCTCTTGATCGAATCGGCATCGGTCTTCAGGTCGGTCGAGAGCTGGTCGATCGAGTCCTTGGCCTGCTGGCCGGCTGTGGTGTTCGGCTTGCCGAGCGACTTGAGGTCGGTCTGAAGCGTGTCGGTCGCCGTCTTCATGTCGTTGCCGGCGCCCTGTAGCGAGCTCTTCGAGACGTTTCCGGCCGTGATCGAGTTGACGCTCGACTTGACCGAGGTCGCCCAGGTGTCGATCGCTGTGCACACCCCGTTCGCCCAGTCCGCGGTCGTCGTCGGCGCGGGGCTCTTCTTCGAGCCGCACCCGGCCACCAGAAGCGCGAGGGCGAGGATGAGTGCGAGGGGGAGCAGGCGCTGCACGCAGCGACCCTAGCACCGGGGGCGCTACGCCACCGAGCCCCACTCAGCGGAGCTTCGCGAGCAGCCACGCGAACGCGTTGCGGTACGCCGCCGCGGTCAGTGCGTGACCCGCGGGGTACCACCGCACCACCGTCCCCGGAGGAGCGGCCTCGATCATGTTCTCGAGCGCCTCGTGCGGGACGACGGCGTCCTGCCGGCCATCCTCGAGGAGCAACGTCCCGGGACGCGCCTGCGCAACGTAACGGAGGGGGTCGACGCTGCCGAGGACGCGTCTGACCTGAGGACGGATGCCTGCCGGTGCCGCGGCGATGAACGCCGAGAGCTTGTCTGCTCCGGCGGAGAGCAGGGCAAGCGCCCTCACGTGCCGATCCGAGGCGGCGACGAACGCGCCCGTCTTGGCGCCGGCGCTCCAGCCGAGGTAGCCGAGGCGCTTCGAGTCGACGGTGGGTAGTGAAGCGAGCACGTCCTCTGCCCTCATGACGGCGATCACGTCGCGCTGGGTGGTCGTCCGGGACTCCGCGAGCAGCTGCGAGTTGGTGGTCGGCGCGGGCGGCGGGTGAGCGCTCGACGGCTCGGTGATCGTCAGCGCCACCGCGCCACGTAGGGCCAGCGTGACGGCGGCGCCCAGAAGCTCACTCCGGTCGCCGCCGGAGCCGTGGACGACGACGATGCCCGGACGTCGAGCGTTCCCCGCCTGCTCGACGAGAAAGCCGTTCACGCGCTCGCCGCGGCTGAGAAAGCTGACGTCGTGCACGGCGACCGGCCCTCGATGCTCGACCACGCCCCGGTCGACGAAGCGGAGCGGGCGAGAGCGGTCGTAGGCGAATGCCTGGGCCACCTGCTGAACGCCGCCCGACACGGTGCTCGTGGTCTCGGTCGGCGTCTTGTTTCCGCACCCGGCGAGCGCAAGCGGCGCCGTCAGCACGAGCGCGATCGCGTGTTCACGCGTAGTGCTTCCCCTGTCGATGCCGGTTTCATTCGGCCAGGCCGGGTACGGAGCGGTGCCTTGCAGATCTCGACGTGAATCGTGCCGACCAGCGAGGGGAGGAGGGCGGCGGCGGCAGAATGGGTCGATGCGCCGTCTCGAAGCCGCCGAGCGAAGTTGACCGTGCAGCTCGTCGAGCGCGAGGAGCTCCTGGTGGGCTCTTGGCGCCTGGGATCGCGGCGGGATCCTGATGCTCGTCGGTGGCGAGGCGGGAGTAGGCAAGAGCTCGCTCGTCCGGGCTCTCGGCGCGCGGCTCGATGGTCGCGCCAGAGTCCTGTTCGGCAGCTGCGAGCACCTGACGACGCCGAGCCCGCTTGCGCCGATCGAGGACATCGGCCGGGAGCTCGGCGGCCGCTCTCGCGATCGAGCTCGAGGAATGCCGAACGCCTCGCGGCTCGCGCGGCGGCTGATCGCAGGGAATCCCCCTCCCGTGACCCGGATCACCGCCGGCGCCGTGCTCGGCCGAGTGAGGGCGCGCCGGGGCGACCCCGGCAGCATGGAGGCTCTCGACGACGCGCTCGCACTCGCCGCGCAGGGCGGCCACCTCCAGCGGCTGGGCCAGGTCAGCGCGGCCCGTGCCGAGGCGGCCTGGCTCGGCGCCGACCCCGACCGGTGCGCCGATGAGGCGCGCGCCGTCTACGGTCTGCGCTCGAGAAGCGTCACCTCTGGTTCGCCGGCGAGCTCGCGTACTGGCAGTGGAAGGCGGGAGCGAAGCTCGAGGCTCCCGCCTGGATCGCCGAGCCGTACCGGCTCCAGATCGCCGGCGAGCCGGCGGCGGCGGCCGCGCTCTGGCTGGAGCGGGGCTGTCCGTACGAGGCGGCTCGTGCGCTCGCGGAGAGCTCCGACGCCGAGGAGGTGGGCGAGGCGCTCTCGGTGTTTCAGGCTGGCGGCTGCCGCCGAACTCGGCCTGCTCGAGGAGGCGCCGCCGGCCCGCCAATCTCGGTAGCGCGGGGCGCGAAACATAGGCAGTCCTACCGTATCGCTTCTCGCTCGAGCCTTCTACAGTTGACGCACTGAACCGACGAGAGGAGCATTCCCGTGCAGACATATGTGATTCTTCGCCGCCGCGGCTGGCGTACCGGTGACGAGCTCGCCGAGGCGGCCGTCCGCTCGACGGCCGAGGGTGATGCCACGCCCGACGACGTCCGCTGGATTCGCAGCTACGTGCTCGCGGAGACCGACGGGACGGTGGGGACCGTTTGCATCTACCAGGGGAGCAGCCCCGAGGCGATCAGGGACCATGCGCAACGCGCCGGCCTCCCTGCCGACGAGATCATCGAGGTCGCCGATACGGTCTTCGTCCGGCCCGACCCGGCCCCGGCTTCTGTGTAGAGGCGGGGCTGCCTACTGGCAGGGGGACTCTGACCCGGCGGTCAGGGCGAAGCCGTAGATGGTGCCACCCGCCGAGTAGAACGCGGTCGTCGTCTGCCCGATCCTCACGGTGAGCGCGTCGTAGCCGATGCAGTTGACCGTGTTGGGGCTGCCGTAGAGGTTGTAGATGTTCGATACCGGGTCGCCCATCATCACGCCCTTGAGTCCCCACCCGGCGGGTGAGCCGAGCGTGAACACCGCGATGCTGATGCCTCCCTTGGTGCTGCTGGCGGCAGCCACGGCCTTTGCTGCGGCTGCCTCAGCGGTCCTGGCGTTCGCCGCGGCGGCATCTGCAGCGGCCGCAGCCTTCGCTGCTGCTGCCTTGTTCGCGGCAGTGGGCGATGTCTTGGCCTTCTTTGTTGCCAGCACGGCCGCAGCGCCCAACTTCGTCTCCAGGGTCTGAGCCAGATCTGCCGCCTTCTCCGCCTTGACGGCAGCCTTGGCAGCCGGGCTGCCACCGGACTCGGGGCTCGGAACGTTGAACTTCACGGCAGCGCCGAGCGGCTCGGCGCCCGGGTACACGTAGAGCCAGACTAGATTCTTGCCGCAGTTCTGGCAGACCCTGTAGTTGCCGCCCCAGCGCGCCTTGACCTGATCCTGGGTCAGTCCGACCCCGACGCCACCGATCGACTGCCCGGGTATCACGAGTCCGCGCGTCGGGAAGTTCGTGCTGCGCGCCGCCGAGGCTGCGTGCGTCGAAGACGCCGTGCCGTGCGACATACCTGCGAGCAAGACGGACATCACCAGCGCCAGCATGGTGCTCATTGTACCGGGCCTGAGGCGCGTCTAGCTCGGTGAAGTGCGCCGGTCATCCGGGCGGCCGCTCGCGACCGAAACGGTCGTCGGTGGGCGGCGGTGGCGCAAGACTTGCGGCCGGCTCGCTGCTCCGATCCGACCGCAACCGATCGAAGCGCCCCTCGATCGAGTGATCTTCCTTGACAGCGGCCTCTGTGCGTCACAGGATGGCGCCCGAACGGTTCCGGCCTTTCCCGGCAGCACAGGGGGCGCGATGCGAGGCGCGAAGGACGGACGGGGGTTGCGGGGTTTGTCAATGCGGTTGGCTGCACGTCCCGGCGCGACGATCGCCGGAGCGGTGGCCGGCGCGATCCTGGTCGCGGGTGCGGGGCTGGCCGTGGCGAGCACGACCTCGGGCGCGAAGCAGAGCTCGACGATTCAGGGTTGCGTCAAGCAGAACGGCGATCTGCGGATCTCGTCTTCGTGCCACCACAACGAGACGGCGATCAGCTGGAACGCGGAGGGCCCGACAGGGCCGACCGGAGCCCGCGGCGCAACAGGCGCGACAGGCGTGGCAGGGGCGACGGGGGCGACCGGAGCCGCGGGAGCTACGGGCAGCACCGGCGCTACAGGCTCACAGGGTGGCCCCGGGCCGACCGGTCCTGCGGGTGCGACAGGCGCAACCGGCGCGGGCACCACCGGAGCGACCGGCCCGATGGGCGTAGCCGGTGCGACCGGCGCGACCGGCCCGGCGGGGGCAACGGGGCCTGCCGGCACCGGAGCGACGGGAGCGACGGGAGCGACCGGGGCAACGGGTCCTTCGGGGCCGACCGGCCCGGCCGGAGTGGGCACGACTGGAGCAACTGGCCCGACGGGCACCACCGGAGCGACGGGCGCGACCGGCCCAGGCGGGGCGACGGGGGCAACGGGCCCGACCGGGCTTCCGGGCGGCCCGAGCGTGATCGGGGGCGTCGTGGCGTTCGTCGACCGACTCGACACGACCGGTTTCTCAGGGCTCGGCGGCTCCCAGAACGTCGTCCTCACGGCCGGCGAGGCCGGCTCGCCGCTTCCGGCAGGTGGAACCGTGACGAGCTTCCAGGGGCGGGCCGGCTCGGCAGTCGGCGGCAGCGGGGTCGTCTTCACGCTCTTCAAGAACGGGGCCGCGACCGCGGTGACGTGCACGATCTCCTCGGGAGGCACCACCTGCTCGGACAACAGCGACTCCGTCAGCTTCTCGGCGGGTGACGTGGTTGCGGTCAGGATCCAGAACAACTCCTCGAACTTCGTCCGCGACACACGATGGACAGCGGCCCTCGCGACGTCCTGATCGCCGGCGGAGGCGAGCGCCTGACGCTGACGCGCGCCGGCCTGGTGCAGGCCGGGGCGGCGGCGGCGGTCGTCATCGCAGTGCCGTCGGCCGGACGCTCGCTTGCCCCGGCGCTTCGGTCGATGCTCGACGGTCGCTCGCCGGCGGCCGCGGCCGCGTACCTACGTCGCGCGACCTACCTGCCTCTCGTCGGCGATTCCTTCGAGATCGCGCGCGCTGACGGCAGCCGCGTAGAGCTCCGCCTGATCGAGGCTCGGGCGCTTCCGAGCCGCGGCGAGGCGTTCTCGCTCCTCTTTCAGGGCAGCGACGGAACGGTGCTCGAGTCGGCGATCCATCGGCTCGAGCACCCGGGGCTCGGAGCCGTGGAGCTCTTCCTCGGCCCTGTGGGGCCCACTCTCGGCCGACGTGAGTTCGAGGCCGTGGTCAATCGGATACGGAGGTACTGATGGCGGAGCCGTTCCTTGGAGAGATCAGGATCGTCGGTTTCAACTTCGCACCCCAGGGCTGGGCGCTGTGCAACGGGCAGGTGCTCTCGATCCAGCAGAACACCGCGCTGTTCTCGCTCCTCGGCACCCAGTACGGCGGGGACGGGGTTCAGACCTTCGCACTCCCGAATCTGCAATCACGTGTGCCCGTTCACCAGGGGCAGGGCCCGGGGCTCACGCCGTACACCATCGGCGAGGTGACAGGCTCCGAGAGCGTCACGCTCACGCAGGGCCAGATCCCGGCGCACCAGCACTCGGTCGCTCCCGTCTCGAGCGATCAGGCGCAGGACACGAACCGTCCCGGTGGTGCGTTCCCCACGACGGGCGGCATCTACGCCTCGACGCAGGGAGGCGGAGCGCCGATGGCGCCGGCCGTCTCATCGCCGACCGGCGGCAGCCAGCCTCACTCGAACATCCAGCCGCTTCTCGTCGTGAACTTCGTGATCGCGCTGGAAGGCATCTTCCCGTCGCGGTCCTGAGCCCAAAGCGGCGCCCGGCCTCCCCCGGCGACGAGGCTTTCCTGCGGGAGCTGTATGCGTCGACACGCGACGAGTTCGCCATCTGGCCTGAATCAGAGCGTGCCGTCGTCGTCGACCTCCAGTTCCGGGCGCAGCAGCGCGACTGGGAGGAGCGCTTTCCGGACGCCGAGCACGAGATCGTTGTGCTCGGGCAAGAGCCGGTAGGGCGCAGCTGCGTCGCCTGGTCGCCGGCCGAATGCCTGATCGTCGATCTCGCCCTCTTGCCCGAGCACCGATCGGTGGGCCTCGGCACCGTGCTCGTCTCCGAGACTCTCGAGCGAGCTGAGCGGGCCGGGCTTCCGGTCCGAATCAGCGTGTTTCGCCTGAACGAGCGCGCGATCGCGTTCTGGATGCGAATGGGCTTCGAGCCGAGCGGAGGCGACGAGATGTACCTCTCGTTCGAGCGAGCGCCAATCGCAGCGGGTTGATCGGCCTGCAAGCCGTTCGCAAGAAATTGTCATAGAATTGCAACGTGGCTCGCAAACTTGCAGACGTTGCGAAGCAAGCAGGAGTCAGCGAGGCCACCGTCAGCCGTGTCCTGAATGGGCGCCCGGGGATCTCCGAGTCGACGCGGGCGGCCGTTTTGACTGCGCTCGACGTGATCGGCTACGAGCGCCCGACTCACCTGAGAGTGCGTCGCGCGCGCATGGTTGGGCTCATCGTGCCGGAGCTCCAGAACCCGATCTTCCCGGCTCTCGCCGAGGTCGTCGCGGGGGCGCTCGCGCAGCGCGGGTTCAACGCGGTGCTGTGCACGCGCACCGGGAGCATGTCGGAGGCGGAATATGTGGAGATGCTTCTCGAGCGTCAGGTCTCGGGGATGATCTTCGCCGGTGGCCAGTACGCCGAGGCGGACGCGCCGCATGAGCACTACCAGCGCCTCCTCAAGCTGCGGCTCCCGGTCGTGCTCGTCAACGCGGCCGCCGAGCACCTCGATTTCCCACGCGTCTCGACCGACGACGCCGTCGCCATGGAGCAGGCCTATGCCCATCTCGCCTATCTAGGCCATGAGCGGATCGGGCTCATCCTCGGGCCCCCCGACCATGTGCCCTCGGCCCGAAAGCTCGCCGCCTTCGCGCGTGCGGCAGGCAATGGGCCTCAGTCCGTGCTCGTCGAGCGAACCCGCTTCTCGCTCGAGGGAGGCCACGCCGCCGCGGCGCGCCTGCTCGAGCGCGGCGCGACCGGAATCATCTGCGCCAGCGATCCTCTGGCACTTGGTGCGATTCGGGCGGCCCGGCGCTCGGGGCTCTCGGTTCCGGCCGACCTGTCGGTGATCGGCTACGACGACTCGGCGTTCATGAGCTGCACCGACCCGCCCCTCACGACCGTACGCCAGCCGATCGAGGCGATCGGCCGTGCCGCCGTCGAGATGCTCGCCGGCCAGATCGAAGGAGCGCCGGTCTCGGCGGATGAGCTCTTCTTCGAGCCGGAGATCGTTGCGCGCGGATCGACCGCGAACGCCCCTGCAGGAGTCAGGGCGTTGTAACACTTGCGCTACACAGTACGAAATATGCAAGTTCTTGTTCGGGACTTGCAATCGTTTGTCGGGTGTGTCATATTCGCCGGGGATGAGCCAGACGGACGCGATCACGACCGGCGCCGCCACGGCAACGTTGCCGAAAGGGGATAGCGGGCGCTCCTGGTGGCGCGAAGCGGTCGTCTACCAGGTCTACGTCCGCAGCTTCGCCGACGGAAACGGGGACGGGACCGGCGACCTCGCCGGTGTCCGGGCACGGCTTCCGTACCTGCGGACGCTCGGCGTCGACGCTCTCTGGTTCAACCCGTGGTACCCGTCGCCGCTCGCCGACGCCGGCTACGACATCTCGGACTACCGCTCGATCGACCCGGCATTCGGGACGCTCGCCGAGGCAGAGCAGTTGATCGCCGAGGCGCGGGCCCTCGGTATCCGCACGATCGTCGACATCGTTCCGAACCACGTCTCGAACGAGCACCCCTGGTTCCGCCGGGCTCTCGCCGCCCAGCCTGGGTCGCCGGCGCGCGAGCTCTTCTGGTTCCGGGAGGGATCGGGTACGAACGGCGAGCTTCCGCCGAACGACTGGCAGTCGATCTTTGGCGGATCCGCCTGGACACGCACGAAGGACGGCGAGTGGTACCTGCACCTCTTCGCACCTGAGCAACCCGACCTCAACTGGGAGCACCCCGACGTCCGCGCCGAGCACGAAGACATCCTCCGCTTCTGGTTCGAGCGCGGCGTCGCGGGTGTGCGGATCGACTCGGCGGCGCTCCTCGTCAAGGATCCGGAGCTGTCAGGGGAGCGTCCGGACGCCGCGCCCGGCGAGCATCCGTTCACCGACCGGGACGAGCTGCACGAGATCTACCGGAGCTGGCGCGCGATCGCAGACGAGTACGAGGAGCCGCGGCTCCTCGTCGGAGAGGTTTGGCTGCCGGATGCCGAGCGCTTTGCGCGCTACCTGCGCCCCGACGAGCTGCACACCGCGTTCAACTTCGACTTTCTGGCGTGCCCGTGGGAGCCGGGACCGATGCGCGCGTCGATCGAGTCCGCGCTCGCCGCCCACGCTCCGGTCGACGCGCCCGCCACCTGGGTGCTCTCGAACCACGACGTCACCCGTCCGGTGACGCGCTACGGGCGTGCCGACACGCGCTTCGCGTTCGAGGCGAAGCGTGAAGGGACGCCAACCGATCTGGTTCGCGGCGCGAGACGAGCCCGAGCGGCTGCGCTGCTCGCGATGGCACTTCCCGGCTCGATGTACATCTACCAGGGCGAAGAGCTGGGACTGCCGGAGGTAGAGAACATCCCCTCCGATCGCCGCCAGGACCCGATGTGGCACCGCTCCGGTGGCGTCGACCCCGGTCGGGACGGCTGTCGCGTTCCGATTCCCTGGTCGGGAACAACGCAGCCATACGGCTTCAGCGCCGACCCGGGCGCGCAGCTCTGGCTCGACCAGCCCGACGATTGGGAGAGGTTGACCGTCGAGCGACAGAACGACGATCCGGGGTCGATGCTCGAGCTGTACCGCAACGGTCTTTCGCTGCGACGCTCTCAGCCCTGGGGCGCCGCCACAGCTTTTCAATGGCTTCCCGCCGATGAATCCGTTCTGGCGTTCGCACGCGGTGACGGATTCGCATGTCTCGTCAACTTCGGCTCGGTCCCGGTCGAACTTCCGCCGGGTTCCGACGTCCTCATCACGAGCGACGAAATCGAAGGAGGTGCACTCCCGCAGGACACCGCGGTCTGGCTCAGGCTGGCCGGGATCCGGCTCCCCCAGGAGCCGGTCGACCCCGACCAGATCAAACCATCGGAGTAGGTCAAGGAAAGGAAAGGACGATGAAGTCCAATCGGAAGACGATGAAGTCCATTCGCGTGGCCACGATCGTCGCCGTGGCTGCGGTGCTGGCCGTCTCGACGATCTCGAGCGCGACGGCGAAGAGCACCTCGAGGAGCGCGGCGCAACCGGTCACGATCAGCGTCGCATCGCTGATCCCCGGCAGCACGAAGGAGGCGACGGCACAGTTCAACGCTCAGGTCGCCGAGTTCGAGAAGGCGAACCCCGGGATCACGGTCAAGCCGACCGAGTACCAGTGGACGGGCCCGACGTTCGCGGCGAAGCTCGCTGCCGGAACCCTCCCGACCGTGTTCGAGGTGCCGTTCACGGACGCCCGCACGCTCGGTGAGAACGGCCAGCTGGCCGATCTGACCACGCAGGCGAAGGCACTTCCGTACTTCTCGAAGTACAACCCGGCCGTGATCGCCGAAGGCACCACCTCGTCGGGGAAGGTCGTCGCGCTCCCGAAGGGGGCATACGCGCAGGCCCTCCATTACAACCGCCAGCTGTTCAAGCAGGCCGGGCTCGACCCCAACAAGCCGCCGACGACGTGGGCGCAGCTCGAGGCCGACGCCAAGCAGATCACGGACAAGACCGGCAAGGCCGGCTACGCCGAGATGGGCAAGGATGACAACACCGCCGGCTGGATCCTCACAACGGTCGTCTACTCGCTCGGAGGCCGGATGGAGACCGGCACCGGCAAGAGCGCGAAGGCGACGCTCAACAACCCGCAGACCATGACGGCGCTCAACCTGCTCAAGAAGATGCGCTGGACGGACAACTCGATGGGCTCGAACTTCGACTACGGCTGGAGCGACGTCAACCAGGCGTTCGCCGCCGGCCAGGTCGGGATGTACATCAGCGGGTCCGACGTCTACACGAACCTTGTCCAGGCGAGCAACATCAACCCGAAGATCTACGGGGTCGCGCCGATCCCGCTCGCGAAGAACGCGACCGCCGGCGTCCTCGGCGGCGGCACGCTCGTCGCCGTCCGCCCGGATGCGAACACCGCGACGAAGGCGGCCGCGATGAAGTGGATCGACTACTACTACGAGCAGCCGCTCGTCGACAAGTCGCAGGCGATCCGCAACGCGAAGACGCTCGACGACGGGAAGCAGCCGGTCGGCGTTCCCGCGCTGCCGATCTTCAACAAGGCGCAGTACGACCTGGCCAACACCTGGATCAAGCCGTACATCAACGTGCCGAGTGCACAGATGAAGCCGTTCACCACGGGCATCTTCAAGCAGAAGCTGATCCCGGAGCCTGAGGCTTCCACGCAGAGCGTGTACCACGCGCTCGACGCGGTGGTCGAGGCGGTTCTGACCAACCAGAACGCCGACATCCAGGGGATGCTGAACTCCGCGAACAGCACCGCCCAGGCGGCGATCTCGCAAGGCAGCTGATCGATGGCGGAGCGGTCGGGAGCCGAATCGGTGGTCTCCCGACCGCTCATGCCCGCGATTGACGTCGTCGCCGAAGGCGGCGAGGCTGCACGCGTGACGGGACAGCCGCACGACCCACACGCGCCGGCGGGCCCGGCGAACTCCGATCACCTGGGTGCGCGGCGGCGGAGCGACGACGCTCCTCTTCCTGCTGCCGACGATCCTGATCTTCGGGGCGTTCTCCTGGTACCCGATCACCCGCACGGTGATCATGTCGCTGCAGCACACGAATCTCGTGCAGCCGGCGACCTGGGTCGGGCTCGACAACTTCCGCGCAGTCCTGAATGACCCGCTGCTCCCGGTCGCGATCAAGAACACGCTCTACTTCGCCGGTCTCGCCCTCCTCTTCGGCTACCCGCTTCCGCTCGTGGCGGCGGTGTTGATCAGCGAGACCCGGCGACGCCGCGGCCTCTACGCCGTCCTCGCGTACCTGCCGGTCGTGATCCCGCCGGTCGTGGCGGTGCTCCTGTGGAAGACGTTCTACGACGCCAGCGCGACCGGTGTCTTCAACACCATCCTGGGCTGGGTGGGGCTCGGCCCCTACCCGTGGCTCCAGTCCGCGGGGAGCGCCATGCCCTCGCTCGTGCTGGAGTCGACCTGGGCGAACGCGGGCGCCACGGTGATCATCTACCTCGCCGCCCTGACCGTGGTGGACACCGATCTCTACGAGGCGGCCGCGGTCGACGGGGCCGGTCTCTGGCGCAAGATCTGGCACATCACGCTGCCGCAGCTGCGGGGGATCCTGCTCCTGACGATGATCCTGCAGATCATCGCGACGGCTCAGGTCTTCCTCGAGCCGTACCTGTTCACCTCGGGCGGCCCTGCGAACGCGACGATCACGGTGCTCCTCCTGATCTACGACTACGCATTCGGGAACTCGCTCGGCGGGAACTACGGGGAAGCGACGGCGCTGAGCCTGATGCTCGCCGGGTTCCTCGCCGTCTTCTCGCTCGTCTACCTGCGCCTGACGCGAAGCTGGAGCACGCGTTGAGTCGCAAGCGCGCTACGACACCGACCGGAGAGTCGCTGATCTCGAACGCCGACTGGCGGCGCCCAGGCGTTCGGTGGGGCTTCGGAACCGCGCAGAAGGTGCTGCTCGTGGCGCTGTTCGTGATCGGCCTCGGGCCGATCCTCTGGCTCGCGAAGTCGGCGATCACGCCGACGAGCGACACGATCTCGCACCCGATGGCGCTGTTCCCGCACGGCGTCGCGTGGAGCAACCTGAGCAGAGCCTGGAACGACGTCGAGGTCGGCCGCTACTTCTGGAACACCGTCATCCTCGCGCTCGGCTCCTGGTGCGTGCAGATCGTCGTCGCGACAACGGGAGGCTTCGCGCTCTCGGTCCTGAAGCCGCGTTACTGGAAGGTGATCTACGGGCTTCTCCTGGTGACGCTGTTCGTCCCCGCGGTCGTCCTGCTGGTGCCGCTCTACATCGAGATCGTGCATCCGCCCCTGATCCACCACTCGTTCATCGACAGCTACTGGGCGATCTGGCTTCCCGCGGGCGCGAGCGCCTTCAACGTCGTGATCGTGAAGCGGTTCTTCGACAACCTGCCGCACGAGATCTTCGAGGCGGCGAGGATCGACGGGGCAGGCCCGTTCCGTCTCTTCTGGTTCGTCGTGCTGCCGATGTCGAAGCCGATCCTCGGCGTCGTCTCGGTGTTCGCGATCCTCGCCTCCTGGAAGGACTTCCTCTGGCCGCTGCTCGTGCTGACGGATCCGAACAAGCAGCCGCTCTCCGTCCGGCTCCCATCCATCCAGGCGCAGACCGACCTCGGGGTGTTCCTGGCGGCGATGTTCATCGCGTGTCTCGTCCCGATCGTCGCCTTCCTGATCTTCCAACGGACGTTCCTGCGCGGCGGTGGCCTCGGCGGCGCGCTGAAAGGTTGAGTGACATGGCAGCGATCCGATTCGAAGGAGTGTCGAAGGTCTACGCCGACGGGACCCGCGCCGTCGAAGACCTCGACCTCGACATCCACGAGGGGGAGTTCATGGTGTTCGTCGGCCCGTCAGGGTGCGGGAAGAGCACCGCACTCCGGATGGTCGCCGGGCTGGAGGAGATCAGCGAGGGCGAGATCGTGATCGGGGAGCGCGTCGTCAACGACGTCCCGTCGAAGGATCGCGACATCGCGATGGTCTTCCAGAACTACGCGCTCTACCCGCACATGACCGTCGCGCAGAACCTCGCCTTCGGGCTCAAGCTCCGCAAGCTGAGCAAGGCAGAGGTCGGGCGGCGCGTCGAGGCGGCAGCAGTTGCCCTCGACCTCGAGGAGCACCTCGACCGCAAGCCGCGGGCGCTCTCGGGCGGGCAGCGCCAGCGGGTGGCGCTCGGCCGGGCGATCGTCCGCGAGCCGCATGCCTTCCTGATGGACGAGCCGCTCTCGAACCTCGACGCCGCGCTCCGCGCCCAGACGCGGGCCGAGATCCTGAAGCTTCAGAAGCAGCTCCGCACGACCACGATCTACGTCACGCACGACCAGGTCGAGGCGATGACCATGGGCGACCGGATCGCCGTCATGAGAAAGGGCGTGCTCCAGCAGATCGGAACCCCGGAGGAGGTGTACTGCCGTCCCGCGAACGTCTTCGTCGCGACCTTCATCGGCTCGCCCGCGATGAACATCGTCCCCGCAGCCGCGGTTGGGATCCCCGGCGACCACCTCGCCGGCTTCCGGCCGGAGCACGTCGGGCTCGGAGCCGGCGACGATGCGTCGATCGCGTTCGAGGCGGCGATCGAGGTCGTTGAGTACCTCGGCGACGAGCAACTCGCCCATCTCCGCCTCGGCGACCACACGCTCGTCGCGAAGGTCCCCGTGGAACCGCGGCTCGCGGACGGCACACGGGCCTCGTTCGCGGTTCCGCGTTCTGCGGTCGCGTTCTTCGACGCTGAGAGCGGAGAGGCGATCGCGGCCGTCTGAGGAGCTCCCGACGTGTGAGGCCGCCTTTCGGGCGAGGAGGATCAGCCTCGCCCGCCGCCGACGTAGTCGTCGCACACCAGAGAGCCCGAGAAAGCGTCGTCAAGTCTCAGCCCCTCGGGGAGCGTGTCATCGGCGTCGAGTCGCAGGCACCCGGCCGCGTGGTTTCATGACGAGATGGGGGTCGGTAGGAGTGACGGGCCAGCGGTCGCTGTCAGCGAGCTTGTCAAGCGATATCCCAAATCGCCGGTCAATGCGGTTGACGGGGTCAGCTTCGAAGTTGCGCGGCGGGAGATCTTCGGCCTGCTCGGGCCGAACGGGGCCGGGAAGACGACGACTGTGGGTGTGTTGACGACGCGGGTGCGGCCGACGGGCGGGTCGGCCTCGGTCGCTGGAATCGACGTCGCTCGTAGCCCGGTCGAGGCGCGGAGCGCGTTGGCCGTGATTCCGCAGCGCAGCAACCTCGACCGAGCACTGTCGATTCGCGCGAACCTAATTTTCCATGCCGCGTACCACGGTGTCCCGGCGAAGGAGCGCAACCGCCGCGCCGATGAGCTACTCGAGCAATTCGGCCTGCTCGACCGTGCGAATCAGAAGCCGGACATGTTCTCGGGCGGCCAATCGCAGCGTGTGATGATCGCGCGGGCGCTGATGCATTCCCCGAAGGTGCTGTTCCTCGACGAGCCGTCGACGGGGCTCGATCCCGCCGCGAGGTTGTTCGTCTGGGACAGGTTGCGCGAGCTGCGTGACCGTGGCGTCACGCTGGTGCTCACGACCCACGACATGGACGAGGCGGCCGCGCTCGCCGACCGGGTCGGGATCATGGATCACGGCAAGCTGCTCGCGCTCGACACCCCGGACGGGCTGATGCGGTCGGTGCCGACCGGAAGCACGATCGAGCTGACCACACGGCCATCCGACGCAAAGACGGCGGCGGCGATCGTCGCCGATCTCGGCGCGTTGACCTCGGTCGAGGGTGCCGAGAGGATCGCTGCCACCCCGCAGGGTGAAGCGCCTGCACGCCGAGGCGAACGGTGATCTCAGGGTCCGCCTCTACGTCGCGGGCGATGCGCCGCTTCTGGTTGCGCCGGCAGCCGGCGTCCTGGCGGCGCACGGCTCGGCTCTCACCGACGTCAAGCTCGGTACGCCGACGCTCGAGGACGTGTTCATTCAC
This sequence comes from uncultured Actinomycetota bacterium, assembly GCA_963762215.1. Lineage (GTDB taxonomy): Bacteria > Actinomycetota > Thermoleophilia > Gaiellales > Gaiellaceae > PALSA-600. The sequence goes on from CAVXKB010000004.1 coordinate 138,828, forward strand.
CTGACCGGGAGGACGCTCAGGTGAACGCGGTCGCCGACGCCGAGGCGGTTCCCGGGCAGGGAAGGGTGTTCCTCGCTGTCCTGAGTCGGGACATCTACGTCACGTGGGGCGAGTTCCCGGTCTTCCTGGCGCAAGTCATCCTGCAGCCGTTCTTCCTCCTGTTCGTTTTCGGCAAGGTCCTCGGCAGCCTCGGCTACACGACGAACGGCTATTCCGATCTCTTGTTCCCGGGCCTGCTCGCGCTCACCGCCGTGATCACGAGCATGCAAACGCTCGCCTTCCCACTCGTGATCGAGTTCGGCTGGACGAAGGAGATCGAGGATCGCCTGCTCGCCCCAATGTCGACGTGGCTCGTTGCCCTGGAGAAGGTGGTTTTCGCGACCTTCCGGGCGCTGATCGCGACCGCGGTCATGATCCCGATCGGGATTCTCGTGTTGGGATCGATCCCGTGGCGCTGGGCCGGGCTCCCGCTCTTCCTCACGATCGTCTTGCTGGGATCGCTGCTCGGCGCCAGCCTCGGCCTCGTCCTCGGAACACTCGTGAAGCCGAACCGGATCAACATTGTCTTCTCACTCGTCTTCACGCCGCTGCTGTTCACCGGGTGCAGCCAGTACCCCTGGCCCTCGCTGAACAAGCTCCCCTGGTTTCAGGTGATCACGGCGATGAACCCGATGACGTACGTGAGCGAGGGCCTACGAGCCGCACTCGTGCCGAGTGTCCCGCATATCGCACCGTGGATCTGCCTACTCGTCCTCCCGGCCGCGCTCCTCGTCCTCCTCGGCGTCGGCTCGCGTGGCTTCTTCCGCCGCGCGGTCGACTGAGCCCCTGTCCGGCGTCCGGATCGAACGTTACGGGGTCGCGTCTTCCGTTTCTTAAGCGGCCGCGACCTCGGATGCTTTGATCTGGTGTGTCTTTCCGTCTGCGTCGACAGCTTCGACCCTCGCGCTGATCGTCTCGTCGCCCTGCGTGACCTCGATCACATCCCCCAATTCCGGGAGCTCCCCTTCATAGTTGAAGGAGCCGTCGAGCCCGAAGGCTTCGAGTAGAACGACCCAGGTTTGCCGGGAGCCAGCCATCTACCCGGATCGTAGGGCGTTCGACAGACTGGCGTCTAGACTCGCACGCTGCTCGTGGGTTGACGCCTCGGGCGACCGGTCGTTTTGACCCTTTCGCGTCGATGGCGCGTTCAGGAGGCCGCGCCCTCTTTCGCCAGCCGCTTGCCGATGGTCTGGATCTTGGTGAGCGCATCCTTCTCCTGTTCGAGGTTCGTGCTCAGGAGCTTGGCCACCTTATCCTCGCCCATTGCCTCGGCCATCGTCACGAGGCCCTCGTAGGCTGCGATCTCATAGTGCTCAGTTCGGGCGCCGGCGCCTGTCAGGAACGCATCGAGCACTTCCGGGGTCGGCGACTCCTTGGCGACGAAGTCGTCGTGCTCACGCTTGATCCCTTCGATACCCGGGCACTTTTCGGCCTTGACGGGCTCTCCGAGCTCCTCGAACGCCTGCTCCACGTTCTTCACGTGCTGCCGTGTCTCTTCGAGATGCTCTCCGAAACCCTGCGCGAGCTCGTCATCCGAGGCTTCCTCCTGAAGCTTCGGGAGTGCTTTCACGAGCGTCTGCTCGGCATACAGGATGTCACCGAGCTCGTGGAGGAACAGTTCCCGGGGGTCGCTCATCTGCGTGCTGCTCATCTTCATCTCCTTGGTTTGAAAGGGGTCGGACCGCGACGCGGTCTCAACTTGCTACGCGCCGCCGCGCCTGCCTGACCGTTATTAGCCCCCGGCCGAATGCCAAACATCTCAGCGTTGCGGCGATTTGTTTCGCGTCGATTGGATGCGGATAGGCCCGAGATCTCACACAACGAACGAGACAAGGAGAATCGTGATGCAGATCTCGAATGAGGCGAGTCCCGACCAGGGCCTCGTTGACCACGCTTCAGAGATGGCGCAGGATGCCGCTTCGGCTGCTCAAGAGAAGGCGTCGGAGTTGCGCGATCAGGGCTCTGAGCGGCTGCGCGAGCAGTTCGACGAGCGCTCAGCCAACGCTGGCGCACAGGCTCGGTCGCTCGCGGAGGCACTCCGGCGGAGCGGGAACGAGCTCAGCACCGAGGGCAACGACAGTGCAGCGAAGCTGACCGGTCAGGCTGCGCAGGGGATCGAGCGAGTCGGCCTGTACCTCGAGCAGAAGCACGGAGACGAGGTGATGCGGGATATCGAGACGTTCGCGAGACGGCAGCCTTGGCTACTCGCCGGCCTTGGAGTGCTTGCGGGCGCGACGGCCGCGCGTTTCCTGAAGGCATCGTCGGTGAGGCGCAGCGGCGGCCAATACACAGGGCTAGGGGCGTCGCGGCCGGGGCTCACTACCGGCGGTGAGGTGCGTGGTCCGGTTGCGCGCCAGGCGGCCGCAAGCGCGAGCTAGGCCCGCATGACTACGCAGAGCGAAAGCACGCACGAATGGCGTCAGCGTCCCCTTGGTGACGTCGCAAAAGAGTTAACCAGCGACCTCTCGCTGCTCATGCGGCAGGAAGCCGAGCTCGCCAAGGCCGAGATGACCCTGAAAGCGCGAAAGGCGGCTCCAGGCCTCGGGATGTTCGGCGGCGCCGCTCTACTCGCGCTGTGTGCCGCTGGCTCCTCGACAGCCTTCCTAGTTCTGGTCTTCGCCCTTTTCCTGCCCGAGTGGGCCGCCGCCCTGATCGTCGCCGTCGGTCTAGCTGGGGCGGGATACCTGCTGGTTCGCGAAGGCAAAAAGCGGATCAGCGAAGCCGGAAAGCCGTTTCCCGATCAAACAATCGAAACCGTTAAGGAGGACATCGAATGGACAAAGACCCGAGCGTCATCCGCGCGGAAATAGCGCAAACGAGGGACCGCGTCGGCGATGAGGTGGACGCCCTCAGCTACAAGACCGACGTCGCCGCCCGCGTAGGCGACTACGTCGACGAAAAGACAGAAGCCGTCAAATCGAAACTGACAGGTGCGGTCGACTCAGTCACGAATGTCATGCCCGCCCAGCGGTCCATCGCGCGCGGCGCCACCCACGTCCGCGATACGGCAGGAAGCAATCCCCTCGGGCTCGTGCTCGGCGGGATAGCAGTCGGCTTCCTCATCGGGACGCTCTTGCCGTCCACCCAACTCGAGAACGAGCAACTCGGCGAGACATCGGACCGGTGGATCGACGCCGCCAAGGAAACAGCCGGCGATGCCCTCGACCGAGGCAAGCACGTCGCCCAGCATGCAGTGGACGCTGCTCTCGATACCGCAAAAAGCGAAGGTAGCGCGCAGGGACAGGAGTTGACCTCGGCCCTCCAAGAAAGAGCCCAGGACCCCTCATCCACGGCCTAAGAGGCAAATCAGATGCGGGGAGGGGCTACCTCGATTGCCCCTCGACTACAAGCTCTCCCCGCATCGATCTCTTCGTTGACCCGTCGGGTCTAGGCGGCTCGGCGAAGTTCGAGTCCTGCGAGCTGTCCAGGTGTAGGAGGGTCAGGGCCCCGGAGTCGACGGTCGCGTCTCGCTCCAGTCGAGCAGGAGCTTCCGCTCGGCGAAGTACCAGCTACCGTCGATCTTCGCGAAGGTGTCGAGGTACCGGAGCGAGGCGACCATGATCTTGCGTTCGCCGTCCTCGGAGAAGAGGTGATGGGCGATGGTGTAGCTCTCACCGGTGGCCCGGTCGCCGTCGACCATGACCGTGCTCTGCCCGTTGAAGTGGGTCGTCACCTCGTAGCGGTTCAGATCGGCGAACACCGGTGTGAGTGCCTCTCGTCCTTCGAGCACGTAGGTCGGCTCGCTGCCTTCGCCACCCATGTAAACGGCGAAGCGTGTGTCGGCGGTGAAGAGCGCCTTCTGGCCTTCGGCGTCGCGCCGATCGGCGCAATGGGCGTAGGCGTCGAACAGCTCACGCAACGCGAGGCGGTCGGCCGCTTCGGCCGGGGTGAGCTCGGTGTGTACTGCCATCGATAGCGCTCCTTAGAGTCGGATGAGGTTGACGCCGGCGAGCGGGTGGTGGATCTGCTGCAACGCGCCGCCCGTTGCGAGGTCGCCCAGGTCGATCGCGGCGAACCCGGCGTCCTGGAACAGCGCGACGACATCTGCCTTCGCCTCGGCGTCGTCCCCCGAGACGAAGATCACGCGCCGGCCGCCGGCCTCTTCGGGATCCGAGCCGAGCACATCGGCGCCGAGCGTGTTGGCGGCCTTGACGACCCGCGCTCCTGCCACGAGGTCGGCGACGAGCTCGCTCGATGTTCTGCCGCTCAGATCGTCGGCACCCCAGTCGTTGGTCGCATCGATGACGATCTGGCGGTTCCAATCGATGTCTTGCACGGCTGAGGGCACCCGATCCCAGGGCACCGCGATGACGACAAGGCCGGCCACTGCCGCGTCGTCCACGGTTCTTGCCGAGACGCCCTCGCCGAGGGCGGACACCACCGAAGTCAGCGATTCCGGGCCCCGGCTGTTCGCAAGCACGACGGCGCGTCCGGCGCGGACCGCGACCCGTGCCATCGCCTGCCCTAGCCGTCCGGCTCCGATGATCCCGACGGTCTTGCCGTTCTGTGCGTTCATCAGGTTCCTTTCTCGAACTCGGAGGCAAACAGATAGCTCACCGCGAGGCTTCGATACGGGCGCCAGCGATCCGACACCTGAGTCACCTCGTCGTCGGTCGGAAGGTGGTCGAAGCCGTAAGCTCGTTGGATCGCGCGCCGGAGCGCGAGGTCGCCCGAGAGAAAGACGTCAGGCCGGTCGAGAGCGACGAGCAGGAATCCGCGCGCGGTCCAAAGCCCGATCCCGCGTACCTCGGTCAGCGTTGCCTCGACCTCCTCGTCGCTCATGCGCGAGAGTGACTCGTCGCTCAGCCGTCCGTCGACGAACATCTCTGCGAGCGCGCGCAACGTCTCGCCCTTTCGCGTCGAGAAGCCGCTGTCGCGCAGCACCTGTGGGCCAGCCGCGAGCAGTTCCGCCGGCGACGGCATCTGCCCTCCGAATCGCTCCTGTAGATGCGAGATGATCGCCCGGGTCGAGCTGACCGACAGCTGTTGGCCGGCAACCTGGAACACGAGCGTCCCGAAGGCATCGAGCGGAGGAAGCTCCTCCATCCAGGCCCGCGGACGGAAATCCGGATGGGCGTCGATGACGCGCGCGAGCACCGGATCCGCGTTCCGGAGGAACTCGCGCGCCTCGGGATCGGCGACGGCCGCCGCGGTCACGTTACGAGGAGGTGGGCCATCAGGGATGCACCTGTGAGCCGTACCCTAGATCGAGCCGGATCGACTCCATCACCCAGAACGCCGTGCTCGCGGTGAAGATGTCGGCGCCGGCGAGCACGCCCGTGTACTTCTCGATCACCGGCTCGGCGGCGAGGCGGGTGGTCTCGTCGAGATGGCCCTTGGCCGCAGCCCACTTGTTCTCGCGGTAGTGAGCGTAGTAGCGCCTGGGATCGACCGCGTCGATCGCCTTCCTCGAGCTCTCGGAGATGTCGGCCATGTACTGCTGATGGAGTTTCACGTCGTCGCGTGTCCCCAACCGTCCGACGTGGCCGCCGATGAAGTGCTTCCACGAGTAGGCGAGCGCGTTCGCGGGCGCTTCGAGATAGCCGGGGATGTCCTCCGTCAGATTCGAGACGTAAACCGGCACCCAGCCCGGGTTGACGATGTCGATCAGCATCAGCGCGTCGTGATCCGGCAGGTGGATGATGATGTTGTCGGGCGAGTGGTTCGCGCCGTGCCAGGCCAGGTCGATCCGCTCGCCGCCGATCTCCAGGGTCCGCCGGTCCTGGAACGTCTCCTCGTTCGGAGGTCTGGCCGAGTCGTCGTCGCGCAGGAGCAGTCGGCGCGTCTCCTCGTGGCCGATGCGGGTGACGTCCTTGCCGTAGAGAGACGACGCGCCGACGTGATCGGCGTGGTGGTGGGAGTAGATGAGGTAGCTGACCTTGTTGCTGACGCCGTTGGCGGCTGCGATCTCGTCGACGGCCCGCTGGATGTTGCGTCCGATCGTCGGCGGCGCGTCGAGCAGCACGACGCCGTCCGAGGTCGTCAGGAACGCCGACTGGTAGGTGCCGTCGGTGATCCAGTAGAGGTTCCGCTCGACCCGGCCGACGTAGTAGCCCTGCTCGTTCAGCGCCGGTCCCAGCGCGGAGCGCGGGACCGGCGCATAGTCCGGGAGGTTCGACGGGAGCGTTTCGCTCATGCGCCGATCGTGGCACCTGCAGGCTGCCGCCAGGCTGCCGCCGCCTGCTTCTCGGCCTCCGCGACGCCGACCTCGCTCGTGTGCTTGGGGACCTCGGTGAAGTACCAGTAGATGACGTCGAGGGCCGGCTCGCGGAGCGGCCCGCCCCAGTCGCGGAAGAGCTCCGTGGTGACCGCGAGCGACGTCGTCGGAACGGCCCCGGCGTGCGCCAGCCGCTCGATCGCGGTCCGGTGCGCGACTTGCGAGCGCCCACCGACGGCGTCGGTGACGTACAGCACCTCGTACCCGGCCTTCAGAGCCTCGACGGTCGCGAAGGTGAGGCAGATCTCCGTGTGGAGCCCGCCGATGATCAAGCGCTTACGGCCGGTAGCCTCCACTGCCGCGCGGAAGGCCTCGTCCTCGAAGGCGTTCATCGACGCCCGGTCGATCGGCTCGACGCCGTCGAGCTCGGACAGAACCGACGGCAGCGTCGGCCCGTTGAAGCCGTACCCGACACCGACGGTCGAGAGCACGATCGGCATGTCGAATGCCTTAGCGGTCTTGGCCAGCAGGCGGACGTGCAGCTCGACGAGGTCGGCGTTCGTTTCCGAGCGAATGACCTCGAACATCTCGTTCTGGTAGTCGATCAGCACCAGGGCGCAATCGTCGGCGGTCCAGACACCAAGCTCGCTCGTCATCGTGTGCCTCCTTTGTCGTCACGCGGTACTCGAATGAGAGCGCCATCCTTGCCGCAGCTACGCGCCGATCGAATCCCGGAAACCCGTAGTCCGTACCCCGGTGGCATGCTGCTCCGTATGGTCACCAAGGCACCCGAGCGAGGAGCTGCGCGGCCGTCAGCGTGAGCGCGACGTGCTCGACCGTACGCTGAAGGCCGCGCGCGACGGCCAGGGCGCCGTGCTCGCGTTGTACGGCGAGCCCGGGGTCGGCAAGACTGCACTGCTCAAGTACGCCGTCGAGGCGGCGCCGGACTTCCGCCTCGCGCGCACGGTCGGGGTGGAGGGGGAGGTCGAGCTCGCCTTCGCGGCGCTCCAGCAGCTGTGCTCGCCGAGCCTCGATCTCATGGACCACCTGCCGGGCCCCCAGCGAGAGGCGATGGAGGTTGCGCTCGGCCTGAGCGTAGGTCGCCCTCCGAATCCGTTCCTCATCGGCCTCGCCGTCCTCAACCTGCTGTCGGAGGCCGCAGAGGAGCAGCCGCTCCTCGGTGTCGTCGACGACGCCCAGTGGCTCGACCGAGCGTCGGCGCGCGTGCTCGCGTTCGTGGCGCGTCGCCTGCAGGCGGAGAAGATCGCGCTCGTCTTCGCGGCACGACAGCCGATCGAGGCGCTTGCCGGCTTCGCCGGAGCTCCACGTCGAGCCGCTGGGCCGTCGTGATGCGCGGGCGCTGCTGGAGTCGGTCTTGCCGGCTCGGCTGGATGAGCACGTGCTTGACCGGATCGTCGCCGAGACCCGGCGGGAATCCCCTCGCCCTGCTGGAGTTGCCGCGGGGGCTGACGCCGGCACAGCTCGCCGGCGGGTTCGGCCTGCCGGCGGCGGCTGCCGCTGTCCGCGAGCATCGAGGAGAGCTTCAGGCGGAGGCTGGCCGATCTTCCTGGTGACGCGCGACGCTTGCTGCTCCTGGCGGCAGCCGATCCGGTCGGCGACACGGCACTCGTCTGGCGGGCGGCGCAGCAGCTCGGAATTCCCGAGTCGGCTGCCGAGACCGTCGAAGCCGAAGGCCTGTTGGAGCTGGGCGCGCGGGCGGTCTTCCGTCATCCGCTGGTTCGCTCGGCTGTTTATACGGCGGCCGGGCCGAAGGAGCGCCGCGCTGCCCACCGCGCCTTGGCGGACGCCACCGATCCTCTGATCGACCCTGATCGCCGTGCGTGGCACCGGGCGCAAGCGGCAGTCCACGCCCGACGAGGAGATCGCCGAAGAGCTCGAGCGTTCCGCTGGACGGGCGCAGGCGCGCGGTGGATTGGCGGCTGTCGCTGCCTTCCTCGAGCGCGCCGCCGCGCTCACACCCGAGCCCACGCACCGTGCGCAGCGCCTGCTCGCGGCCGCCGCCGCGAAGCGCGACGCGGGCGATCTGGAGGCTGCGCTCGGGCTGTCTGGAAGGCATCGAGGCCGGTGCGCTCGACGAGCTCGGCCGCGCCCGGGTCGACCTGTTGCGGGCCCAGATCGCGTTGGAGCAGCGGCGCGGCGGCGACGCCGGTCGCCTGTTTCTCAGCGCGGCGAGCCGCCTCGAGCCACTCGACCCCGAGCTGGCCCGCGAGACCTACCTCGAGGCGCTCGGAGGCGCTATGGCCAGCGACGTCGAAGTCGTCGGCGGCGCTCCAGCGGTCGCGGCCGCCGCGCGAGCAGCCCCACCCGGCGCCGTTCCGCCGCGGACGGTCGACGTGCTGCTCGACGCGTTCGCGATCCGCGTGACCGACGGATACGCGGCCGCGGCGCCGACACTCGCTCGGGCTCTCGAGCTTCTGCTCGCGACGGACTTCTCCAACGAGGATGTCGGCCGGGGGCTCTCGCTCTCGAGCGGGAGAAACAGCAACGTCGTCACACTCGAGCTGTGGGACGACGAGTCTCTGCATCTACTCGCCGCTCGCCAGGTGCAGGTCGCTCGCGACACGGGCGCGCTCGCGCACCTGCAGTTCGCGCTCAGCTTCCTGGCGAGGAGCCACATGCTCGCCGGCGAGTTGACCGCGGCGACACTGCTGATCGACGAGGCACGCTTGATCGCCGAGGCGACCGGCAATCCGGCCCTCGTGAACGCCCCGATGATTCTCGCCGCCTGGCGCGGCGACGAGGCGGAGGCGTCAGAGCTGATCGAAGCGACCGCAGCGGAGGCAGCCGCACGAGCGATGGACCTCCAACAACTACGCGAGATCAGTGCTGTACAACGGCCTCGGCCGACATGACGCCGCGCGCGATGCGGCCTGGGAAGCGTTTCAGCCCGATCCGATCGGATACGGGTCGTTGCTGGTTCCCGAGCTGGCCGAGGCGGCAGCGAGGACCGCCGACAGAGCGCTGCTCGAGCTCGCCCTGGAGTGGCTCTCGGAGCGTACACGCGTGATCAGCTCCAGCTGGGCGGCCGGGATCGAAGCGCGGGTGCGCGCGCTGGCGAGCGAGGGCGAGGTCGCCGAGAATCTGTACCGCGAGTCGATCGCCCACCTCTCCGCGCACCCGTTTGCGACTCGAGCTCGCCCGGACTCAGCTTCTTTTCGGGGAGTGGCTGCGCCGCGAACGTCGCCGCCTCGACGCGCGCGAGCAGTTGCGCACCGCGCTCGAGGCGTTCACCGGCATCGGCGCCGAGGCTTTCGCGCGCCGCGCCGAACGCGAGCTGCTGGCGACCGGCGAGCGCGCGCGCAAACGGACCGTGGAGACGCTCGGCGAGCTCACGCCGCAGGAAGCGCAGATCTCCCGCCTCGTCGCGCAAGGACACACCAACCGGGAGATCGCCGCGCAGCTGTTCATCAGCCCGAGCACGGTCGAGTACCACCTGCGCAAGGTGTTCCGCAAGCTCGACGTCAAGTCGCGCACCCAGCTCGCGCGCCGCATGTCGTAGACGGCTACGCGCCGGACAGCGGTATGGACGCCGGCACCATTCGGATAAGGCTCAAGAGCGCCTGCCTGGCGGCACGATCAGCACCGGGCGTCCCCCATGACGGGCGAGGTCGTGGGACGTGCTGCCCTCAAGATCTTCGCGGAGCCGATTGAGCCCTCGCGAACCGACGACGATCACGGGCGCATCCACCTCGTCGGCGATGTCGACGATTCCCATCCACGCAGGCGTGGCGAGAACGCTGCCCGGCTCGGCCGAGAATCCGGCCTTCTTCGCAAGCTCTGCACCCTTTGCCGCTTCGCGTCGCGCCGCCTCCTCGTCGACACCGATCACCTCGTAATCGTCCACGCCGAGAGCGTCTGCCAGGGCCACCTCACCCTCATCGTCGGGAAGCGGGCCGACGAACGCGACGACGGCCGGGCATGTGGCGAAGAGGTGGGCGGCCACCTCGATCGCGCGGCGAGACTCGTCTGACCCGTCGAAGGCGATCACGATCCTCCCTGTGGGCCGCCGGTTCGTTCGGCGTGCGCGCTCTGACCAACGCTGCCGCGCTCGAGCTTCGCGGCGAGGGTATCCATGTGGCACTGCTCATCGTTGACGCCGGTATCGAACCCTTGTCGGGCGAGGCGCGGCCCGGGGTGAGCCGCGAGACGCTCGCCGATCCTCGACGAATCGCCGAAGGGGTGATCTTCCTCGCTGAGCAAGGTAGGCGCGCCGCCACGCACGAGCTCCAGATCACACCCCTCGCAGAAACCTGGGTGCCTTAGCGGTCACGGGACCTGGGTCGCCAAGCGACCGTTGCGTTCTCGCTAAGCCTTAGCCTTCGAGCTCGTGCGGGACGAGCTTGACCTCGAGCAGCCTTCCTGCTCGGACGACGCGTAGCGTCAGGCGCTGGCCGATGCGCTCGCCGACGAGCAGCCGCTGCAGATCCGCGACGTCCGGGATAGGGATGCCGTCGGCGCTGACGATCAGATCCTCGGGGCGGAGGCCTGCCCTGTCCGCCGGGCTGCCGTCTGTCACCTCGAGCACCTCGACGCCGCGCTGCGCCCCGACGCGCTCCCGCACGGCCGGCGGCAGCGGCCGGGCGCCGCCGGCGATGCCGAGCCACGCGCGTCGCACGCGTCCCTCGGTCATCAGTGCGCCGATGATTGCCCGCGTCGGTGCGTTGATCGGGATCGCGAGCCCCAGGCCGATGCCGGCTACTGCCGTATTGACGCCGACGACCTCGCCGCGGCCGTTGACCAGCGCGCCGCCCGAGTTGCCGGGATTGAGCGCGGCGTCGGTCTGGATCAGGTTGTCGATCAGCCGGCCGCCGTTTCGGCCGCCGGCGGCGAGCGTGCGGCCGAGCGCCGAGACGACGCCGACCGTGACGGATCCTTCGAAGCCGTGCGGGTTCCCGATCGCGACGACGAGCTGGCCGACTCGAAGCGTCTCCGCCTCACCGAGTGCCGCGGACTCCAGGCTGTCCGCCTCCGCGCGCAGCACTGCGAGGTCGGACAGGGGATCGCGGCCGATGATCCCGAACCGGTACTCGCGTCCGTCGGTGAACGATGCGCGGCCCGTGGTCGAGCGACCGGCGACGACGTGAGCGGAAGTCAGCAGGAAGCCGTCGGCGGTGAGGACGATGGCGCTGCCCGCGCCGGTCGTGGCGTGGCCGCCGCGACGCTCGCTGCATGACGCGCAGGCTCGCGACCGACGGGGCGAGCTTCTCCGCGACGGAGACGACAATCCGCGAGTACGCGTCGAGCGCCTCCGCCTCCTCTCGAACGAGATCCGTCACACGGCCTCCTCCAGGGCGACGGTGACCTGGCGCTCGTCGAGTGCGCGCACAACGGTGAGATCGAGGGTCGGGCCTGCACTATCGAGAACGCCGAAGAGGTCGTCGGCCGACTCGAGCGCCTGCCCTGCTGCCGTGACCAGCAGATCGCCGGCCTCGAGGCCGGCGCGGTCGGCGGCGCTGCCCTCCTTGACGGCCCGGACGAGAAGCCCCGCGCGCTCGGGCAGGCCGACCGCGCGTCGCATCCGCCGCGCCGCGTGCGCCGTCGCGAGCGCGATTCCCAGCTCGCGGTGCTGCGGGATGTCGCCGCGCCCGAGCCCCTCGACTCGTGAGCGAAGGTTGGCGTCCGCGGCCACCGCGAGAATCAGCCCACCTTCGAGCCGCAGCGTGTTCAGGCCGAGCAACCGTCCCTCGGCGTCGACGACCGGGCCGCCCGATGAGCCGCGCAGAAGCGGTGCGTTGTGCTCGATGCTCGTCGTGACCCGGCGCCCGCGTGGGCCGCGGAACGTGAGCCCGGACCCGGAGACGAGCCCGAAGCCGACACGCAGTCCGCTGCCGCCCGGGTTCGCGAGCGCGAAGACCGGCTGACCGATCGCAGCCGTTCCGTCGGCCCACGCGATCGCCGGCGCCCCGGAGGTGTCGACCGAGATTACGGCGACGTCCCCGTCGACGTCGACGCCGGCGACCGTGCCCTTCGCCGTGCGCTCGTCGCCGAAGACGACCGTGCGTGTCTCGCGCCGCAGGTTGTGCGCGTTCGTCAGCACCTGCCCGTCCGCTACGACGACGCCGCTGCCGAAGCGCCCAAGGCCGACGACTGCGGGACCAACCTGCTCTGCGATCCGCTGGACGCTTGTCTGGAGTTCGTCTAGTGCTCCCATGTTTCTCCCTTCGTAGTAACTTGCGAGTTGCAAGTTACATGCGACAGACAGCCTCGCGCAGTACGATCGTGGGATGAACGATTCCCCGCTCGCACAGGCGCTCGAGCGTGTCGGCGACCGCTGGACGCTGCTCCTCGTCGACGCCCTCCTCGGCGGCCCGCGCCGCTTCAACGAACTGCTCGAGGACGTCGGCGGTATCGCGCCCAACACCCTCACACAACGGTTGCGTCACCTCGAGCGTGAGGCGCTGCTCATCGCGACGCCCTACAGCGAGCGACCGCGCCGCTTCCAATACCAGCTGACGGAGTCTGGCCGCGAGCTTGCCGGCGCACTCCGTCTGCTGGCCGACTGGGGCAGCCGCGGCGGCGCCGACGGCGAGCCCTTGACACACGCCGCCTGCGGGACGCCGCTCGAGGCCCGCTGGTACTGCCCCACCTGCGGCGAGGCAGTCGACGAGGCCGAGGACGCCGCCGCTAACGAGTTCGTCTAGGTACTCGCCAAACCCAGGTCGACCAGGACCGAGAGGCGTCGACTCCGTTAGTACATCGCGAGACGCCGACCATCAGTGCGTGTCGATGCTCGGAGCCATCGTCACTTCGACTTCTTCTCGCGTGCGTGATGCCCGTTCTTGTCGATGGCGTCGCCGAGGTCACGGCGCTGCTTCTTCTTGGCCTTGCGGCGCAGTTTCTTGCTGAGTTCGCGGTCCTTCGGCATGGCCAGGATCTGAGACGGATGGGGTGGTGCCTGGTTAGCTGCGTCAGACGGCAAACGCGACGAGGGGGATCTCCATCTCCGCGTGCGTGAGCCCGCCGTGCTGGCCGTGGTAGGGCTGCGTAAACCGTGGCGGCTCATTCCAGTAGACCGCTTCACCGGAGTACGGGAGCACGACAAGGTCCCCGACCTGATCTCGGAATCGGTCGCTGATTGCCGGCCCGAAGACGCCCTGTTGAATAAGCTCGGTGACGCTGCGCACCTCCGCTCTGCCGTCGAGAAGCGCTTGGAGCTTTGTCCGGGCGCGGTCGTGGCTTTCCGGTCGGGTGTGCAGGAAGAGATCGCGGCTCGACCCGGCGGGTGCGAGCGGTCGTCCGTCGGCGCCGGTCCCGAGGTGGTCGACGATCTCGGGCCAGAGCTCGTTGACGTACAGGCTGCGCTCGGGCTCTATCGCCGCCATGCCGTGGTCGGCGGTGATCAGGACGAGCGTCCCCTCCGGCATGGCGCCGCGAAGCAGGCTCTGCTCGAGGACGGTGAGCGTCTCGTCGATGAGTCGCTCGACCTGGGGATCGTGCGGGCCGTACTTGTGCATCGCGGTGTCGACCTCGGGGAGGTAGACGAACCCGTAGCCGCGTTCGGTCTCGGCGAGGGCGTTCCCGAGGGCGGCGACTCCATCCGCGATGTCGGAGAATGGGTGGACTGCTGCATGTCGCAGCAACATCTGACCCGGCGTGCTGGCGGCGACCTCGAGCGGGAGCGCGACATGTGCCGTGATCTGGGCGTCGCTGAGCGTGGGGTAGAAGTCGCCCTCCGGAAAGACGTCGTCCGCAGACACGCCGTGGGCGAGGAGTGTGTTCGGAAATGCATCCCCGGCGAACGAGAAGAGGAGGGGAGCGATGATCCGGTTTGCCTTCGGCAGGAAGGTGAACCACTCGTAGACGCCGTGCACGCCGACCGGTAGCCCGGTGTGGATTGTCGTCATGTGCGCTGCTGTCGTCGAGGGGAACTGACTGGTCAGCTTCGACGCCTGGCCCTGGTTGCGCGCGTGCTCGAGCAGTGGATGCTCGGCGTGGCGTTCGTACGACTGCCAGCCGAACGCATCGAAGTAGACGAGCACCACGTGCTCGTAGCGGCGTGCGAGCCTTCCGAGGTCGAGAGGCGGACTGGTGACGCTCCCGGTCAAGGCGCCAAGGACTGTCGCCGGCAGCATGTCGAAGCAGGCGGTGCCGTGGGCTGGAAGACACCACGTACTGTCTTCAGCGAGGGAACCGTCCACCTTCGGCAACGCTAACAACGAAGGGATGGCCGGGCGGCTGCCGATGCCGGAATACCGGGGTGAGATGGCTCCGATCGCCGCGATCACCTTCGATTTCAACGGCACGTTGTCCAATGATGAGCCAGTACTCTGCGAGATCTTCCGCTCTCTCTTCCACGAACTGGGACGGCGACCTGATCGAGACGATCGATGTCGGCGTGATCCAGCGTCTCCTCGAGGGCTGATGACTCGGCCGCTCGTGATCGCTCATCGAGGCGCATCGGTGGAGTTACCCGAGAACACGCTGCCCGCGTTCGAGCGCGCAATCGAGATCGGCGCCGATTTCGTCGAGCTCGACGTGCATGCACGGCTGGACGGCGAGCTCGTCGTGACGCACGGGAGGCCCCGCCGTCGAGAGGCGCTTCCGAGCCTCGTAGAGGTGCTCGACCTCTGTCGGCGACGGATCGGGGTGATGGTCGAGCTGAAGACGCCCTATCGCCACCGTCGCCATCAGATCGTGGAACGGACGCTTGAGCTGCTCGACGAAGATGCCGTGGTCGTCTGTTTCGAAGCGCGCGCGATTGCTCGGGTTCGCGCTCTGCGGCCGGTCGGAGCGCTCGAGGAACCTGGTTGAAAAGTGCGAACACCAGCGCGATGAAGGCCGAGGTGACGGCCTTTACCGATTCGGGCGAGCTTCCGGACTTGAACGCATGGCGCTGTTTGGCAGCGCGCGCACGGGACGCGCGGAGGCGTATCGGTCAGGGGCCTCTGTGTAGAGCGTGACCGAGAGGCCGGGGACGTCGAGTTGTGTGTCGGTCGGGCTGTAGCGTCGCGCGAGGGCCTTGTAGAGCTGTGCCGTTTCTGCGGGTGAGGATCCTCGCAGGATGAGCCAGATGCGGGGTGCGTGTGTGCCCAGATGGGATCCGGGCCCTGGGTTGGCGAGTACGGGAGTGCGCCGGCCGCCTTTCCGCAGGTAGTAGGCAATGGCCGGCTCGGTGTACCCCGGGGCGGGGACGATCGCGTCACCCGTTTGCGCTCGCGCCTCAACCGCATGCACTGCTGAGCGGTAGTTCTCGATGGTGGGCGCTACATACCAGCGGTGAAGCTCCTTGGCCATTCCGCCTGTGAGCAGCAACACGAGTATTGCACTTGCGAGACGGCTGGGTAGGCGAACGACGCCGGCAGCGCCGGCGAGCAGAAGTCCGGGGAGGGACACGAGGAGGTAGTACGGGACGAACATCGGGACCGCGAACGAGATCGCGAACGATGCAAGGGTTGGCAGTGCGAACCAGCAGATCACGAATCCGATCTGCCATCTGGGGTTCCTCTGCGCTCGGTCTTCGCGAGGACGCACGACGACGGCGTAACCCGCGAGGCAGACGAGTATGAGCGCGATCACCTCGCTCGAAGAGAGCACGACCGGAAGGTTCTCGAGGTCGCGGAGTCTCGGCCGGATGATCCAGGAGATGGTTCCCGTTCCGGACCGGGCCGAGAAAACCAGCTCCGGAATACACAAGACAACAATGGAGCTGCCGATTGCCACCCACCTCCGTGTAAGTGCACGGCGACCCTCGACCACCGCCAGCGTCAACAGCTGCGCCACCAACACGTAAACGGCGAAATAGTGAGCGTAAACCGCGAGCGCGCTCGAAACCACGTAACCAACACCTGAAACTCGCGATGGTTGCTCCAGCTCCACAACGAAGAAGTACGACGAGAGGACGACGAGGAGAACGAGCAGCGTGTAGCTCCGCGCCGTCTGCGCGTACTCAACGAAGAACGCGTTCAGAGCGAGAAACAGCCCCGCGACCAGGCCTGTCCATCGGTCGAACAAGCGGCGACCGAGCACAGCAACTGCCCCCACTGCCATTGCGGCAAAGACTGCAGACAGGCTCCTGATCGCGGACTCGCTCTCACCGAACACGGCAATCCACGGGCGCAAAAGCAGGTAATACAGACTCATATTCGGATCGCGATGGCTGACCGTGTGCAAGAACTGCCCGAACCCTTCCCGTGCATAGGAAACGCTGATCGCCTCGTCGAGCCAGACGCTCTTGCTGCCCCCACGCACCAGGGCGATCACGAACGCGACCGCGACCAGCACCGGCACCAAAGGATCAATCCGCCGGCTACCGCCAGGCCCCCCGTCGTCAAGACGCAGAAGGCGCTTCTCCGAGCTCACCGACACACGAGCACTCCCAAAGCAGGCAACCAATGCCCAGAGGCACGAGCCGCCTGATTCGGCCCCGACACCTCGAGGAGTATGCACCGGACAGGTGTAGTTCGTGAAGTGCTTTGGCGAGCGACCCGGTGGGTGAGGCGTCGATGTCTTTCCGCAGCTTCGGTAAGAATCACTCCTAGGCGCTGTGTGACAGTCGCGAAGGCAGGAAGCACGTCCAAGTCGAGCCCGAGGTGGGTTCGCTGGCGGGCGAGATGAGGCCTTTCGGTGTGAGCTTGTCGGAATCGCGCCGGGGGCCTCGGGTCCCGCGCCCGCTTCCGTGGCGGCGGCCGCGGTATGAGGTTCTCATTCTGGGGCTGATCGCTATCGCGGTGCTGACCCCGATATACGCGGTTACTGCACAGGACGTCTCACGCGTGTGTCTGACTCGCTCGCTCGTGAGGCTGCAGGTGAGCGCGGATAGCTGTCTCCGAACGAGCCTCGACAAGTCGCGCTATGGCGGGCACCTCTATTCCGACAAGGCTCCGGGGATGTCGGTCCTCGAGATTCCAGGCGTCGTCGCCGCGCAAGTACCGAATCGCGAGGCATGGCCAACGAACGGCTTTCGGCTGTGGGTGGTCAGGGTCCTCTCGAGTGGGATCAGTTTCCTGTTTTGTGTGTTCATGGTCGGGAGGATCTCGGAAGGGGTTGCTCCTGGTTTTGGTGGTATCTCGCTCGCCACCTTCGGTCTGGGGACGCTCTTTGCGCCATTCGCAGTCGCCAACTTCGAGCATGTGACCGCTGGGACGTTGGGATTTGCGGCGTTCGCCCTTGCCTGGCGAGGACGGTCGCTCCTGGCAGGTGCGCTGGCCGGTGCGGCGATGTTCGTTGCGTACGAGGCTGCGTTGATCGCAGTGATCGTCTGCGCGTACGTCGCACTACGCGGCGTCCGCGAGCTCGCCGCCTACGTTGGGGGCGTAATTCCGAGTGTGATGCTTCTTCTGGGATACAGCTGGGTCGCATTCGATAGACCATGGCATCTCTCCTACCGATACGTCGCCGGACCTGAGGCCGCGAATCAAGCCGGCGGGTTCTTCGGTATCCACCTGCCTTACCTGCACGCAGTTCGGGAGGTGTTTGTCGGCAGCGGCGGTCTTCTCGTTCTCTCGCCCGTCGTGCTCGGCGCGGCCCTAGGCCTGGTGCTGCTCGGCCGAAGGGGTTTTCAGGCCGAGGCGATTGTCGCAGCAGCTGTTACAGCCGCATTCGTCCTTCTGAACTGTGGCTACTTCCTGCCCTATGGGGGCGAATCGCCCGGACCACGCTTCCTGATCCCATGCCTGCCGTTCCTCGCACTCGGGCTCGCACCGGCATTCGCTGCCCGATTCCGTCTGATGGTGTTGCTTGCAGCCCTGTCGGGAATCGCGATGACGGGAGTGACGCTCACCTGGGCAAACCTCTCGCCCGATCCAGGCACCATCTGGAACCAGATCATCCATCTTCCCGTCGATCGCGTGCAGTTGCTCGGGCACTTGAGCGCAAACGTACTCACCGAGATCGGGCTACCCTCGAGGTCGGCCACCGCCCTGCAAGCTCTCGCCGTAGCCACAGCCTTCGGGATTGCGATCCTTGCCACCACTTCGCACAGGCATGAATCCGCTCGGGGTGGCAGTGCCTAAAGGGCCTCTCCGTCCTGTACAGCGATTTCGACCATGCGGGCGTTAGGGTCGAGCCCGACCACTGGCGCGCGCTGGCGAAGCGTCTCCTCCACTCAGTGTGGTTGAGCCGAAGCTATGAGGGTGCAAGAGCCGGGGCTCTTTGGTGTTTCGCTTGGCCAAGCGAACGGCCAAGCAGACTGCGGCGAGGAACTCCCGATGAGGTGTCATCGGCGGAAGCGACTCGATCGCCGCTGCTCTCGGTTGGGACGCCCGCGGGCGAGCGTGTCGCGGCGTGTTTTGCGGAAGTCGTGGGTAGCCGCGGCGAATCCGATGATCAGGCATCCAGCGACAGCGCTGAGCAGATTGGGAATAGATTCGGCTTGCGAAAGGATCAGAGCAAGGAGTGCCGCGACTGTTCCAATCCCCAACGACGATGTCTTGTGGACGGGGGGTCGGGTACCTCCAACTACTGGAGGCCGGCGACCCGTGGATCGGGTGCCTGGGCGCGATGCGTACCGCGCCCCCTTGATCAGACTGCGCAGGGTCGGGATGCATGGGTGTCCCTGCTTAGGCAACTTTGATGTCGCCCTTCATTCCTGCGGCAGCATGGCCGGGAACCGTGCAGAGATATTCGTAGGTGCCCTTCGTGGCGAAGGTCACTTTGAGGTTTGTCGAACCTCCGGGAGAGATTGTGGTGCTCGTCTTCCCGGCGCAGCTGTTCGCATCGCCGCCAGTTGACCTTGAGCAAAGCTTGAGGTCGTGTGGCAAGGCGCCCTTGTTCGTCAGCTTGAACGTCACTGTCCCTTGCTTCACCGACCTAGTCGAGAGTGTGAATCTGAACTCGGAGGGTTTTCCGGCAACCACGTTGACCGTTGTTGGGCCGTTCGCCGTGTTGCCGGTTGCAAGAGCAGATGCCACATTCCCCACCGCCAAGACCCCGAATACGCTGACGAGAGAAGCGGGAAGAATCCACCGACAGGCTCCGCCGCCGCTCGAATCGGGACTCTGTTTGGATGCCATAGCTCCCTTTCCTTGGTGTTTGACCAGGCGCTCAAGTGGCATGACGTGGCCTAACCGATGTCTCCCCTGCTCCGTCGGACGCGACGATCTCGCTGGGAGTGGGGAGCCCGTCGATCGACCGGTACTCCGGCTGCTGTTCACCTTGTCCGGCTGCGTCCTCTCGCGGGCTCTCGCCGCGGGCTGTATCACCGGCCGATAACAAGTTCGGATTCAGGTCGAGCATTTGGCTTGCCGCCAGGTACCGCCGCACGTTCTCCGGCGTCGGCGCGTCGTTCAGCGCGAGCACGGCATTACAGAATGTCGCCGACACGTCATGCTCCGAGCGCGGCTCGTACGAACCCGGGGGTCATGGGGTAGCGGTACAGCCGTACGCCGGTGGCGTCGAAGAAGGCGTTGGCGATTGCCGCGGGTACGGCGGCGGTCGTCGGCTCGCCCGAGCCCGACGATGGGAGGTCGAGCCGCTGCACGACGACCGTCGTGACCTTCGGTGAGTCTTTGAAACGCAGGACTGGGTAGCTCGCCCAGTCGAGGCTGGTCGTCCGCACCTTCGTGAAGCTGACCTGCTCGAGCAGCGCTCGGCTGCATCCGTGCACGAGGCAGCCCATCATCTGGTTCTCGACCGAGGCCAGGTTGACGGTTGTGCCGGCGTCCTGGGCTGCGTACAGGTGGTCGACCGTGATCGCGCCCGTCTTCTTGTTGACGGTGATATCGGCTACCACGGCGGGGTAAGAGTTCGCGAAGCCGCCGATAGCGACTCCCCGTCCTGTCACGATGTTGCCCATACCGAGGCTCGAGGCGGCGACCTTGGGCTTCCAGCTCGCGGCCTTCGCGACGGCGTCGAGCACCGCGATCCAGCGTCCGACGCCGTTCACCTGGGTCGCGTCGATGTTCTGGATCCGGAACGCGATCGGGTCGATCCCGGCTGCGTGTGCGACTGCGTCGATCGTCTGCTCGGAGGCGAACGTGGCCTGCGGCGCGCCCGGCGCGCGGAGCCAGATCCCCTTGAGGAAGCCGGCGTAGCCGTTCACGACCTTGCTCGTGACCCGGCGGTTCGGGAGCTTGTAGAACGACCCGGAAGCGGTGGTGTCGACCTGGCCGCCCGGGGCCGCAGGGAGCGGCGTCCCGGCAAGCTCTGCGGCAGACTCGACGACCTGCGTCCAGCCGTGGTTGTAGGCGGTGTAGTCGTAGGCGACCATGTTCCCGCTCGAATCGAGCCCGACGCGCACGTCGGTCGCCTGCGCGGGGCCGAACTGGTCCCAGCCGTGCTCGTCCCAGCGCATGAACTGCACGCGAACCGGCTTCCCGACCGCCTGCGAGAGCAGCGCCGCCGAGATGCTCACGTCGTCGTAGGTGCTGTGCCCGTAGGTTCCCGAGCCGGGGTACACCTCGATCCGGACCGTTGCCGCGGGCAGCCCGAGCGCCGCCGCAACGGCCGCGCGCGTCTGGATGTAGGGGCCCTGCGACGAGGAGAAGAGCAGAGCGCTTGCCGGGCTGACGTCTGCCACGGCGCAGTTCGGGCCGAGGGCACCGTGCCCCTGGTAGGGCGTGAAGTAGCTCGCCGAGACCGTCTTCGCGGCTCCGGCCAGCCCCGCACCGACATCCCCGGTGTTCACGACTACGGCGGCGCTCTGAAGCTTCGCGGGGTCGCGAAGGGCAGCCTGGAGGTTCCCGTCGCCGGGGAGCTTCGCCGTGTTGTCCCAGGTGACCTTCAGCTGCGCCGCGGCCTGGATCGCGTCCCACTCCTTAGGCGCGACGACCCCGACGAAGTTGCCCTTCTGAACGACCTGCGCGTTCGGGATGTGCGCAATCGAGTGCTTGTCGATGCTCAGCACCGTCGCAGCCTGGGAAAGGGCAGCCTGCCCGCGCGGGCGCACCACCCGTCCATGGAGCATCCCCGGCACCCGGACGTTCTGAACGTAGGTCAGCTTTCCGCTGACGATGTCCGGGATATCGATCCGCGGAACCCGCGTCCCGATCACCTTGTAATTCGCGGGGTCGGTGAGCGTCGCCTTCGCTGCGGCGATCGTGCTGCCGAACGCCTTCCCAGCGGTCAGGCCGGCGTAGGTGACGCTCTTCCCGCCACCGCTAACAATCCCGTTCGCCACCGAGAGGCTCGCAACCGGGACGCCGAGTTGCGCGGAGGCCAGGTTTAGGAGCAGCGTCCGGGCGGCCGCTGCCGCGCCACGCATGCTCGTCGCGCCCATCGCGGTCGAGGTCGAGTTGCTTCCAACGGTGAAAGCCGACAGGGATACGTTGGTGTCGACCCGAACGGCCTGCACCTGGTCGAACGCGAGCCCGAGCTCCTCCGCAGCGATCATCCGCACAGCCGTCGGCGTTCCCTGACCAAGCTCGACCCAGCCGTGGAAGAGCGTGACGGAGTTGTCCGGATTGATCTGCAGCCACGAATCGATCTGCGTCGCATCAGGAGGCCCTGCCAGGGCGCCGGTATGCGACGACACGATCGCCGTCGGGACGTTGTCGGCCTTCGCTCCCGCCGTCGTCGCCACACCGCCGAGGCTGAGCCCGACCACCAACGTGCCCGTGCCCCGCAGGAACGACCGGCGCGAGAGCTCATGATCGGCGTGCATAGCCATCTCCTTCGAATTGGTCGCGGCGTCCATCAGGCCGCCTTCGCCATCACGGCCGCGGCACTCTGGATCGCGGTCAGGATCCGTGGGTAAGTGCCGCACCGGCACAGATGCCCGTTCATCGCCGTGCGGATTTGATCCTCGGACGGATTGTTCGTCGTCGCGAGCAGATCGGCGGCCTGGATCATCATCCCGTTCTGGCAATAGCCGCAATGCGGCACTTGAACATCGATCCAGGCCTGTTGAAGCGGATGCAGTGCCGGTGCGGACGCCGTCGTGCCGCGCTCGGCAGCCCACATCGCCGGCAATCCTTCGAGCGTCGTAATGCTCTTCCCGGCCACCGCCGCAACCGGGGTGACACACGAGCGGATCTCCTTGCCGTCGAGCAGCACTGAGCAGGCGCCACACTGCGCAAGGCCGCATCCGAACCGCGGGCCATGCAGATGGAGCTCGTTGTGCAGGACGTACAACAGCGGCGTGTCCAGGCTGGCCGTCACGCGCTGCGTCAAGCCGTTCACGTTGACCTTGAGCTTCGTAACCATCACGCCCCCTTCCCGGTGCAGTGGAAATCTCGTTTGAGAAGGGTCGCCTCTTCCCCGTCGGTTCGCCCCCGTGAGTCCACTGGTCCGCACCCCGGTCGAGGCAAGACACGCCACCTGCACCAGATCGAACGGTGCTATGAAGCGGCGGAACGCCGATCCTCGCGGGCGCCTCCGGCGCTAGACACTTCGCGATGCACGACGGCATGCCGGGGTCCCGGGCATCAGCCGGGGGTATTACGGGCGCGACCACAAGGCGGTCGCGCGACCCTTGACGTCGACACTCACCGACCGGTGAAGGAGTACGACGATGCGTTTCGACCACAGGGCGTGGTAAGCATGTTCTGGTTCCTGGACATCGAGTCTGCTCGCGCCCTTGCGCGGCTGTGCAGCGACTCGCCGCACACGGCGTGTGGGAACGGCGACCCGCAAAGCAATCCAGACCCGCTGCCACTGCCGGTCGCCGCGGCGCCGCTCATCGACGATCCGGCCGTGGACAACGCGCTGTTTGCGTTGGCGCTGACGGCACTGCCTGATCGAACGATCTACGACGCATCGTGCGACTTGGCGCTCCGCCACAGCCGGGTTGTACGCCTCGCAACGCCAACCTTCGACGAGCTTTTACGAAGTTCTTGAGCATCAAATTGTGGACGCAGAGCGTCGAGACGATCACTGGCACGCTTCACACTCTTCGCCGCGCGCCGCGGCCTCGATCGAACACGCCGCAACCTCGACCACACACGCCTCGGGCGTCTCGACGGAGGCTTGGACCGTTGCCTTCTCGACCGTCGAAGCGCCAAGCGTCCGCAGGTAATACGTCGTCTTCAACCCAGAGTGCCAGGCGTGGCGGTACATGTGGCTGAGCGCCTTCAGGTTGGGCTCGACGAGGAAGAGGTTCAACGACTGCGATTGATCGATCCACTTCTGCCGGCGGGCCGCTGAGTCGATCAGCGCGTTCGGCGCGATCTGGAAGGCTGTCCGGTAGCGGGCCTTCAGCTCGGCCGGGATCGAGTCGATCTCGCTGAGGTCGCCGTCGAAGTACTTGATCTGATCGGCAAGCTCGTGGTTCCAGAGGCCCTGCTGCTTGAGGTCGCGGACGAGGTAGGGGTTGAGGACGACGAACTCGCCCGAGAGGTTCGACTTCGCGAATAGGTTCTTGTACAGCGGCTCGATGCAGGGCGAGGTGCCCATGATGTTCGAGATCGTCGCCGTCGGTGCGATCGCGAGCACGTTCGAGTTTCGCATCCCCTGCACCGCGATCTTCGCCCGCAGCGGAGCCCAATCGAGCCGGCCGCCACGCGGCACCTCAACCGGGACGCCCCGCTCCGTTTCGAGCACCTCGAGCGTGTCTTGCGGCAGCAGAGCACGATCCCACTTCGACCCGGCGTAGCTCGGGTAGCGGCCACGCTCCGCGGCAAGATCGCTCGATGCCTCGTAGGCGTAGAAGGCGATCGCCTCCATCAGTTCGATCTCCGAACTCGATCGCCTCCGACGAGTCGAACGCGACGCCCTTGCGGTAGAGCGCGTACTGCAACCCCATCACGCCGAGTCCGACCGGCCGGTGCCGCATGTTCGAGGTCCGCGCGGCCTCGGTCGGATAGAAGTTGATGTCGATCACATTGTCGAGCGCCCGCACGGCGACCCGGACTGTCTCGCGGAGTTTCGCGTGGTCGATCCCGCCCTCGCTCGTCAGGTGCTCGTCGATCACGATCGAGCCGAGGTTGCAGACCGCCGTCTCCTCAGCGCTCGTGTTGAGAGTGATTTCGGTGCAGAGGTTCGACGAGTGGACGACGCCGGCGTGGTCCTGGGGGCTGCGGACGTTGCAGGGGTCCTTGAAGGTAATCCACGGGTGACCGGTCTCAAACAGCATCTTCAACATCAGCTTCCACAGCTCGATCGCCTCGATCCGCTCACCCACGACCACGCCGTCGGCGGCAAGTCGTTCGTAGGCGAGGTAGCGGGCCTCGAACGCGCGGCCGTAGAGCTCGTGCAGATCGGGCACGTCCGAACTTCGGAAGAGCGTCCACGGCTCGCGCGCCTCGACTCGCTTCATGAACAGGTCAGGGATCCAGCAGGCAGTGTTCATGTCGTGGGTGCGGCGCCGCTCGTCGCCGGTGTTGCGCCTCAGCTCAAGGAAGTCACGGATGTCGTTGTGCCAGACCTCGAGGTAGGCGCAGCCCGCCCCGGCACGTTTGCCACCCTGGTTGACCGCGACGAGCTGGTCGTTGTGCAGCTTCAGGAACGGGATCACGCCCTGGCTCTCACCGTTCGTCCCCTGGATATGCGCGCCGGTGCCACGCACGGCGGTCCAGGAGCCGCCCAGACCTCCCGCCCACTTCGAGCACATCGCGTTCTCGGCAATCCCGCGTTGCATGATCGACTCCAGCGAGTCGTCGACGACGTAGAGGTAACAGCTCGAAAGCTGCGAGTGCAGAGTGCCGGCGTTGAACAGCGTCGGCGTCGCCGAGCAGAACCGGCGGCTCGCGTACATCCGGTACAGCGCGAGCGCATGCCCCTCGCGGTCATCCTGTTCGCCGAGGCAGACGCCCATCGCGACGCGCAGCCAGAAGAATTGCGGCGCCTCGATCCGCTGCGCCGTACCGCCGGTCTTGTCGACAAGCAGGTAGCGGTCATACAGCGTCTGCAGGCCGAGATAGTCGAAGTCGAGATCAGCGGCCGGGTCGAGCGCCTCGGTGAGGCGGTCGATGTCGAAGCCAAGCAACGCTTCGTCAATCCGCCTGGCTTCGACGCCGCGGGCGAGCACGCGCCGGAACCCGCGACGGTGAGCGTCCTTCAGACCGGCGACGCCGTCGCGGAGGATGTCCCAGTCGAGCGTCTCCTCATAGATGAACGTGAGCAGAATCCGCCCCGCGAAGAACGAGAAGTCTGCGTCGCGTTCCATCAGCGACTTCGCGTTCATCACAACCAGCCGGTCGAGATCCGTGCGAGGGATTCCGTCGTGGACAGAGCGGCGCAGCTCGGCTTCGATCCCGCCCTCGTCGAGGGACAGGTCGAGGCCTGTCGCAGCAAACCGGATCCGCTCCCGCAGATCCTCACCTGTCCAGGCGTGCTCGACCCCGTCTGCATCGATCACGGTCAGCCCGACGGCGGCGGCCAGCGGCGGCGCCGTCGCGATCCGCCCCTGCGCGCGGAGCATCGCACGCTCGGCGCGGTAGAGGATGTACCTCTCCGCCGCGCGCATCTGCCCCGATAGGACGAGCTCTTCCTGGACGATGTCCTGAACCGTCTCGATCGCGACGGTTGCGAGCCCGAGCGAGCGAGCGCGGACCGTCACCCGTTGTGCAAGCCGCGTCGCGGGCTCGGGATCGGCGTGGAGTGAGAGGAACGCCTTCCGGATTGCGATCTCGATCTTCCGCTCGTTCCAGGCAACCTCATGCCCCGAGCGGCGGACGAGATGGAGGTCGTCGCTCGAGACGGAGCCCTCGGCAAGCGGCCGCGACCGGCGCATAACCAGGGCCTTTGCGACGTCGAAGGCCTCCTGTTCGATCAACGCCGCCTCCACGATCGCAGATAGGTCATGCACCGTCACTCTCGCGGTGCCCGCGAGCAGCCGCAGCCGCGCGATCACTGCTCGCGCGGTCTCGCGCACGAGTTCGACGGCCGCCGGCTCGTTCGGCTCTTCGTGACGCGCCGCTGCGAGTGTCGCGACCGCGTCGGCGACCCAGAGCGCCGGCGCAAGCACCTCGAAGGCCCGCTCCCCGCCATCGGGCTGGATCACGTAGAGGTCGAGGCCGTCCGCATCGAGGCTTTGGATCGCGGCGGAAACGTCGATCCGTGGCAGCTCGCCCGGTGCAAGCAGCGAGGCTCGCTTGACCTCCAGGTCGTCGAGGATCTCGTCGAAATCTATGATCACGGTTCTCGTTTCCTTTCGGTTAGAGCTCGTCGTCGGAGACGAGCGCGAGGCTGGAGGACTTCTGGTACTCGGTCACGCGGCCCTCGAAGAAGTTCTGCTCCTTGCGGATGTCCATCAACTCCGCAAGCCACGGCAACGGGTTTTCGGTCTTGCCAGCGAGCGACCCGAGGCCGATCCCCTCCAGGCGACGGTCGGCGATGTAATCGATGTAGCCCTCGAACTCGGCGGCCGACAGCCCGACGGCCTGCACCGGCAGGCAGTCGCGAATGAACTGCTTCTCCAGGACGACCGCCTCGGCCATCAGCGCCCGCAGCTCCTCACGGAACGCGGTCGTCCAGATCTCGGGGCTCTCGGCGACGAGCTCGAGCAGGAGACGGCGGAACAGCTCGATGTGGTTCGACTCGTCCCGCAGCGTGTAGCGGAACATCATCCCGACCCCCGGCAGCTTCCCCTGCCGGTACAGCGCGAGGATCATCCCGAACAGGCCGTAGAACTGCGTCCCCTCCATGCACTGGCCGAACACGAACATGTTCCGCGCCAGCAACTGCTTGCTCTCGGGAAGGTGCATGTCGAGGCCGCGGCGCAGCTGCTTCGAGACGCGCGTGACGAACTCGTTCTTGGCAACGATCGACGGGATGTCGTCGAACATCGCCTCGCACTCGTGCGGGTCGATCCCCAGCGACGAGATCATGTAGAGCAGCGAGTCGGCGTGAATGTTCTCCTCGTGCACGTGCCGGCCGAGGACGAGCTTCAGCTCCGACGCCGTCACGAGCTCGCGGACGACGTGGATCACGTTGTCGCCGACGATCCCCTCCGCAGCCGAGAAGTAGCCGATCCCCATCCGCACGATCCAGCGATCGATCTCCGACAGCGCCGAATCGCTGCGCCACTGCTGCACGTCGCGCTGCATCGGCACGTCCTCGGGCTCCCAGTGGTTCGCCTTCATCGACTGGTACAGGTCGTAGGCCCAGCCGTACTTCAGCGGCAGCAGGTTGAAGGTCATCGTCTCGCGACCCCCGACCACCCGCTTCGCCGCTAGCGCCGCCTCGGCCTTGGCGCGATCGAGGACGAATGTCCGGGGTCCGATCGTGTAGCTCTGCTGCACCGCTCCCTCTCCTTTGACTCGACGGAGGAAGGAACTACCGTCGGCCCAGGAAAGCGGCGCACGGTCGTCCTTCTTCCGAGGACGATTCCGACGACGAGGAAGCAGGCGACCGGGCTCACCTCCGCGTACTCGAAATCAGCTAGGAGGCATTACCGTTGCGGGACAGCGCCGGAATCGCACCGGACTTCGCTGGCAACCACGACACCCCGCTATGACGAGGCGAACAAGACCCTACGACCAGCACCGGACGGCAGCCCGTACACCCCCGGCCGCCTTTCAACGCGGCTGGCGCAGGAAGTCGACGATCAGGTCTGTCGTCGCCTGCGGCTGCTCTTCCGTGATCCAGTGCCCGCAATCCGGGATGATCTCATCGTCGACGTTATCGGCGACACACCGCATCACCGTGCCGATCAGAGGGCCGAAAGTAGCTTCGCCACCGAAGGCCAAGACCGGCATCTGAAGCTTGCCCTGTGTAAGGAACGACCTGTTGTCGGCCGCATCCTGGCCGAACGCCAGGAACTGGGCAAACCCCGCTCGCATGGCGCCGGGTTGGGCATAGAGCGCCGCATAATGCTGGCGCTTCGCTTCATCAAACCGCTTCGGGTCTCGCGGAGAGCTCGTTCCAGAAGCGGTCGAGATAGATGCGCTCGCGGCCGGCGACCAGGCGCTCCATGTCCTGGCCACCGAAACCAAAGTGCCACATGGCCGGATCCTGTGTGATCTGATCCCAGGGGCCGATGCCGGGCAGCGGCGCATCGATCGCCACCCATTGGCTCACGCGCTCGGGATGGGTGGCGGCAACTGCGAAGCCGACCATGATGCCGATGTCGTGCGTCACCAATTCGACAGTACGCACACCGAGGGCGTCGAGGACGACCCACGACGTCCACCGCCTGATTCTTCTTGTCGTAGCCGTCGTCCGGCTTCGACGACAGGCCCAAGCCACGTAGGTCGGGCACAATAACCGTGTGGTCTTCGATGAGCGTGTTCGCCAGATGACCCCACATGTCGCCGGTCGTGCCGAAGCCGTGCAGCATGACGACCGCCGGACCGTGCCCGCCGATGCGTACGTGGATCTTCGCGCCGTTGGTTTCGATCTCACGCGACTGCATGCCGGCCGGGAAGGGATAGATGCCGTCCTGATGTCTGTTGTCGTTCATCGCTTCACTCCGGGTTTTTCGGGAACTTGCGAGGGAGTCGGTGACTTCGCGTTGCAGTCTGCGCTCGGCGTTCCGCGATCGCCCCTATGGTTTCCCTGGTCAACATCCCGGGTCTCAATGCCCCGCCGCCTGACAGCCGTCGACGCGCACGCCGTCCGCGCTGCCGCTTCAAGCGAGCGACTCGGCCTCGACGGTCTCGAGCGGTAGCGCTAAGACGAACGTCGCTCCCTGCCCCTGAAGTGACTCCGCCCAGACGCGGCCACCATTGGCCTCAGCGAATCCACGTGCTATCGCGAGCCCGAGCCCTGCGCCCTGCACCTCCGCTGTCCGCGAGCCGCGCTGGAAGGGCTCGAAGATCCGGTCCGCCTCGCCCGGCGCGATTCCCGGCCCGTGGTCGATCACTCGGATCAGCACTTCGGAGCCTGTCTCATTCACCTGCACGCGTACACGCTGCGACGCACCCGAGTAGCGCAAAGCGTTCTCGAGCAGATTCGCCAACACACGCTCAACTTGGTGGAGGTCAACCCTCACCTTCGACGATTCGTTCTCCGGGAAAACGACTTCAATCCGGGCTTCGGCCGCCTCGAGGCCGTCAAGGGTGTGCAAGAGCAGATCCTCGATCGCCCATAGCGCAGCGTCTGGCTCGGCAGCGCCGGCCTCTAGACGCGAGGCATCAAGCAGGTTGCTCACCAGCCGGTCGAGCCGTCGCGCCTCGAAGAGGATCGTCTCCGTCAACTCGCGGCGGTCGCCGCATTCGAGTGAGAGCTCGCCGTGCGCCAGCGCTCCGGCCGAGACTACGATCGCAGTGAGAGGCGAGCGGAAGTCGTGGCTGACCGCCCGTAACATCGCCGTCTTCATCGCGTCGCTCCGCCGCAACGCCTCCGCCTCAAACGGCTCGCCCGCACAACGTCCACGACCACTAGCCATGCCGAGCAACGAAGAGAGCGCACCCAACCGAGGACGGCGCGAGTCAATATGAGGCGGCAGGTTGAAAGGCACTAGCGGCCCGCGCCCTTCATCCGATGGCCGAGCGGACAGGGTCGAGGGCCCACGTGCCCGTGGGTAGTGCATGGGTCTCGGTGTTGCTCATCAAATTCTCCCTGGAAGTTGGTGAGCCAGATGGTCATCCCGCGAGCCGCGGTCGCGCCGGTTGTGCCACTGGTCGCGGCCCTGGTCGTCGGCCCTTCAGCGCGACATCCCACGGCTTGCACCCGCGACAGCGAGACCCAGGAGGCGGACCAGGGTTCACACGGGCGCGAACCGCAAACGCAAAGACGCATCGTTCGCTCAACGATGTCTCACTCACTGGAGGACCGATGATCATTCTTCGTCAGCAAATGCGTTCCAAGCCCGATCGAACAGAGGACGTGTGGGCTGCGCTCGCCGCGATCGTCCCCGGCGCGCGAGCCACTCCGGGCGTCATCACTCTCGACATCGCACGCGACCTTCTCGACCCCGATTCGTTCGTCGCGACTGCGGTATACGACGACGCGGCGGCGGTTGAAAGACAGGAGTCGGCTCCTGAGGTCCACGCGGCGATGTCGATGTTTCGGGACGCGCTCGCGGCGCCGCCCGATCGCAAGTTCTACGACGCGTCGCGAGACGCCTCGCTCGTCTGATCTCCAGGAGATCGGCAGGGGATTGGTTCCCCTGCCGATCTCGCGGTTCAGGCGGCCGGCGCTCTGTCCGGTCAATGCCCGGCGGCCTGGCCGCCGTCGATGTGCAGAGTCTCTCCGGTGACGAACGTCGCTTGCTCGAGGTAGATGACTCCCTGCGACGATGTCTTCGATCTCGGCCATCCGACCGAGAGGGTGCTGGGCGGCTAGTTCCTCGTAGTCCGTGTCGGCGGTCGTCAGCGTCTTCACGACCCCGGGCGCCACCGCGTTGACGCGAACTCCGCGGGCGGCGAACTCGGTGGCCAGCGATCGCGTCACGGCATCGAGGCCTCCCTTCGTCAGCGACGCGAGGGCAGATGGCGAAGCGACGCGTGCGTGATCGACGAGGCTCGTGGTGATGTTGACGACGTGTCCACGGCCTTGCTCCGCCATGTGGCGGACGACGCGCTGCGTGAGGTGAAAGAAGCCATCCAGGTTCACGGCCGTCATCGCGGCGAAGTCGACATCGGTGTAGTCCAGGAACGGTTTACCGATGAAGATCCCCGCGTTGTTGACCAGCGTGTCGATGCGCCCGAAACGGTCGAGCGCTTCCTCGACTATGCGCTGAGCAGTCTCGACTTGCGAGATGTCGCCCTGGACTGTGTGCACGCCAGCGGCGTCCGAAGGGGAAATGGAAAGGGAGGTCGCGACGACGAGGTAGCCAAGACCATGGAATCCACGTGCTATCCCGGCTCCGATCCCCTGCGACGCGCCGGTGACGATCACCACCTTGCGAGGCTGGGGCGTCGACGTCATCCGACCAGGTACGTCTCGTAGATCACGCCTGGCTGAATGCGGCCGCCGACGCTGATGAAGACGCCCTTGTTCAGCCAGGCGAGCTCGCGGGACGCGGTCTCGATCTGCGTGGAGGTTCGAAAGATGTACTCGCTCGCATCGACATCCTCGCCGCGGCCGAGACGTTCGAGAACCTCAGGGCTGCCGTGGCGGACGCCGCGCGATTGCACGTAGAGCAGGGCACCGTTGTCGGTCTGCAACGTGTAGCGGATGTCGCCGAGGGCGGTCCCGTCCGGCAAGACGATCTGCCAGTCGGCGCTGACGCCTGGCAGCAGCTTCCCTTTCATGTGAGGCCCCTCGAAGGTGCCGCCGATCTGCGGGACGATTCGACGGCGTCCCTGGCTCACCTCGCCGAACTCGAGCGGTTCGCCGAGGACAGCTTCGAGGCGGTAGACCAGGGTCAGACGGGGATCGGGGAGCAGGTTGATCATCGAGAGACCCCGGCCGGATCGTTGGGGTGTCTCTCGAGCGGCGTGACGGTTACGTGCAGCCAGTCGGCGAGGGGCAGGGCGTCAAGCAGACCGTCGAGCTCTGCCTCGCTGTCGGCGCGGTACAGGCCGACCGCCGTTGATCCGTCACCGACAAGCGGCCGTCTCCAGAGCCGAACGAGGTGCCCGTCTTCCGCGAGCTTGGTCGCGGCGGCGGACTCGGCGCGCTGGCGTCGCTGGGTCTCCTCGTCAGGTGTGCCTGCAGGAACCTCGATCTCGAACTCGACCAGGAACTCCATCATGGGGTCACCATCACCTTCGCGGCAATGAACTCGAGGAGGGCGCTGTTCACTTCGTCGGAGTGCGTCCAACCGATGTTGTGCGGGCCGCCCTCGATGGGGACGAGCGTGCAATCGGCGACGAGCGCCGGCAGCCGCGCCGCGGTTGCGTCGAACGGGAGGATCCGGTCGTCGGTGCCGTGGACGACGAGCACGGGTATGTCGATCTTGGGCAGGTCGCCGCGGAAGTCGGTCAGCCAGGTGTCGACGCACGCGTAGCTCGCGAACGGGGACGAGCCGGCGGCGACGTTGAAGCTTGCCTGCCAGGCACGGTCGCTGATGCGGCTGCCGCCGAGGACATCGACGTTGTTGAACGTGTTGAGAAAGTCCTCGAAAAAGGCATAGCGATCCTTGACGATCGCCGCCTTGATGCCCTCGAAGACCTGCCCGTCGACGCCCTCGGGGTTGTCGGCGGTCTTGAGCACGAACGGCGGGATGGTCCCAAGCAATGCCGCCTTGCGCACGCGCTTCGAGCCGTAGGTTCCCAGGTAGCGGGTGACCTCGCCGGTGCCCATCGAGAAGCCGACGAGCACGACGTCGGTGAGGTCGAGGTGCTCGAGCAGCACGTTCAGATCGGCGGCGAAGGTGTCGTAGTCGTAGCCGACGGTCGGCTGGCTCGAGCGACCAAACCCACGACGGTCGTAGCTGATCACCCGATGGCCGTTCGCGAGCAGCTCGCGTTCCTGACGCTCCCACGAGTTTCCGTTCAGCGGGTAGCCGTGGATCATGAACCACCGGCTGGCCGCTCCCGTGATCCTCGTAGTGGATCTCGATCGGAGCGTCGTTCTCGGTTCCAACAGCGATGCGGGGCATGCTCATTCCTCCCTTGCCTGCCGTCCTGATGCGGTCATGACGGCAGCTTGCGCGTCGGGCAACCCCGTCGCGCCCAGGAAATCCCTGGTCGCTTGCCTGGTCTTGCGGTTCGGCGGCTAGGCCGGTGCGCCGTTGCGTGCGGCGTCGGGCAGCTTGTCGCGCAGCTGCATGCGGGAGCCGACACCGAGCTTCGTGAATACCTTGTGCAGGTGCCACTCGACGGTCCGCGGGCTGAGGAAGAGCTGCGCGCCGATCTCCTGATTGGTCTGTCCGTCCGACGGCGAGCCGCGCGATCTGCTCCTCCTGCGCAGTGAGCTGGCCGCGTGTCTCGTCACTCCGTTTGCGCACCTTCTCGCCGGTCGCGAGCAGCTCGCGGCGGGTGCGCTCGGCGAATGCGTCGGCGCCGAAGCCGATGAACATCTCGTAGGCGGTGCGGAGCTGTTCGCGCGCGTCGATCCGGCGGCTCTCACGCCGCAACCATTCGCCGTAGACCAGGTGGGCGCGGGCGAGCTCCGGCCGGAGCCGGCGTGCGGCCGAGCCGTGGTGATCGCCTCGAGATAGAGGGCTTCCGCCGCCTCGTCTTCGCTCACCAGCGCCCGCGAGCGCGCCACGATCCCGAGTCCCCAGTCGGAGCCGCTGGCGCTCGGGGTCTCGACGAAGTCGCTCGAGGGCCTCGGCGGCACGGTCCGAGTTCGCTCTACGGACGCAGGCCTCGACCAGCTCGGCCAGCGCCCAGTGGGAGATGTAGAGCTCGGGCGCTGCATCGCTCGCCTGCTGCGCTGCGACGAGGGCCTCCTCGTAGCGTCCGAGTCCGTTGAAGAGGACAGCGGTTGTCCAGTCGCCGAACTGAACGGCGACGCCCTCGCCGCGGCGGCTGCGTGCTCGATCGCCGTCGAGAGCAGCTCGGAGGCATCGGGTTCGCGCCCATGGTAGGCCGCGAGCAGCATTCCGCCGTACGAGGCCATGCGAATGCCGGTGGCAGCGGCTACCGCCTCGTACTCCGCGATCATCGATGCCGCCCCTCTGAAGTCGCCGCTCCAGGTGACGACGATGGCT
This sequence comes from uncultured Actinomycetota bacterium, assembly GCA_963762215.1. Classification (GTDB taxonomy): domain Bacteria; phylum Actinomycetota; class Thermoleophilia; order Gaiellales; family Gaiellaceae; genus PALSA-600. The sequence goes on from CAVXKB010000004.1 coordinate 172,346, forward strand.
TTGCCCTGTAGCGCGGTCGCGAGCTGCGCGAGCGCTCCGGCCTCACGGGCGAGCTGCAACTGACGAGTAATGACCTCGTCCCAGCTATCCGCGTCCCAGAGCGCGCTGGCCGCGACCGCAGCCAGTCCCCCGAAGTGAGAGCGCCCTCTCATTGTTGCGAAACGCGCTCACCGCCTTCCGCAGCGTCGGCGCCGCCCGTCCGAGTCCGTGCGCAACGAGCTGCGCGAGGCCTTCCAGTAGGAGATCCGAGGCAACCGGCTCATGTGCCGGCGGGGGAGCAGAGCACACGGCCCGCGAGACCTCGGCGAGCGTCCGAGCGCTCTCGAGCTCGCCTCCAGCCACGGCAGCGCCCCACGCCTCTAGATAGGTCTCGCGAGCGAGGTCGATGTCGAGCGGCTCGAGCTGCCTGGCCGCCTGAAGCAGCTGCGCAGCACCGATCCCGAAGCTGGAGACAGAGGCGATCCGTCCGCGCAAGAGATCGACGCGTGCGCGCTGAAGATCGTCCAAGCGGGCCCGCTTCGGCCAAGGCCAGCACTGCGAGAGCCGCGTCGAACGAGGCGGCCTCGAAGCTGGCTTGTGCCGCCGCCAGCGCGCGCTCGACGCGTAGCTTCGGGTCGGCGGTCAGCGCAGCGGCGCGCTGAAGAAACGCAGCTCCGGCGCGCGATCCCGCCACGAGCTCGAGCTCGGTCGGCCGATAGCTCGAGTTCGAGAGCAACCTCGTCGTTTGGTGCGAGTGCCGCATGACGCCCGATGCCAGGCGCGACGATCAGGATCGCGCGCGGCATCGATGGCCTCTGCCAGCGCCCGATGCACGTTTCGACGCCTGTCGGCGGACGCAGCACGGTAGATCGCCGACCGAAGCAGTGGATGGCGGAACGTAACTCGCGTACCGACAGCGATGAGATCGGCCGCTTCGGCGGGAGCGGCCGCGTCGATCGGAAGACCAAGCACCGCAGCGGCACGCCAGAGAAGGATTGGATCGCCGGTCGGCTCGGCCGCACCGAGGAGCAGTAGGCGTTGCGTCTGATCGGGTAGCTGGTCGACCCGACGCCGGAAGCTCGCCTCCACGCGGCTCACAAGCGGGAACGAATCCGCCACCGCAAAGCCGCCGGCGAGACTCGCCGACGAGACACCGCGAGGCAGCTCGAGCAACGCGAGCGGGTTCCCGCGTGCCTCGTCGATGATCCGCTGACGAACGCGTTCGTCGAGCCGTCCCGGAGTCGATGAGGCGAGCAACTCGCGTGCGTCGGCGTCCGACAGTCGCTGCAACATGAGTTCCGGTAACCCGTCTAGATCGGTTGGTTGGTCCTGGTCGCGCTCGGCGAACAGCATGATCACCGACTCCGCCTGTAGACGTCGTGCCACGAACGAGAGGACCTGGGCAGTGCAGCGGTCGAGCCATTGCGCGTCGTCGACGACGCAGATCAGCGGCTGCGGCTCGGCCGCGTCCGAGAGCAAGGTCAGCACCGCGAGACCGACGAGGAAACGATCGGGGCGCGGACCCGACCTCAGACCGAAAGCCGTTCGTAGAGCGTCGAGCTGGGGCGCCGGCAACGTCTCGAGATCGTCGAGCAGCGGCATGCACAGTTGATGCAGGGCAGCGAAGGGAAGTTCCAGCTCCGATTCGACGCCTCCGCAACGGAGGACCCTGCACCCCTCGCCAACCCGCGAGGCATAATCGAGAAGGGCTGTCTTTCCCATGCCGGCCTCTCCACGCAGAACGAGCGCGCCGCTCTCTCCACGGCGCACCGCGCTCAACAATTCATCGAGCCTCGCACACTCGCTGGCGCGACCACGAAGCACGGGTCCCGAGACTCCAGGGACGCGTTCCAGCCCCACAACAACTCCGGGTCCTCCCGCCTGATGCCCTTCTCGCGCTCCCATTGCGTTACCCGAGCTGACGCTCTGCAGTTCGGCCTCGCTACGGATCTGGACGTTGCTCACTGCTGCTCCAATAAGCCGACGACGCGACAACTCAAGCCCGGAGTGGGAGAATCGAAACCTTCTCCCGATCGGGGCGCGTGGTTCAGCAACGACTCACTGCTTTGCAGGAACGGGATCTTGTGATCGCGGCCGAGCGCGGCGACTCCGACGCATCCCGGAAACTCGTCGAGGCGTTCTTGCCTGCGATCGGCGATGTCGCTCGCAGCTTCAGGAACAGCAGGGTCGAACGATTGGAGCTCCTTCAGGAGGGCGTTGCCGGCCTGCTCCTCGCTGCGCGGCGCTACGACACCACGCTGAACACACCTTTCTGGGCCTACGCTTCCTTCTGGGTGCGCAAAGCGATGCAGGAGCTCGTCGCCGAACTGACACGGCCGGTGGCACTCTCCGATCGCGCCGTCCGCGAGCTCGCACAGATCAGAAGAGCCCGCAGCGAGCACCTCCAGATGCACCGTGTCGAACCCACCACCGACGAGCTCAGCCGTGCGACCGACCTGACACCGGCGCAGCTTGAGCGCCTGCAGGCGACCGAGCGCGCGCCGCGCAGCACGCAAGAGCAGCTGACCGGCGGGGATGAAGCCACTTCGACCATCGGCGACACGATCGTCGATCCCACCGCCGAGCACGCCTACCAGCAAGTGCTCGACGCCTTTGAGCTCCGTGACGTACACGACCTGACCGAACAGCTCGACGACCGTGAGCGCATGGTGATCAGGGCCCACTATGGCCTGGGACAGGAAGCTCAGACGCTCACCGAGATCGGCGCCGGGCTCGGGCTGACAGCCGAGCGCGTCCGGCAGATCGAAGTCGGTGCGCTGAGCAAGCTGCGCGCAGCCCTCTCCGAGGCCGCCCCGGTCGGAGAAGCTGCGACTTGAAATCGTGGGTTTCCGGCTTATTCCAGACGAGGCGGACACGCAGAACAGTGTCTGGATCGATGACCAATGAGCTCTGACCCCACCACGCTCCGACACAACGCCCTCGTCTACGAGTCGACGGACGAGTACCTCGCACGCGCGGTGCCGTTCCTCAAAACCGGCATCGAGGCGGGCGAAGGCGCGGTCGTTGCGCACACGAAGCCGGGGCTCACGATGATGCGCGAGGCGCTCGGCGCCGAAGCGGCGCACGTGACCTTCGTCGACGTCAGCGGCGCCTATACGCGGCCGGCGCAAACCCTCGCCGTCTACCACAAGGTCTACGTTGAACAGCTGCGGAAGACCCCGACACTGCGCGCAGTCGCCGACGTCCAATTCGGGCCTGATCCCAACGAGTGGGACCTGTGGACAGGGTATGAGGCAGTCTTCAACCGCTCGTTCCGGCACCTGCCGGCGTGGGTGCTGTGCTCCTACGACGCGAACGGCACCCCGGATCCGATCATCGAGGGCGTCTGGCAAACGCACCCCGAGGTCGTCGCCGGCGACACCTGGAACCGAAGTGACCATTACGAGGACCCCGACCACCTGCTGCGTCGCATCACGCCGGCGCCGACGCCGCTCGCCGGGCTACGGCCGATCCCATTCGGCGACGGCTCCGAGGAGCTCCGGGAGCAGCTCGCTCGCGAGCTCGCCGCCGACGAGATGAGCGAAGCTCAATCACTTGACCTGCTGCTCGCTGCCACCGAGATTGCGAAGAACGCGATGCAACACGGCGGCGGTATCCGCGGAGTCCGTGTCGGACGCGCCCGAGGACGATTCGTCTGCGAGATCGTCGACCGAGGCGACGGCTTCGACGATCCCGCAGCCGGCTATCTCGCGCCACACGAGGGAATCGGTGCTGGCCTCTGGATCGCCCGGCAGCTGACCTGGCGGACTGAGTTCTTCCAATCGCCGGCCGGATTCACCACGCGCATCTGGCTCTAGTTGCTTGATCAGGATCATGATCGTGGGCTGCGCCAGGCCCTCGAGCACGGCGAGTTCGAGATCGTCTGCTGAGACCCCTTTCCCGGCTGGCGTTTTCGGGTTTGGTCGGTGATCGTGAGGGCAACGGCGGCGACGATGATCGTGCCGGCGATGAGTGTGGTGGGGTGGAGGGCTTCGCCAAGAAGGAGGGTGCCGATTGCGACGGCTACGACCGGGTTGGCGTAGGCGTAGGTGGCGACGGTTGCTGTCGGCAGGGTGCGTAGCGCATAGAGGTAGGCGCTGAAGGCGAGGAGCGTGCCGGGCACGACGAGCCAGGCGAAGGCGAAGCAGACGTTCAGGTTGACGGCGGCGGGGTGTAGGTGTGGCCATTCGCCCTTTGCTCCGCCGATTAGGAGGAGGAGTGCGCCGCCGGCGAGCAACTCCATTGCGGTGCCGAGGATCGAGTCGACGCCGAGTGGGTGGCTGCGGGAGACGAGCGAGCCGGTGGCCCAGAGGGCGGAGGCCACGAGAATCGCGATGGCGCCGCCGAGCGGTACCCCGGCTGAGCTCGACGGCGCGACGAGCACCGCGACCCCGGCGAATCCGCCAAGCAAACCAAGGAGCGCCCCGCGGCTGATGCGAACGCTACGGACGATTCGCTCCAGCACGATCAGCCAGAGCGAAACCGTGGCGACGAGCAGCGCCGCGATGCCGGAGGGAACGTGTTGCTCGCCCAGGCTGAGCAGGCCGTTTCCACCGGCGAGCAGGAGCGCGCCGATCAGCGCGGCGAGCGCCCAACTGCGCGCGTTCGGGCGTGGCCCGCGCCGTCGTGCGAGCGGATAGAGGATCAGGCCGGCGAGGCTGTAGCGGAGCCCAGCCATCGTGAACGGCGGCAAGACGTGGACGGCGACGCGGATGCCTGCGTAGGTCGAGCCCCAGACCAGGTAGACGGCGATCAGGGCGAGCCACGGTGCCCTCGCCTGCAGGCGCGCAGCCCAGACGGTCGCGATCGGAGGTTGCAAAACGGTCATCTCGCAACCGTGCCCGTAGTCGGCCGCTTTCGAAAGTGGCAGAACCGTCTACTTACGATAGATTACTGCCATGCGTACGATCGCCGCCGTCGCCTACGACCAGATCTCGCTGACCGAGCTCGGGCTCGCCTATCACGTATTTGCCTACCCCTACGCTGGGCTCGAGGCCCGCTACCGGTTCCTGGTTTGCGCAGGCGAGCCGCAGCCGCTGCGGGCGCGGCTCGGTCTGACGATCAGCTGCGACCACGGCCTCGACGCGGTGCGGAAGGCGGACATTGTGCTGATCCCGGCCTGGCGCGACGTCGACGAGCAGCCACCTGAGCCGCTGCTCGACTCGTTGCGCGCCGCCCGGCGCGACGGCGCCGAGCTGCTCTCGATCTGCACTGGCACCTTCGTGCTCGCTGCCGCTGGCCTCCTCGACGGCCGCCGCGCCACCACGCACTGGATGCACGCCGACCAACTCCAGCGTCGCTACCCCGCAATCGAGGTCCTCCCGGAAACCCTCTACGTCGACGACGGCGACATTCTCACCTCTGCCGGCACCGCCGCCGGCATCGACCTCTGCCTCCACCTCGTCCGCCGCGACCACGGCGCCGAGATCGCGAACGAGATCGCCCGCCGCATGATCGTCCCGCCCCATCGCGCCGGCGGCCAACAGCAATACGTCGACACCCCGATCCCGCCGACCCAACCCGGTTCGGCGATCGCACCGGTCCTCGAGTACGCACTGCAACACCTAAACAGCGTTCTCAGCGTCGAGCAACTCGCGGAGAGCGCCTACATGAGCAGCCGAACCTTTGCCCGCCGCTTCCGAGAGGCAACCGGCTCGACCCCTCTGCAATGGCTGCTCCAACAGCGCATCCTCCACGCCCGTCGCCTCCTCGAACAAACCGGCCTGCCAATCGAGCAAATCGGACGCGACAGCGGGCTCGGCTCGCCACCGAACTTCCGATCCCAATTCCGGCGCATCGTCGGCACCACACCCAGTGCCTACCGCCTCACATTCCAGACAAGTCACCCAGCCGGCAAACGCACCAATCGCGCCGCGTGATCTACGGACTCGGGATGTAGCGCCGCGCATGCGCACGTCGCTGGAGCGAGGTCGACGCCGAAGACCTCGAGAAGGTCGCCGCGATCCCGTTACCGTCGAGGGCGATCATCCGAGTACGAACGCGACGTTGTCGATGTAGCACCAGCTCCAATCCTCGCCCGGCTCGGCCGACCTGATGATCGGATGCGAGATCTCGTGCGCGTGCTTCGATGCGTGCCGGTTGGGTGAGTCGTCGCAGCAACCGATCTTGCCGCACTCCATGCACATGCGGAGATGCACCCAGTGGCTCCCGATCTTCAGACACTCCTCACACCCCCTCGATGGGAACGGGCAGCTCGGTGAACTTGATCGTGTCGAGATGCGAGCAGACGACGGCGCTCATGTGGGTCCGAACCTCTCCGTCCTGATGCGGCTCGGATCGTGGCCAAGCGTGACGAGCGCGTCGGCAATCGCTTCGACGAATCCGGTTGGCCCGCAGATGTAGACGAGCGGACGCTCTGCCGGCGGCCAAGCCGTGTCCCTGAGGAACGCGGAGTCGATGCGGCCTGTGCGACCGCTCCACTCTTGCGGCTGTTCGTTCGTCAGGGTGACGACCGTGTCGTATTTCGCGAGCTCGTCGCGGTAGATCAGATCGCCGCGTGTGCGTGCGGAGTAGAGGAGTCGTACGGGGATTTCACTCGCAACTGCCTGGTGGTGTCGCAGGATTGCCCGCAGCGGCACGACGCCCGACCCGCCCGCAATCAGCAGCACGGGACCGCCTAGCGCTTCCTGCCAGACGAAGTAGCCACCGATCGGACCACGCAGCTCGAGCTCGTCGCCCGGGAGGAGCGTCTCGGTCAGGTACGGGGAGACCTCTCCGTCCTCGAGCCGTTGAACGGTGATCACAAGGTGCTCATCCTCGGGCGCCGACGCGATCGAGTAGCTGCGCTGCGCCTGGTAGCCGTCTTCGGCTGTGAGCCGAACGTCGACGTGCTGACCGGCGAGATGCCCCGGCCAGTCGATGGCATCGAGCGCGATGCTCCTCGTGCGCGCAGTCTCAGTCACGCCCTCGACGACGCGCGCTAGCCGCCAGTTCAGTCGCCCGTGTACCGCTGTTCTTTCCACGGGTCACCGTAGTTGTGGTAGCCGTAGCCCTCCCAGAATCCGGGCGTGTCGTCCAGTCGCAGCTCGATGCCACGCACCCACTTCGCGCTCTTCCAGAAGTAGTGGCGGGGGACGAGGAGCCGAGCCGGCCCGCCATGCTGCGGGTCGAGCGGCTCGTCCTCGTACTCGTACGCGATCCACGCCTTCCCATCGCGGACGTCCTCGAGCGGCAGGTTCGATGTGTAACCACCGTCGCAGAAGGCGAGAACGTACTCGGCGCTCGTATCGATGCCGTCGAGCACCGTGTCGAGCGAAACGCCTCGCCACGATGTGTCCAGCTTCGACCACTTCGTGACGCAGTGAATGTCGACGGTGATTCGCTCACTAGGGAGCGCAGTGAACTGCTCCCAGGACCAGGACCTCGGTTCGTCGACCGCGCCGCGGATCTCGAAGCTCCACGAGTCGATCGAAGGATGAGGCGTTGGCCCCGCCGATAGCACCGGAAAGTCGCGAGTGACGTACTGGCCCGGGGGCACCCGCCCGGCGTCGAACGCCTCGGCGCGATGGTCCCGGAACCCACGCGAGACCGGCGGTGTCATGCGGCCAGGTCCGCCGAAGCCGAGTTGACGGCGTCGCGGATGACGCCGGCGACGATGCCCGGCTCCGAGACCATCGCGAAGTGCGACGCCCCTTCGATCTCCGTTACCGCCGAGCCGGCACGGCCGTAGGAGAAGCGATGCAGCTCCGGAGCGATCGGCTGGTCAGCGGTTCCGAACACGCCCCACGATGGCTTCGTGCGCCAGGCGGCAGCAGCAGCCGCCTCCTCGAACGCGGAGGCCACGAGCGGACGCTGCGCATGCGCCATGAACGCGGCGACATCGTCGGGCACGTCGGCGCAGAAGATGCTCTGGAAGCGGTCGGGGTCAACCGACAGCTCGGCGCTCCCGTCGGGCAGCGGTCGTGGCTGAAGGAAGTCCCCCATTGCGAGCGACGGGAAGCGGCCCTGCAGGTCGGCGATCGACTCGCCCAGGTCGGGCACGAATCCGGCGACGTACACGAGCGCGGCGACTTTGTCCGAGACGCCCGCAACCGTGATCACGCAGCCGGCATACGAGTGGCCGACGAGGATGACGGGGCCGTCGAGCTGCTCGATGACGGCTTCGAGATAGGCGATGTCAGAGGCGACGCCGCGCAAGGGAAGCGCAGCAGCGAGCAGCGTGTACTCGCCGCCATTGAGGAGGTCGAAGACGCCGCGCCAGCTCGAAGCATCTCCGAACGCGCCGTGGACGAAAACGATGGTTGGCTTGGACATGCGGATTCCTTTCGTATTCGAATGAACAGATGACTGTGCGCGAAGTCTGTGTTCGCGCAACCGAGATCGCCCACGTGGTTGCACTGGTCCGATCCCCGGTGTCGACGACCGGCTGCGAAAACCGACGAGTAGCCGCGGTCGAGACGCGCTGTCGCGGAGTCGCGCCAGGGGCCCGTGCGCGCACAACGACCAGGGCGCCGACTGGCGCGAGGAACGGCGCAACGCGCGAGTGTGATTCGACACCAATCGTCACGAGGAGAGAGAGAGGATGAGCACACACGCGCACAAGAGACCCACGAACATCGATACGCAGTTCCGCGAGCTGGCACACCGTGCGAACAACGGTGTCAACGTCACACTTTCGTGGCACGCTGAAACCGACGAGCTGCTCGTCTGCGTGTACGACGAGCGCGGCGACGTGTACTTCGAGATCCACCCTGAACGCGAGTTCGCGCTCGACGTCTACTACCACCCCTACGCCCACGTAGGAGTCGCCAACGAGAGATCTGCTGCATAGGCGGGGACCAGGGACGGGTCCAGTGCGTTCACAGGCGCGACCTTCAGCGCAAGAGGGGAGGCTGACCGCTCCGTAATCAAGTGGCATCCGTGAGATGCCTGTTGCTCGAGAGGAGAGCCAAGATGAAGAAGGTCAAGCTCACCGTCTTTGTGACGGTGGTCGTTGCGAGTCTGCTCGCAACAGCCGCGTTCGCGTCGACGCACACGTCAACGATCGCGCTGAGGTCGACGGCGGTCGGAAAGGTGCTCGTCGGTGCGAATGGGCGCACGCTGTATCTCTTTACCGCCGACAAGGGCGCGACGAGTGTCTGCTACGGACAGTGCGCGACGTACTGGCCGCCGCTCGTCGCCGCGAAGCCGGTCGCCGGCTCAGGGCTGAACGCGTCGAGGCTCGGCACGACGAAGCGCAAGGACGGGAAGCTCCAGGTCACCTACAACGGTCACCCGCTCTACTTCTTCCAACCGGACAAGAAGGCCGGCGACATCAACGGCCAGGGCTTCGTCCACTTTGGCGGGAGCTGGTGGACCGTCTCGGCTGCGGGCGCGAAAATCACGACAAAGCCGTGAATGGTTGCTCGGTGCTGCCGGCGGTGGGACGCCGGCAGCACCGAGATGCGCCTTGACCCTGACCAGGGGCCTGACCCGGATTTACCCGGGCGCGACGGGGCGCGCCCTGGGGCAACCTCGAGTCACACAATCCCTCCACCGGAAGCAGGAGCGTCATGTCCTCAACAACGATGGCCGCGCAAATCAGGCTCAATCGAGTTACACCTTCACACTGGCGAGTCGTACTCGACAATCCGCCGCTCAACCTCATGGGGCCGGAATTCGTTCTCCAGATCCGAGACATCGTCACGGAGCTGGAGAACGACGACCGAGTGAAGGTGGTGGTCTTCGAAAGCGCCGTCGACGGCTTCTTTCTGAATCACTCAGACTTCCTCGCGAACTTTGAGGATCTGACGAGCATCCCGCAAGGCCCGACCGGGCTCGAGGCATGGCCGGATGCCCTGGTGCGCTTGACGCGCGCCCCGTTTGTTTCGATCGCGCTGATCCGCGGCCGGGCGACCGGTAACGGCAGTGAGCTCGCGCTCGCCTGTGACATGAGCTTCGCGAGTCGCGAGAAAGCGCTCTTCTCGCAGTGGGAAGTGGGCGTCGGCCTCGTCGCCGGCGGAGGGCCCATGGCGCGATTGCCTCGAGTCATCGGACGGGGACGCGCCCTCGAAGTGCTCCTGAGCTCAGACGACATCGGAGGCGCTGATGCCGAGTTCCTCGGCTACGTGAACCGTGCGCTACCGGATGCCGAGCTGGACAGTTTCGTCGACGCACTCGCAACCAGGATCGCCTCGTTCGACAAGTGGGCGATCGCAAACACCAAGCACCTCGTCAACGAAGCCAGCCTGCCACCCGACGTCGAAATCAGAGCGGGCTGGGACGCCTGCATGGCCTCAGTCAAGCGACCAGCGGCGCAGGAAAGCATCAAAGCCCTCCTGGACCAAGGGCTCCAGAAGCCCGGAGACTCGGAAAATCGACTCGGATTCTATGTCGGTCAGCTCAGAGCTGAGCGCTGAAATCCGAACGGCCCCGTTCACAATCTGAAAGGAAACACACGACCATGGACTTGCTCACCTTCGCGAAGAACATCGCTGACCGCGTCGAAGCCGAGTCGGCAAAACAAAACGTGCCCGTCGCGGTTACCGTCATCGACACCCACGGCAACGTCGTCCTCACCCACCGCATGACCGGAGCGCCCGCGTTCTCCCTTGAGCTCGCCGAGCGAAAGGCCTACACGTCCGCCCTCGTCGGCATACGCACCGCTGACCTCGTCCCCCTAGTGCAACCAGGCGCGGCCCTTTATCCCCTACTCGCGGTCTCTGGCGGGAGATACTCGGCGATGGGCGGCGGCGTCCCGTTCAGCAGCGAGGGCCAACTGATCGCCGGCGTCGGAGTAAGCGGCGGCACGACGGAACAGGACATCGCCATCGTCGAAGCGGCGATGAGATAAGTCGCAGCCAGCCACCGATCGCGTAGCAGTGTCGGTCGATGAGCTTACGCGCGGCGCGACGAGAGTCGACACCGGCACCGATCTCGCCAGCTCGCAGCACGGTCGCGCGACGACGCGAACGGCGGTGAAGCGTGGCTCGAGCACGTTTCGGAGAGAATGTCGGGTGACTCCGAAGGGGACGAGACCATGACCTTTCACGAGATCATCAACCTACATCCGCATCCGAGCGATGTGGATCGCGACTTGCTCCTGCGCTGCATCGAGGAGTGTCTCGATTGCGCCGCCAGCTGTACCGCCTGCGCGCATGCTTGTCTCGGCGAGAGCGAACTCGTGGAGCTCCGCCGCTGTGTTCGACTCAACCTCGACTTGGCTCACGAGCTCACGAGCGCTCGGCAGGACGAGAGTAGATGGCCCGCGTTCTGGCCCGCGGCTGGTGCAAGCCGCATGGTTGAGCCGAACCTCGCCTGGTGCCGCAGCTAGTGGTCAGTTCCGGGAGCCCCAGGCCTGGGCTCGCGAGCCATCCGGGCGTTTGAAGCCGTCATCGGTAAGTCAGCTGGCTCGGCGGTCGTTCTCGGCCGGAGGCTGTGAGATCAGAAGGGCGCCGCGGCTCCGGACTGTGAAGCTGAACGACCAGCGGATGAGGACGAGCAGCCGGTTCTGGAAGCCGACTAGGTACCAAAGGTGGATGACGAGCCAGGTCAGCCAGGCGACGAAGCCGCTGAGTCTGAGGCCCTTGACCTCCGCGACCGCCGCGGCCCGGCCGATCGTGGCGAGGTTTCCCTTGTCGCGGTAGTGGAAGGGCGCCGTCTCAGCGCCGCTGAGCCGTCCGCGGACAACTTTCGCCACGTAGCGTCCCTCCTGCATCGCGACCGGCGCGACTCCCGGGAGCGCGATCGAGCCGCCGTCGGCGCTCCGTACTCGAACCATGTCGCCGAGCGCGAACACCTCGGGATGGCCAGGCAGCGTCAGGTCGGGCTCGACCGTGACGCGCCCGGCGCCGTCATTCTCCGCGCCGCTGAGCTCGCCGAGCATCGCCGCAAGGGGGGAGGCCGTGACTCCGGCCGCCCAGATGACCGTTCGGCACTTGATCCGCGACGGGCTATTCGTGCCGTCGTCGACCACGACGCCTCCGGCATCGACCCCTGTGACCATGCGGCCGGTGAGCACGGAGACGCCGAGCTTCTCGAGCGACCGCTCGGCCTTGCCCGACAGCACCGGCGAGAACGTCGTGAGAACGCGGTCGGAGGCCTCGATCAGCAGGATCCGCCCGGACCGCGGGTCGATCGCCCGGAAGTCCCTTTTCAAGGTGTTGCGCGCGAGCTCGGCAATCTGGCCGGCGATCTCGACTCCGGTCGGGCCGGCGCCGACGACGGCGAAGGTCAGCCACTCGGCGCGAGTGTCGGGGTCAGGCTCGGCCTCGGCGGCTTCGAACGCGCTCAGGATGTGGCTGCGCACGACGAGCGCGCTGTCGAGCGACTTCACCTCGGCCGCATACTCGCTCCAGTCATCGTGTCCGAAGTACGAGTAGCGCGAACCGCCCGCGACGATCAGCGTGTCATAGGGGATCGAGGCCGGCGCAGGGATCTCCGCCACGGAAGCGAGCTTCACCTCGCGCTCCTCGAGGTCGAAGCCGGTGACCTCGGCCATCAGCACACGGACGTTGCTGTGGCGCTTGAAGATCGCGCGGAGGGGGTAGGCGATCTCGCCGGGCGAGAGCGCGCCTGTCGCCACCTGATAACTGAGGGGCTGGAAGAGATGGAAGTTCTGGCGATCAACGAGCGTCACCTCCACCGGCGCACGCCTGAGCCGGAGGGCGGCCTGGAGGCCGCCGAAGCCGCCGCCGACGACAACCACCCGGTGTGCGCCCGCCTCCCCCATCGCTGAGCTGACCGTAGCGGGTTAGAGGTGCCGGCACGGCAAGATGCTTTCCCCGACACCTTGCGACGTGGGTCGCTAGTAGCCGTGTGCGAGCAGTCGCTCAAGCTAGGTAGTAGGTGAGCAGCGCGGCACCGAGGATCACGAGGAACGTCGCCGCACGCGGCTGTCGTAACGTTCCCAGAGATGGCGATGTCTTAGACTCGGCCTCGAGACACGTTGGCTCTCGCAGGCCCAATCAGGACCACCACCCTTCTGTTTTCCGATATCGAGGGTTCGACTCGTCTTCTGCGCGAGGCGGGTGAGGACTATGGCGCGCTTCTCGAGCATCATCGGAGTGTCGTCCGTGAGGCATTCGTCAACCACAACGGGCGTGAGATCGGCACCCAAGGCGACTCTTTCTTCGCGGTTTTTGACAGCGCGCGAGAGGGCGTTTGCGCAGCAGTAGCCATTCAGCGGGCGCTTGCCGCTCCCGAATGGCCGTTCGGAAGGCGCGTGCGGCTGCGCATCGGGATCGATACAGGTGAGCCGTCGATTGGCGACGAGTACGTCGGGCTTGTTGTGCATCGAGCCGCGCGGATCTGCGCTGCGGGAAACGGAGGTCAGGTGCTCCTGTCATCAGTGACTCGAAGCGTGCTCGGTGAGGATGGGATTCCTGGAACTGCGCTCTTGGACCTGGGTCACCAGCCCCTCAAGGACTTCGACGACGGGGAGCACCTCTTCCAGTTGTTGATTGATGGACTTCCGGCCGACTTGCGACCTCCGAGAAGAAGCCATGAACCGGCGGTGCCCGCGCTACGCGACGACGATGTTCTGAACACGGTCGCGGCCGAAGCCACGGCGGCTGGGCCCCGATCAAGCGAACCAAGCGGTACGAGGGAAGGCCGGATTGCTCGAGTCGGTCGAGAGTTGCCGGGTGTGATTCAGAGCCCTGCCGTCCTCGCAGCGATCGTGCTCTTGATTCTCGGCCTGGTCTTCACGCCCTGGTTTCTCGTCGTCTCGGTTGGCGTCTTGGTCGTGACCGCTGCCTTCAAAGCGCGACGCCGGCAAGGTACAAGCTCCATCGCATCTCGAGTCTTTGCGCTCGAGGGCATCTCGGCCGATCCGGAGGTTGTCGGGCTCCTGCATGAGGTCGGATTTCTTCTCATGACCGCCCGGGAACGACTGCGAATGGTCGGAGACTATCTCTCAGCCCGAAATCCGGGCACGATCGCGCGAGAGTTGAAGTGGCAACGCGCGTCCGCGTCGACAGCAGCGGCCGCTGTGAAGATCGATTCGCTCGCTCGCCAGTCGGAGGCGCTTGTCGCGTTGGCGAACCGGGCTACAGCACTTCGGGAGGAGATCCAGCGCTTCGAACCCCAAGTGCATGAGATCCGCGACGCGCTCTTCGAGATCCGACTCGGGCGTCGGTCACGCGACGATCTCGTTTCGCAACTCCAGTCCGAGCGCACCGGCCTCGACGTCCTCTTGAACGGGCTGCGAGCGCAACTCACTACGGCGATGCGTCTCGAGACGAGTGTCCGAGCCGAGGCTCAGCGTCGCCAGTTCGGTAGTCGCTTTCGCCGGCGTCTACGGCACTATCGCGCTTTGTGACCGACCGGCAGACGTCGGCGCCGGTCTGAGCTGGCCCAGGACCGAGCGGACGGACGAGGTCCACGACTTCGCGGGTGCCGCGAGCGGTTGGGTTCGGTCGGTATTGAGGTCGACGGCGATCTGCGGCAGGCTCTTGCCGGCCGCCGGTTCGTGAAGGATTCGAACCGTCGACCTGGATTAAGGAGCCCTTCGCCAGATCCGTTACGAGGCCTCGAGCAATGCTCGGGTCTGCTCGGCCTGCACGACATTCTCCTTCTGCTCGAACAATTTGAGCGCCTCGCGGAGCGCGGCCTCGGCTTCCTTGTTTGAACCCGAGGCTCGAAGGACCTCCGCGCGGCTAAGGAGCGCCTCTCCGTGAAGCACGATTGCGTCGGTGGCGGCGATGGTCTCGAGTACGACGGAGGAGAGACGGTCGGCTTCGGCGAGCCGTCCCTGCCGTGCGGAGATCCGGGCGCGAACTGACCCTGAGCGCACTTGAGCGTCGAAGTCGTCGGCCTGGACGATCTCATCTGCGACATCGAGGATCTCGAGGGCATCCTCGTCGCGATCAAGCCGAGAGAGAGCTTCGGCGAGAAGCGTTGCATGTGTCACGCGCGCGCTTAGGGCGCCGAGCTTGTCGAGTCGCTCGTACCCGTCTCGGAGTGTGCGCTCAGCCGATATTGGGTTGTCCTCGAGTAGCTCGATGATGCCGAGAAACATCGTTAGGGATGCGACGACGAAGGGGTTCGCGAACTGGCTCGCGAATCTCTGAGCTTCCGCGTATTCATGGTGAGCCTTGGCGAAGTTCCCGGAGTAGGCGGCCATAAGTGCGACGTGAAAACGCGAACCTGAGATCAGGGGCTGCAGTTCGGCTGGGAGACCGTTGAGGAACGCAAAGAACTCGTTCACGGGAGTCGATCCCCATGTCTTGCTGCCGAGCAATCCGCCGAGGCAGGCGCGGGCACGGTAGTGGTCTTCAGCCAACCGGGCGTGGTCCATCCCGGACTGGAAGAGATGTGCGGCCTCGTCCGTGCGACCGAGGAAACCGCAAAACGCTGCCGCGTCGTGGAGCACCTGGGCGAGCTGTTCGTCGCTTCCTACCTGCTCGAGAATCGCCGTCGCTCGGCTTGCAACCTCAACCACCGTTTCGAACGGCACGGTTGGGTCGCCCGCCTGAGAAGCGGCCGACGCCCGTACAACGGCTGCGACCGCTTCGGTTGCCTTGTCGCCGCACTCATGGGCGGTCTTGGTCGCTTCGTCGAGCAACGCGAGCGCCCTTGGATAGTCGCCGACCATGTAGTGGAGTTCTGCGATCTGGGGTAGCAGGGCGAGTCCACCCGACGGATCAAGATGGGTTGCGCGTTCGAGGAGCGAGATGGCGGCGAAGCGGTCGAGCCGATCACGTGCGCGTCGCCCTGCGGCGATAAGGCGGCCAGCGGCGCGAACCGCAAGCGCCTGGGCCGCCGGATCGAGGGGGCCGAGTTCGGTGCGGTAGCGGTAGGCCTGTTCGAGGTGGTACCCAACGATCTCGTCGCGTTCGACGAGCTCTGCGTCGTGATCGTCCAGCCAATGGGCGAACTGTTCGTGGAGGTCTGCGCGGGTCGCCTTGGGGAGCGCCTCGTATGCTGCATTGCGGATTAGTAGGTGGCAGAAGCGGAAGCCGTCGTCGGTAGGAAACACCGGCCGATCGGACCGGATCAAGTCTTTGCTGATCAACGAGGAGAGTCGTGTGGTCAGCTGTGTCTCGGTCGGCGCGAGCGCCTGGACGGCGCCGCGATGGAAGAGCTCGCCTTCGACCGCGCCACGCTGAAGCACACTCCGTTCGGCGCCTTCCAGCTGGTCGAGCCGCGCAGCGAGGAGCGCCTTCAGCGTTGGCGGCACGACCACTTCGTCGCCTGCGCCGGCCGCAACCGCGATCATCTCGGTGAGGAAGAGCGGGTTCCCGCCGGCGGCATGAGCGATCCGTGCCCGCAATGAATCCGGCACGCTCGCGGGAAGCAGCGCCTCGACCTCGGCTGGAGGAAGCGGCTCGAGCTTGAGCGCCATGGGCCATTGCGGCCGCCGCTCGCCCAGCTCTGGCCTGGCGACGCACAGCAGCATCAGAGGGGCTCCAGTCGAAACGCGGGCGAGGTTTTCGACGAGGTTGAGAAAGGTCTCCGCGCCCCACTGGATGTCGTCGAACACGACGAGCAGCGGCGCGGCTTCCTCGAGCAGCCTCCGGAACGCCCACGCGATCTCGTTGGCAGACGTGGGCGCATCGAGCTCCCCGAGCAGTGAGCGGAGCGCGCCGGCAGCCGTCGCATCCTCTGGGAGCGTGCCGAGTTGCTTTACGACCTCGACGACGGGAAAGAAGGTAATCCCCTCCCCGTAGGGCAAACAGTGACCGCGGACGGCGTGCATCCGCAGGGCGGCGATCAGCTCCTCGACGAGCCGCGACTTCCCGACCCCCGGCTCGCCCACGATCGTCACCAGCTCGCATCGCCCCTCCGCGAGCGCACGCTCCCAGGCCTCCCCGAGCAACGCGAGCTCCGCTTCACGGCCGACGAACCGATCGCCGAGCGGACTCACCGCCGTTCGGCCGACCGCGACCAGCTTGAACGCCGCCATGGGCGCGGACTTCCCTTTCAGCTCCAGAGGCTCGAGCTCCTCGACGGTGGCCGCCCCGCGCGCCAGAGCGAACGTCTGCGGACCAAGCAGAATCTCGCCGGGCGCGGCGGCCTGCTGAAACCTTGCCGCCACGTTGACGGCGTCTCCCATCACGATCGTGCCGTGTGTGCTGGTCACGATCTCACCGGTATTCACACCGATCCGTCCCTCGATCCCGAACTGCGGGAGGGACTCCCGCATCTGTACCGCTGCCAGGAGCGCCCGCAACGCGTCGTCCTCGTGTGCCACCGGCACCCCGAACACCGCGACTACCGCGTCCCCAATGAATTTCTGCACCGTGCCCCCGTACGACTCGACAATCGCTTTCATCCCGCTGAAATACGCGGCCAGCAGCAGTTCGAGCGCCTCGGGGTCTCGAGACTCGGCCAAGGCTGTGAAGCCGACCACGTCGCAGAATACGACGGTCACCGTCTTGCGCCGCTTCTCCGCCGTCGCAGTGTCCGAGAGCGGCGCGGCGCACGAGCCGCAATAACTCTGACCGTCAGGGTTCTCAGCGCCACAGGAAACACAGGCCACCATGACGGGAGCTTGCCCGACCCGAGCCTCCGCTTCCACTCACCCTGCTAACCAGCCTTAGGCGCGATGAGGTCGCCTTCGTCCGTTTCTCCGTGTCGTGACACGCTTCCGACCCAAACCGCGGTCATCCTCTTCCGTCGCGTACGTGATCGGCCCGAGCAGCGCGTCGTACAGAAGCGCGCGTTCTGTTCGTTCACTCGCCGATGGCCGAATGCGATCTCGTTGTACGGTGGGAGGAGAATTCGGCTTTCCAAGCCGGATTCAGCGGTATGCCGCCGACAAGAATCGAACTTGTGCACGCGGTTTAGAAACCTTGCTCGCGTGCTGCGAGATCTGGCTCGTTAGAAGCGTTTGCGGCCCATTACGACCGGGTGCGCGCCGGTCCACGCGCCACCTGACCTAGAGAGACTCGGCCACGGTCACTTCGCCTTGGGAGGCTGCGGTGGCGGCGGCGTGCTGCCGGGCGGCTTCGGCGGCGGGAGCGCGCCCGGAGGCGGGACGTGCACGGGCGGATCGTCGTCGGCTGCGTTCGGTTCGCCTGCGGGAGGGGCGTCGCCAAGGACGGCGGCAAGCTTGTTCGCCATCTCGACGATCATCTTTTGAACCTGCTTGATCGCTTCGGCCTTTCCTTCCGCAAGAGGCACGATCGTCGCGAGACCTTGCTCGAACGCGTCCTTCGCCTGGTCAACGATGCCGCCGGCTTCGCCCGGTTGAACCGTGTCGAACTGGCCGAGGATGTCGCCGGCAGTCTTCGCCACTTCCATCACGCCCTCCTGGCTATGCGGCGCCTTGACGAGGTCCTGGCACACGGCATCGATCTCCTGTTCAAGCGCACTGAGGGCATTGATGTCGGACTCCGCACCGGGGCGCGCCGGCTCCTTGGCGCGTTCGCTCGCCTTCACCGCGGCCCTGACTTCCCTCTTCGTTTCCTCGAGCGACTGCTTCGCGCTGTGCCACTGGTGCACCGCCGCCCCCACCGCATGCCGATGGTCGAGCTTCATGCTCTTGAGAACTGTCAGCGTGACGTCGAAGTCTTCGATGGCTGCGTACGCAGCCTTGATCGTCGCGTTGTCATCCGGCCAGTTGACGCCGTCAAAGGCGGTCGGGAAGGGCTTGAGGTGCCGGAGCGCCCATGCAATATCGGCTTTCTCGCCGGCATCAAGCTTCTCCGCGACTGCCCGTAGCGGGGCGACGACCATCCTCCGCGCCCGTTCCTTGTCGGCGTCAGGAAAATCGACCTTCTTGGCCGCCGGGGGATCTGGCTGTTTGGGCGCCGGGGGCTTGGGATCACGAGCGATGACTCTGGTAGCCGCCGAGCGTTCGAGGCCACGAGGCGTGCGTTTGACCGAGCCAGTCATGATCAGGTTCGAGAGGGCTCGATTGCCGATCGCCGACGCGGAGTTTCGCTCTCCGTTCTCAGGCTCGAGGCGCATCCTGTCGCGCCCGAGCGCGTCCGTAGCGCCACGCTTCGTTTTGCGCACCAACCGACCATACAACCCCCGTCTGGCTTCGTCCACCTTTGCGGCCACCAGACCGGAAGCCGTATCCACAGCAGGGCTTTCTATGTGTCATAGTCGGCCACCTGGAGGGCGCCGCCTGCCGCGCTCAGCGCAGTGGGACGGAAACCGAGTTGGACCGTCCGCTCGACGGAGCCCTCGACCGGGTTCACCTCGAGGAGCGAGTCGCCGCTCGTGTCGGCGAGCCAGAGGCCGCCATCTCCAAAGGCGAGCGCATCGATGCTCTGCCGAGTAACCGTTCAGCGGTCGCGTGCAGCGGACATCGCCAATGCGAGGTGACTGGCGGTCGCAACCCGGCCGGGCCGGGTTGCGACCGTAGAACCTTCGACCTAGGAGACAGGAGCCTCCCAGTCGTCCGAGGCCTCGACGGTTGGGTCGAGCCAGGTCCAGGTGATCTTCTGGTACGTGAATTGGAACGTGACGTCGTAACCGTGCTGCTCGTAATGCGAGACGCTCGCGTTCACCAGCTCGATCCTCGCGATCTCCTGCCCATCGCGCAGGAGCGAGAGCCGGAACGAGCTGAGGTTCTCGTTGTTCACGAGCGCGCTCAGGAAGCGCGGCGTGGACGGCCCCCACGACATCGTGAGGCTGAGAGGCATGTGCTGCCGCTTCCCGGTCGGGAGGCCGGTCGCTGGGTCTCGCGGCGAGACGATCTCGTGTGAGACGGCCGTGACATCGATCGGCAACTGGCTGAAGTTGCCCTGCTGCTGCCCATGGACGAGGACCGTGGCCACGACAGCGTCGGGGTTCGCGGCGCTGCTTCCAGCGGGCCCCTGCGGACCGGTCGCGCCCCCCGGGCCGCCCGGGCCCGTCGCTCCGGAGGCTCCAGTCGGGCCGGTTGCGCCCGTCGGCCCGACCGTGTTCCAGCTGAGCGGGGTCTCGTTCCCCTTGCAGTCGGTCGGCGCGGTGACGATCGTCAGCTTGCCGTCCGCTCCAGCGCACCCATTGATCGTCTGCGTCGTCGACGATCCGACAGCGAACGCGTAGGTCGCAGCTCCGCCGACAACGAGGGCTACGGCTGCGACCGCGATTGCGAGCTTGCGTCTCATGCTCTCTCCTTTTCACGATTCCGTGGGCGGCCCCGCAGCTCGCCACCTGCCGCAAGCCCTCCGGCGCGACACTGCGGAGCTCTGAGTGACCTTGCAAGGACACTCACGGCGTCTTCATCGGTCGAAACCCGCTGGTTCCCAACCCCTATTCTCGGAGGATGGCCACGGTGACCCGGATCTCGATCGCGCCGGTGAAGGCGCTCGGCCTCGTCTTCCCCGACGAGGTCGAGCTCGCCCCGCTCGGTGTCGATCAGTCACACCTCTACGGGCTCCTCGAGCGCATCCAGGACTTGGGCATCGATTGCAGGGAGTTCGAGTCCCGTATGGGCTTCTCTTCTGTGCGATCGAATCACTGAAGAGAAGTTGTGCACGGCGACAGGAGAATCCGGCCCTGACCTGCCTCCGCTTTACACAGCGCGCGAACCCGAAAGCTATGGAGTGCAAGAGCCGGGGCTCTTTTCAACACGCGGCGCGCCGGGGCTCTTTCATTGTTGTTTTGGTTGAGCCAAACTGTCGGAAGCACTTATCCAACCAAGAAACTGCAGAAACCGTCTATCTAAGGCATCCGCGATGGTCTATCGATCTGCATGTGCCAGCCGGTTACCGGCGCGCGAACTGCCCCGTGCCGGGGTAGTCATCCTGAGTGAGAGCCCTCAGGTAGCGGGCCTCGACGACCCCGACCTCCGACCGGAGAGATGAGACGCCTGGGGCGAGCGCGCGAAGAACGCGCCCAGGCCCATCCAGCTCCAGCTCGCCTGGCTCGCACGGGTCCTCGGGTGCGATCCCAAGCAGCGCCAGCGAGACGAAGGCACCCGCCCTGCCGAGGATCGCCGGTGAGGTATGAGCCAAGCTCGGCCCGTCGATCCGGACTGCCTCGTGGAGGAGCGGACCCCCTTCGAGCTCGCAGCGCAGCTCGGACTCGTAACGGCCCGCTTCCTCGCCGTGACGGCCGAGCACGACGAGCTCGCGCGTCAGTGCAGCCGCACCCGCCTCCAGATCGAGCTCGACGCTGGACTCGAGGTTGCAGCCCGCGGCGAGGATCAGCGGCTCCGGGAGCCACGCAAGTCGCCCGCCGGCCTCGAGCCGGGCCCGCAGCTTCTGGCGCGCGGGAACTGCCGCCGGAAACGCGAGCGTCGCCGCGTTGGCCTTCAGCTCGAGTGCTGCTCGTTCGCCCACCTCGATCTCGATCTCGGTCCTGTCCCCCGCGAGCGGCCCGGCGACGGTCTGAACGAGCACGACGCGAGCGACCTCCCCGTCGCTGTGAACGATCCGCGCCGCGTACGGCACATGACCTTCCGCCCGAACGAGCGCCGAGCGCGCTCCGCGCCGCTCGACGCGGAGGCGCAGGCTGCCTGTCTGGCTAGTGCGCGTGATCGTGTTGGTGGTGATGGTCATGCACCTCGACCGCCGGCGGAAGCTCTCCGGCCCGGAAGAGCTCGACGCAAGTGCGGACCCAGTCGGCAACCGGGCCCGCCAGCGGGTCGCGGCGGAGCGATAGGAACTGCACCGGCCGGGCCCCGCGCTTGTCGCGCGCGTCCGTGCGCATCCGGCCGAGATCGGAGTCGACGAGCTCGGCGAGATCCTCCTTGTTGATCACGAGGAGGTCGCTGCGGGTGATGCCGGGCCCGCCCTTGCGCGGGATGTCGTCGCCACCCGCCACGTCGATCACGAAGATCTGGACGTCGGCGAGCGCAGGGCTGAAGATCGCGGTGAGGTTGTCGCCACCGCTCTCGACCAAGACGAGCTCGAGGCGGCTCTGCCGCTCGAGCTCAGCGACCGCTTCGAGGTTCGCCGAGACGTCGTCGCGGATCGCCGTGTGAGGGCAACCCCCGGTCTCGACCGCCAAGATGCGCTCGGGCGGAAGCACACCGGTCCGGCGCAGGAAGAGCGCGTCCTCGGACGTGTAGATGTCATTCGTCACGACGCCTATCTCGAGCTCGGCGCCGAGCGCGCGACAGAGGGCGGCGACGAGCGAGCTCTTACCCGAGCCAACCGGCCCGCCAATCCCGATCCGGAGCGCGCGCTCAGGAGGCAAAGAGCCTCCCTTCCCGACCGGCGTGGGCGAGCGACCCCAGCTCGAGAGCGGGCGCAAAGCCACCGGGGAGACGCTCTGCGGACGCCGCCTCGGCAGCGAGCAGCTCGATCTCGAGCTCCGTCTCGACGAGCATCCGGGCCGCGGCGGCGCCGTCGATCGGAAGCAATCGCACGGCCGCCGTCGTGATCGACGAGGCCTCCTCGTAGAGATAGGCGAAAGCAGCGTCGTAGGCGTTCAGTCCCGCGACGGCGGCCACGAGCCCGAAAGCGACAGGGCGTGGCGTCGAGACACTCGCGGCCCGGTAGCGCTCGATCCGAGCCGCATCGGGCCAGACGGTGACGGCGGTGCGGAGCAGCTGCGCGCCCAACCTGCTTGCAGCCTTCCTAAGGGGCGGGCTCGGGCAACGCGCGGTCGCCTCGAGGTCGAGCGCAAGCAGTTCGTGGAGGCTCGTCGCCCTGGTCGCTGCGGCAGCGAGATGAGCCTCCGGCCCGGAGACCCCGTGGAGCCGCCCGGCCAGGAACCGCGGCACGCCGTTGACTCCGAGCCCGTCTACAACGGCGGCCTCGAGCCCGCCCGAGTGCCCGTACCCGCCCGCCGGAAAGCGGGAGTCGGTCAGCAGCAGTAGCGGAAGCGAGACCATCTCAGAAGAGGAAGTATCGCTGGGCCATCGGTAGCTCGTCCGCAGGGCGCGGCTCGATCTCCTCGCCGTCGACCCAGACCCGGAAGGTGTCCGGCTCCACGCGGATATCCGGCAGGGCCGTGTTCTCCGGCAGATCGGCCTTGCCGATCCGGCGAGTGTTCGCGACGGCGGCGAGTCGCCGGCGCAACCCGAGCCGCTCGGAGATCCCCGAGTCGAGAGCGCCCGGCGCGACGAAGGCGAGCGAGACCTCGGCCGCACCGCGTCCCGAGCCTGCGAACATCGGCCGTCCGAGCACGGGCTGCGGCGTCGGGATCGACGCATTCGCGTCGCCGACCGACGCCCACGCGATCGCGCCGCCCTTGACGACGACGTGCGGGCGGACGCCGAAGAACCGCGGATCCCAGAGCACGAGATCGGCGAGCTTGCCGGCCTCGACCGACCCCACCTCGGCGTCGAGGCCGTGTGCCACGGCCGGGCAGATCGTGTACTTGGCGACGTAGCGCCGTGCGCGCGAGTTGTCGGCGCGCTCGCCCTCGGGCCGACCGAGGCGCGCCTTCATGGCGTGGGCGGTCTGCCACGTACGGATGATCGTCTCGCCGGCGCGACCCATTGCCTGAGAGTCGGAGCCGATCATCGAGATCGCCCCGAGATCGTGGAGCACGTCCTCGGCCGCAATCGTCGTCGCGCGGATCCGGCTCTCGGCAAACGCCAGATCCTCGGGAACACGAGGGTTGAGGTGGTGGCAGACCATGAGCATGTCGAGGTGCTCGGCGACGGTGTTCACGGTGTGCGGTCGCGTCGGGTTGGTGGAGGACGGGAGGACGTTCGGGAATGACGCGATCCGGATGATGTCCGGGGCGTGGCCGCCTCCCGCGCCTTCCGTGTGGTACGCGTGAATCGCTCGGCCGCCGATCGCGTCGAGCGTCGACTCGAGGAAGCCCGTCTCGTTCAGCGTGTCCGTGTGGATCGCGACCTGAACGCCGGTCTCGTCGGCGACCCGGAGGCAGGCATCGATCGCGGCGGGGGTCGAGCCCCAGTCCTCGTGCAGCTTGAAGCCACCGGCACCGCCGCGAACCTGCTCGTGGAGCGCCTCGGCCGAGACGGTGTTGCCCTTGCCGAGGAGGAGCACGTTGACCGGGCTCTCGTCCATCGCTCCGAGCATCGCGGCGAGCGCGTGCTCGCCCGGCGTGCAGGTCGTCGCCTTCGTCCCCTCGGACGGGCCCGTACCGCCGCCGATCAGCGTCGTGATCCCCGACGAGATCGCCTCGTCGACAATCTGCGGACAGATGAAGTGGACGTGGCAGTCGATTCCGCCGGCGGTCAGGATCCGGCCTTCGCCTGCGAGGATCTCTGTGCTCGGGCCGATCCGGAGCGCGGGATCGACGCCGTCTGCGATGTCGGGGTTGCCGGCTTTGCCGAGGGCGACGATCCGTCCGTCGCGGATGCCGACGTCGCACTTGACGATTCCCCAGTGGTCGAGCACGACCGCATTCGTGATCACGAGATCGGGCGCGCCCTCTGCTCTGGTTGTTGTTCCCTGCAGCATCGACTCGCGGATCGTCTTGCCGCCGCCGAACACGGCCTCGTCTCCGCCGGCGCACTCGTCGCGCTCGACCTCGATCCAGAGGTCGGTGTCGGCAAGGCGGATCTGGTCGCCGACCGTCGGCCCGTAGAGCGCGGCGTACCGCTCGCGCGAGATCCTCAAGGCAAGCTCCCGTCCAGCCGCAGACCCGGTACGCGCCGAGCTCCGGCGAGAGCGACGAGGCCCACCTCGATCTCGGCTCCGGGCTCGAACCGCACCGACGTGCCGGCGGGGACGTCGAGCCGGAACCCGCGCGCGGAGGTCCGGTCGAAGGAGAGCGCCGGGTTGGACTGGGCGAAGTGGACGTGCGAGCCGACCTGCACCGGGCGGTCGCCGGTGTTCATGACAACGAGCCTCACGACCTCGCGGCCTGCGTTCAGCTCGACGTCGCCCGGCGCCAACCGGAGCTCGCCCGGAATCACTGGATCGGCTGGTGCAACGTCACCAGCTTGCGTCCGTCGGGGAACGTCGCCTCGATCTGCACCTCGTCGACGAGCTCGGGGACGCCCTCCATCACGTCGCCGCGCCCGAGCACCATACGTCCCGCCTGCATCAGCTGCTCGACGGAGCGGTCGCCGTCGCGCGCGGCCTCGAGCACCCAGCACGAGAGCAGCGCGACCGCCTCAGGCTGATTCAGCTTGACCCCGCGCGCGAGCCGTTCCCGGGCCACCATCGCGGCGACCGACAACAACAGCTTCTCTTGCTCTGACGGCGACAAGCGCATCGCGCCTAACGCTAATCGAGAGTGGCCCGGTGCAGATGAGCCCCACGTCTAGACTCGCTCCGATGAAGGGTGAAGAGCTCGACGTTGTGACTTCTCGATCCGGGTTGGCGTCGTGACGAACGAAGATATCTGCTCGATGTGGGCCGATCGATTCGGCCGGCGCGACCCGAAGATCGTGTGTGTCGGCCTGAACTACGCCGACCACACCGCCGAGACGAACTTCGAGAGGCCGAAGGCGCCGCTGCTGTTCGGGAAGTTCTCGAACACGCTGATCGGCGACGGAGAACCGCTGGTGCTGCCTGCGGGCATCGGCCACGTCGACGCGGAGGCCGAGCTCGCGGTCGTGATCGGCGAGCGCGCGAAGGGTGTGCCGGAGGCAAGCGCACTGGACGTCGTCGCGGCCTACACCTGCGCGAACGACGTCAGCGCCCGCGACATCCAGTTCAGCGACGGCCAGTGGTTCCGCGGCAAGGCCCTCGACGGTTTTTGCCCCGTCGGTCCGACGCTCGTCGACGCAGCAGGTTTCGACCCGACCGATGTGCGGGTCCGGCAGATCCTGAACGGTACGGACCTGCAGGACTCGCGCACGAGCAGGCTGATCTTCTCGATTCCCGTTCTCATCGCCTACATCTCGAAGGCAATTACGCTGGAGCCGGGCGACGTGATCCTCACCGGCACGCCAGAGGGCGTGGGCGTGTTTCGCGACCCCAAGGTTCCCCTTCGTGACGGCGACGTCGTCGAGGTGGAGATCGAGGGGATCGGCGTACTGCGCAACGAGGTACGGGTCGAGGCCTGACCCGATTTGAAACCGGCGAGCTTCGAGTACCGTCGACCGGCGGAGATCGGTGAGGTAGTTGAGCTTCTGGCTGAGCGCCGGGACGCCGCCTGTGTGCTTGCCGGAGGGCAGAGCCTCATGCTCGAGCTGAACTACCGCCGCGCCCGTCCGGAGGTCGTCATCGACATCAACGGCATCGCCGAGCTCGCCGGGTTCGAGCGCGCACGCGATGTCCTCCGGGTGGGTGCGCTCACGCGGCACGCCCGGTTCGAAAAGCTGTCGTCGAACGACCCGCTCGAGCGTCTGCTTGCCCGCGTCAGCCGCTTCGTCGCACACCCGCCGATCCGCACCCGAGGGACGATGGTCGGCAGTCTCGCCTACGCACATCCGGCGGCCGAGTGGCCTGCCGTCGCGGTTGCGCTCGAGGCCAGGCTCGAGCTCGTCTCCACCGAAGGCGCCCGCTCAGTCGGCGCCGCCGAGTTCTTCGAAGGGCCGTTCGCCACTACGCGGCGACCCGACGAGGTCATCGTCAACGTGACGTTCCCGGTGCTTCCGCGGACGTCCGGGATCGGCTTCGCGGAGTATCGGCGGACACAGGCGAGCTTCGCGGTCGTCGCCGCAGTCGTCGTCCTGCAGATGGAGGCCGGCACGGTCCGTCAGGCCCGGATCGGGCTCGCCGGAAGCGCCGACAGGCCTCTTCGTGCTCACGCTGCGGAGAAGAGCCTGACTGGCGCCCCAGCCCACCCCGACTCGCTGGCTGCCGCGGCCTCCTTGGCCGCCGAGGAGGCACGACCGATGAGCGAAGCGCACTGCAGCAGCGAGTATCGGCGACATGTGGTCGAGGTGATGGTCCGGCGCGCACTCGAGCAGGCCTCCGAGACCCGGGTGCACGCGTGAACGTCGAACTCAGCGTGAACGGCCATCCGGTGCGCCTATCGGTGGAGCCGCGGCGCACGCTCGGCGACGCGCTGCGCGAAGACCTGGGCCTGACCGGTACTCACCTTGCGTGCGAGCACGGCGTGTGCGGAGCCTGCACGGTGGTAGTCGGCGGCCAGGCCGTGCGCTCCTGTCTCCTTCTCGCTGTGCAGTGCGACGGCGAGGAAGTGCTGACGGTCGAAGGGCTCGCCCACCCGGACGGGACCCTCCATCGTCTCCAGGAGGCCTTCGCCCGCGAAAATGCGCTGCAATGCGGGTACTGCACGCCGGGGTTCCTCATGCTCGCCTACGCCGCGCTCGAGAACGACTCGCGCATCGCCGACGACGAGGAGCGGCTGCGCGAGCTCCTGACCTCGAACCTCTGCCGCTGCACGGGCTATGAGGGGATCCGTAGGGCCGTAATCGCGGCCTCGCGAGAGGCCTAGGGACGGAGGTGCAGCCGCTGCTCGACCTCTCGGGGACTTCACGAGAGCGCGGCAAGGCCCACGGCGAGGCCCTCCGCGAACAGGTCGAACGATCGCTGGATCTCTTCGGGCAGCACACCGGTCTCTCTCCCGGGTCGGAGGATCTCGGCGACCGAGCGATGTACCTCGAAGCCGCCGAGCGGTGGGCGCCCGGGAGTGTCGAGGAACTGCGCGGTATCGCACAGGGCGCGAACCGCCCGTTCGCAGCGATCTTCGACCTCAACCTGGCCGACGAGCGGCAGGTCTTTGGATCCGCCGGCCGATGCAGCAGTCTCGGCCTTCGCAGCGGCGCTGATGCGAGGCCGATCTCGGGCCAGACGATGGACACACCGGCCTGGTTCGCCGATCTCCGCGTCCTCCTGCGGGCCACCCAGGCTGAGACCGGACTGACGACCCTCGCCTTCACGATCGCCGGCATCCCTGCGCTCTGCGGAGTCAACGATGCCGGCGTCGCGGTCTGGTGCAACGCGCTCTACCAGCTTGAGGCCTCTCTTACCGGTGTCCCCGTCTCATGCGTCGTCCCGCACCTGCTCTCGATGGGGACGGTCGGCGAAGCTCGATCGTTCGCCCTGAACGTGCCGCACGCCACCGGCCAGCACTACCTGGTCTGCGGGCCCGACGGCATCGTCTCGCTCGAGTGCTCGGGCCGGTCGGTCGTCGAGGCGCGCCGCTCGGGCAACCCGGTATGGCACACGAACCATCCGATCGCCAGCACCGACACGGTGGGGACCGCCGTGGACGAGAACTCGCTGGCGCGCGACGCGTTCATCGCGGACTCGCTCAGCCGGGCTTCCGGATTGTCCGCCGAACTCTGCCGGATCCTTGAGGATCGCAGCGTGCCGGTCTGCAAGGTCGGGGGTGCGGGTGGCGACGGGTACACGCTCTGGGCGATTGTCGTCGAGCACGGCTCCCCACCCACCGTGCTCGCGTCCGCCGGGCCACCGACGCCGGGAGCCTGGGCCCAGGTCGAGCTCACGCATGTTCAGCTCTGATCGGTCGATCATCCTTCGCGCTGGCGCCTGACCCTAGTATCGGACGCGATGAAGCTCGACGTTCACAACCACGCGGTACCGGAGGCGGTGCTCGAGTTCTTCGCCTCCGAGCCCCAGTTCGGCATCACCATCACCGGCGAGCGCCACATGACCGGCGGCGCCGAAGGCGAGTACGAGCTCGAGCCCGAGTTCTGTGATGCCGACGCGAAGGTGGCGAACCTGGAGGCCCATGATCTCGACGGCGCCGTCATCTCGGTCGATCCGCCGTTCTTCTACTACGAGGTCGACGCGGGCGCGGGTGCCGCTCTGAGCGATGTGATCAACGACGGCCTGCGGTCGATGTGCGCCCGGCGTCCCGACAGGCTCTGGTGGATGGCCACCGTGCCACTTCAGGATCCTGTCCGTGCCGCTGCGGTGCTCGCCGAGCAGAAGCGCGCCGGTTGCGTCGGGGTCGAGATCGGAACCAGCACCGGCGCTGCCCGGCTGGACGACCCGAGCTTCGAGTCCTTCTGGGCGGCCGCGGAAGGCCTCCGCCTACCGGTGATGATTCATCCGGCCTACCAGCACCCGCACCCCGGCTATCCCGGCTTCCACCTGCAGAACGTGATCGGGAACATGTACGAGACGACGATCGCCGCCGAGCGGCTGATCATGTCCGGCCTGCTCGACCGGCACCCCGACCTGACTATCGTGATCGTCCACTCGGGAGGCTACGTCGCCTACCAGCAGGGCAGGCTCCGGCACGCGCGCACGGTGAGGCCGTACCCACCGGGGACGCCCGAGGACCCGCGCGACTACTTCGGCCGGATCCGCTTCGACTGCCTCACCCACGACCGCAACGCGCTCGCGTTCCTGATCGATCAGGTCGGCGTCGAGAACATGCTCATGGGCACCGATCTCCCATGCGACATGGCGACACCAGATCCGTGGAACGAGCTCGTAGCGGTCGCAGGAGAGCAGACGGCGACCGAGATCGCGGACACGAACCCGACTCGCCTGTACGGGCTCGAAGCCAAGCTGCCCGCTGCCGCCTAATGTTCAGGCACACCGCGCTGTTCCTCCTGCGCGAGACGACCACACCGGAGCAGCAGGACGAGATGCTGCGCGGTCTCGAGTCTCTGTTCGAGGAGTGCCCGACCGTCCGCGGCGGTGACTATGGGAGCGCGCTCCGGGATACGGGCGGCACATGCGACGTCGCGCTGCACCTCGATTTCGACGACCCGGATGGATACAGGGCCTACGTCGCACATCCCGCACACGTCGAGGTCTCGGCATTCAACGCGTCGCTGTCGGTCGAGGGTTCGACGGCACGGATCGACTGGCGCTATGACGGGCCTCCTCGGGTGAACCCGGATGGCGTGCGGCACTGCGAGGCGTTCACGTGGAGCGGTGGCGCGGACCTGAGTGTCCTTGCCGCGGCTGAAGCGCTTTCCGCGACTGAGGGTGTTCTCTCGGCCGTCGCAGTGGTGGACTCGGGGGACGACCCGCGTGCCTCCGACTGGATTCTCGACGTCGAGCTCGCAGACGAGGGCGCCGCGAGAGCGTTCCTGACCGGCGACGTCTACCACGAGTTCTCGAACGCCGTGGCGGCCAGCGTCGAAGTGAGCGGGACGGCCCGGGTCACGCACATCGACCACGGGCGCACCACGCTCAGAGCATGACCCGTCCCCCGTTGACGTCGATCGTGACGCCGGTCAGCCACGAGGCGGCGCCGGAGAGCAGGAACACAGTGGCGTGTGCGGTGTCCTCCGGGGTGCCCATGCGACGCAGCGGCGAGAGCCCCGTGGTGTACTCGATCGCCTCCGGGCTCATCACACGCTCGATCCGCTCGGACATGGTCGTCCCAGGCGCGACGCAATTCGCCCGGATCCCGTAGGGGCCGGCCTCGATCGCCAGATGCCTGGTGAACATGATCACGCCGGCCTTCGCCGCCGCGTACGCGGCCTGCGTCAGCTTGTCGAGGTAGCGCGCCGAGATCGACGACATGGTCACGATCGAGCCGCTGGTGCGCTCGATCATGCCTGGAAGGAACGCACGCACCGTCACGAACGTCGAGGTTAGGTTCGCCTCGACGACCTCCCGCCACTCATCCACCGTCATCTCCGCGAGGGGCGTGAAGTTCTCGAACCCACCCGCGAACGGCACCAGTAGGTCGACCGGCCCGAGCCGGGCCTCGGCCTCGTGCCGCGCGGCCTCGACCTGATCCGGTTCGGCACAGTCGGCGGCGAGCGCCACCGCTTCGGCGCCGCCGGCGCGGAGCTCCTCTACAAGGGCTCCCGCCGCCTCGACCCCGCGCGCGACAACGGCAACCTTGACGCGGTTCTCCGCGAGCAGGCGGCACGTGGCGGCCCCGATGCCCTTGGAGCCGCCGGTGACGAACGCGGCCTTGCCGGCGAGGTCGGAGTAGAGCGCCCCGGACAACGCGAGCTCAGCGGGCGGCGCCGGCGAGGCTCGCCGCGTTCACCGGCGAGAGAGGCGGCTCGCCCGACAGCGCGCGCAGGATCTCGTCCGCCGACCGCCGCTTCAGCTCGGCCTGCGCCTCGACGGAGAAGTAGGCCATGTGAGGGGTGACGATCGCTCTCGGATGCGTGCGGAGAGGATGGTCGTTCGGCAAGGGCTCGGGATCGGTCACGTCGAGCGCGACGCCGGCCAGGCGGCCGTCCTCGAGCGCAGCGAGGGCCGCGTCGAGGTCGACGAGCCCTCCGCGCGACGTGTTCGCGAGTACGGGCGCGCGCAGCATCATCGCGATCGTCTCTTCGCGGATGAGGTGCCGGTTCTCGTCACTCATAGGCACGTGCAGCGAGACGAGGTCGGCGCCGGCAAGAGCCTCCGTGAGGGATCCGACTAGCTCGACCCCGACGGGCGGCTCGCTCACGTACGGGTCGTACGCGACGACGCGCAACCCGAACGGGAGCGCCCGCTCCGCGACCTTCATCCCTATGCGGCCGAGACCGACGAGCGTCAACTGCCTGCCGCGGAGCAAGTGGATGCTGTCCGACGGCACCGACCACGCGCCCTCGCGCACCAACCGCGAAGCCTCGACGACGCCGCGGGCGCTCGCGAGGAGAAGCGCGAACGTGTGGTCAGCGACTTCGTCGAGGCAGTAGTCCGGCTGGTACGTGACGAGGATGCCGTTGTCCGTCGCGGCGGCGATGTCGATGTTGTCGATCCCGATACCCGAGCGCGAAATCACCTGCACGCCGGCCTCTGCCGCGGCCTCGATCACGCTGCGGTCGAGCGTTGCGTAGCAGACGAGGATCGCGTCGGCTGTCCGCGCCAGCTCCGCGAGCGTACCGGGGTCGGTGTCCGGCGCAACGACGATCTCGGCGTCGAGCGGTGCGAGCACTGAGCGCTCTATCTCGAGGTCCGTGCCGACGTGGTCGGTGACGAGGACGCGGGCGCCCACGGCTAGCTGAGGGCCTCCTCGTCGAACGGGTACTTGGTGAAGATGACCGGGCCGTCCTTGGTCACGAGCAGGTTCTCCTCGAGCCGGACGGTCTGCTCGAGCCCGGGATGGCCGGCGAAGGTCTCGCAGGCGAAGTACATGTTCTCCTCGAGCTCGACCGGGTAGTCGAGCGAGTACGCGCGCGAGATCCACATCCCCTCGTACAGCGAGAGCCCGATCGAGTGGGCGAACTGCTGCAGCGTGACCGTCCCGTACTCGTCGTCGGCGTACTTCGGGAACTTGGCGGCGACGTCGGCGGTCGTGTTGCCGGCCTTCATCATCTCGATCGCGGCGTACATCGACTCGTAGCACTCCTTGTAGAGATCCTTCTCCTTCGGCGTCCACTTGCCGCCGACCTTGAAGCAGCGGACGAAGTCGACGAAGTAGCCGCCCGGGCCGATCGCGTTCTGGTCGATGATCACCAGGTCGCCCGAGCCGGATCATCTTGTCGGTGTGCCAGCGCCGGTACGGGCTGGTGTTGCCGCCCGAGGCGACGATGATGTCGTAGACGAAGTCGAAGCCGTTCTCGTACAGGTACTTGTTCACCTCGGCGGTGATGTCGCTCTCACGGACGCCCGGCTTCAGCCACTCGTTCTCGATCTTCCAGAACGACGCGTCGCCGAACGCGCTCGAGATCTTCAGGCACTCGATCTCGTCGGGCGTCTTGACCACGCGCGCGCGCCGACATCGCCGGCCAGGCGCTCGTCGTGTTGATGCCCGGCCCGCTCGAACGCCGCAGCGCGAGCTCGGATCGTGCGATGTCGATCCCGATCGCGCTCGTTCTCGACCCCGTTCTCCCGCAGCGACGTCGACGATCGACTGCGACCATCCGGTCCGACATCATCTGCTCGGCCGTCTCGGCCCACTTCCACGTGATCGCCGGCCGGATGTTGCCGTTCAGCCAGGGCGCGTCGATCTTCGCGCACTCGAGGTCCGAGCCCGCGGTCTCGAACAGGATCGGCTCACCGCCGCGCGGCAGCACGGCGTACCGGATGAAGATGTTGTTCTTCCAGTTCCCCTGGAAGACGCCGGTCAGGTAGCGGACGTTCTCACCGACGAAGCAGACGAGCGCGCCGAGATCGTGCTTCTCCATCTTCATCCGCGCCCGCGCGAGTCGGTCGCGGCGCAGCCGGTCGAAGTCGACCCGCGCCTGCCAGTCGGTCGCCGTCGTGCTGTAGACGCGCCGCGGGTCGTGCTCGTGCGGCTTCCCGAGGAACGAGAGGTCCAGTCCCTTCCCTGTCTCCGTCAGGCTATGCGGCGTGGCTACTCCCATCCTTCGCGGCTCCTCTCTGGTGGTTCTTCTAGGGAAAGTCGGATCAAAGCCGATACTACGGCGACCCCGAGCACGACGGATGATCGCTCAATCTTTTCTCTGAATGCGCCCTACTGGGCGAAAATCAGAGCGCCGCGGCCGAGGAGCTCGCCGCGCAGCAGCGCACCGTGCACACCCTCGACGCCGTCGAGCCCGACCCGGCTCCCGATCACCGGGATGACCTGTCCGGCGGCGACAAGGGCGGCAGCGGCGGCGATCTCTCGGCGCGACGCATAGCGGGAGCCCAGCACCCTGGACTGCGCCTCGACGAGCCGTCGTGGGTCGACCGGAAGCACGCGGTCGAAGAAGGTGTTCACGAGCACGAGCCTGCCATTGGGGGCGAGCCGGTCGAGCGCCCATTCGCCGCTACCGGCGCTCCCGACGAAGTCAACGATCACGTCGGCTCGGTCGGCGAACCCGGCCGGGAGTGAGATCGAGCCGAAGTCGGACGAGTCGACTGCCGAAACGCCGAGCTCCTCCTCAAGGAACGCGAGCTTGGCCTCGACGACGTCCAAGCCCGCGACCTCGGCGCCCAGCATCCGCGCGACTTGAGCCATGTGGACGCCGACGCCCCCGCCCGCGCCGATCACGGCCACGCGGTCGCCGGGCCGGATCTCAGCGAGGTGCCCGATGTGAACCGGGGTCGCGACGGCATCGGCGATCACCGTGGCCTCGACGGGATCGAGGCTCTCCGGAAGCGCGACGGCGTTGCGCTCCGGAATGAGGGCGATCTCGGCGTAGCCGCCGTCGCGTGCAGTTCCGATCGTGCCGGCCGAGTGCTCGCACAGGGGCTCGTACCCGCCGGCGCAAAGGGCGCACTCGCCACAGAAGAGGTAGAAGTGCGCGGTGACGCGCGCCCCGAGCCAGCGCTCGTCCGCCTGCGCTCCGACAGCGGTGACACGGCCGACGAGCTCGTGGCCGGGAACGATCGGCCGCTCGAGCGGCCGGGTGGTGTACTGCCCACTCGAGTAGTTGACGACCGTGAGGCCGATCCCGCACGCCTCGACTCGAACCTGCAGCTCCTGCGGGCCGGGCATCGGATCGGCGGCCTCGAACGGCTCGAGGGGGCCTCCCCAGCGGCTGATCCGGAGGCCTTTCATGCGCACCGATCCTAGTGTGTGCTTGAATCGCCCCCCGATGCGGCCGTCACGCACCGATCTCGGCACTTTCGCACACGGGCAATTCCGGGTCGACTACGAGCACCGGCCGGACCCGTACGAGCTGCGCGAGGTGCGCGTCGAGCGAGCCCGGGCCGAGATGAAAGCTGCGGGGCTCGACGCACTCTTGCTCTGGAAGGACGAGAACGTCCGCTACCTCACCGGTCTACGGGCGCAGCTGATCGCCGGCAAGTCGACGCTGCTCAACGGGTGCCTGCTGCCGGCGGAGGGTCCGCCGGTACTGCTCGCCTCGGGGGGCGAGGTGCAGCGGGCGCGGGTCGTGATGCCGTGGATCGAGGAGATCCATGCCGTGCCGATCATGGAGGCGGTCGGTCTCGTGCGGGGCGCGGTGGAACACACGATTGCGCCGCTGCTCGAGCGGCACGGAGTCGTCAAGCTCGGCCTCGACGAGGGCGCTTACTGCCAGGTCGAGGCGCTCCGCGATCTCGCCTCGGGTGTGACGCTGGCCGACGGCGACGCGCCGATGCAACGCGCGCGACTGATCAAGCTCCCCGAGGAGATCGCGTTGATGGAAGAGGCCTGCGCGATCGCTGAGGCCGTGCTCGAGGTCGCGATCCGGGCGATCCGGCCGGGCGTCCGCGAAACCGATGTGGTCGCCGCGGCGATGCACGAGCTCTACCGGCTCGGTGGCGAGCTCTCCCATGTGACGACGCCGTTCGTCGCCTCGGGCGAGCACATGGCGCCCCCGAACCGGATCCCGTCCGACAAGATCATCCGCAACGGAGACGTCGTCTTCATCGACATCGGGGCCCAGTGGTCGGGGTACTTCGGCGACATCGGCCGGACCGTGATCTGCGGAACGCCGAGTCGGCGCCAGCAGGAGGTCTACACGGCTGTCTACGAGGGCCTGGCCGCGGCAACGGCGGCGATGCGGGCGGGGGCGACGAACGACGACGTCGCGCTGGCGGTCCGGGAGGCGGCGGGCGCCCGAGGCTTCGCCGAGAACTTCATCAGCCTCTTCATCGGTCACGGCGTCGGCATCGGCGCCAACGAGCCGCCCTACATCGGAGAGGATCTCCCGGGTGCCGAGACGGTCGTCCTCCAGGAGGGAATGACGTTCGCGGTCGAGCCGCTCGTCTGGATTCCCGGTGTGCGCGGAGGAGCCGGCGTACGGCTCGAGGACACCATCCTCGTGACAGCCGACGGCGGCCGCGCCCTCGACCGGGCGCCCTGGGACGAGCGGCTCCTCCTCGACTAGCGGCTCCTCCTCGACTACCGGCTCCGGACCTCGACCGTGCGTCCCTCGCGTGCCGAGCGAGCGAGGGCATCGGTGAGGTCGACGCTCCGCAACCCGTCGAGGCCAGAGGGGTTCGGCTCAACGTCGTTGACGACGGCGGCCTGGAACGCAGCGACGGCATTCGTGAATCCCCCGGTGGTGCTGGTAGGCGTGACCTGCTCGTCGTCGCCGATCACGATCGACAGCTCGCCTTCCTTGTCCGGGCGCGTGACCGAGCGGCCGACGAGACGCCCTTCGGTGCCGTAGAACGCGACGTCGGCCCGGAAGTGCGGCGCCGCCTGCGAAGCGATCACGTATGCGAGGGTGCCGTTCTCGAACCGGAGCACCGCGAGCGCGATCGTCTCGAGCTCATCGCGCCGACCGGTGTCGAGCAGCGCAGTTGCCTCGACCACTTCTGAGCCCAGGACGTAGCGGACGAAGTCGTAGGCGTGGACGCCGAGGTTGTTCATCGTGCCGAGCCCGGCGAGCGCCTGGTCGGTCCGCCATCCCTTGAGCGGCATGCGCCCCGGGGCGATGACGCATTCTGCGACGAGCACGTCGCCGAGCGACCCGCTCTGAACGACCTCACGGATCTGCACGGTCGGCGGGTAGTGGCGGGTCTGGAAGTTGACGCCCAGCTTCACGCCCGCGGCAAGGCACGCTTCGACGGCGGCCTCTGCCTCCTCGACGCTCGTCGCAAGCGGCTTCTCGCAGAAGACGTGCTTCCCTGCGGCGGCCGCAGCCTGGACCTCGGCCGCGTGAGCACCGTTCGGCGTGGCGATGTAGACGGCGTCGACCTCCGGGTCGGCGAGCAATTCGTCGAGGCTCGTGGTCGCGAGCCGGGCGCCATGCCTGCCCGCGAACTCCTGCGCCCGCCCGAGGTCGCGGCTCGTTACGCCGACGAGCTCGGCGTCGTCGAGCTCGGCGAACGCCGGCGCGATTGACTCGTCGGCGATTCCTGCGGTCGAGACGATTCCCCATCCAACTGTCACGGCTCCTCCAGAGGTCGACTGCGGTTACCGCAGCGATCTTCGCACTCAGGAGCCGCCGCACCTGGAGGGATCGACGATGCTCATGTTTCAATCACGCGGTGAGCGCGGTGGGGGAAGAACTGAGAAACGACATGATCGTCTCCTGGGACGTCGCGGTCGAGATGGACGACGGGGTCGTGCTGCGGGCCGACATCTTCCGCCCTCCTGACGCTGAGCCGTGCCCCGCGATCCTCAGCTACGGCCTGTACGGCAAGGGCCTCGCCTTCCAGGACGGCTATCCCGATCAGTGGGAGAACCTGGCCGGGCGGTATCCGGATGCAATCGACGGTTCGACGAACCTCTACGCCAACTGGGAGACCGTCGACCCCGAACGGTTCGTCCCGCACGGCTATGCGTGCGTGCGGATCGACTCGCGGGGCGCCGGCCGCTCGCCCGGCTTCCTCGATCCCTGGTCGACGCGTGAGGCAAGGGACATCGAAGCGTGCATCGCCTGGGTGGCAGCTCAGCTCTGGTGCAGCGGCCTGGTCGGGATGTGCGGGATCTCGTATTACGCGATGAACCAGTGGCGCGCCGCGGCGCTCCAGCCTCCTCAGCTGGCCGCGATCTGCGTCTGGGAGGGGGCGGCCGACTTCTACCGGGACGCTTGTTACCACGGCGGGATCCGGTGCGTGAACCG
This sequence comes from uncultured Actinomycetota bacterium, assembly GCA_963762215.1. Taxonomy (GTDB): domain Bacteria; phylum Actinomycetota; class Thermoleophilia; order Gaiellales; family Gaiellaceae; genus PALSA-600. Next base: position 209,280 of record CAVXKB010000004.1, read on the forward strand.
CCGCAACTGGTTCGAGCGGCAGGTGAAGACGGTGCAGCACGGCGTCGGCGAGCGGGGGCCGCGAAGCCGGGTCACGGGCGAGCTCGTGTGCGGTCCGGAGACGCTCTCCGCCGAGGAGCTTGCCGCGAACCGCACGGACGTCTATGCGAATATCTCCGCGCATCCGCTCGACGACCGCTGGCACCGGGCGCTCTCGGCCGACTGGTCGCGCGTGCAGGTCCCGTTCCTCTCTGCCGGCGCCTGGGGCGGCCAGGCGATGCACCTGCGCGGCAACGTCGAGGGCTTCGTGCGCGCCGCCTCTGCCGATCGTTGGCTTGAGCTCCACGGCGGCGAGCACTGGGCGAGCTTCTACACGGCTCGCGGTGTCGAGCTCCAGCGGCGGTTCTTCGACCGGTTCCTCAAGGGCGACGCGGCCTCCTGGCCCGACCATCCACGCGTCCGGCTGCGGGTACAGCGCACCGACGAGACGTTCGTCGACCGCGGTGAGGAGGACTGGCCGATCCGTCGGACCCGCTGGACTCGGCTCTACCTCGGCGACGGTCTGGGGGAGCTTCCGGATGCAGCCGGCGCGCTCGAGCTCGACGCGCTTGGAGACGGCGTCGAGCTTCTCGCCGATCCTATGGCCGTGGAGACGGAGCTCACAGGCCCATCCTCGGCGAAGCTCTTCGTCTCCAGCACGACCGCGGACGCCGACCTGTTCCTCGTCTTGCGTGTCTACGACCCTGGTGGGCGTGAGATCACCTTTCAAGGCTCGAACGATCCTCGCTCCGCGCTCGGCAAGGGATGGCTGCGGGCCTCGCATCGCCGACTCGACGAGGCGCTCTCGACCGAGGCTCGTCCCTACCACCGGCACGACCGGGAGGAGCCGCTCGAGCCCGGAGAGATCTACGAGCTCGAGGTCGAGATCTGGCCGCTGAGCGTGATCCTGCCGCCGGGCTACCGAATCGCGTTGCGGATCCAGGGCCGAGACTTCGAGCGGGCGGATTCGGCCCGCCTCGCGAACTTCGCGGTCGCGCTGCGCGGGTCGGGGCCTTACCTCCACGACGACCCGGACGACCGTCCGCCGGAGCTCTTCGGGGGGCGGACGACGATCCACACCGGCCCCGAGCACCCGTCATCTCTGCTCCTACCGGTGGTGCCGTGATCGACCTGCAGGTCGTCGAGGTGCAGGTCGCCTACCGTTACGGCCGTCCCGGGCCGCGGATGCTCACGACCCCGGAATGGGAGGCGTATCGGGAGTCGGGCATCTACTCGGCCGCAGGCGGCGACGTGAGCATCGCGCAGGCCTCACTCGGCTTCGACGAGGTCGTCGAGGACGATCCGATTGCGGACATCTCATTGCTCGGGAGCCGGATCGCTACCGCCGTGGCGGGCGGTGTCCGGTCCGGACGGAAGCCGCTGCTTGTCGGAGGGAACTGCACGAGCGTTCCCGCAATGGTCGGCGGGCTACAGCAGGCGCACGGTCCGCAGACACGGATCGGGCTCGTCTGGATCGACGCGCACGCCGACTTCAACACGCCGAAGACGAGCAGCGACGGCCTGCTCGGGGGCATGCCCGTCGCAGCGGTCGCCGGGTTCTGTCAGCCCCGGTGGCGCCGCGCCGCCGGGATCGAGGCGCCGATCCCGGCCGACCGGATCCTGATGGTCGATGTCCGGCGGATGAGCGAGTCGGAGCGGACGATCGTCGAAGCGAGCGCGATCACGGTTGCGGCCATCGACTCACCGGAGCTCCGCCCAGCCATTGAGCGGCTCGCCGACGCCACCGACCTGCTCTACGTTCACGTCGACCTCGACGTTCTCGATCCGGCACTCGTGCCGGCGCACTACGCTCGGGAGCCCGGCGGGCCGACCGTGGAGCAGGTGATCGCGGCGCTCGAGCCGATGTTCGATACGGGCCGGGTTGGCGCGTTCGCGCTCGTGTCGCTCTACGCGGTGGCCGCCGAGGGAGACAAGTCGGTCGCCGCCGCGCTCGCGATCCTCCGTCCGGCGCTCGTGCGGTGGGGTCAGGCCGAGACGAAATCCTCGGCGTAACGCAGGAGCGGCTGCTGTCCCGCGAGGTCAAGCTCGACCCGGCACCCGATCCCGAGCCCGAACTTCCGCGCCGTGTGACCGAGCTCGGCGTCGGTCACGACCGGGCAGGAGACGCCCGAGGCCCGCAAGATCAGCTCATCCCAGCTTCCGTCGGGGGAATCGCCCGAGACGCAGTCGCGAGGCGCGCCGATGAGGAGCGCGGAGATGTCGTCGAATACCCCGGCGAGCCGCAGATGGGTGAGGGCGCTGTCGATCTGGGCCCAGGTGACGTCGACCTCCTCGACGACGAAGATCGCGCCGCGGAGATCCGGCATCCACGGGGTGCCGACGAGCGTGCGAATCGTCCGCAGATGCCCGCCGACGACGTGGCCCGAGACGACCTGACCCCCCCCGTGCGGGACCCGCCAGGTGTTGCCGGCAACCTCCTGGCCGGCGACAGGGCCGGAGACGATTCGCCAGAACCACTCCTCGGTGTATGGCTCGACCTCGATCTGCGAGAAGCTATGGCCGGTCGGCCCGTGCAGGGCGGCGAGGCCGGCGCGGGTCGCGATCGCGTTGGCGAGGATCGAGGTGTCCGAGAGCCCGACGAACACCTTTCCGCTCTCTCCGATCAGGTCGAAGTCAAGCAGCTCGAGCAGGTTCGCGGCACCCTCGCCGCCCTCGGCGGGCATGACGAGCTGGATGTCTGGATCGACGAAGGCCTGCATGAGGTCGGCGGCGCGGTCCGCGGCCGGTCCGGCGATATATCCAGTCGCTGCGCGCGTGTGCGGCGCGACCTTGACGGGATGCCCGCGGCGTTCGAAGTACGCGACGAGGCGCTCGAGATCGTCGGGCCGCACAGGCGACGACGTCGACACGATCGCGACACCGTCGCCCTCCTGCACAGGCTCTGGGTGGCGTAAGCCGGGCACGGACGCCGATCATAGATATCGATAGCTCCAGCGACGGGCGTGCACGGTCGAGCCGTTACGCTCGCTCCACCAGTCACGGAGGAGCGCAATGGACCTGCATGTCGTCGAGATCCCGATCGCCTACCTGTACGGCCGCCGGACGCTTCCGCGCGTCAACAACGCCCCGGAGTGGGAGCTCTTCCGGGAGGCCGGGATCTACGATCCCGTCGACGGGGAGCTCACCTTCGCGCAGGCGAGGATCGACCTCGAGGAGACGGTCGAGGACGACCCGGTAGCCGACGTCGCCCTGCTCGGCGGCCGGATCGCGGGCGCGGTCGCGGAGGGCGTGCGCGCGGGCAAGAAGGTGATGATGGTCGGCGGCAACTGCACGTGCGTGCCCGGGATGGTCGGCGGGCTCAAGCAGGGGCTACGGTCAGATGACCAAGATCGGGCTCGTCTGGATCGATGCTCACGGCGATTTCAACACGCCGAAGACGCAGGCGGACGGCCTGCTCGGCGCGATGCCGGTCTCGACCGTGGCCGGTTTCTGCCTTCCCGCCTGGCGCGAGGGAAGCGGGATCGAGGTACCGCTGACGACCGACCAGATCGTGATGGTCGACGTACGCCATCTCGGCGAGGAGGAGTCGGTCGTGGTCGGGGCGAGCGACATCACCGTGGTCGGCATCGACTCGCCCGAGCTCGGCCCTGCCGTCGACCGGCTTGCGGCCGAGACCGACCTGCTCTACGTCCACATCGATCTCGACATCCTGGACCGCGATCTGATCCCCGCGCACATGGCCCAGGAACCGGGAGGGCCGAACGTCGAGCAAGTTGTCGCCGCCCTGGATCGGATCTTCGCGACCGGCAAGGTCGAAGCCTTCGCCCTGGTCTCGCTCTACGCCTTCCTTCCGGAGGGCGACAAGTCGGTCGAGGCCGCGAAGGCGATCCTCAAGCCGGCGGTCGAGCGCTGGGCGAGCACGCCCGTCGCCGCGTAACCCGATGATCATCGAGTGGGACGTCGAGGTCCCCGTCGACGACGGGCTCGTGCTGCGGGCCGACGTCTTCCGCCCGGACAGCGAGGGACGCGTCCCGGCGATCCTCACGTACGGGCCGTACGGGAAGGGCCTCGCCTACCAGGACGGCTACCCGGACCAGTGGCGGATCCTCACCACCAAGCACCCCGATGTGCTCGAGGGGTCGGCCAACGCGTACCAGAACTGGGAGGCGGTCGATCCCGAGCGGTTCGTGCCGGCGGGCTACGCCTGCGTGCGCGTCGATTCTCGCGGAGCGGGCCGGTCCCCGGGCTTCCTCGACCCGTGGTCGATGCGGGAGACGCAGGACATCTACGACTGCATCGAGTGGGCGGCTGCCCAGCCGTGGTGCAACGGCCGGATCGGCATGTGCGGGATCTCCTACTACGCGATGAACCAGTGGCAGGTGGCGTCGCTGCAGCCCCCGCACCTTGCCGCGATCTGCGTGTGGGAAGGAGCGGCCGACTTCTACCGCGACACGACCTACCACGGCGGGATTCGCTGCATCAACTGGGGGAACTGGTACGCGATGCAGGTCACGAACGTGCAGCACGGCGTCGGCGACCGCGGCCCGGTCAGCGCGTTCACCGACGAGACGGTCTGCGGGCCGGAGACGCTCACGGAGGAGGAGCTGGCTGAGAACCGCGCCGACTTCTACGCAGACGTCTGCGCCCACCCGCTCGACGACGACTGGCATCGTGAGCGCTCACCCAACTGGGAGAAGGTGACTGTTCCCCTCCTCACCGCGGGTGCCTGGGGCGGGCAGGCTCTGCACCTTCGCGGGAACGTCGAGGGTTTCGTGAACGCCGCGTCGCCGGACAAGTGGCTGGAGCTCCACGGCGGCGAGCACTGGGCGTCGTTCTCGACGCAAGCCGGCGTTGCGTTGCAGCAGCGCTTCTTCGACCGCTTCCTCAAGGACGAGGAGAACGGCTGGGAGGTTTCGCAACCGCGTGTGCTGCTCAACGTCCCGCGCGTCGACGGCACCTTCGTGCAGCGCGGCGAGTCCGAGTGGCCGCTCGCGCGGACAGACTGGACTACCGTCTACCTGGACGCCGGTCGGACGCTCGAGCACGACGCGCCCCACGGCGAGGGCTCCGTGTCCTTCGACGCCCTCGGTGATGGCGTCGAGTTCCTCACTGCCCCGTTCGAGAGCGAGACCGAGCTGACGGGGCCGGCGGCCTTGACCGTCCATCTCTCTTCGTCGACGACCGACGCGGACGTCTTCGCGATCCTCCGGCTGTACGACGAACAGGGACGCGAGGTCGTCTTCCAGGGGTCGAACGATCCCGGGACGCCTCTCGGCAAGGGGTGGCTGCGCGCGTCGCACCGCAAGCTCGACCCCGGGCGGAGCGAGCCGTACCGCCCCTACCACGCTCACGACGAGGTGCAGCCGCTCGTGCCCGGCGAGATGGAGCGCCTCGACGTCGAGATCTGGCCGCTCAGCGTGATCGTCCCCGGCGGGCTACCGGCTCGGTCTGCTGATCCAGGGCCGGGACTTCGAGCGCGAGGAGGGCATTCGTCTTGCCAACTTCAGGGTTCCGCTGCGCGGCTCGGGCCCCTACCTGCACAGCGACCCGACCGACCGGCCGAACGACCTGTTCGGGGGCCGAACGACGATCCACACCGGCCCCGGGACGCCGTCCTCGCTGCTTCTGCCGGTTGTTCCCTCCGGCTAGCCACTTAGAGGAGGCCGAACTCGGTGCGCAGCGCGGTCTCGAGGCGCTCGGCGGCGGCGCGCAGATAGAGCAGGCCGATCTCGGCCGTGCCCTCGGAAGGGCGCCAGAGGACGCCGCTGGGAGCGACGATCTCGGGCGGAGCCGGCACGACCTCCCAGGTCGGGCGCCGCTCGGCGGCGTCGTCGGCGATCCGGTCGTGCCGCACGAGCTCAGGGTGGAGTGCGAGCATCAGCGAGGTCTCCATGCTCGCGGCGTGCTCGACGTTCCAGCCCGGGAAGCCGGCCGGGAAGAGCTCGGCGAGCTGCTCGGACGTGAACTCGGGCAACGGCCGGTCGAGCACGACGATTCGCACCTCCGGGTGGTCCCTGGCTGTCAGGTCGGCGGCCTCCCAGAGGAACCCCGAGTTCTCGAAGTGCCAGTTCTGCAGGCAGAGGCGGGTGAAACCCGACCGGGCGAGCGCGGAGAGCACCTCGCGGAGCGTGTCGATCAGCGTGTGGCCCGAGAGCGAGACGGTGCCCGGGAAGCTCTCGCCGCCGCCGCTCAGGGGCCTCGACTTGGCGCCGAACCGGATCGGCGGGGCGATCACCAGCGGCAGCGTCTTCGCGACCTCGCGGGCGATCCCGACCGGGATCAGGCAGTCGGTGTTGAGCGGCAGGTGGGGGCCGTGCTGCTCGGTTGCGCCGACCGGCACGACGACCGGCAGGCCGCGCGCCGCTGCGTCCTCCGCCTCGGGCCAGGTCATCTCCTCGAGCAGGAGCGGATCGGGCGGTCGGCTCAAGTGCCGCGCATCAGATGGGTGACCCGCGCCGTCCATTCGTCCTTCGTCGCCCCGCCGACGACCTCGATCATCTCGCGGTAGGCCTCGCCGGCGAGGAACGCGTGCGCCGCGCCTTCGTCGGCCAGTTGAACGTCCAGGATCCAGTCGAAGTCGGCTGCCTGGACGCTCAGGCTCTCGCCTGCCTCGACCGACTTGACCCCGGCTGCGGTCGAGAGAGACCTGACGGCCTCGAGGGCGCGCGAGCGCTCCTCCTCGTCGGCATCGTCGCGCCAGACGTGCATCGCGGTGTGGCGGTAGTGGCCGCGGTTGTTCAGGGAGTCGCCGTCGTAGCGCCAGTCGACCCGCGCGGTCAGATCGCCGACGGTCAACGCCGAGGCGGACTGGTGCACGTCGAGCCTGGCGGGATGGCCGAGGTAGGCCGCGAGGGCGGCCTCGTCGTCGAAGTCGAGGTGGAGCGCGACGTCGTAGTTGCTCGGCGGGCCCTCACCGCGAGCGTGGAAGCGAGGCGTCCGCTTCCACGGCGGTATCTCGAGCAGCCGCTTCGATCCGCCTGCAATGTCATCGCCGTAGTCGCCGGCAGCGACGGACGGCACCTCGAGCCCGAGGAACGAGAGCCCGTGCAGCAACCCCGCGCGCTCGTCGCTCGTGGCGCTGTCCCGGAAGACGAAGAGGACGCTGCGTCTCAGCATCACGCCATCGCCAGCCCGCCGTTGACGCCGACGACCTGGCCTGTCACCCAGGAGGCTTCGTCGCCTGCGAGAAACGCCACCGCCCCGGCGATGTCCTCGGGCCGTCCCAGCCTCCGGAGGGGCACGCTCTCGAGAAAGCTCTCCGGGAGCTCGGTTGAGAGCATGCTCGTCTCGGTCGGCCCGGGGGCGACGATGTTGGCGCGAATGCCCAGTGGGCCGAGCTCGTAGGCGAGGGCGCGGGTGAGCCCGATCACGCCGGACTTCGCGGCCACGTAGTGCGACTGGAGCTCGCCGCCGAGCGTCGTCAGCTCGGAGCCGATGCTGACGATCGAGCCCTGAGCCGGCCGAGATCATTCCGGGAACGGCCGCGCGGCAGCAGTGGAAAGCTCCGTAGAGCGCCACGCGAACGACCTCGTCCCACTCTGCCTCGCCGATCTCGACGAATGGGGTGCGCCGCAGGATTGCGGCGTTGTTCACGAGAACCGTCACAGGGCCGAGTGCCGTGGACGCGCGGTCGATCGCCTCGCCCACGGCGCCCGCATCGGTCACGTCGCAGGCCACCGCGACTCCGGGTGTCGCAAGCTCGCTCACCAGCCGCTCGGCCTCGGCCGGCTCGTCCCTGTAGGCAACCACGACCGACGCGCCCTCCTCTGCGAGGCGCCTGCTGACCGCGGCGCCGATTCCCGTGTTGCCACCGGTGACGAACGCGACCTTGCCGCGAAGCCGTTCGCCCACTGGCATCGCGGCCAACATAGCGGACGCAGGGCATCGCTCTCACGGCCAGCAGGCGGGCGCAACGGTCGATCACGCACGCTCATGGGCGCACACCTCGCGGCGAAGGGCCGCTCGGTAGCGTCCGCGTACGTGCTGCGACACACCGCCCTCTTCCTTCACCGCGACGCGACGACCGACGAGCAGCACCTGGCGATGCTGAAGGGTCTCGCCTACCTGCGGTTCGAGTGCCCCAGCGTTCGCGCTCTCGACTTCGGCCCGGACGTCCTCGGCGGCTCGGCCTCGAGGTGGGGTGTCAAGCCGTGGCTGCGCACACCCGTCTGGCGCGCCCAGCAGGAGGGCCCGGCGAGCCACCACGACGTCGCTCTCCACCTCGACTTCGACGACGACGAAGGCTTCGACGCCTACAACAGCGACGGGACTCACGGTGAGGTCGGGGCCTACAACGCCTCGGTCAACGTGGGCGATCTGACGGCGCGGATCAACTACTGGTACGACGGACCGCCGTCGATCGCTCCCGGCCACGTCCGCCACTGCGCGCTCTTCCTCTGGCGGCCCGGTGCGACGGAGAGCGGGAAGTCGGCCGCGACGGCCGCAGTCGAGGCCCTGTCCGAAGCGCCGGAGGTCGAACGCGTGACGGTCGGACACAACGTCCCGCTGCTCGCGACCGACTATGACTGGCTGCTGGACGTACACGTGAGAGACCGTGACGCGGCCGAGAGCCTCGTGAGCGGCGACAACTACAAGGAGGCGATGGCAGCAGTGATCCCCGCAACGCAGTACGAGTGGACGGCGCGAATCTCGCACGTCATGCGCGGCCTATGAGCGGGCCTCAGGCACCGGTCATCGACGTGCACTGCCATGTCACGCCGCAGTGCTTCCAGCGCACCGTGCTGGCCGGCGAGCTCTGGCACGAGATGTCGCCGGCCGACGGCGAGCTCGACAATCTCAAGAACCGCTGGCTCCCCGACCGGCGCCTCGAGGAGATGGACGCCCTCGGGATCGACATCCAGCTCGTCTCCTCGACCGACGTCTTCTACCAGTACGACCGTGCCGCGTCAGTCACGGCGGCGATCGCGCGCGACTGCAACGACGAGCTCGCCGAGCTCGTGCGTGGAAACTCCGATCGGTTCATGGCCATCGGGACGCTCCCGATGCAGGCGCCCGAGCTGGCGATTGCCGAGCTGCAGCGGGCGATGGGCGAGCTCGGCCTGAAGGGGGTCATGGTCAACGACCACGTCAACGGCCTCACCTACGACCACGAGCGTGTTCCGCGACTTCTGGGCGGCGGCCGACGAGCTCGGGGCTTTCGTCCTCTTCCATCAGTTCCACCCGACGATCGTGACCTATCGCACGACGAGCTATTTCCTGGGCAACTCCGTCGGCAACCTGGTGGATCGCACGCTCACCTTTGGCGCCCTTGTGTACGGGGGTGTCGTCGATGACTTCCCGAGCATCAAGTTCTGCTTCGCCCACGGCGGCGGCTACATCCCCTACGCGCTCGACCGCATGGACAAGGGCTGGGAGAAGTTCCCGGACTCACGCGGGCGCACCCAGGGCCCGCCGAGCACGTATGCCAAACGCTTCTACTACGACACGGTCGTCTTCAAGGACACGCACCTGCGCTTCCTGATCGACAACGTCGGGATCGACCGGATGGTGTTCGGCACCGACTGGCCCGCACCGATGGACGTCGACGACCCGGTCCGCAGGATCGAGGGCTCCCCGGTGCTCTCGGCTGAGGAGCGCGCGGCCATCCTGCGCGGGAACACCGCGGCGATCTTCGGCTAGCCCGAGAGCATCCGGTACTGCACGCAGGCCGTGAGCTCCGCCCGGGTCGCGCTGGCGACGACCGCGTCGACCTCGACTCGTACGGGGTGTTGCATGAACTCGGCCAGCCCCTCGAGGTCCGTCGAAGTGGGCCTCGACGATCCAGTCGTAGTTCGGCGGGTACCAGCCGAGGTCGGTGCCGGTCTCGAGCGCGCGCACGGTTGGGCAGAGATCTCGGAGGCCTGCCACGGCGGCCCTGGCCTCCAACTTCTGGCGCTCCCCGGCGGCGCCGTCCCAGCGGTAGAGCGCGAGGTGGCGCACCGCCCCCCGGATCGATGCGCGCCCCTCGTAGACCCAGTCGACCCGCGCCGCGAGCTCCGGCTGCGTGATCGACTTGAGGAACGCCCCGGCGCGATGGTGCGCAGCGTTCTCGTTGTAGGCTTCCCAAGCGGCGCGATCGCGATGGTCGTGCTGCAACGAGAACCCGAACCTGCTCGCCGCCGGGCCGATGTGCTCGCCGAAGTCGAGCGTCAGGACGTCGCTCCCGAAATAGCAGTAGGCGACGCCGTCCTTGGCCCGGACCCTGTCCTCGCCGGTGGCGTCCTCGGCCCAGACGAAGAGCGCGGTGTGCCGGATCACGCGGAGGTCTCCGCCGCGCGAGGCGGGATCCGCTCCTCTGCGCGGAGCGCGAGGGTGGAATGGACGGCGAGGACCGAGACAATCAGCGCACCGGCGAGGAGCGAGCTCCGGTTGGGCTGCGACCCGATCACGAGCCATACCCACAGTGGGCCGAGGATCGTCTCGAGCAGCGTCATCAGCCCGACCTCGGGTGCGGGGAGGTAGGCAGGCCCGCGGGTGATCAGGCCGATCGCGATTGGCAGGAGGACGAGCCCGAGCAGCATGAGCAGCGCGAGGTCGTGGGCCGACGGCTCGAACCGGCCGACGCCGGGCGCGACGAGGAGCGCGCCCGCGAGGCCGCCAAGCGCGAGCCCCGGCACCGGGTCGCCTCCGGGATGATGGCGAAGAATGACGAGCATCCCGGCCGTGCTGAGCGAGGCCGCGAGCGCCGCCAGGTCGCCCTCGATCCCGGAGCCGTCCAGGCTCCCGCGGAAGATGATCGCCACGCCGAACAGGACCAATAGCGAGGCAGCCCAGGTCGCCGGGCTGATCCGGTCGCCGAGGAAGAGCGAGCTCAGGACCGCTGCGAAGACCGGCGAGGCTGCGAGGATGACGAGTGTGTTCGACACGGCCGTGTGAGTGACGGCGAGCACGAAAAGGACGCCGCTGCAGGCGCTGAAGCCGGCGACCGCGAGCCCCAGGCGTCCCATCGCCCGGAAACGCGGCACTGTCTCGCCGCGGTAGCTGAAGAGCGCGACGCCGAGAAAGCCGACCGCCATCAGGAGGCTCCGCCAGAACGCGATCGCGAGCGGCTCCATCTGCACGAGGCGGACGATCAGCGCGTCCGGGCTGATCGCGAGGACGCCGATCCCGACGATCAGCAGCCCCTTGGCGTGATTCGACACAGCTGGCTAGCTGAGGGCCGGAGTCGAGCTGATCAGCTCGCGTGTGTAGACGTCCTGCGGGTTGTCGAGCAGCGACTCGGCGGAGCCCTCCTCGATCACGGCGCCGTCGCGCATGATCACAGCCCGGTCCGCGATCGCCCGCACGAGCGGCAGGTGGTGGGTGATGAAGAGGATGGTCAGGTTCATCTCGCGCCGGAGCTGTCCGAGCAGCTCGAGGATCGAGGCCTGCGTCGAGACGTCGAGCGCCGAGGTGACCTCGTCGCAGACGAGCACCTTCGGCTCGGCGGCCAGCGCTCGTGCGATCGCGACGCGCTGGCGCTCGCCGCCGGACAGCTGCGAGGGGTACCGCCCCTCGTAGGCGGGATCGAGGTTCACGCGCGCGAGCAGCTCACGCACGCGCTCGCGCGGGCGCTCGCCGCCCAGCCCGAAGATCTCGAGCGGCATCGCGATCGACTTTCCGATCCGCTGGCGAGGGTTGAGCGAGGCATACGGGCTCTGGAAGACGTATTGAATCGAGCGGCGGACGTCCTTCGTCCGCTGCCCCGGGTCGAGCGAGATCACGGAGCCCGCGAAGTGCATCTCCCCGGTCGCGCTGCCGCTGTGCAGGCCGCTGATGCAGCGTCCCAGCGTGGTCTTGCCGCTGCCCGACTCGCCGACGAGCGCCAGGCACTCGCCCTCCCGGATCGAGAGCTCGACACTGTGGAGCACCTCGTTCGAGCCGTAGAAGGCACACAGCGACCGGATGCCGACGAGCGCCGTGTCGTCGTCAGCCGAATGCGAGCTCCAGATGCCGTTCGTTCCGGTGGCGCTCACCGGCGCGATCGCTTCCGCGAGCTCTCCGACCCGGGCGCAGCGCACCCGATGCCCTTCCGGGAGCGCCTGGAGAGTGGGCATCCGCTCGATACAAACCGGGGTTGCATAGTCGCAGCGCGGTGCGAACGGGCATGCGTCCTTGCGGTCCTTCGGATTGAGAGGGGAGCCGCTGATCCCGACGAGCGCCGTGCGGGCGTGCAGGCTCGGCGTCGACTGGACGAGGCGGCGCGTGTACGGATGGAGCGGCTCGCGCAGCAGCGTCTCGGCGGCCGCTTCCTCCATGAAGAGCCCTGAGTACATGACCGCAATCCGGTCCGCGAGCCCGGCAACGACCGCCAGGTCATGTGTCACGTACACGGCCGCCGTGTTCTCGGCGACGATCACGCTGCTCACGAGCTCGAGGACGCGCGCCTGCGTCATCACGTCGAGACCGGTTGTCGGCTCGTCGAGGACGATCACCTTGGGCCGGCAGAGCACGGCAAGCGCGATGCAGACGCGCTGAACCTGGCCTCCGGAGAGCTGATGCGGGTAGCGGCGAAGGAACTCCCGGGAGGTCGGCAGGTGCATCCGCTCGAGCACGTCGGCGATGCGCTGGTCGGGGTCGAGCCCCGCCCGGTCGTGGGCGCGCAGCCGGTCGCGCAGCTGCGAGCCGATCCTGAGCGCCGGGTTCAGCGATGCGCTGGGGTCCTGGGGCACGTACGAGATGACACGCCCGCGAAAGTCCTGCCGCACGGCCTCCGACGCCGCGATCACGTCGATTCCGTCCACGAACGCCGATCCGTGCAGCTCCATCCCCTTGCGCGCGTAGCCGAGGAGCGCGAGCGCGACCGTTGTCTTCCCCGAGCCGGACTCGCCGACGAGTCCCAGCACCTCGCCGGGCTGCAGCTCGAACTCGACCCCGTCGACGATAGTGTGCGAGCCAGGAACGATCACCCGCAGGTCCGGAACGCGAACGACGGGCTCGCCCGTCGAAGCGCCGCTCATGCGTCGACCTTCCGGTCGATGCCGCTGACGGAGCGGGCGATCCCGTCGGTGACGAGGTTCGTCCCGATCGTGAGCACCGCGATCGCGAGAACGGGGATCAGCACCGGCCAGTAGGTCACGATCAGCCCGGACTGGTTCTCCTGGATCATCAGGCCCCAGTCCGCTTTCGGCGGCTGAACGCCGAGGCCGAGGTAGTCGAGGCTCGCGATCAGGCCGATCGCGAACGTCAGCCGGATCCCGATCTCGACCATCAGGGGCGCCGTGACGTTCGGGAGCATCTGCTCGCGCAGGATCCTTCGCCTGGGGAGCCCGACGGCCTCGGCGTACTTGACGAAGTCGAGATCGCGTACCTGTACGACCGCGGCGCGAACGACGCGCGCCGTCTGCGGCAGTTGCGAGATCCCGACCACGAGCACGATCAGCCAGGCGGCGGGCCCGACGACCGAGACGCACATGAGCGCGAGCACGATCGGCGGGAAGGCGAGCAGGAGATCCATCCCTCGCATCAGCACCTCGTCGCCCGCCCGGACGCTGTACCCGGCGACGAGGGCGACGAGCGTCCCGCCGACGATCGTGATCACGGTCGCGAGGATCGCCAGCAAGAGCACATTCTGCCCCCCGGCAAGGAATCTGCTGAGGACGTCGTGGCCGACGCTGTCGGTGCCGAACGGCACCTTGGACGACGGCGGGGCGAAGGGCGCGCCGACGAACTCCGTCGTACTGTGCGGCGCCAGGTAGGGCCCGATCAGGGCCAGCCCGATCACGGAGCCGGCAAGCGCCAGACCGACGCGGGTCCGCGTCGAGTCGAGCGCCTCCCGGAGCGCGCCCTTGAGCTTCGCGTTCTCGTCGAGTGCGCCCTGCGTCATGGCAGCGGCTCGGTGGTCGCGACGACCTCGGACGTCAACGGGACCCGCGGCCGGTCGGAGCCCTTGCGGGCGCTGACGCGCAGCCGAGGCGTCACCAGGATCACCCCGATGTCAGCGAGGATGTTGACGGTCACGTAGAAGGCGGCGAGCAGCACCACCGAGGTCTGGATGACCGGGATGTCGCGCTCGTTGACGGCCTGGACGAGCGCGTAGCCGAGGCCCGGGTACGAGAACACCGACTCCACGACGACCACGCCGCCAGCCAGGAAGACGAGGTTCAGCGCAGTCGCCTGGATCGTCGTCGCCACGGCATTCGGGAGCGCATGCCGGAAGACGACCCGCCGGCGCGACAGCCCGTGCAGTTGCGCCAGCAGAACGTAGTCGCTCTGCATCACCTCCATCATGCTTGCGCGGACCATGCGCAGCGGGTAGGAGACAACGGCCAGCGTGAGCGTCAGCACCGGCAGGATGAGGATGTTCAGCTGGGAGAACATCGACCGGGTCGGGTCGGCGACCGACGTGGCTGGAAACACCTGGAAGACGGTCGTCGCGAGCAGGAAGATCAGGGTCACGGCGATCACGAACGCGGGGAGCGCCACGAGCACGAGGACGAACACCGAGATGACGTGGTCGAGGACGCCCTCGCTGCGGAGGGCGCTGATCACGCCGAGGAAGATTGCGAGTGGGGTGGCGATCAGCGTCACGAGCACCATCACGAGGACGGTGTTCTCGACGCCTCGCGAGACGATCGCGTAGACCGTGCTCTCCGAGGTGAGGGACTTCCCCCAGTTCAACGTCACCATGTCGCTCAGCCAGTGCCAGTACTGCGTCACCGGAGGCTCGTTGAGGTGGAGTTGCTTACGCAGCAGCGCCAGTGCTCCTGGAGTGGACTGGCGACCCAGCAACGACCCGGCAGCATCGCCGGGAAGGAGCTGGGTCGCCAGGAAGACGAGGATCGACGCGAGCCAGACGATGAGCACGCCAACCGCCAGCCGTCGTGCGACCAGGGTTACCATCGTTCTCTCCCGCTGATCAGCTGCATCGGCCCATCGGCGTCCTCGTCGGAGATCTACGCGAGCGAGACCTCCTTATACCGATACTGCCCGAGGCTCCACCCAGTTGAGAGGTCAGGGGTGAATCCCGTGAACTTGGAGCTGTAGGCGTCGACGGTCTTCCGGAACGAGTGGATGATGTGCCCGCCACGCTGGTAGAGGATCCTCTCGATCTGCTGCAGCTTCTCGTTGCGGGATGCCGTGTTCGTATCCTTGAGCGCCTCCGCAAAGATCTTGTTCGCCACGGGATCGTTGAAGTGCGTCTCGTTGAAGATGCCGCCGGGGGCGTAGAGCAGTGAGAACATGATCCCGAAGGGCTTGTTGCCCCAGTAGCCCTGGGTGAACGGCCACTGAGAGAACTTCGGGTCCCAGACGGACGGCTGAAGAACGCTGATGTTGATCGTGACGCCCGCGTCCTTGGCGTTCTGGGCAAAGACCTCGGCTCCCGGGACGAGGCCGTAGTCCTCGTTTGCGGTCACCATCGTCAGTCTCAGATCCGAATGGCCGGCGGCTTTCAGAAGCGACTTTGCCTTCGCGATGTCTTGCTGGCGCTGTGGCAGCCCTTGCGGGTACGAGGGGTCCCCGTGTGAAGGCATGTCGTTGCCGATCGAGGCGTTGCCGTTGTAGGCCTGCGCGAGCATTTGGTTGCGGTCGACGATAAGCCGCATCGCGTCGCGAACGCGAGGGTCGTTGAAGGGCTTCACGTCGACCCGCATGACGATCGGCTGGAAGTAGCCGCCGTTCGCCTCGAGCAGCTTGAGGTTCGAGCGTCCACTGATCGCTGCCGTCTCGTTGAGCGGGACCGAGTCGATTGCGTCGACCTGACCGCTGAGCAGGGCATTGATCTGGGCAGTCGGATCGGCCAGGTCGATGATCACGAGCTCGTCGAGATAGGGCTTGCCGGACATCCAGTAGTTCGGGTTGCGGACGAACACGCTCCGCTGGCCGGGGGTGAAGCTCTTGAACTTGAACGGCCCGGTGCCGACCGGGCTCTTCGCGTTCCATCCAACCGGCAGGATTGACAGCTGCGGGACGTACCAACGATCTGCGAAGATCGCGTCGGGCTGGTTCAGGCCGATCTGGACCGTCCGGGAGTCGATCTTCTTGAGGCCCTTCGGGTCGATCGTCTTCAGGAGCCCCGCATGCGGGGCGTTTGGCGCGATGACCCGGTTGATCGAGAAGATGAGATCGTCTGCGCTCAGCGACTTGCCGTTGTGCCATTCAACGCCCTTGCGCAGGCGGACGGTTGCGACGGTCGCCCCTTTCGTCAGCTCGATCGATTCCGCGAGGCCGTACTGGAGGTTGAAGCCATTGTGGGGGAAGTACGTGAGGGTGTCGTAGAAGTTGAAGTTGCGCTGAAGCTCCATGTTGCTGAGCTCCAGGTTCGGGTCGAGAGAGTCGCCGGTGCTGCCGATGCTCCCGACTGTCAAGGTTCCGCCTCGTTTCGGCGCCGCGGCCGCACGCGCGAGATCGGCCGCAGTCAGCCGGTCGCGCACTGTGACGCCCGCGAGAGCGTCGGTCCCCAAGGCCAGACCACCGACGATGGCGACACCGCCGGCGAGAAACCGCCCGCGAGTCATCGGCGTCGTTTCCGTTCCAGATGCCCGGTCCCGACCGTCGGCCGGGACGCTCTTGTCTTCACTCATGGGTCGCTCCTCATGTGGCATTGATCTAGTCAGACGATCGTCGGGGGTAAACGTCAGTCACGCCAGCCCAAGTGCAGCTGTCGTTTCCTTGGCGGCATCGCCATCGTCGGCGGGCAGCGTCGCCGGCCGGTTGGAGTGAGTGCCTCATCGGGATCAACGTGGTCGGTACGACGTCAGAGGTCCAGCTCGTGGTTTGACCCCTCTCGTCTTCCGACCTTTGATCCCAAGGCCCACGATAATCGACGTCCGCCGAGGCCACCGTCAAGCATTGCGCACCCGGTATTGCAAATCGCGTACAGGAGATGCCTGCCCGAGATGGCCCTTGATCACGAGTAGAGCGCGCTCGTTAGGCTAGGCCGGTGCTCCGCCATTCCGTTCTCTGGACGCTTCGTGACACGACCGGCCCCGATCTGCGGCTCGAGATGCTGAAGGGCCTCGCGTTCCTCGGGACCGAGTGTCCGATGGTGCGTCACGGCGACTACGGCGAGGACATCTTCGGGGGCTCACGCGACCTCCGTGAGGTGCCGCGGACGCCGATGTGGCGTCGCCAGGCATCCGGTCCCGAGAGCGACTTCGACGTTGCGCTCCACCTCGACTTCGACGACTGGTCCGGGCACGAGGCCTACAGCGCCGACACGACACACGGTGCCGCATCGACCTTCAACGAGTCGGTGTCGTGGGACGAGCTCACCGCTCGAGTCGACTGGTACTACGAGGGCGACAGGCCGACCCGTCGCGGGTACGTCCGGCACGTTGCGATGTTCGTCTGGGACGACGGGATCGATGAGGCCGGGAAGGCCCGAGCCGTCGACGCCGTGCGCGAGCTCGGCGAGCTCGGTGAGATCGACGCGGTCGCAACCGGCGCAAATGTCGGTCAGCTGAGGAGCGACTACGACTGGATCATGGACATCCAGCTGCCCGACCGCCTTTCTGCGGAACGGCTGCTCGCCGGGTCGGTCTACGCGAAGGCGATGGAGACGGTTGCCACGGCGACCAGGTTCGAGTGGACCGCGCGGGTCACCCACCTGATGCGCGGTCGCTGACCCCGGTCGGACGGCCCCATCGGGCGTCGGCATTCGCGCAGCACGGGCCCCGATGCGTCCGGGACTACGATTCTACTCGACATGAGGCTCGCGATCATCCAGCCCGTTGCGCACCGTGCGCCGGACGACGCTCGCAACGTCGCCGATGCCGTTGAGCACATCGCCGCCGCGTCGGCGGCCGGCGCCGACTTCGTCGTCTTCCCCGAGACCTACCCCGGACCGTTGACGACGCCGCTTCGATTCGACCCGGAGCCCGAGCTGCTCGAGGCTGCGGGTCGCCACGGGGTCTACGTCGTGTACGGGACGCTCGAGCAGATCGATGACGATCCCCGCGCCGTCCACAACCTGATCTGCCTGGCGGGGCCGGACGGGCAGCGTGCTCTTGCCTACCGTCGCACGCACCCGGAGGGGCCGTGGATCTACGCCGGGGGGCGGACCTGGGATTTCGATTATGTCGCGGGCGACGAGCTTCCAGTGGTCGAGACCGAGCACGGCGTGGTCGGTCTCGCCATGTGCAGCGAGGTTTACGTGCCCGAGGTCTCGCGGGCGCTCGCGCTCCAGGGCGCGGAGTTGATCTTCATCCCTGCGGGCGACGACAAGCAACGGCTCTGGGAGACGTGGCGGACCCTCATCTGGGCGCGCGCGATCGAGAACCTGGCGGTCGTGGCGACGACGCAGAACGTCTACGGCCAGGAGCGTGGTCTTGCGATGGTCGCGACGCCCGAGGAGGTCGTGCTGGAGGAGACCGCACCGGGCACCTACTACGTCGATGTAGACCTCGAGGGGCCGAGGCAGCTGCGCGCCGGCATCGATGGGCAGGGAGCGCCGCACGCCGTCAAGGCAGGCCTGCTGACGCAGTGGCGCCGACCCGACCTGTACGAGCGCCTCGCCAGCCCATCGCAAACGCCCGTCGGCTAGCCCCGCGTGGGCGTCGCCGCAAGGCTCTCCGAGACCGCTCCCGGCTACACCCTTCCGAGGGGGCGTGTGCTCGCGATCTACGGCGGGCTGTCGATCGCCCTCCTGCTCGCCGCCGTCGACCAGACGATCGTCTCGACCGTCCTGCCCGAGATCGTCTCCGACATCGGCGGCATCGACCAGTACGCGTGGACATTCACGGCGTATCTCCTGACCGCGACGGTCACGATCCCGCTGTACGGGAAGCTCGGGGACGTCTACGGGCGCCGCCCGCTGTTCGTGTTCGCGATCGTGACGTTCATCGCGGCCTCGGTGCTCTGCGGGCTCTCGCAGACGATGCCGGAGCTCGTGATCTCGCGCGGGCTTCAGGGCGTCGGCGCCGGCGCGCTCTTCCCCCTCGCCCTCGCGACAGTCGGCGAGATCGTCCCGATCCGGGAGCGAGGCCGCTACCAGGGGCTGCTCGGGGCGGGCTTCGTCGGTGGCGCGATCCTGGGCCCGCTAGCCGGGGGCCTGATCGTCGACAACGCGAGCTGGCGGTGGGTGTTCCTGATCAACGTGCCGCTCGGGCTGGTGTCACTCGCCGTGCTGCTCGTCACGATGCCCGCGGGGGAGGCGAAGACGGCGAGGCCGATCGACTACACCGGCGCCGCTCTCCTCGCCGGAGCGACCACGTGCCTGCTGCTCGGTCTCGAATGGGGCGGGCAGGAATTCCGCTGGCGGTCGCCCGAGGTGCTCGGGGCGTTCGCAGCCTTCGGGGCCCTCGCGGTGGCGCTTGTCGCCGTCGAGGCGCGCGCGGAGGAGCCGATCCTGCCGTTTCAGCTGGTTCGCACGGGCACCGTTGCCGCCTGCCTGCTGGCGATCGCTCTGGCCGCGATGACCATGTACGGCGTGATGGCGTATGCGCCGCTCTTCGTCACGGCGGTCATCGGAGCATCTGCGACGTCCTCGGGGGCGGTGCTCATCCCGCTGCTCGTGGGAGACGTCGCCGCCAGCTTCTTCACCGGCCAGTGGATCTCCCGCAGCGGCCGGATGCGCCCGAGCGCGCTCATCGGCCCGGTCGTCCTGACGATCGGTGCGCTCCTCCTCTGGCACATGACGATCGGGACGTCGAGCTCCCGGGCGGCGCTCGACATGCTCGTCGCCGGCATCGGGATCGGCCTGATGATGCAGGTCTTCACGATGTCGATCCAGAACGCGGTCGCGAGAGCCGATGTCGGTGCCGCGACGGCGCTCGCGCAGACCTCCCGCGCCTTCGGGGCGACGCTCGGGGTGGCGGTAATGGGCGTGGTCGTGAACCAGCATCTCCCGCCGAAGATCGCGGCGAGCGTCAGCGAGGGCACCGGCGTCGATCACCTCTCACGGGCGGTCCGCATCAACCTCGAGCATGCGCTTCGCCCGGCGTTCCTGCTGGCCGCAGGCGCCGCCGGGCTGCTCTTCTTCGTCGTCCTGGTCGGCGTCCACGACGTGCCGCTCAGGCGCTCGGTCGACGAGCAGCCCGTCGTGGATTAGCAACCGGCTACTGGCGAACGGCGAGAGCCTCCGGGTTCTGCAGGTTCGGCGGCGTCTCGCCTTTGATCATCGCGATCATGTTCTCGGTCGCGAGCATGGACATCTCGTTGCGCGACTCCCAGGTTGCGCTGCCGATGTGCGGCGTCAGGATCACGTTGTCCATCTCGTAGAGCTCCTCCGGAGGTGCCGGCTCGCCGACCGGCGGCTCGGTCCAGTAGACGTCGAGTCCGGCGCCCGCGATCCGACCCTCCCGGAGGGCCGCGAGCATTGCCTCCTCGTCGACGATCCGCCCGCGCGCGGTATTGATGAAGAAGGCGCTCGGCTTCATCAGGGCGAACTCGCGCGCTCCGATCATCAAGTGCGTCTCCGGCGTGTACTTGGTCATCAGGCAGACGTAGTCGGAGCGGGTGAGGATCTCATCCATGTCGTCCACCCAGCCGACTCCGAGCTCGCGCTCCTCGCCCTCTGGAAGCCGGCTTCGCTTCGTGTAAAGGACCTCGAGCTCGAACGCGCGGGCGCGCTTCGCGATCTGGGTGCCGATCGCTCCCATCCCGATGAGCCCGAACACCTTGCCCGGAAGCGAGTTCCAGAGGAACGTCATCGACTGCTCCTGGTGGAAATGGCCCGCGCGGGTGAACCGGTCGGCCTCGACGAGGCGGGTTGCGAGCCCGAGGACGAGCGCCATCGTCAGGTCGCAGGTTGTCGTCTCGATCACCATGTCGATGTTCGTAACCGGGATCCCGCGTTCGGTTGCGGCTTCCAGGTCGATCACGTTCGTGATCATGGTCATCGCGGCGATCCCCTTCAGGTCGGGATTCGCATCGAGGATGTCGGCGTCGATCGGCGTGTCTCCGAGGGTGTAGAGGAAATCGGCGCGCTTCAACCCGGCCTTCAACTCGTCGCGGCCGATCATCCGGTCGCTCTGGAAGACCTCGACCTCCGCGTGCTCACGGAGGGCCTGCTCGGCAACCTCCATGATCGGTTGAACAACGAACACTCTCGGTTTCACTCGTCCTCCTTGATCTCGCCGCGGATGCCTTCCCGGCCCCGCGATTGCTGTTGTCTCATAGCCCGCCACACGGTCTCGGGCGTCAATGGCATGCGCAGGACGGACGCGTCCTCGAGCTCGAGCTCGAGGGCGTCCGCGACGGCGTTCACGACCGCCGGCGGGACGCCGATGCACCCGACCTCGCCGGCGCCTTTCGTTCCGAGCGGCGTATTCGGGTTCGGGGTTACCGTGTGGTCGAGGATCAGCTCGGCTGGAAGCTCGGAGATGGTCGGCAGGAGATAGTCGAGCAGCGTCTGGGCGATGGGCACGCCCGAGGCGTCGTGGACGACCTCCTCGTAGAGCGCCTGGCCGATTCCCTGCACGATCGAGCCGCGGACCTGCCCCTCGACGACCGCGGCGTTGAATACCACGCCGACGTCGTCGACTCCGACGAGCCGGAGGATCTCGATCGATCCGAGCTCGGGGTCGATCTCGACCGCGGCGACGTAACAGCCGAAGGGGAACGACTGGGGCGAGCTGAACGCACCCTCGCGGACGAGTGGGCCCCGCTCGGCGATCGCGGCCAGCGTCAGCGCCCGGCCGCGGGTGCGAACCAGCCCATCCGCATAAGCGACGTCTTCGACCGAGACGCCCCACGATGCGGCCGCCCGTTCCCGCGCCGTCTCGATCAGCCCGATCGCGGCACGGTGCAGCACGGAGCCGCCGACCTGCAACGAGCGGCTACCGTAGGTTCCCTCGCCCGAGGGGACCGCGGCGGTGTCGCCCTCGATCACACGGACGGCGCCCGGGTCGATGCCGAGCGCGTTCGCGATGACGCGCGCAAACGTGGACTCGTGGGCCTGGCCGCTCGAGCAGCTGCCCGACCGGGCGCTGAAGGTTCCGTCTGCGTGAGCCTCGACGCTCCCGAACTCGGTGCTTCCGATGTCTCCTCCGGACCGTTCGACGTAGCAGCAGATGCCGATTCCGAGCGGGCGCGAGCCGGCCGTCTCGCGACGCCTGCGCTGCTCGGCTCGCAGCGGTTCGTAGCGGGCGAGCTCGAGCGCCCGGTTCAGCGCGAGCTCGTAGTCGCCGCTGTCGTACAGCCAGCCGGTCGCGGTGGTGTACGGGAACGCCCTCACGAAGTTCCTCCGGCGGAGCTCGGCCGGGTCGACACCGGTCGCCTTCGCGAGGCGCTCGATCGTCCTCTCGATCGCGAACGCCGCCTCGGGCCGGCCCGCACCACGGTAGGCGGTGGTCGGCGCGTTGTTCGTCGCCACTGCCCTGAGCCGGACGGCGGCGTGGGGAATCGCGTAGGCGCCGCAGATCATCTGACCGGTGTTGATGCCGATGCCCTCGCCGATGTGCGGGTAGGCGCCGACCGCGACGTCCAGCTCAGCCTCCACGGCGAGGATCTTCCCGTCGCTGTCAGCCGCGATCCGCACCCGTTGGTTCTGGCCGCGACTGGTCGAGGCGGCGACGAGGGATTCGCGCCGGTCCTCGATCCAGCGGACGGGACGCCCGAGCAGGCGGGCCAGGTGGGCAACCACCACGTACTCGGCGTAGATCTGGCTCTTGCTGCCGAAGGCTCCGCCGACATCGGGCACGATCACCCGCACCGCCTGCTCGTCCAGCTTGAGCGCCTCGGCGAGCAGCGCGCGCAGCCGGTGCGGTGCCTGGTGCGAGCACCAGACGGTGAGCCCCCCGCCGAGCTCCGGCGCCGCGAGGATTGCCCTCGCCTCCATCGGGCTCGCCGACATCAGCTGCGAGTTGTAGAGGCCGTCGACGACGGTCGCGGCCTCGGTCCAGACGGCGTCCGGAACACCGTTCCCAAGCGTTCTGGTGCTGACGACGTTGGGCCGGCCGGAAAACAGCTCGATCGACGACTCGGCCGCCTCGGTCGGGTCGATCACGGCCGGGAGCGGCTCGATCTCGACGACGACGGCGGCCACGCCGTCCTCGGCGCTGTAGCGGTCGTCGGCCACCACGACGGCGACGGCCTCGCCCGCGTAGCGAACGGTTCCGGTGGCGAGCGCGGGCCAGGCCCGGTCCGGCTCCCCTTCGCTTGCCGGCACGTCGGGGAGCCCCGGCAGATCGCTCGCCGCCCAGGCGCCGGCCACACCGCGCAGGCCACGTGCATCGGTCACGTCGACCCGCTCCAGGACGCCGTGAGCCGTCTCCGCACGGGCGAAAGCGGCGTCGAGGCATCCGTCGACCCGGATGTCTCCGACATAGCGGCCGGCTCCGGCGATGAAGCGCCGATCCTCGATGCGTAGCGGAGATTCGAGAGCCCTGGTGGTCATACCCAGTTGGGTCTATCAGCGGCCGGGATCACATTGGGTCACGGCGTGAGCACGTTCGTGCATACGCGGAACCAAACTGGAGCTACGCCGCCGGAACGAACGGCACGAGCTTGCGGAGCTCCTCCTCGAGGACGGCCTTCAGCTCGACCACGGGCTGCCTGACGACGCGCTCGTCGTAGGCGTAGCCAATGCCGATCGCAGCCCGCGGCTCGATGCTCGGTACTGCGCGCAGAAGCCCCAGAGCGAGCTCGTGCTGCACCAGCTCGGCCGGCGCGAGCGCGATGCCGTGCCCCGCTTCGACGAAGGCCTTCATCTGGGTGAACGTCTCGATCTCGGCGGAGATGATCGGGCGGAATCCGGCCTTGCGGCTGTTGTCGTCGAGCCAGCGTCGGGCAGGGTTCGACTTCGGAAACGAGACCCACGGCTCCTCGGCGACCTCCAGGAACGCAATCTCGGCGCGGTCGGCGAACCGGTGGTCGGGCCGCAGCACGAAGCTCAGCCGTAGCTCGCCGGCCGGCACGACCTTCATGTCCTCGGCGTCCACAGGAGAGACGACCGCCACGAGATCGAGGCGGCCGAGCCGAAGCGATTCGAGCAGCTCGCCCGCGATCCCCTCCTTGATCCGCAGCGTGACGTCGGGCAGCTGCGCGTCCACAGCCCGGACGAGCGGTGCGACGAGCCTCACGGCGAGCGTCGAGACCACCCCGACGTTGACGACCCCCTTCGCGTGCCCACGGTACGACGCCATCTCCTCCTCGAGCCGGGTGACGTTGTCAAGGATCCGTTCGGCGTAGCGCCCCAGCGCCTCGCCTGCCTGGGTCGGGTGCACGCCGTCCGAGCGGCGCTCCAGGAGCTGAAGCCCGAACTCCTGCTCCAGCCGCTTCACAGCCTGCGACACAGCGGACTGGACCACGTGCAGACGCCTGGCCGCGCGAGTCATCCCGCGCAGCTCAAGCACGGCCGCGAAGGCCCGCAAGTCCCTAAGCTCCATCGAGCCAACAGTATCCGTCTAGTTCGGCGGGGCGGTGGTCTGAGGGCCCTGCGGGCGTTCGAGATCCCCGACGAGGTATCCCGTTTTAACTTTGGCCGTCGTCACACAGCCGCCGGTGCGATCTCAGAACTCCACTCTGGCCCGCAGTATGGCCCGCAACTCGTCCGCGCCGCGCAGTTGAGCCGAACTTCTTCTGGTGCCGCACCTAGTGTTCGCCTCGAGCTCGGATTGGGCGACAGGTGGAACTTCGGGGCTTGGTTGCAAACCCGGCGTGCCGGTGAAGTCGGCGGCTAAACAGAAACCTCTCGTGCTTTGAAACGCGGACCGGTTGCGGACCAGTCATCATCCGAACTGAGCGGTTCTGAGCGGTCGAGGGCGGAATGACGACTGACTGACCGTAATGACAAAATCCCTCTATCCATGACGAAAACGTGATGAACTAGCCAATGCCCCCGACAAGAATCGAACTTGTGCACGCGGTTTAGGAAACCGCTGCTCTATCCACTGAGCTACGGGGGCGGAGTCGAGTCAGTGTAGAGGCGGAGATCCGGAATCGATCGAGCGCGGCTACCTTCCTTGGGTGGCCAGACGCGAGCGTTACCGGCGGCCGGGATGGGTCGATCGGCGTGTCGTCGAGCCGGTGATCCGAGGGCTCGCACGCGTCGGGATCGGCGTCTCCGGGCTGCACGTGCTCGAGGTGCGGGGACGGCGGAGCGGGGAGGTTCGACGCGTCGCGGTCGCCGTGCTTCCCCTCGGCGGGAACCGATACCTCGTTGCTCCGCGCGGCGAGACCCACTGGGCCCGGAATCTTCGGGCTGCCGGGGCCGGTGAGTTGATATCGGGGCGGCGACGGGAAGGGTTTCGCGCCGTCGAGCTGCCCGACTCCGAGAAAGAGCCGGTTCTCCGCGAGTACGTGCGGAGGTGGAGGTTCGAGGTCGGCCGGTTCTTCGACGGGGTGGGCGCCGGCTCCGAGGCCGGGGAGTTCACGCGCATCGCGCCCGACCATCCCGTGTTCCGGATCGACCATTGAGGCCGGGTGGTTTGCGCCACCTCGGCTCTGAGAGGACGATGTAGCCCATGAGACGCTCGATCGTCGCGGTCCTCGTGATCGCCGCGTGCGCGCTGGCGCCGCTCGCGATCACGGCGTACTGGCTGAAGGAGACACTCTTCGACACGCATCAGTACGTCGTCACGGTCACGCCGCTCAGCTCCAACCGGACGATCGACGACGCCGTCGCGAGCCGCGTCACCGACGCGCTCCTCCAGAACGTCGACCTCGCGAAGGTGCAGGCCGAGCTCCCGAAGCACACGCAGTTCCTCGGGCTCGCGCTGACCGCGGGGGTGCGCGACTACACGCAGGAGCTCGTCGTGAAGTTCCTGCAGACCTCGGAGTTCCGAAAACTGTGGGTCATCGCGAACACCGAGGCGCACGACGCGCTCGTCGGCGTGGTCGAGGGGAAGCCGAGCCGCGCTCGTCGCCCCCGACGGCAGCGTGGACATCGACCTGACGAATATCGCCACTCACGCGCGCCAGGCGATCGGGCTCGCCGGGCTCGATCTCTACGACAAGACGCGCCCGGCGGCGATCGTCCATCAGAAGTTCGTGATCGTGAAGCCGAAGTCGCTCGGACGGATCCGCTGGGCCGCCACGACGCTGAAGCGGCTCGCGATCGTGCTCCCGGTTGCGGCGCTTCTCCTCGCCGGGCTCGCCCTCGCCATCTCTCGCGAGCGTCGGCGCACCATGTTCTGGCTGGGCGGCGGCCTCACGGCGGGAGCGATCGCCGGGCTCGTCCTCGTGGCCTTCGGGCGGAGGTACTACCTCGACAACATCGTCGGGCCCGACGTCCCGGGAGACGCGGCCCGCGCGCTCTACGACACGCTTCTGCGGAATCTCCGCTTCGACCTGGAGCTAGCCATCCTCGCCGGAGTGCTCATTGCCGGCGGCGCCGCGCTCGCCGGGCCCTCACGCGTCGCCGTCGGGATTCGCGCTCGCTCGCTCAGCTCGGCAGGCGGCATCGCAGACCACGCCGCCGGGCAGAGCGTGTCGGTCAACTGGATCGCGGCGAACAAGGGAACGCTCCGCACGATCACCTTCATCTGCGCACTGATCTACCTCGCAACGGCGAGCGGGCTGACGCTCATGTCGTTCGTGGCGCTCGTGATCGTCGTGCTCCTCGTCCTCGGCGGCCTCGAGATTCTCTCCCGGCCACGCCGAGCCGGGCTACCGTGAGCTGATGAGCTCCGACCAGGACGCCAGGCCCTACGGGCGACGGGCGTTCCTGGTGCTGCTCGCCGGCGGCCTCACCTCGTTCGCCTGGGCCGCGAAGGTCAGCGGCGTCCTCTCCCCGTTCACCTCGGCGTTCTCGCAGGCCCTCGGGAACCTCTTCCCGGTCGGCGGCTGGCGGATCTACACGATCTCCGGCTCGATGCCGATCTTCGATCCGAAGGAGTACCGCCTCGAGATCGGCGGTCTCGTCCGCAAGCCGCAGAGCTTCACCTACGAGCAGCTGCTCGCGCTCCCGCGCGCCCACCAGGTCTCGACCTTCCACTGCGTCACCGGCTGGACCGTCCACGACGTCCGCTGGTCCGGCGTCCGGCTCAGCCAGCTGCTCGACCTCGTCGAGCCGCTTCCCGGCGCCAAGGCGCTCCGCTTCGACTCGCTCGAACAGCCCTACAACGACTCGCTGACGATGGAGCAGGCAAAGCTCCACGACGTGATGCTCGCGCTGGAGATGGACGGGCAGCCGCTCTCCCGGCCGCACGGCTCGCCGGCGCGGGTCGTGATCCCGGAGATGTACGGGTACAAGGGCGTCAAGTGGCTGACGAAGATCGAGCTCGTCGACCACCAGCCGACCGGCTACTGGGAAGGGCTCGGCTACGACCAGGACGCGTGGGTCGGCCGCTCGAATGGCTACAGCCTCTAGCGCTTCGCCGCGCCGCATCCGTCGCTGGGGCCGCACCGAGCGCACCGTTCACTGGATCCACGCGACGGCGTTCTGCGTGCTGCTCGCAACCGGGCTCTGTCTCTACCTGCCGAGCCTGGCCGAGGCCGTCGGCCGCCGCCCGCTCCTGAAGACGATTCACATCTACACGGCGGTCGCCTGGGCGGTCGCGCTCATCCTCGTCTTCGCGCTCGGCGACCGGCGTGCGCTCCGCCGCACGGCCCACGAGGTCGACACCTTCGACGCCGACGACCGCGCCTGGCTTCGCGGCCGGCACGCGCCGCAGGGCCGGCTGAACGCGGGCCAGAAGCTGAACACGATCGCGACGGCGGCCTTCGCGATCCTGTTCGCGATCAGCGGCTTCTTCCTCTGGTACGGCGAGCGCGACACGCGCTTCCGGCTCGCCAACGCGCTGCTCGTGCACGACTACCTGATGTACGTGTCGCTGATCCTCTTCCTCGGCCACCTCGCGTTCGCCGTGATCCTTCCGAGCACGCGGCACTCGCTCAACGGGATCACGCGCGGCTGGGTGCGAGAGGACTGGGCCGTCCGCCGTCACCGCAAGTGGGTCGCCGAAGAAAGCGACACCGGTGGCGAAATGGTCCCGTAATGACTATTGCGACAAGGCGAGCGTCGTTCTAAGCTTCGCCGCTCGGAGGCTCGGGGCGGGCGCCAGTAAGCCGGGCGAGGCGAAACATAATTCGGAGGGGATCGAATGGCGAACAGCCTGAAGATCAAGGTGAACGGGCTCACGCACGGCGTGACCGCGAGCCTTGATACGCCGTTGCTGTACGTCTTGCACAACGAGCTCCACCTGCATGGGCCGCGGTTCGGTTGCGGTCTTGCGCAGTGTGGCGCCTGCTCGGTGCTGCTGGACGGCAAGGAAATCCGCTCGTGTGTGACCCCGGTCGCAGCCGTGAGCGGCAAGACCATCACGACGCTCGAGGGCCTGCCGGCTCTGTGGGCCGCCCAGCGCGGCACCACGGCCGCAGCGCCCGCGCTGCACCCGTTGCAGCAGGCATGGATCGACGTTCAGGTGCCGCATTGCGGCTACTGCCAGAACGGCATGATGATCCAGGCCGCCGACCTGCTCGCGACGACGAAGAATCCGTCCGAGGACCAGATCCGCACGGCGATGAACGGGCATCTGTGCCGCTGCGGGACGTATCCGAGAATCCTGACCGCGATCCAGAAGGCCGCGGCAGTGATGGCAAAGGCAGGTGCGTGATGACAGGCCTCATTCCCGAGAAGGAGTTCTCCCGGCGCTCGTTCATCAAGGGCGGCGGGATGATGATCGTCGGCATCGGCGCAGCGGGCGCGATGGGCGGCACGGCCAAGGCGGCCGGCGTTCCCTTCGATCCGTTCGCAAGCCCGGGCCCGGCCGATCCCAACTCGCCTGACTCGTTCCTGACGATCCACGCCGACAACACCGCGTCGCTCCGCTCGGGCCGCATCGAGCTCGGGCAGGGAGCCACGGTCGGCCTGATGATCATCGCCGCCGAAGAGCTGAACATGGACAACTCGCAGCTCGTCCACGTCCCGTTCGACACCGGCGGCTCCCAGCCGTCCCCGAACACCGGCAACACCGGCGGCAGCTCGTCGATCACGACCGGCGGCCCGCTCGTCCGCATGGCGGCCGCGCAGGCCTACCAGGCGCTGCTCGGCCTGGCCTCCACGAACCTCGGCGTCCCCGTCGGGCAGCTCTCGGTCAGCAAGGGCGTCGTCTCCGGCGGCGGCAAGACCGTCACCTACGGCCAGCTGATCGGCGACAAGCTCCTCAATGTCAAGTACGTCGGGACGACCCTGACAGCCGGCCAGGCCCCCGCGAAGCCGGTTGCCCAGTACACCCAGGTCGGCATCGCCCGCCCGCCGCGCTACGACATCCCGATCATCGTCAACGGGTCGAAGGTGTACGCGGCGAACGTCCGCGTCCCGGGGATGATCCACGGCCGGATCGTGCGGCCGCGCGGCCAGGGAGCCTACGGCGACGGCTCGACGCCGGTGCCGCTGAGCATCGACCAGTCGTCGATCGCGCATATCCCGGGCGTCCAGATCGTCCAGAAGGGCAACTTCCTCGGCGTCGTCGCGCCGAAGGAGTACGACGCGATCCAGGCGGCCGCGCTGCTCAAGGTCGCCTGGAAGGACCCGCCGACGATCACCCCCGTCGGGAACTTCTGGCAAGGCATGCGCACCTTCGACAGCACCGGTCAGATCGCCGCGAAGTTCTCCGTGAACAACGGCAACGTCGACAACGCGATCGCGGGCGCTGCCAAGACCGTCGCGATGACGGCGAAGTACCACTACCAGATGCACGGCCCGATCGGCCCGAACGTGGCAGTCGCCGACGTCAACGCGACCGGAGCGATCATCTACAGCCACGTCAAGGACGGCTACGGCACGTCGCGGCCGAAGATCTCGACCGTCCTCGGCCTGCCGCTCAACAGCGTTCGGATCGTCTACTACGAGGGCTCGAGCTCGTTCGGCGGCGGAGCGATCCACGTCGACACCGGCGAGTCCGCGGCGCATCATGTCGCAGGCGGTCGGCAAGCCGGTGCGTGTCCAGTACATGCGCTGGGACGAGCACGGGTGGGACAACTACGGCCAGGCGATGATGTTCGACATGCGCGGTGGAGTCGACGCCGAGCGGGAACATCACCGGGCTCGACTACACGGGCTTCGCGATGGCCGCCTACTCGGTCACCCCGGCCGAGTCGCTGATCGGGCTGCCGCTCGCGGCTCCGAGTGCCACCGGTGGGGCGTCCGACACGAGCAACACCGGAACGCAGTACAACGTCGGGACGTTCCAGCGCCGTTACAACCTGAAGACGGTGCCGACGCTGAACAACTACTTCAAGACGTCGACACTCCGGGCCCCGAACGCACCGCAGGGCACGTTCGCGGGGGAGCAGCTGATCGACCAGCTCGCCTACGTGGCGAACATGGATCCGTACCAGTTCCGCCTCCAGAACATCACGCAGCAGAAGGTGAACGACGGCTTCAACCAGTGGAGTGACGTGCTCAAGGCCGGAGCCGCGCTGGCGAAGTGGCAGCCGCGCGTGGCGAACTCGGTCAAGCAGACCGGGCTCATCCGCACCGGCCGCGGGATCGCGATCGGTGGCTTTGCGAGCTCGCAGGCCTGCTGCGTCGCCGAGATCGAGGTGAACATGAAGACCGGCAAGATCCTGGCGAAGCACATGTACGGCACCCAGGTCGCCGGTCTCTCGGTCGCCCCGTCGATGATCGAGAACCAGATCTCGGGCAACCTGATCATGGGAACGAGCCGCGCTCTCTTCGAGCAGATCTCGTTCAACACCAAGCGGGTGACGAGCCTCGACTGGGTCAGCTACCCGCTGCTGCGGTTCGCCGACCACCCGGACGTCAGCTACCAGGTCATCCAGCGCACCGACCTGCAGCCGACCGGGTCCGGTGAGCCGCCGCACGCACCCGTGGCGGCGGCGATCGCGAACGCGTTCTTCGACGCGACCGGTCTCCGCATCCTCGAGGCGCCGATGACGGCGGCGCGCTCGCGGGCCGTACTCAAGGCCGGAGGGCTACTACAGGCCTAGGCCGTTCGGCGACGGGAGGGGTCGTGGCTCGCGCCTCGGCCCCTCCCGGTCGCTGCCTAGACTCATCGGATGGGCGGAGTCCGCTTCGTGCAGGAAGGGATCGACCCGGACCTCCTGCCGCTCGAGGAGCTCGCCGACTGCGCCGCGACGGTGCTCGCGGCCGACGGCAAGCGGATCCTGTCGTACGGCCCCGCCGCCGGCTACACCCCGCTGCGCGAGCTGATCGGCGAGTGGTTCCGCGTCCACCCGGGGCGCGTCGTGATCACGAACGGATCGCTCCACGCGCTCTGGCTGCTCGTCCGGCTGTTCCGGCCAGGCGCGACAGTCGTCGCCGAGTACCCCGTTCACGACCGCGCCGAGCGGGTGCTCCTCGACGCGGGCGCCGTGCTCGCGAGCGTCGAGGTCGACTCGCGACGGTCTCGTCGTCGACCAGCTGCGCCAGCAGCTGACCGAGTACCTGAGGCCGTCGTTCGTCTACACCGTCCCGACCTTTCACAACCCGACCGGCGCGGTGATGTCCGAGCCGCGGCGCCGCGCGATCGTCGAGCTGGTCGCCGAGCACAACCGGATCCAGCCCGACAAGATCGCGATCGTCGAGAACGATTGCTACGCCCTCACCCGCTTCGACGGGGAGCGGCTGCCGACGCTGTTCGACGCCTCCGGCGGGACGACGGTGTACCTGTCCTCCTTCTCCGCGACCGTCGCCCCGGGGCTTCGCGTCGGCTGGATGATCCTCCCCGACGACCTGGCGGCCCGGGCGGGCGAGCTTGCAGGCTCGACGTCGATCACGCCTGTGCAGCTCGGGCAGGCGGCGGTGTTCGAGCTGATCCGCCGCGGTAGCTTCGAGTCGAACCTGATGCAGCTCCGGTACGCGCTCAGGCTCAGGCGCGACTCGATGGTGGCCGGGCTCGGGGCGTACCTCCCCGACGCGCTCTGGACGACGCCCGCGGGTGGCATCTTCATGTGGATCGAGCTCCCTCCCGGCACCGACAGCCGCACGCTCGTACAGAAGTCGGGGGTGCGGTTCGCAGAGCCGGGCACGAGCTTCTCGTCGACCGCGAACCGCGTCCGCCTCTCGTTCGGCGCCGTCTCCCCGGCCGAGATCGTTGCCGGCCTCGAGGCGCTCGCGGCCGCCCGTGAGCAACTCAGCTAGGCCTTGATCGACGAAGAAGTACGTCTTCTTGCCGACGAACGTCGGGTAGAAGAACCACTGCCCCGGCGCCAGCTCGAGCGTCGCCGAGCGCTTGCCGACGAAGCCGACGCCGCTCACGGTCGTCGCGCTCTGCTTGATCCGTTGGATCGTGAACCCGTTCTTCGCGCTCCGGTCGGTCACGGCGATTCGGTAGCGGCCCGACTTCAGCTGCCTGACGGGCTTTCCGCCGACGGTCAAGGTCAGCGTCTTCGGGCCGACGGTCGCGAGCAGCGTGCCGCGAAAGACGGTCGAAGCGGCAGCGGGCTTGTTCGCGAGCGGGTTGTTGTTCGTCGCCTTCGGTGTCGTTCCCGTGCTCGCGCCCGTCGACGTGGTCGGCGCCGGCGCTGTGGTGGCGGTCGCGCCCGAGCCCGGCGTCCCGAACACCTCACGCGAGGCCGGGGCGTCGTCGTCCTGGAAGACGTAGGTCGACGCGGGCAGGAACGTCGCCGTCCAGGTCGTCTGCACGACTCCTCCGGCTGCGAGGTTCACACCCGGCCCCGAGAGATGGAACGAGTGCGGGTTGCCGAGGTCGTCGAGGCTGTTGTTGTTGAGGACGATCGTGTAGGTGCCGGCGGGAACGACCGTCCCCGGTGCCGTCGGCGCTCCGATCCTCGTGCCGTCGAGGAACGTGAGGTACATGTTCCCGTCGGCGTCGAACCCGGCATCCAGCGTCTGGGAGACCGCTCGGCGGGCGCCCGTAGCCCTCGTCGATCCCAGGACACCACCCGCGGCGAGGCCGGCGGCGAACACGGCGAGAATGGCGGCTGCGAAACGGATCGGCACGGGACTGCCACTTGAGGATAGCCCCGGCCCTCCTAAACCGCTGGGCGGCGTCCATCGGGTCGGAGGCATCGGGGCTAAACTGGCGCCGTGGAGATACGGGGGGCGAACGCCGTGTCGATCCGGGCCGTACGTCTGATCGCGTTTCTTGCGCTCGCGGCCGGGCTGATGCTGGTCCCCGCCGGTCAGAGCCGAGCCGCCACGAAGCAGACCCTGCTCGTGACCTTCTACCCCAATGCAACGGTCTCGGTCTCGCTGCCCGACGGCACCCCGGTCGGAACGACGAGCGGCTCGCCGACCGTGATCCCCGCCGGTTACTACGGGCTGCAGCTGCTCGGCCCCGGCGGGTGCGTGCAGCAGCCGCTCTTCCACCTGCACGGCCCCGGCGAGGACTTCGTCAACGACATGAACGGCGGCGATGCGACGAGCGAGTACTTCGACGCGTACTTCGCGCCCAACTCGACGTACACGTGGCGAACCGACAACGCGAACATAGGCGTGGTCGAGACCTTCACGACCGGCCCCGTCGTCCAGGGGATCGCGCCGCCGACCTTCACCGCCGGTGGGACCAGCACCACCAAGCCGACCTCTCAGGACATCGTCGGCTCCGCGATCATCCCGCTCCGCGGAACGCTGACCGGCACGGTGAGTGCCGGGGGCGCGCTCAGCGTCGCCTTCAAGGGCAAGAGCCTCACCCGCCTGGCGGCCGGCCGGTACCGGATCGCGGTCAGCGACCGGAGCGCCTCGAAGGCTTTCATCCTGCAGAAGAAGGCACACCGGCCCCTCGCTGTCACGGGCTCGACGTTCGTCGGGACGCGCTCGCTCACCGTCGACCTGACCTCGGGCACGTGGTCGTTCGAGCCGCAGGCCGGCAAGCCGTCGTACTCGATCGTCGTCGGCTGACGCGAGCCTTCAGGCTAGGCCGCGACGTGCAGCCGGCGCGTGCCGGCGACGAGATGGACGATCGGGTAGCCCTCGAAGGCTGCGCGCGCCCGCTCCACCAGGTCGTGCTCGACCCAGTGCTCCTCGTCCTCCGAGTGCGTCACGAGCACGATCTCGTCGGCCGGGAAGACGCGGAGGCCGTCGGCGATCGCCTGCAGCGGCTCGGCATCCCCGATTGCGCCGGCCACCTCGAGGCCGCTACCGGACAGGCCCTGGAGCGAGAGATCGAGCCGTCGCTCGGCCCGGCGCCGGGCTGGGTCGACGTCCGAGACCCAGAAGCGCAGCCGTGAGCTGAGCGCCGGAGCGACCACGAGCACCTCGGAGCCATCCGGAAGCAGCGTGCGCAGCTCGGAGCCGTCGATCGACTCGTTCGCGATTACCAGGATCCGGAAAGGTGTGTGCTCGCTCATCGGTCCTCCAGAGGATAGGGATCTTCATGTGAGGATTCCCTATGAATAAGCGAATCGGTTTTATGAGTTGCGTTAACTCTCGACGGGCTGCCAGCGGAAGCCGCGGAGCGCGCCGATCAGCCCGACCAGGCCCCAGGCGAGGACGACCGTCACAGCCGTCGTGTCCGACCAGATGTGCTCGCCGCGCAGCATCACGTTCCGGACGAGCTCCGTGTAGTGCGTGAGCGGCAGGATCAGGGCGATCACGCGCAGGAACTCGGGGTAGGACTTCGGCGTGAAGAACGTGCCCGAGATGATCGCGACGGGCAGGAAGATCGCGTTGATCACGGCCGAGGAGCCCTCTGCGGTGCGCACGAGGCCGGTGACGCCGATCCCCATCGCGGCGAAGCACGCGGCGCCCAGTACGAGCGCGGCAAGCAGCGATAGGAGCTCGGTGGGGACCGCGACCGAGTAGAGCAGCCGTCCGATCGCGATGATCGTCGCGGACTGGAGCACGATCACGAAGAACGTCGATGTCAGAACGGCGGCCAGGAACGCCGGGGCGGGAAGCGGTGTCGAGCGGATCCGCTTGAGGATCCCCGACTCCCGCCGCACGACGAGCGTGATCCCGAGACCGGCGAAGCACGTTGCCGCGAGCCCGTAGCCGATCATTCCCGCCTCCAGGAATGCTGCGCCGCGGATGTTGTGCTCCTTCTTGATGTGCGTGTCGCCGTAGACGGCGCAGAAGATCACGAACAGGATCACCGGCAGGAAGAACGTGAAGAACGCCGCCTCGCGGTTGCGCCAGAACAGCGTCTGCTCCGTGCGCACCTCGTGGAAGAACAACCTCATGCCGGCGTCTCGGCCGCCGGCTCGGTCTCTTCGTCGGCAGTCAGCTCGAGGTAGACGTCCTCGAGCGTCGGGCGCTTGACCTCGAGGCCGTCGAGCTCCTCGCCGCGCTCGAGCGCCTCGGAGGTGAGCTCGTGCAGGCGGCGGGTGGGATCGGTGGTTGTCTCGACGACGAGCTCGCCGTCGCGCTTGAAGCGGATCTCGGTCAGTGCGCTCTCACCGGTCAGCTCCGCGGGCGTGCCGACACGGATGATCCGTCCTTCACGCAGCACCGCGACGCGGTCGGAGAGCTGCTCCGCCTCGTCCAGGTAGTGAGTCGTGAGCAGGATCGTCGTGCCGAGCGAGCGGAGGTTCCGGATCGTCTCCCAGGCGGCTCGGCGCGCGCCCGGGTCGAAGCCGGTGGTCGGCTCGTCGAGGAAGAGCAGCTCCGGATCGCCGATCAGCCCGAGGCCGAGGTCGAGCCGGCGCTTCTGGCCGCCGGAGAGCGTGCGGCAGCGGGCGTTCGCCTTCTCCGTGAGCCCGACGATCTCGATCACCTCGTCGGGGTCGCGCGGCTTCTCGTAGTAGCCGGCGAAGACCTGCAGGCTCTCCCGCACCGTCAGGCCCGGGTACAGCGACGACGACTGGAGGACGACGCCGACCCGCTCGCGCCACGCGCCGGTGGCCTTCTGCGGATCGGCGCCGAGCACCTCGACCTCGCCCGCGTCGCGCTTGCGGTAGCCCTCGAGGATCTCGATCGTCGTCGTCTTCCCGGCCCCGTTCGGGCCGAGCAGCCCGAAGACCTCGCCGGCGGCGATCTCGAAGTCGATGCCCCGGACGGCCTCGTGCGAGCCGTAGCTCTTGCGCAGGCCCGTCACCCGGACCGCTGTTCCCGCCGCGTTCATGGAAGGCAAGCCTAGAGGTCCGAGCCCCGATGCCCTCTTATGTACGGCGAGCGGCCGCGGACCTTACGGTAGGAGCGTGCACATGCCACGTCGCGACACCGTCGGGACGCTCGCCGGTTACACGCTCGTCTCGTTCCTCTACTTCGGGCTGCCGATCGCGACCCACCCGGGACGCTACGAGATCGGCAGCGGAACCGACCCCAATCTCTTCGTCTGGATGTTCGCGTGGTGGCCGCACGCCATCTCCCTCGGAGTGAACCCTTTCCATTCCTCAGCGATCTGGGTGCCGGGCGGCTACGACCTGGCCTGGACGACGTCGGTCCCGGGGCTTGCGGTCATCTTCGCCCCGCTGACGCTGGTCGCCGGCCCGGTGGTCGCTTTCAACGTTGCCAGCATTCTCATGCCGGCTCTCGCCGCCTGGACTGCCTATCTCCTCTGCCGGCACGTCACGAGCCGTGTGTGGCCGTCGCTCGTCGGCGGCTATCTCTTCGGCTTCTCGTCCTACATGCTCGGACAGCAGATCGGCCACCTGCACCTGACGTCGGTCTTCCTCGTCCCACTCGTCGCGCTTGCGACGCTTCGCTACGTCGACGGGTCGCTCGGCCCCCGAGGCCTCGCAGTCGCGCTCGGAGTGCTGCTCGGCGTGCAGGCCTGGTTTGGCGCGGAGGTTCTGCTCACGACGGTCCTCGCCCTCCTCACGGGGCTCGCACTCGCATATGTCGTCGCCCCTGAGCGGCGCCCGCGTCTGCGCCGTGCGCTCTTGCCACTCACGGCCGGGGGCGTGCTTGCATTCGCTCTCGCGAGCCCGTTGGTCGTCACGATGCTTTCCGAGCTGGGCCGGCGTCCCGCCAATGAGCCCTGGCGCTACCCGACCGACTTACTCGATCTGGTCGTGCCCACCCGAACCGCGCTCGTGAGCTGGGGGACGGCCGGGATCTCGAGCCACTATTACGCCGGCACCGCCGAGACCGGCGGGTACTTCGGTCTGCCGGTACTCGCGATCGTCGCCCTGTTCCTGAGACGCAGCTGGCGTGCCCCGCCGGGCCGGTTCCTGTTTCTCGCCGCTCTGCTGCCGATGGTCGCGGCCCTGGGGACGGCCCTCTACATCGACGGCCGGCGGATCATCGCGCTGCCCTGGGCCCTCGCCTCGCACGTGCTGATCCTGCACAGCCTGCTGCCAGGTCGACTCGTGGTGTTCGCGACTCTCGCCGTGTCCGTGATCGTTGCATCCTGGGCGGCGACGAGCTCACACCGTGGTCTCGCGATCGTGCTCACAGTTGCCGCCGTTCTCTCGCTGCTACCGCGGCTCGGGGCTGGGTACTGGAAGTACACCCCGAATCGGCCGGCGCTGTTCACGCACTACAAGCAATGCCTCGTGCAGGGCGAAAGCGTCCTGGCCCTGCCCTACAACGGGCTCGGAGACTCGGAGCTCTGGCAGGCCGAGTCCGGTTTCTACTTCAACCTTGCGGAGGGATATGTCGCCACCGCCTGGCCGCCCGCTTACAGCGATCCCGCCGAGGGCGCTCTCTGGTTCGACGATCTGACCGTTCCAGGGAGCTCACCCGACGAGGTCGTGGGGTTCGCCCGTTCCAAGGGCGTCACAGTGATCACCGTCACGCAAGCGGGCGACGACGGCTGGACGCAGTACTTCGAGCGTGCGCTTCCGCCGCACCCGGTCGGCGGCGTCACCGCATTTCTGCTCCAGCCGGGGCCCGAGACGTCAGCGGCATGTCGTGCGGCCGTCGCCGGTTAGAGCTCGAGCTCGGCGAAGCTGGCCGTCGGGAACAGTCGCTCTTCGCCCGTGAGCTCGAGCACGATCTCGCTGCAGTCGGGCTGGTGCCCGACCGCGATCACGGTGTCGCCGCGGCCTTCGACTGCGGTGCGAAGCGACTCGAGGGTGGCGCCCGGCGCGAGGCCCTCGGCGACCGCCGGCGAGAGGCCTGCTGCGGCGGCGATCGCCGCCGCAGTCTCGCGCGCTCGCAGCAGCGGGCTCGAGACCACGGCGTCGGGCTGACGCTCCGCGAGCAGGTCGCCGAGCAGGCGCGCGGCTTCCTGGCCGGACGCGGTCAACGGCCGCAGACCGTCGGGATTGCCCGGCGCTGCCTTGGCATGGCGAACGAGGATCACACGCACCACGCGCAAGGATAGAGTCGAAACCGATGCGCACCCTCCGCTACGTCGTCGCCGACGTCTTCACCGACACCGCTCTGCAGGGAAACCAGCTCGCGGTGTTCACCGACGCGCGCGATCTCGACCCGCTGACGATGCAGGCGCTGGCGAAGGAGATGGCTTTCTCGGAGACGGTGTTCGTGCTGCCGCCTCGTTCCGGGGACGCCGATGTGCGGATCCGGATCTTCACGCCGGTGAACGAGCTTCCGTTCGCGGGCCATCCGACGCTCGGCACGGCATTCGTGCTCGGCGGCCCCTTGCAGAAGATGATCCTGCGGATCGAGACCGACTCCGGTGTCGTCCCGGTCGAGCTCCAGCGGGAGGGCGCCGCGATCCGGTTCGGCTGGATGGATCAGCCCATCCCGAAGTGGGAGACCTTCGAGCGCGCGGACGAGCTGGTCGCGATGCTCGGTCTCGAGCGCTCCGGCTTGCCGGTCGAGCTGTACCACCTCGGACCGAGCCACGTGTACGTCGAGCTCGAGTCCGCCGAGCAGGTCGCCGCGCTGGTCCCGAACTTCGACGGCCTCGTCGGAGTCACCGACGCCGGCGTCAACTGCTTCGCCCGCGAAGGCGCCAACTGGAAGACGCGCATGTTCGCGGCGGGCGACGGGGTGCCCGAGGATCCAGCGACTGGATCGGCCGCGGGCCCGCTCGCTATCCATCTCGCACGCCACGGCCGGATCGCCTTCGGCGAGGAGATCGAGATCTCGCAGGGGATCGAGGTCGGGCGGCCGTCGAAGCTCTACGCCCTGGTCGAGGGCGAGGGCGACCGGATCGACCGCGTGCGGGTCGGGGGCTCGGCCGTGATCGTCGCGCGCGGCGAGTTCAGGATTCCCTGAGCGCGACCGCCTCGATCTCGGGCAGCTCGAACGGCAGCGCCGTCCAGAAGACGCCGCCGTTCGACGAGACGTAGAGCCGGTTCCGCGCGGCGAACGCGAGGATGTCGGGGTTCCAGTCGGCGATCGCGACTGCCTTTCCTGCCGGCAGCCCGCGGCCCGACTCCCGCCACGTCGTGCCGGCGTCGTACGACACGAGCATCGGCGGGCGGGAGTCGACGACCACGACGACCGTCGACCCCGCCTCGGCCGCGGCGACCACGCGCGGCAGGTTGAGGCGTGGAGCGGGAGCGGGCTCGAACCGATCGGCCGCCACGACCTCCCCCTCGTCGGGGTCGACGGCGAACGTCCCGCCGTCGGTTGCCGCGAGGACGATCATCCTGACTCCGCGAGCATCGCCGCGACCACCGCGGTGGCCCGGCGAGCGGCAGCGGCGGGCGCGAATCCGGCCGACCGCGCAGAGAGATACGACACGCAGAACGCATCGCCTGCCCCCGTCGGATCGCGGTCGATCGCGAACGCGGGCACGTGATCGACCCGGCCGTCCGAGTAAACGGTGGCGCCGCGCGCGCCGTGGGTGACGAGCAGCTCGCGAACGCCCAGCGCGAGCGGGTCGCCGAGCACCTCGGCCTCCTCCTCGCTCAGCTTGAGTACCCAGACATGACGAAGCACCGCCGGGTCGAAGTCGGCGTCGAGCTCGAGCAAGCCGGTCGCCCCGGGCCGGACGAGCCCCTGCCCATCCAGCGAGAGCCGTCGCCCGCGAGCCGCGGCGGCCAGGGTCTCGGCGGGGAAGTCGGTTCGGGCGAGCGGCGCCACGTGCACCCACCGCACTTCCTCCGCGAGCATGGGCAGATCCTCCGGGAGCCATGGGTCGCCCAGTGAGCGCACCGTCATCAGCCGGCGATCGCCCTCGTAGGAGATCTCGAATCCGGCCGTGTGCTCACCGGGTATGTAATGCACAGGGGTTCCGAGCGCGACGAGGGGCGGCAGCAGCTCGGCCCGGTCCTCGACCGCGCAGCGTGCGTAGATCACACCCGGCGTTCCGAGCTGTTGGAATGCACGGGCGGCATGAAACGGCGCTCCACCGACGCGCGGGGGAACGCCCGGCAGGAAGTCGTGCGACAGGTTGCCGAGCAGCGCAATCACGCGCGCGCCGGCACCGAAGCCGGTCTGCCGGCGGCGAGGACGGCCAGGTAGGTGAGCCCGAACGCGAGTGCGAAGCTCGGCAGCGAGGCGCCGCCCCACGGCAGCGAATGCGGGTCGGTGCGCGCCACGAGCCGCGTCCACCACGCAGGGCCCTCGGGATACAGCCACTGGTAGAGGCAGAAGCCGGCGATCCAGGCGACGACCGGTGCGATGCGGATCTCGGGCCCGGCGAACACGTCCTCGCGAGCGTAGTGGCGTCCCGCGAGCAGCCAGTCGGCGAGCAGCACCCCGAAGAGGGGCACGAAGAACGAACCGAGCAGGAACAGGAAGGGCTGGTAGTTCCGCAGGTCGATGAGCAGCGCCCCGATCGTGGCGACTCCCGCCGTCCCCGCTATCAATGCTCGTTGCGGCACCTCCGGCAGGAGATTCTGCAGTGAGACGGCGCCCGAGTAAACGTTCGCGAACGCCTCGTCGCTCTCGTCCACGGTCAGCGCCAGCAGCGCGAGCACGCTCGCGGCCCCGCCCGCGGCGATCGCCGTCAGGAGCCCGGGCGCATCGCCGATCGAGCGCGACATCGCGATCACCGCGCCCAGCCCGAACAGCGGGATCGTCGGCACGAAGTAGCCGAGCCCCGCCCCCCAGAACCCCGCCGAGCGCGTCCGCGAGAAGCGGGTGTAGTCGGCGACGAGCGGCGTCCACGAGATGATGCTCGCGAGGACGAGGTCGAACCCGGGCCAGAAGGCATGCGACCCCGGCCGGTGCCAGAGGGCATCGACGCTCCGGCCGTGCAGCGACCACCAGCACAGGTAGAGCAGTGAGGCCACGACGACCCAGACGGCGAACTTCCGCACGTACCGGCGTACGAACCCGACCGGCCCGAGCAGCGCCAGCGCGGTCGCGATCAGGCCGAACGCGATCTTCCAGAACGAGGTGCCGCCGAAGCCGAGCACCTGCTTCGAGAGGGCGCTCGCCCCGGTCGCGATCACGATCAGCTCGAACACCGACCAGCCGAGGCACTGCACGATGTTGAGCCCGGTCGGGAGGTAGGAGCCGCGCCGCCCCAGGGGCGCTCGCAGGAGCACCATCGACGGCACGCCCGCATCGGCCCCGATCAGGCCGCCCGTGCCGAGCATCAGGTTGCCGACGACCGCAGCCGCCACGATCGCCCCGATCGCCACCGGCAACGACAGCGCGAGGCCGCCCTCCGAGTACGGCAGCACGAGGAACGCCCCGGCCACGATCACGAGCAGCGAGACGGACAGATTCGCCCAGAGGAGAAACCCGTCGAATGTCCCGAGCACGCGGAGCCGCGCCGGCACCGGCTCGATCCCCCACTGCGGTGCGTCCTCCAACAGCCTCCCTTCGCCGGCATGACCCGGATCAGGTTCTACGGGTGTGATCTCAGCCGCCCCGCGGGCGGCACCCCGGCTTGCGGGAATCTACTGAATTGGATATGTCGTTCGGAAAGTTCTTACCTTTACGTTCTCCCGGAACACGCTATCTTGTCTTCGGGTTGAACGTCCGCCTGCGCATCGCCGTGCTCCTCCCAATCGCTGCCATCATGGCCGCGGTTGCCGTCGGGTGCGCGCTCGCCGCGCGCGGCTCGACCACGACGCACGTCGCCGCGGGAACGGGCACTCCGAGCCAGCTCGAGATCGGCAAGCAGCTCTACCGCAAGTACTGCGGCCAGTGCCACGCGCTGATCGCGGCCCTCGCCGCCGGGTTCGGCTCCGACAAGGGCCTCGGCACCGACGGCGGCCCGAGCTTCAACAACCTCAAGGTTCCGTACAACCTCAGCATCGTTGCCGTCACCGAGCAGTTCGGCGGTCACGAGCTCGTCGTCAAGCGGATGACCTGGGAGCAGCTCGGCCAGGTGTCGCGCTTCGTCGCCGCTGCGACCCGCACCAACCCGTACCTCGCGCCGCATTCTCCGACGGCTGATCTCCTCGCGCATCGTCCGGCGCGCGATGTGGTTCGGACTCGGACAGTGCTCGTCGGTGGGGACGGCCGGCTCGGCCGGCATCCCGCCGAGGGGTTCGGGCACAGCCGATCTCGACCTCTGAGCCGCGCATTCCGTCAGGTGTAAGGCGTGGTCCTGGCTTGGGCTTCGCCCGCGCCAAGTCGCGGCGGCTGTGCGCCGAGGCGCGCAGACGTACGGAAGGATCCCGCCGTGCTTGACGTACTCGCGCTCCCGCGGGGTGTCCAGACGGAGGATCGCGGTGAACGTAGTGCCGCCGGCGTCGACCGTGACCTCGCGCGCGTCGCCGCCCTCGATGCCGCGGAACGCGAACACCTCCTCGCCGGTCAGCCCGAGCGACTCGCGCGACTCGCCGGGCGCGTACTGCAGCGGGAGGATGCCCATCATCAGCAGGTTCGAGCGGTGGATCCGCT
Source organism: uncultured Actinomycetota bacterium (assembly GCA_963762215.1). Taxonomy (GTDB): domain Bacteria; phylum Actinomycetota; class Thermoleophilia; order Gaiellales; family Gaiellaceae; genus PALSA-600. The sequence goes on from CAVXKB010000004.1 coordinate 251,593, forward strand.
CGTAGCTCTCGGCGATCACCGCGCGGACACCGAGTAGGCCCGGGCCTTTCGCAGCCCAGTCCCGCGACGAGCCGGAGCCGTACTCCTTGCCCGCGAGGACGACGAGCGGCGTTCCGGCGGCCAGGTAGCGCTCGGACGCGTCGAAGACGGACATCTCCTCACCCGACGGGAAGTGCTTCGTCCACGTCCCTTCGGAGCCGGGAACGAGCAGGTTCCGCAGCCGGACGTTGGCGAACGTCCCGCGCAGCATCACCTCGTGGTTCCCGCGACGCGAGCCGTAGGAGTTGAAGTCGCGCAGCTCGACGCCGTGCTCGGTCAGGTAGCGCCCGGCCGGGGAGTCGAGCCTGATCGCGCCCGCCGGCGAGATGTGGTCGGTCGTGACCGAGTCGCCGAGCGAGACCAGGCAGCGGGCGCCCTCGATGTCTGCGATCGCGCCCGGCTCCAGCTCGAGGCCGTCGAAGTACGGAGGGCGACGGACGTAGGTCGACGCCGTGTCCCAGGCATAGCGGTCGCCCGCGGCGCTCTCGAGCGCCTGCCACGCGGCGTCGCCGGTGTACACGTCGGCATAGGTGCGGGTGAACATCTCGCCGCGAACCGAGGAGGCGATCACGTTCTGGATCTCCTCCGAGGTCGGCCACAGGTCGCGCAGGAACACATCGCGGCCGTCGGGCGTCCGGGCGAGCGGCTCGTGCTCGACGTCGATATCGATCCGGCCGGCGATCGCGTAGGCGACGACGAGCGGCGGTGAGGCCAGGTAGTTCGCCTTCACCTCGGGATGGATTCGCGCCTCGAAGTTCCGGTTGCCGGACAGCACCGCGCAGGTCACGAGGCCGCCGTCGGTGATCGCCTGCGAGACCTCGTCCAGCAGCGGGCCCGAGTTGCCGATGCAGGTCGTGCAGCCGTAGCCGACCGTGTTGAACCCGAGCTCGTCGAGGAAGGTCTGGAGGCCGGCGCTCTCGTAGTAGTCGGTGACGACCTTCGAGCCCGGCGCAAGCGACGTCTTCACCCACGGCGCCCGGCGCAGGCCGAGCTCGACCGCGCGCTTGGCGACGAGGCCGGCCGCGACCATCACCTGCGGGTTCGACGTGTTCGTGCACGAGGTGATCGCCGCGATCACGACGGTGCCGTGGCCGAGCTCCACCTCCTCACCGTCGAGGCTGACCCGAACCGTGCCGGGGCGCGGCGGCGCCGCTACCGCGACCGCGGCCCGCTCCGGCTGGTCGACGTGCGTGCCGCCGGGCGCCTGCTCGGTCGTCGGGTCGCTGGCCGGGAACGTCTCCTCGATCGCCTCGTCGTCGCCGTTCGGCTCGACGCCGAAGGTCGGCAACGCCTCGAGGAACGCCTGCTTCGCCCGGGCGAGCGGCACGCGGTCCTGCGGGCGACGCGGCCCGGCGAGCGACGGCTCGACGTCGCCGAGATCGAGCTCGACGACCTGCGAGTACTCCGGGTGCTCCTCCGGCACGTGCCAGAGCAGGTTCTCGCGGCAATACGCCTCGACGAGCGCCACACGCTCGGGCGACCTGCCCGTCAGGCGCAGGTAATCGAGCGTCAGCTCATCCACCGGGAAGAAGCCGCACGTCGCGCCGTACTCCGGGGACATGTTCCCGAGCGTCGCGCGATCGGCGACCGTGAGGCTCGACACCCCGTCGCCGAAGTACTCGACGAACTTGCCGACGACTCCGGTGCGGCGCAGAAGCTCCGTCGCCGTCAGCACCAGATCGGTGGCGGTCGTGCCCTCGCGCAGCCGGCCGCTCAGCCGGAACCCGACGACCTGCGGCACGAGCATCGAGAGCGCCTCGCCCAGCATCGCGGCCTCGGCCTCGATCCCACCGACGCCCCAGCCGAGCACCCCGAGGCCGTTGACCATCGTCGTATGCGAGTCGAGCCCGACGACCGTGTCGGGAAACGCGACACCGTCACGGCTCTCGACCACCCGCGCGAGATGCTCGAGGTTCACCTGATGGCAGATCCCCGTGCCGGGCGGGACAACCTTGAAATCGCGCAGCGAGGATTGCCCCCAGCGCAGGAACGCGTACCGCTCGCGGTTGCGCTCGACCTCGAGCTCGACGTTCTGCGCGAACGACCCGCGCGACGCGAAGAAGTCGACCTGCACCGAGTGGTCGATCACGAGCTCGGCCGGGATCAACGGGTTGATCACAGCCGGGTCGCCCCCGAGATCGGCAATCGCATCGCGCATCGCCGCCAGGTCGACGACCGCCGGAACGCCCGTGAAATCCTGCAGCAGGACCCGGGACGGATAGAACGAGATCTCCTGCGACGGCTCCGCGTGCGGATCCCAGCCTGCGACCGCCCTCACGCCGGCCTCGTCACCCGAGCGCAGCACGTTCTCCAGCAGCACACGCAACGTGTAGGGCAGCCGCGCAGCGCCATGCTCCGCGATCCGGTGGATGCGGAGCTCTTCGCCGGCGACGGTCAGGGCGCCCATGCCGACAGTCAATCAATTGTTCGCGAGTGTGCAGGGAGCCTGCTCAGTTCCGCGCTTAACTCACCCTTAATCGGCGATCCCCGATTTCGTCGAACGCCACCGATATAACGACAGAGGATGCAGCAGGGGGCCCTCATCCGCACGTCCGCTTTCGTCGCCGCAGCAGGCGCCGGGGCGGCGCTCGCGCTCGGCGGCGCCGAGCTGACCGGCCGCCTCGGCAGCTCCACCACGATCGAGCAGATCACCTCGACCGCAGCGCAGACCTCGAAGATCGCGCCGAGCTCGACCCAGGGCGATCTCTCCGTCCAGGAGATCTACCGGCTCGACTCACCCGGCGTCGTCCAGATCTCCAGCCGCGGGCCCTCACCCTCGGCCGGCGGGCTCGGCTCCGGGTTCGTCATCGACAAGGCCGGCCACATCCTCACCAGCAACCGCGTCATCTCCGGCGCACGAGGCGTTCGCGTCAGCTTCTCCGGGAACAACCAGCTCGAGGCCACCGTCGTCGGCAAAGACCCGTCCACCGACGTGGCCGTCCTCCAGATCACCGCGCACTCGCGCTCGCTGACGCCCACTCCCGCTCGGCGACTCCGACCAGGTGCAGGTCGGCGACCCCGTCGTCGCGATCGGCAACTCCCCAGCGCTCAGCCGCACCGCCAGCGTCGGAATCGTCAGCTCCCTCCAGCACGGCGTCGACGAGCTCAGCGGCGGCACCGCCTACGCGCACACGATCCAGACCGACGCCACGATCAACCACGGCAACTCCGGCGGGCCGCTCATCAACACCCGCGGCCAGGTGATCGGGATCAGCGCGCAGCTCGACCCCGCCGAGGCCGCCGCCGCCGCCACAGCCACCGGCATCGGCTTCGCAATCCCGATCGACACCGTCAAAGCCGTCGTCGAGCAGCTCCTCACCACCGGACGCGTCCAACACGCCTACCTCGGCATCGACGCCACACCCGTCACGCAGAGCCTCGCCCGCGCCTTCGCGCTCCCCTCCAACTACGGCCTCATCGTCCAGAGCATCACCCCCGGAAGCGGCGCCGCCCTCGCCGGGCTCCGCGCCGGCACCACCGCCGTCGCGCTCTCCGGCGAGTCCTACCGCCTCGGCGGAGACATCATCGTCGCCGCCAACGGAAAGCCCGTCGCCAGCGAAGCCCAGCTCCGCGACATCATCAAGGCGATGAAGCCCGACCAGACCCTCGCACTCCAGATCTGGCGCGGCGACACCAAGCAGACCATGCACGTTAAGCTCGGTCGTCCACCCGGCTGAGAGAAGCTTGGGCCCCTCGGGGCCCTGGACCCGACGAGGCCGTCTAGCCAGCGCGGCCCGTCGGATGAGATGGCCGCGACCCGCATGCCTGCCCGGGTCGCGGCCATTAATTATCGTGGGGGAGCACCTCCGGTTCTCCCCCACGGGCCCCCTCTCCGACATCTTTCAGGCGCGCCGTAGGCGCGGCGTTTGTCGTCCGGCGGCTCGCGCTTCAGGTTGGCGGCCGTACGTGGTGGTACGGATTCGTCGGCGAGGCCGGGGGTTGCGTGGTGGCACCGGCCAGCCGGTGCCCCCACCAGGGCGAGCGGCGGCTGAGCTGGAGCGTCACGCACCATCCCAACCGGGCGCCGACCGGAAGCGCGCTTCGGCGTAGACGAGCAGGCGGTCACCTGTACCGGCGAGAGGTGTCGGAGAGGGCCCATGGGGGAGAACCGGAGGTGCTCCCCCATGATCAGATTGGGGGTTGCGAGAGGCCCTCGACGGGCTACCCTTTTGTGGTGGAGGAGCGCGGGACGATCGTTCTCGACGAGAGTGCTGTCGAGGAAGAGGAGATTTGGCGGGACGATGACGACCCTGATCGTGATGGGTGGTTTTGCGTTCGGACCGATCCGTTTCCCTGTCCGGCTTCGGGGTGCACGTATGTTGCGACGTTCATGACTGCCGCGCACTTGATTCTTGTTTGGGAGGAGTCGGACGATCCGAACCTGCTTCGGCATGCTGCTCGGGCTCGGGATGTGGGGCGGAATCCGCGGATCGTTGGCTACCGGGCTACCTATGGGCCCTCGGCTTCCTACTACGCCTGGATCGCGGCTGGGCGGCCTGTGCATGGGGTGCGGGCGCAGTAATGGCGACGGTTTCGGAGACGATTCGGGTGCGGGGCATTCGCTGCGAGCGGTGCGTGGCGCGGCTTGGGCATGTGCTGAAGAATCAGGACGGGCTCGAGTCGGCTAACGCGACCTTGATGGGCGATGTGACGCTCGTGTACGACGACGAGCGGATCTCTCGCGACAAGCTGATCGGCGCCATGGAGCGCGGCGGCTTTCGTGAGGTCGAAGCTCCCGTCTGATTCGGCGGGAATCAGACGCCCGTGTGGCGCGTTAGAACAGGTTGCTAGGGTGGCCGTCGTGAGCGAAAGCGCCCCGACAGCTGCTGAAACCCGCCGCATCGCGGAGGTTGAGCGTGACCGTGTTCGCTTCGAGGAAGAGGCGCTCGAGTTGAGCGACCAGGTCTACCGTGTCGCCCGGCGTCTCTCCGGCTCCCGCGAGGAAGCCGAAGACCTCGTCCAGGACACCTACGCGCGCGCCTTCCGCGCCTGGCAGCAGTACCAGCCCGGCACCAACCTGCGCGCCTGGCTCCTGCGCATCCTCACGAACCTCAACATCGACCGCGGCCGCCGCTCGCAGCGCAGCCCCGACACGCAGCCGCTCGAGGAAGGCGACTACTTCCTCTACAACAAGCTCGAGTCGACCATCCCCGACGAGAACCCCGACGAGGAGCGCGTGATCGAGCGCCTCTCGCAGAACAGCGTCGTCGAGGCGCTCGCCGAGGTGCCGCACGACTTCCGCGACGCGATCGTGCTCGTCGACATCGGCGAGTTCTCCTACGCCGACGCCGCCCAGATCCTCGACGTCCCCGTCGGGACGATCATGTCGCGGCTCCATCGCGGCCGCCGCATCCTCAAGCAGCGCATGGCCGAGAAGGCGGTGACCGCCTGATGGGCTGCGGCTGCGGAGACTGCGAGAGCATGATGCAGCCCTACATGGACGGCATGCTCACCGACGACGAGGTCGCCGAGGCGAAGGAGCACCTCGAGGCTTGCCCGCCGTGCGACAAGCGCTTCAAGTTCGAAGAGCGGCTCCGCCACTTCGTTCGCGTCTCCACGCACGAGCCGATGTCCGACAGCCTCCGCGAGAAGCTGTCCGACCTCCGCACACCCGCCGCCTAGGCTCTAGAGGTCGCGCGCCAGATCGGGCGTGTCGATGTCGCCCGGCGGCGTCAGATCGTCGCACGGGATCAACAGCACCTCGAGCCCGCGGCCGCCGTCGTCGGGGATGCTCCCCCAGAGCGAGCGGGCGATCAAGGCGGGATGGCTGCGCTCCCCGTCGTAGGTCGCGCTGACGAACTCCGCCTGGTCGCCGTGGGCCAGCACCCGCTCGATCGCACGCGGGTCGAGGTAGGGACCGTCTGCGAGGACGACCAGCGCCGCGTCGACGTCGTCGCCGAGCGCGGCGAGGCCACAGCGCAGGCTCGCGCCCGGCCCGAGCGCCCAGTCCGGGCACGTGACGACTCGCGCACCCTCGAGATCGATCGCCTCGGTCGCCTCGATCGGGTAGGCGCCCGCGACGACGACGACCTCGTCGATCGGGGCCGCGCGTAGGCCGTCGAGGACGTAGGGCAGGAGCAGCAGCTGCTTCGGTGACCCGAACCGGGTCGCAGCGCCGGCCGCGAGGACGACGGCGGAGACCAACTAGGAGCTCGCGACGGTTGCGGACTCGATCTCGACGATCTGCGTCGGCTGCTCCTGCGCGTCTCCGAGTAGCCCGATCCGGTCGACCACATCGAGGCCCGTTGTCACCTTGCCGATGATCGCATAGTCGGGTGGCAGGCCCGCGTTCGCCGAGGTGACGATGAAGAACTGGCTCCCGGCAGCTCCCGGTGCCTCATTCTCTCCCTTCGCCATCGCGACGACCCCGTGCGTGTAGCTCGCGCTCGCCGGCGGGGTGTCGACCGTCTCGTAGCCCGGGCCGCCGGTCCCGGTGCCGGTCGGGTCTCCGCCCTGGATGACGAAGCCCGGCACGATCCGGTGGAAGACCGTGTTGTCGAAGAACCCTTTCTGGGTGAGGTTCACGAATGACGCCGAGGCGTTCGGCGACTGCGCCTGGTCGATCTTGAACGCGAACGTGCCGCAGTTCGTCTTCATCGTGATGACGTAGGTCTTGGCCGGATCGAGCTTCGAGGTCGGCTTCGACTGATTGTCGGGCCCCGACTTCGGCGCCGAGCTGATCACCGTGCACCCGTTCTCGGTCGTGGTCGTGGAGGCGCTCTTCTTGCCGCCGCAGCCCGCCAGCAACCCGACCGCGAGAAACACGGCCGCCAACGGTGCTAGGAGCCTCATACAGCTTCGATGGTAGCGAGGGCGCGCGACACGAGCGCCTTTGCGATCTGCAGCTTGTACGCGTTCCCCGGGAGCGGAGTCGCCGCCTCGAGCGAGCCCTCGAGCAGCCAGGGAATCGGTGCGACACCAGAGAGCGCCACGGTTGTGGCCTCACCACGGCGGACGGCCGCTACCCCGACGATCGGGAACGAGAACTTCTTGCGGTCCATCGCCTTCAGGTAGACGGACCGGTCGGCGGCCGGAACCTCGAGCTCGAGCAGCACCTCTCCGGGCTCGAGCGTCGTCACGCGCCGGTCGGCCGCAGTCGGCACGCGGTAGAGGCTCCCGACCGGGAGCTCGCGCCGGTTCGTATGGAGCGTCGCCCCGAGCGCCACGAGCACGGCCGCGAGGTCCGACGGATGCGACGAGGCGCAGAAGTCGTTGGCGAAGATCGCGCTCTCGCGCTGCTCCCCGTCCCTCGCCTCGCAGGTGTCCCCGCCGTGCAGGCGGCAAGGGTAGGCGAGCCGCCAGTAGAGGCAGCGCGTCGACTGCAGGAGGTTGCCGCCGATCGTGCCCATGTTCCTGAGCTGCGGCGACGAGGCGAGCCGGCAGGCCTCGCGAAGCGCCTCCGGCACGTCGGAGCTCGCCTCGATCTCGGCCAGCGTCGTCCCGGCGCCGATCCGCGTCCCAGAGATCCCGCGCGGGACGAGCCCCGAGATGTCGACCAGGGTGTCGGCCGTGATCAGGCCGTCGCGGAGCTGCGGCATGACCTCCGTGCCGCCCGCGATCAGCACGGCGCCCGGCGCCGCCGCGACGTCGTCGAGGCTCTCCGGCCGAACGAGGCGAAGGCCCGTCGTGACCGTCATGCGGGAACGGGATCCTTCGCGCGGCGTCCCTCGCGGCGCCGCGCCTCCTCGAGTGCCGCCAGCACCTCGGCGCGCGAGATCGGCAGCGTCCTGATGTCGGCCCCGGTCGCATCGCGAATCGCGTTCGCGATCGCGGCGGAGGTCGGGATGATCGGCGGCTCGCCGATGCCCTTCGAGCCGAGGTTCGTCAGCTGCGCGTCCGGCGAGTCGACCAGCTCGCCGATGATCTCCGGAACGTCGGCGATCGTCGGCATCCGGTACGCGTCGAACGTGCGCGTGAGGATGGAGCCGGTGGCCGGGTCGGTGAGGCGGCTCTCGGAAAGGGTGTGGCCGATCGCCTGGATGATCCCGCCCTCGATCTGGCTCGACGCTCCGAGCGGGTTGATCACGCGGCCGATGTCGTGGATCGCGGCGATGCGCTCGACATTCACCTCGCCCGTCTCGACGTCGACGGCGACCTCGGCGACCTGCACGCCGAACGTCAGGACGCGCAGCCCCGCAGGGTTCGGGCCGCGGGCGCCCGCACCGAGGATCTGCCCGTTTCCGAGCAGCTCGAGCAGCTCGCCGAGCGGCTCGCGCCGCCCGTCCGCGAAGACGATCGATCCGCCGGCGAGCGAGAGCCCGGCGGGATCGACGCCGTGGCGCTGCCCCGCGAGATCGAGGATCTGCTGCCGGGCGTGACCGGCCGCGGCGCGAACCGCCGGCCCCATCGAGGGAATCGTCGACGAGCCGGCCGACAACGTCGCATACGGGCCGCGAACCGAGTCGCCGACCGCGACGGTCACGTGCGCCAGCGGGATCCCGAGCTCCTCGGCCGCGATCTGAGCGAACGCCGTCTTCACGCCGGTGCCCACATCCTGTCCGGCAGTCACTACGGCCGCGTGGCCGTTCGAGCCGACGCGGATCCAGGCGTAGCTCGGCGGGCCGCCGCCGCCCCACCAGATCTGCGAGGCGAGCCCGACTCCGCGCTTCACGGTGTCGGTCGAGCGGGCGCGCACCTCGTGGCGGCGCTCCCAGTGCGGCTCGGCGCGGCGGTAGCACTCGAGCAGGTTCTTGCTCGAGTACTCGCTCCCCTCGCCCGGCACGGTGTCGGCGTGGTTGCGGCGGCGCAGCTCGAGCGGGTCGACTCCGAGCTTCGCCGCGAGCTCGTCGAGCAGGCATTCGAGCCCGAACGTCCCCTCCGTGTAGCCGGGAGCGCGGAACGCCTTCATCGGCGGCAGGTTGAGCTGCGCCCCGTTCGTCACGGTGCGCACGTTCGGGCAGGCGTAGAGCGTGTTCATCGGCCCCTCGGTCTGCGTGTTCCAGCCGGACCAGCCGACCGCGTTGACGTACTCGCCGCCGAGAGCGGTGAGGGTGCCGTCGGCACGAGCGCCGACCGTCAGCCGCTGGATCGTGGCGTTGCGGTTGCCGGCGGCGACCATCTCCTCGCGGCGGGTCAGCGCGCAGCGAACCGGTCGTCCGGTGCGCCGCGCGAGCTCGGCCGCGATGAAGGTGTAGTCGTCGGCCGAGTTCTTCGAGCCGAAGCCGCCGCCCATGTACTCGCAGATCACGCGCACGTGGTCGGGGTCGATCCCGAGCCCCTCGGCGAGCTGGGAGCGGACACCCCAGACGTACTGCGTCGAGATGTGAACCTCGAGCGTGTCGCCGACCCAGCGGCAGACCGCCTGGTGGGTCTCCATCGAGTTGTGGAGCACGCTCTGGGTGCGGTAGGTCGCCTCGAGCACGACGTCGGCCTCCGCGAGCCCGTGCCCGATGTCGCCTCGACTGAGCGGGCGGACCTCGAGCAGGGCGCCTCGCTCGACCGCCTCGTCGGCGTCGAGCAGCGGCTCGCGCAGGCGCCACTGAACGTCGATCAGCGCGACCGCGGCCTCTGCCTGGGCGAACGTGTCGGCGCACACGGCGGCGACCGCGGCCCCTTCGTAGTTGCACTTCGCGGAGAGCAGCTCGGAGTCGCCGGGGCCGATGGCGCCACGAACGCCGGGGGCCGCGAGCGCAGCCGAGAGGTCGATCTTCTTGGCCTCGGCGCGCGCGTAAGGGCTGCGAAGCACCGCAGCCTGGAGCATCCCGGGGAGACGGATGTCGCCGGTGTACAGCGCCTCGCCGCGGGCGCGCGCATCGCCGTCGAGGCGTGCAGCGGGCCGGCCGACGACATCGCGCGGGCCCTCCGGCCACTGATCGAGCGCGTCCTCGTCGACGACGAGCCAGACCTCCTCGAACTGGCCCTCGACCTCCTTCTCCGTGCGGATCAGTCTTGCCACGTGCGGATCGCCTCCTCGATTTTCGGGTAGGTGCCGCAGCGGCACAGGTTGCCGGCCATCCGGTGGCGGATCTCCTCGCTGGAGGGATCCGGCGAGCTCGCGACGAGCGCGGCGGCGCTCACGATCTGCCCCGGCGTGCAGAACCCGCACTGAACGGCGTCGGTGCGGATGAACGCCCCGACGAGCGGATGGTCGCGAAGGCCCTCGATCGTCGTCACCTCGCGACCGGTCACGCGGTTCGCAAGGGTGATGCAGGAGAGGATCGGCACGCCGTCGACCAGCACCGTGCAGGCGCCGCAGTGCCCCTCGTTGCAGGCGACCTTCGTCCCGGTCAGGCCGATCTCGTCGCGCAGCGCCTCCGCGAGCGAGGTCTCCGCAGCGACGTCGAGCTCGTGGACGCCGCCGTTGACGCGGAGCTCAGACACCGGTCAGCGACTCGACGTCGGCGATGTTGATCAGGCGCAGGCAGAGTCGCGTGGCCTGGAGGCGCTCGGGGCCTTCGTCGCGATCCGGCAGGGACTGCCAGAGCTCGGCGGCCGTCTCGAGCAGCGCCGCGATGCGGCCGGTGGTCTCGACCTCCCCGTTTTGCTCGGAGCAGGCGTTGAGGGCGAGCCCGAGCGCCCCGATCGTGTCGGCCTGCCGCATCCAGAGGAAGGGCATCGCCATCGAGAGGTACGTGTGGATCCGGGCGAGCTGCAGCGGCTGGTCGAGCGAGTCGCCGCCGAGTGGGTGGGTCGGCTCGGGAAGCGCCTCGCTGTCGGCTAGCCGGTTCGCGTTCCCGGCGAGCATGCCGCGAAGCTGCTCCTCGGAGAACCCGGCCCGGTGCGCCGTGCGGAGCGCGATGAAGAGCGAGCCCGGCTGCTGACCGTAGGGGAAGTCGGACGCGTAGACGACCTGCTCCGGCGGGATGCGGCGATAGAGGTCGAGCAGGTCGATCGCGCTCCAGGTCGAGGTGTCGAAGAAGACGTTCTTCCGTCCGGCCATCGCCGCCGAGAGGTGCGCCATGTCGGCGATTCCCGCGTGGGCGATGATCAGTGCGGCGTCGGGGCTCTTGTCGACGAGCTTCGCGAGGCCGTCCGCGATCGGGGGTAGACCGCGGCCACCGTGGATCAGGATCGGCACGCGCCGCTCCTCTGCCAGCGCGAACACCGGCTCGAGGCGGTCGTCGGCCGAGTCGAAGCGCTGCGCCCGCGGATGGAGCTTGATCCCGCGCGCGCCCGCGTCGAGGCACCGGACGGCCTGCTCGATCGGCGCCTCGTTCAGGTCGAGCCGGACGAAGGGGATCAGCCGGCCGTTCGACCGCTCGGCGAACTGCGAGCGTCCGGTCGTTCGCCGCGGTGAAGCCGGGGTGGCGGTCGGGCTCGTCGAGGCAGAACACGAAGGCGCGCGAGATCCCGTAGTCGGCCATGACCTGCTCGCACGCGTCGTAGTCGCCGACCATCCCGTCGATGTCGTTCCCGAGATGGAGGTGCACGTCGAAGATGTCCGCGCCGTCGGGCATCAGGGTCTGAAGCTCCTCGTCGTAGACGGCGGAGAGCTCGAGCGCACGGGCGAGAGCGTCGGCCACCTCCGAAAGCTAACGACACCGACCCGGCTGCGGGAGGCGGTGAAAGCATTAGGGTGAGCCGCATGTCCGACGTCCTGATCTTCGCCGACACGGTGCGCTCCGCCGAGCTCCGGCACGAGGTGCCGACCACCGTGATCGACCCGATCCTGTATCTCGAGCACGACGGTGTCCGGCATCTCGTCGCACCGGCGAGCGAGCTCCCGATCCTCGAGAAGGTCGGCGAGTACGCCTTCCACACGCCTGACGAGTACGGCCTGGACGAGCTGCGGCGGACGATGTCGTCATCGGCCGAGCTGCTCGACGAGATCGTGGTCCGCGCGGTGCGGGCAATCGGGGTGGAGCGGGCGGTCGTGCCGGACTCGTTCCCCGTGCTCACCGCAGACCGGCTTCGCGCCGCCGGGGTCGAGCTCGTTCCGGACCGGGCCACCTTCACCGAGCGGCGGCGTTCGAAGTCGCCGGCCGAGCTGGCCGGGATCCGGCGAGCGCAGGCTGCGGCAGAGGCAGGGATGGCTGCGGTGCGCGACCTCCTGCGCCAGGCGGTTGTGGTCGGCGACGGCCTGCTCGAATCCGAGGGCCGGCCGCTGACGAGCGAGGTTCTCCAGACGGCGGTCTCGGCGGCGTTTCTCGAGAACGGCGCGTCGGCCGACGTCTTCGTCGTGTCGCACGGCCCGCAGACGGCGATCGGGCATCACCTCGGCGAGGGGCAGCTACGCGCCGGGGAGTCGATCGTCGTCGATCTCTGGCCGCGCGACACCGAGTCGGCGTGCTTCGCCGACATGTCTCGAACTTTCGTCGTCGGCGACCCGCCCGCCGAGCTGGCCGAATGGCACCGGCTCTGCCGCGAGTGGCACGAGGTCGCGCTCGCCGCGATCCGGCCGGGCGTCACGGCCAGGTCCGTCTACGACGCGGTCTGCGACCAGGTCGAGGCGGCAGGGTTCCCGACGCAGCGCACCAAGGTCGAGGGCAAGCCGCTCGAGGAGGGCTTCCTCTACGCGCTCGGGCACGGGGTCGGGCTCGAGGTGCACGAGGAGCCGATCCTCGGCATCCTCGGCAACACCCCGCTCGTCGCCGGCGACGTCCTCGCCGTCGAGCCCGGTCTCTATCGCCCGGACGCCTACGGGCTGCGCATCGAGGATCTCGTGCTCGTCACCGACGACGGCTACGAGAACCTGACGCGGTTCCCGTACGAGCTGACGCCCTAGCGACCGCTACCCTTGAGCGGTGAGACGGATCGGCGTCGTCTCGCTGCTCGTCGCGGCCCTGGCGTTCTCGCTGGCCGCGGGCGGGGAGCCAGCTCGCGACATCACGAAGGGCGTCGCGCGTTCGCGTGCCATCGATGCGTACTCGGCGATGCAGCGGTACTTCTACTCGCCGGCCGACGGGTCGTACGCGGGGGCGCACCAGCGGCCGAATCGCGCGCAGGCCTGGCCGTTCTCGCAGGCGCTCTGGGCGACGCTCGACATCGCCGCGATCCCCAAGGGCGACCCCGATGCCCGCGCCGACCTACTCGCGCGGATCCGCGCGCTTGCCGCCTACAGCCGCCCCGAGCCCGGCCGGCCGGCCGAGTACGCCCCGGTGTTCGGCGGCTCCGGCGTGGTCTACAACGACGACAACCTCTGGATCGCCCAGGCGCTCGTCGGCTCGAGCAGCATCGTCGGCGGGCAGGCATTCGCGACGGCGCGCAACCTCTTCCGCCTGGTCGAGGACAGCTGGGACATGAACGCCGCCGACCCGTGCCCGGGCGGGGTCTTCTGGACGCGTCAGGGAGCCAACCGCGACCGCAATGCTGTGACGACGGCGAACGCGTCGCTGCTCGCGCTCCGGCTCTACGAGCGGTCGGGGACGACGGCGTACCTGACATGGGCGCAGAGCGCCTATGCGTGGACGAAGCGCTGCCTCGGGACGCAGAGCGGCCTCGTGAACGATCACATCGACCTCGGCGGCAAGGTCGATCCGCATACCTGGAGCTACAACCAGGGGGCGATGATCGCCGCCGGCGTTCGGTTGTACCGGGCGACCGGCAGGCGCTCCTACCTCGACGACGCGACCCGAACGGCAAACGCGGCACTGCGGAAGATCGGCGACCCGCTCGCCTCGGGTGAGCCGCCGGTGTTCCTGGCGATCTTCTACCGCGACCTGCTCGAGCTCACCGCGGTCGTACCGGGCCGCGTCGACCGCGACGCCGTCTCGACCTTCGCCGACGAGGCCTGGCAGCGGTCACGGGACGCGAAGACCGGGCTCTTCCACTTTGCCGGGCGCGGCCCGACGCTGCTCGACCAGGCGGCGATGGTGCAGGTGTACGCCGAGCTCGGCCGCTAGGTTCTAAGTAGCAGCGAGAACGTTCGCGAAGCGCGACTCGTCCTCGAACGGCCCGATCACGGCGAGGTGGAGCTTCTCCTTCGCGATCAGGTCCTGGGCCACGCGCTGGACGTCCTCGGCGGTGACCTCGTCGATCTTCTTCAGGAGCTCCTCGGGCTCGAGCGCCTCACCCTCGAGCACCTCGCGGTTCAGGCCGTACATGATCAGACCCTGCGGCCCCTCGGTGCGGAGGACGAACCGGCCCTTGATCATCGAGCGCGTCTTCTCGAGCTCCTCGGCCGGGACGGTCTCGTCGGCCATGCGCGCGAACTGCTCGACGATCACCTTGACCGCCTCGTCGATCCGCTTGATGTCGACGCCCGCCTGCGCGAGCAGCGAGCCCGCGTCGGTGTAGGAGTGGTTCATCCCGTGGACGTAGTAGGCGAGGCCGCGGCGCTCGCGCACCTCGAGGAAGAGTCGCGACGACATCCCGGAGCCGAGGACGCCGGAGAGCATCTGCAGCGCGTAGCGGTCGGGATGGTCGATCGGGTAGCTCGGCACGCCGAGGATCAGGTGGGCCTGCTCGGCGTCCTTGTGATGGACGGCGACGCGCGGGCCCGGAGAGTCGTCGAGCTCGGCGGGCGCGGGTTTGCGGGCTCCATTCGGCTTCATGTCGCCGAGCAGCTCCTCGAGCATCGGCTGCAGGCCGTCCCCGACCATCCCGGCGACGCCGACGACCATGCGCTCCGGCGTGTACCACTCGTCGACGTAGGAGGTGAACGTGTCGCGGTTCGCGTCGCGGATCGTCTCCTTCGTGCCGAGCGTCTCCCAGCCGAGCGGGTTGTCGCCGAACATCAGCGTCTCGTAGACCGTGCCGATGTGGTCGCGCGGAGTGTCGGTGTACATGTTCATCTCCTCGAGGATCACGCCCTTCTCGCGGTCGATCTCCTCGGGGTCGAACTTGGAGTGGCGGAGCATGTCGAGCAGCACGTCGAGCGCGGTGTCCCGGTCGGCGCCTGCGCAGCGGACGTAGTAGCCCGTGTACTCCTTGGAGGTGAAGGCGTTGAACTCGCCGCCGATCCCGTCGATCAGCGTCGTCAGGTCGCGCGAGCTCGGGCGCCGCTCCGTGCCCTTGAAGAACATGTGCTCGGCGAAGTGCGCGATGCCGCGGTTCTGCGCGTTCTCGTAGCGCGAGCCGGCGGCGAACATGACGAAACACGCCACCGACTGCGCGTGCGGAAGCGGTGCGGTGAGGACGCGGAGCTCGTTCGCGAGCTTGGTGCGTTCGAAGACGGACACGGCCCCGATGCTATAGAGGACACCACATGTCAGGCGAGACCCGTCGTTCAGTGCTCCTCCAGCCCGATTGGCTGCGCTCCGTGCCGCGTCACCTGCGGCTGCCGGACGGTGCCCGCGTCGTCTTCGTCGGGTGCGGGACGTCGTTCCACGCGGCGCAGACAGGTGGCTGGGCGGTGCAGGCGCTCGAGGCCGTCCTCGCTCCACCGGACGCCGATCTGATGGTCTGCATCTCGCACGAGGGCGAGACGCCGCTCACGCTCGAGGCCGCCCGGGCCTTCCCCGGGCCGAAGTGGCTCGTGACCGGCGCGGCCGTGTCACCGCTCGCCGAGCTCGCCGACGAGATCGTCGTCTGCACGCCTGAAGTCGAGAAGTCGTGGTGCCACACGGCGAGCTACACCTGCGCGGTGGCCGCGATCGCTGCGCTGCGCGGCGAGGACATCGAGTGGCTTCCGGGCGCCGTCGAGCAGGCACTTGCGTTCTCGGAGCCCGTGCCCGGGCAGTCGAGGATCCTCGTCGCCGGGGCCGGCCGCGAGTGGCCGACGGCGCAGGAGGCGGGGCTGAAGCTCCACGAGGGCGCCTGGGTCGCGGCGGAGGTCCACCACACCGAGCAGCTGCTCCACGGCTTCCTCGCGGCGGTCGACGAGAGCGTCCGCGCCTACGTCCTCGAGGGTGAGGGCCGAGCGGCCGAGCGCGCGCACGGTGCTGTGGCAGCGCTCGAGGTGCTCGGCTGCGAGACGACGCTCGTCCCGACCCGCCATCCTGTCGTCGACATCGTGCGTTTCCAGCTCCTGACACTCGCGATCGCCGAGGCCCGTGGCATCGACCCTGATCCGATCCACCGCAACGACGAGCGGTGGGAGCGGGCAAGGAAGACGTACGAATGAGCTTCGACGTCGCAGCCGATGCCTACGACCGGTTCATGGGCCGGTACTCCGTGCACCTCACCTCACAGCTTGCGGATCTGGCGGGGGTCGAGGCCGGGCAGAAGGTGCTCGACGTCGGTTGCGGGCCGGGCGCCCTCACGGCTGAGCTCGTCCGGCGGCTGGGCGCGGACGCCGTGTCCGCGGTCGACCCGTCGGTGCAGTTCGTCGAGGCGGTCGGCGCGCGCTATCCAGGCGTCCATGTCCAGCAGGCCTTTGCCGAGAGCCTCCCGTTCCGGGCCGAGACCTTCGACGCTGCGATCGCTCAGCTCGTCGTCCACTTCATGGCCGACCCGGTGGCGGGGCTGCGGGAGATGCGCCGCGTCACCCGTGACGGCGGCACCGTCGCCGCGTGTGTGTGGGATCACGCCGGAGGGCAGGGGCCGCTGAGCCCGTACTGGGAGGCGGCGCAGAGCCTCTATCCCGATGTCGAGGGCGAAGGCGAGCGGGCCGGGTCGCGCGAGGGCCACCTCGCCGAGCTCTTCCGCGAGGCGGGCCTCGAGCCGACCGAGGATACGGCGCTCTGGGTCAGCGTCGAGCACCCGACCTTCGAGGAGTGGTGGGAGCCCTTCACGCTCGGTGTCGGCACCCCCGGGAGCTTCATGAAGACGCGCACCCCGGAGCAGATGGACGCCCTCCGCGAGGCGTCCCGCGCCGTCCTGCCGCCCGCCCCGTTCACGCTGAAGGCCCGCGCGTGGACGGTCGTCGCGCGCGTCTGAGCTCTTAGAACGTCCAGGTGAGCGTGACACACGGCTCCGGCGCCTCCGCGCCCGCAGCCCGGTAGGTCGCGAGCGCCGCGGCGTTGTCGGCCTCGGTTCCGACCCACATCCCGAAGCACCCGCGCTCCTGTGCGAGCGTGGCCAGCGCCTCGACGAGCGCCTTCCCAATCCCCTGCCGCCGGTGTTGCTCGCCGACCGACAGCTCGTAGAGGAACATCTCCGTCCCCTTGTCCGGATGCGTCGTCTCGACCCCGCTCACGAACCCTGCGACCTCGTCGCCCTCGATCGCCAGCAGCAAATGGTGGCCGTCGCTCTCGCAGAACCGGCGCGTGTGCTCGACCGTCGGCGCGTGATCGAAGAGCCCGGCCGCCGCAATCACGCGCTCGATGTCCGCACCGGTAGCCCGCACGATCTCCACCTGCCGGTTAGCCTAAACGCGTCATGCTCGAGCTCCGCCCGAACTGCGAGTTCTGCGACAAGGATCTGCCGCCCGACGCGGCCGATGCGCGGGTCTGCTCGTACGAGTGCACGTTCTGCGCGGCCTGCGTCGAGAACGAGCTGCACAACGTGTGCCCGAACTGCGGCGGCGGTTTCGAGCTGCGGCCGGTCCGCCCTGCGAAGGCGTGGCGGGAGCGAACGGGCCTCGCGCACGACCCGCCCGGAACGAACCGCCGGCAGCTCTCCTACAGCCGCGAGGAGGTCGCCGCGCTCAGCGAGGCACTCCGCAACATTCCGCCGGCCGAGAGGTAGCGATGAAGCCGAACCGCTCGATCCCCACCGCGACCGTCGTCCCCGTTCTGATCTACCCCGACGTGCGCGAGGCCGTCGCCTGGCTGACCGCGGTCTTCGGCTTCGCCGAGCGCGTCCAGATCGGCGAGGACCACCGCTCCCAGATGCGCGTCGGCGACGGCGCGGTGATCATCGGCGACGTCCGTGGCGAGCGCCGTCCGCCGCGCCCCGGCGAGCAGACGCATGCCGTGATGGTGCGCGTCGAGGACGTAGACGCCCACTGCGAGCACGCCCGCGCGAACGGCGCGCGCATCGTCACGGAGCCGACCACATACGAGTACGGCGAGCGCCAGTACCACGCCGAGGATCTCGCCGGCCATCACTGGACGTTCTCGCAGACGGTCGCCGACGTCGCCCCCGAGGAGTGGGGCGGCATCTCCGTGACCTAACTCCCGGCTTTAGCCGGCCTGCGAGCGACGCCTGTAGGCTGCCCTGGCCGAGGCGGTCACTTTCAGTGCCCCCTAACGACTCTGGCCTCCCGGCCGAGCGCTGCAGGCCTCTTCCCCGGTGAGAGAGCAATCCGCCCTCCTACGAAGAGAGGCCCTCATGTCGATTCTTTCCCATCGCTCCGGCCTGCGCAAAACTGCGCTCCGCCTGGCGATCGTTTCGCTCCTGGCCGGGCTCGCCGTCATGGCGACCGGCGGAACTGCCCTCGGCTCGACCCGAGCAGCAGCGGCCAAGCCTCCCTGCATGGGCGCAGGTAAGGGCGTCGCCTGGTCGTACAAGGGCCAGAGGGGGACTGCCTACACTGTCCTTGGTGTCAACGGGGCCTCGTGCTCCCTCGGGCTCAAGTGGCTCATGCGGCTCACCCACAGCCGCGGCTACCTGAGCTCGGGCCAGCCCGCCGGCTGGCAATGCATCGTCAACGCGCCTACGGGCGAGTGCTCGCTCAAGAGCGGCGCCATCTTCGAGTGGACACCCAAGCTCAAGTAGGCCGCGCCGAGCCGAAGTGATGTCCGAGTCGGGCGTCGTCGCAACGCTCCTGCCCTGCGTGGGTCTCGACGAACGTTCGGCTGATCAGCGCCGGCCGAACAGCCTTGGGCTCCGGCCGGGGTCCCTACGGGAACCGCGACGAGCTCGGATGCAGGTCGTACTCGCCGCCGTTCTTGCAGCCGGACGGGACCAGGTAGGCGGGATTATCCGCGAATGTCGAGCCGTTCTCGGCCAGCTGCTCGCGCATCATCCCCTCGGCGGTCGAAGGCGACACCCCGAGCTTCTCGGCCACGCCGACCCCCGACTGGTAGGCGAAGCAGTTGGCAAGGGCCTCCGACGCCACCCCGTGCAAATGCCACGACTCGTGCGCGAGCACCACGACCGCATGCGAAGCAGACTCACTCCTCGGGTCGAGCTTGCCGTCGCGTAGCCGCACGAGCGCGAAGCAGATAGCGGTCGTCAGCCACGCCTGCCGTCCGCCGACCTGCGCGAGCCCGTCATCTCCTTGCACGTAGCCGACATGACGGTTGTCGCAGTGGACGGAGACGCGATGTCCGGCGATCCCCGCGGCGAGCCGTGAGAACTGCGCCTGCGCAGCGGCTCGCGTCTGCGGCGACAGGTGCTGCCAGCCGGATGAGCGCGTGAACAGCAACACGCCGGCCCCGACCACGATCAAGACCGGCACCACCAATCCGATGCGGCTTCGCCGTGGGAGCTCCGCCGGCGGCGCCGGAACCTCGGTGATAGTGCGGATCTCGTTCTCGCCTTCGAGCCGGAGCGGGCCGGCGGCGAAGCGGCCGGCGGGAAGCGCTGCGAGATCCTCCTCGTGCCCGCGCAGCCATACGGCAACTTCGGGCTCGGTGAGCTCGCCGCTTTCGAGCCACAGCTCGCCGCCTTGCTGGAGCGGGACGCTCAGCAACGAGCCGCGGCCGAGGTCCTCGAGATCGGACGCCTGCGGCCCGGGATCGACTCGCTCTCTCCGTGCGGTCGAGCGCCAGCCGGAGATGAAGAACTGCGCCTCGGTCGCGGCCGCTAGGAGGAACGGCAGCCAGACCGGGATCCAGCCGCTGATCGAATAGGGAAGCTCGAAGTAGACGATCACGACCGTGACGACGAGGGCACGCCACCACCAGATTGACCGGGTTCTGCTCACTGCCGTACCAACGTAACCGCGCCGCCGCTACGTCCCGCGGCTGTTGTGCGCGCGGTCAGCGATCGGCGACCCGGTAGACGAAGCGGAGCGCCTGCCAGTCCGCGTCGATCGCGCAGCTCTTGTTGTCGACGAGCCCCGCGGCGAGGCCCGCAGACTGCACCGCGTCGAAGTCGAGATCGGTTTCGAGCTTCGACGCCTTCTTCGGCCAGGCGATCCAGAGCCCGTCGGCAGGGGCGAGCGTCGCCTTCAGCGCCGGCAGCCGAGCGGCGAGCTCCGACCGCCGCGTCGTGAAGAGCACGAGCACCTCGGCCCCCGGCTTCGCGCCGAGCTTCTTGCCGAGCGGCGTGCCCGAGTAGTCCTTGTCGGCCACGGCCGCTTAGGGCCGGGGCATCGCCTCGAGCAACCTGTCGACCTCGTCCTCCATGTTCGTGTGGACGATGCCGATGCGGATCGCGCCTTCCGGCAGCCCGAGGTGCTTGAAGACCTCGACGGCGTAGTAGTTGCCGTCCCAGACCGCGAATCCGGCGGCGCCGAGGCGCAGAGCGGCCTCGGCCGGCGACTCGTCGGGCGGCGACAGGCAGAACGTGGAGACCCGGCCCTCCATCGTCGGCGGCCCGTGCAGCTTCCAGCCGTCCGGAATCCCGTCGAGGAACTTCTGGCCGAGCTTGCGCTCGTGCGTGCTGATGAACTTCCAGCCGACGCCGTGCAGGTACTCGATGCACGCGACGAAGCCGCAGAGCAGCTCGTGCGGGAGCGTCCCCGTCTCGTGCCGCTGGCCCGGCCACTCGCTCTGCGGCCGAACCTTGTAGGGCCGCCAACCGAGCGAGAGGTCGCGGCGCACCCACGCGAGCCCGAGGTGCGGCCCGTAGAACTTGTACGGCGAGCAGAGCAGCACATCGCAGCCGATCTCGGGGATCTCGATGTCCCCGTGCGGCGCGTAGTGGACGGCATCGACCCAGGCGAGCGCTCCGTTCGAGTGCGCGATCTCGACGATCTCCTTGTACGGCGTGATCGTCCCGACCGCGTTCGACGCCATCGGGAACGCGACCACCTTCGTCTTGTCGGAGACGAGCGAGCGCAGATGGTCGAGGTCGAGCCGGCACTCCTCGTCGATCTCGCAGAAGTGAACGGTGAGGTGCTTGTCGTAGGCGAGCTCGAGCCACGGCGAGATGTTCGCGTCGTGATCGAGCCGCGTCACGACGATCTCGTCGCCTTCCTGCCAGTCCCGGGCGGCGGTACGCGAGAGCGCGAAGTTGAGTGACGTCATGTTCGCGCCGAACGTCACCTCGTCGGTCGGGACCCCGAGCAGGTCGGAGGCGGCGGCGCGTGCGGAGGCGATCACGTCGTCGGTCACCATCGAGGTGAGGAACTTCCCGCCCGCGTTCGCGTTCGCCGCGAGCATGTAGCCGGAGACCGCCTCGAGCACCGAGTCCGGCACCTGGGTGCCGGCCGGGCCGTCGAAGTAGGCCATCGGGACGTTCAGCGTGTGGAAGCGGTCGCGAACCGCCTCGATCGTGACGTCCAGGATCTGCTCGCCCTCGGGGTGGCTCATAGCGCGGACGCTATAGGAACGGGCCGTCCGGGTCCGTCCGGTCCGGGTCCTACAGTGGGCGTCCGTGAGGCTCAGACCACTCACGGAAGCCGAGTGTTACGCCCGTTGCTACGGCGGGCGCACCGAGGAGACCGTCAATTTGCTCCGGCCTGAGGCGGACGAGCGCCCCACCATTCGGAGCAGCAGATCTCCTTCGAGGGCAGCGAGGCAATCGAAGGGCGGGAGGCAGCTTGACGCCCGCTTGCGCCAGCTGGGTCTCGCGCCGCCGCTACGGTCAGCCGGCCAAGGGACGCCCGAAGCCGCCGCTCCCGAGCTCGTGGACGTGCACCGCGACGTGGACGTCCCGTGTGCCACGCTGTCGGCCGCGTGGCCGAGACCGCATCTAGCTCCGCCGTCCCAGACGTCCTTGCGCCCGGCCTCCGGTGCGTCTTCTGCGGGATCAACCCCGGGCGCTTCTCCGACGCCGCGCACGCGCACTTCGCGAACCCGCGCAACGACTTCTGGCGCCTGCTTCACGACGCCGGTTTCACGCCGCGTCTCTACGAGCCGACGGAGCAGTTCGAGCTGCTGCCTCTCGGCTACGGCGTCACGAACGCCGCCTACCGCACGACGCCCGGCTCGGGCGACCTTCGGCGCGGCGACTTCGACGGAGCGCGGCTCGCGCAGGTCGCCCAGGAGCTCCGGCCGCGCGCGATCGCCTTCGTCGGCAAGGAGGCCTACCGCGGCGCCTTCGGCGAGCGCCCCGAGCTCGGGCCACAGGTGAGGACGCTCGGCTCGACCGCTCTCTACGTCCTGCCCTCCACCTCACCGGCGAACGCGGCGGTTCCGTACGCGGAGCGTCTCCACTGGTTCCGCGCCCTCCACGATTGGCTCGAGCCGGTGCCGCGCACAGCGGTGCGCGCGCTCGTCGTCGACGCGGACGACCGCGTGCTTCTCCTCCGCTTCGAGAACCCGGTCACCCACGACGTCTGGTGGGCGACGCCGGGCGGCGGGATCGAGCCCGGCGAGAGCGAGGAGCAGGCATTCCACCGGGAGCTCGCAGAGGAGATCGGCCTCGAGGGGCACGAGCCCGGCCCGGCCGTCTGGGAGCGCACGCACGTCTTCCCCTGGAACCGAGGCCTGCACAGCCAGTTCGAGCGGTTCCACCTCGTCCGGGTCGAGCGGCACGAGGTCAACCCGACGATCGACCTCGTCCCCGAAGGCGTCTACGGCCACCGCTGGTGGACGCTCGACGAGCTCGCGACGACCACCGAGCGCCTGGCCCCGCGCAGCCTCGCGAGCCGGCTGCGCGACCTGCTCGAGCACGGTCCGCCGCCCGCCCCCATCGACGTCACCTAGCCTGAAATCCGTGTTCCAGGTCATCGTCATCGTCCATCTGTTCGCCGCCATCATCTGGGTCGGCGGCTCGATCGCGCTCGTCTTTGCGGGCGTCCCCGCGATCCGCGTCCTCGAAGGCGAGCCGAGAGGGCTGGCGATGAAGGAGCTCGGCCTCCGCTGGCGCCCGCTCGGCTACGGCTCGCTGCTCGTCGCCGCCCTCACCGGCGTCTACCTCGCCGCCCACGACTGGAGCGAGGGCCGCTCGCCGTTTCAGACCGTGCTCTGGGTGAAGGTCGTCCTCTCGATCGGCCTGATCAGCGCCTCGTACCTGCACAACTTCGTGTTCGGCCCGCGCCTGCAGGCCGAGATCAAGGAGGGCCGCCCTCAGACGACCCGGCCGACGCTCGTCGTGATCGGCTGGACGAGCCTGACGCTGACCATCCTCGTGCCGATCCTCGGCGCGGTTCTCGCGAACCTCGCGAGCTAATCGCGCCAGCGGTTCGTGATCGGCGTGCGCCGGTCGCGCCCGAAGGCCTTCGGGCGCAGCTTCACGCCCGGTGGGGCCTGGCGGCGCTTGTACTCGGCGCGGTCGATCATCGCGATCGCGCGCTCGACCACGTCCGGATCGAACCCGTCCTCGGCGAGCTCGTCGCGGGAGCGGTCGAGCTCGACGTAGGCCTCGAGCACGCCGTCCAGCTTCGAGTAGGGCGGCAGTGAGTCCTCGTCGCGCTGGTCCGCGCGCAGCTCGGCGCTCGGGGCGCGGTCGATGATCGAGACCGGGATCAGCTCGCGGCCGGCGCGCTCGTTGAGCCGGCGCGACAGCGCGAACACATCCGTCTTGTACACGTCCTTCAGCAGCGCGAACCCACCGGCGAGATCGCCGTATAGGGTCGAGTAGCCGACCGAGAGCTCCGACTTGTTGCCGGTCGCGATCACGAGCCAGCCGAACTTGTTCGAGAGCGCCATCAGGAGCGTCCCGCGGATCCGGGCCTGCAGGTTCTCCTCGGTCAGGTCCGGCTCGTGCCCCGCGAACGACGGCGCGAGCGCAGCTACGAAGCCCTCGACCATCGGCTCGATCGGGATCTCGCGGAAGTCGATCGCAAGCGACTCCGCCAGTCGTGCCGCGTCGCTCTGTGTGGCCTCGGACGAGTACCGCGACGGCATCGAGACGCCGTGCACCCGATCGGCCCCCAGGGCACCGACGGCGATCGCCGCGGTCAGCGCAGAGTCGATCCCGCCCGAAAGCCCGATCACGACCTCGCCGAAGCCGTTCTTCGACACGTAGTCGCCCAGGCCGAGCTCGAGCGCCTCGCGCATCTGCTCCAGGTCGTCGAGTGGCTCCGCAGGCAGCGGCCGCACGAGCTCACCCTGCTCCTTCGGCGGCTCGAACGCGACTTCCAGCGGCGGCGCTACCGCCGCGCGCTCGCGGGCCAGGGCGCGGCGCCGTACATCGCGGAGCCGCCGCCCGACCGCGGCCGCCGGATCGAGATCGACGACGAGCAGCTCCTCGACGAAGCTCGCCGCCCGCGCCACTAGCTCGCCCTCGTCGTCGAACACGACCGAGGCGCCGTCGAAGATCAGCTCGTCCTGCCCGCCGACCATGTTGCAGTAGGCGATGAAGCACGAGTTGTCGCGCGCCCGCACCCGCAGCATCTCCTCGCGCTCGCGGTCCTTGCCGACGTGAAACGGAGAGGCCGAGATGTTGAGCACGAGCTGCGCGCCCGCGAGCGCCAGGTCGGTCGTCGGCGGCCCCGGCTGCCAGATGTCCTCGCAGATCGTCGGGCCCGCGACGATGTCGCCGAAGCGGAGCAGCAGCAGGTCGTCACCCGAGGCGAAGTAGCGGTTCTCGTCGAAGACGCCGTAGTTCGGTAGGAAGCGCTTGCGATAGACCGCGCGGATCTCGCCGCCTGCGAGGACGTAACAGGCGTTGTAGAGATCGGCGTCGAGGTGGGGAGCGCCGACCAGGGCGACGATCCCGTTCGTCGCGGCGGCGAGCTCCTCGACCGAGCGCCGCGCGGCCCGGACGAACGCCGGCCGCAGCAGCAGATCCTCGGGAGGGTAGCCCGTGACCGCGAGCTCCGGAAACAGGACGAGATCGGCGCCGGCGCCGCGCGCCTCGCCGAGCCGGTCGAGGATCGCAGCGCGATTGCCGTCGAGATCACCGACGACGCTGTTCATCTGGGCAAGCGCGAGTCTCATTCGTCTCCGTTTCGGTGGGAGGTTTTATCCTCGCGATCTAAAACTCTAGCGTTTTCGGCGAACCTCCAGCGGAGAAAGGCCCCGGCCCCGAGTAGGAAGCAGAGGATCGCGATGGCGACGATCCAGCGCTCGTGCAGCGAGTTCCCGATGCCGACCAGCACCGCGGCGGCGGCGAACAGTGCGATTGCAACCCACCGCAGGTTCACCGCGCGAGGATAGAGCGACCGCCGGGACGCCGCGCTTGACAACCAAGGTTAGTGGCCGCTAAGCTAGCGCGAACTAACTTAGCAACGACTAACGAGCCAGACGGCTTTGAAAGCAAAGGGGACGCGTATGAGGGCGAAGATGTTCGCAGACGAGAACAAGAAGTGGTGGACGCTGGTGGCGGTGTCGTTCGGCCTCTTCATGATCATGCTCGACAACACCGTCGTAAACGTGGCGCTGCCGTCGATCCAGAAGTCGCTGGGTCTTCAGGTGTCCGAGCTCGAGTGGGTCGTCGCCGGCTACGCGCTGACCTTCGGTGCGTTCATGCTCACCGGTGGCAAGCTCGCCGACCTGTTCGGCAGGCGCCGCATCTTCGTCACAGGCCTCGTCGTCTTCACCGCCGCCTCTCTGGCCTGCGGTCTCGCAACCGGCCCGAACATGCTGATCGGCGCGCGCGTGATCCAGGGTCTCGGCGCCGCGATGATGAACCCCGCGACGCTCTCGATCATCACCGTGACGTTCCCGCCGCGTCAACGCGGGATGGCGATCGGCATCTGGGCCGGCGTCTCGGCGCTCGCGCTCGCGATCGGCCCGCTCACCGGCGGTGTGATCTCGGAGTACGTGAACTGGAACTGGATCTTCTTCATCAACGTCCCGATCGGCCTGATCGCGATCGCGTTCGCGTTCGCGTTCATCAAGGAGTCGAAGGACACCTCGCTCGAGCAGCGTCCGGACATCCCGGGCCTCGTCAGCTCGGCGATCGGCCTGTTTGCCCTCAGCTACGGGCTGATCGAGGCGAATAACTACGGCTGGGGCTCGACGCGGATCCTGGTCTCGTTCGCGATCGCCGCCGTCGCGCTCGTCGCGTTCGTGCTGCTCGAGCTGCATCAGCGGCTGCCGATGCTCGACCTGTCGCTGTTCAAGAACAAGACGTTCTCCGGTGCGAACACCGTGATGCTGCTCGTAGGCCTCGCGATGTTCGGCGTGTTCTTCTTCGTGTCGCTGTTCGTGCAGCAGGTTCTCGGCTACTCGCCGACTCAGGCCGGTGCCGCCTTCTTGCCGTGGACGCTGCTGATCGTCGTCCTCGCGCCTCAGTCGGGGCGGATCTCCGACCGGGTCGGTGCTCGCTGGCTCGTCACGAGCGGGATGATCGTGCTTGCCGGCTCGCTCTTCCTGTTCTCGCAGATGGGAGCTGGATCGGACTTCTGGACGCTCCTGCCGGCGATGATCCTCGGCGGTATCGGCATGGGAGTCATGATGGCCCCGGTCACGGCGACCGCGATGGGGTCGGTGCCGCGTGACAAGGCGGGTGTCGGCTCGGCGGTGCTGAACAGCATGCGCCAGGTCGGCGGCTCGCTCGGGATCGCCGTCATGGGTGCGATCGTCGCGCAGGCCGTGACCAGCAACCCGGGCGTGTCGAAGCAGAGCCAGTTCCTGACCGGCTTCCACCACGCGCTCGAGGTCGCCACGGTGATCGCGCTCTTCGGTGCAGTCATCGCCGCGCTCACGCTCCGCAAGGTGCATCACCCGGAGCCCGCTCCGGGACAGGCGCCGCAGACAGCCCCGCCGGTCATGGTGGAGGCGTAACGGCGTGAGCGCGCAACCGCAGACCGGCCCCGTGGCGGCGGCCAGGACGCGGCTCTCGGCCGAGGCTCGCCGGCAGGCCGTGCTCGACGCCGCCTGCCGGGTCTTCTTCGACAAGAGTTACCGCGGTGCCACGATGGCCGAGATCGCCCGCGAGGCGGGGATCACCGAGCCGATCCTGTACCGGCACTTCGGCTCGAAGCGTGACCTCTACCTCGCGTGCCTCGACGAGGCGTGGCGCCAGTTCCGAGAGTTCTCGGAGGAGGCGCTCGAGAAGAACCCGGCCGGCTGCCTGGGGGCGATCGCCGACGCCTATACGGCCAAGCGGGCCAAGCTCAGGCTCGTCGACCTCTGGATCCAGGCGCTGACCGAGGCTTCCGAGAATGCTGTGATCGCAAAGGCGCTCCGCGAGCAGATCCGCGCAGTACACGACTTCTTCGCCGAGGTGATCCGCCAGGGGCAGGCGGAGGGTGTCCTCAAGCCCGACCGCGATCCCGTCGCGGAGGCCTGGATCTTCGTGGCAGGCGGCCTGCTCGCAACGATGGACCACCGGCTGGGCAACCTGCTCGGCGGCGATCTCGAGGGTGTGCGGGCTTCGCGCCGCGCCTGGATGATGGTCGACACGTGACCCTCTCGCCGCCGGGCGGGTGCTCGCGCACCCGCCCGGCGGTTCCCGCTCTCAGCAGCAGCCTCCGTTGCCGCAGCAGTCGCAATCGCAGTTGGATGCGCTTCTCATCGATCCCTCCTTTCATCGATGGTTGTCGATGTAAGACGGTAGGTGATAGATTGACGAACGTCAATGAAGACGCTCTCCGTCCTCCGGCCAATCTGCTGCGCGAGCGACGAGCCGCCGATGCCGTCCGCGGCTGCGGCTGAGCTCGCAGCCACGTTCAAGGCGCTCGGCGATCCGACACGGGTCGCGATCGTCAACCGGCTGACCACCGCCGAGGCGGTGTGCGTCTGCGACCTGACCGCCGCTTTCGACCTCTCGCAGCCGACGATCTCGCACCACCTGAAGATCCTGCGAGACGCCGGTCTCGTCGAGGCGGAGCGGCGCGGCACCTGGGCCTACTACCGCCTGGTGCCCGACGCGATCGACGCCTTGCGAGAGGTCTTCGGGGCCCGGTGAGCGGCGCTCCCGAGGTGCTGTTCGTCTGCGTGCACAACGCCGGGCGAAGTCAGATGGCCGCCGGGCTCGTGACGCTCCGGTCGGGCGGGCGCGTCGCCGTGCGCTCGGCAGGAAGTGAGCCCGCGGAGACGATCAACCCCGTCGCGGTCGAGGCGATGGCGGAGCTCGGCGTGGATATCCGCGAGGAGGTCCCGAAGCTGCTCACCCGGGACGCCGTCGAGGCCTCGGACGTCGTGATCACGATGGGCTGCGGCGATACGTGCCCGGTCTTCCCCGGCAAGCGCTACGAGGATTGGGAGCTCGACGATCCCGCCGGCCAGGGCCTGCCGGCGGTCAGGCTGATCCGGGACGAGATCGACCGCCGCGTCCAGGCTCTCGTCGCAGAGCTCCTGCCTTGACGCCGCCGCTCGCGCGCTGTCTCGTCGCGGAGGCGTTCGGGACGTTCGCGCTCGTGTTCGCGGGCGCCGGGGCGATCATGGTCGACGCAAAGACCCATCAGCTCGGTCACATCGGTGTGGCGATCACCTTCGGCCTCGTGATCATGGCGATGATCTACGCGATCGGGCACATCTCCGGCGCGCATTTCAACGCTGCCGTGACGCTCGCGTTCGTCCTGACGCGGCACTTCCCGCTGCGCCGCGCGGTCGCCTACTGGGGCGCTCAGCTCGCCGGGGCCCTGACGGCGGCCCTGGTGCTCCGCGGCTCGCTCGGGAACATCGCCCATGTGGGCGCGACGCTTCCGTCCGGCTCGCAGGCGCAGTCGTTCCTCTGGGAGCTCGTGATGACGGCGTTCCTGATGTTCGTCGTGATGGCCGTGGCCACCGACACGCGCGCGGTCGGCGAGGCTGCCGCGATCGCGATCGGCGCGACGATCGGCTTCGACGCGATGTTCGGCGGGCCCATCTCGGGCGCGTCGATGAACCCGGTTCGCTCGATCGGGCCTGCGGTCGTGTCCGGCGATCTGCACGCCCTCTGGCTCTACATCGTCGCGCCCGTGATCGGGGCGGCTCTCGGCGCGGTGCTCTACCAGTTCGTGCGCGCCGAGCCGGAGACTGCTTCGCTCTAGGATCGCCGGTGGGCGGATCCCGCCCGGCCCCGTCACGCCTGGGGCGGCTCGATCCGCCGGCCGGTGATCTCGAGTGCAGCGCCGGCGCTCGCGCCGATCACGAGTGCGATCGCGAACCAGACGCGTGCAGACAGGTGCTGCTGGAGAAGGAGCGCGCCCATCAAGGCGGCGATCGCCGGCTCGAGTGCGAGCACGACGCCGAACACGTTCGTCGGCAGGCGCCGTAGCGCCTCGAGCTCGAGCGACCATGGGAGTGCCGACGAGAGGAGACCCACGCCCGCCGCAGCGCCGACGAGTTGGGGATCACGTAGATGGGAGCCCGCGCTGGCGATACCCCACGGCGCGATCAGGAGCGCGCCGATCAGCATCGCGGGCGCGAGGCCGCTCGCGCCCGGAAACAGCCGTCCAACCGGGACACTCAACAGGATGTAGAGCGCCCAGCAGACACCTGCGAGCGCCGCCAGCACGAGGCCGAGCGTGTCGACATGACCGGTCCCGCTCTCCGCGAGCAGGGCGACTCCGAAACCTGCGATCGCGACCCAGACGAGATCCAGCTTCCGGCGGGAGCCGATCGTCGCGACGGCAAGCGGCCCCAGGAACTCGACGGTGACCGCGATGCCGAGCGGGATCCGGACGATCGACTCGTAGAACGCCATGTTCATCGAGACGAGGACGACGCCCAGGGCAACCACGAGGCGCAGTTCCCGCCACGGGCGGCTCCGAAGCTGCGGACGGGCGACAGCCCACAGTGCAATCGAGCCGAAGAGAAGTCGCAGCCAGACAACGCCCGGTGGGCCCAGCGTCGCGAAGAGCGACTTCGCGACCGACGCCCCGACCTGCACCGAGGTCGCTGCGGCCAAGACGAGCAGGACTGCCCTGAAACGCTGCACGAGCGCCGACCGTACCGCGGCGGCGGTCCTCGCCGCGACGACAGCTCACGCGGGCTCATCATCCGGGAAAGCCATGGAGAAAGTGGAAGAGCCCCGGGCTGCGGCACCGGAAAAACTTCGGCTCGACCATGCCGCCCAGTCAAGCCGCGAGCCAGAACGCGGGCCACCTTCGGGCGACGGCTGGATCCTCGGGTGCGGCGAGTGCCGTCCCAATCGACGACCGGAGGTGACGCCGAGGTGACGCCGGGGTGACAGGCGTTCGTCACGCTCGCTCCGCCGTTCTTCGAATGGAGGGGAGTCGTGAGCCACAGCTTCGGGAACACCACCAATTTCACGCTCGACTCCTCGGACGGGTTCTGGTCCGGCCTTTCGGCCGCACGGCAGGCGAACGTCGCGGCGAACGCGAACTTCCTGAAAGGTCAGGTCGAAGCCGCGTTCACGACCACCACCGGCTGGTTCGGCACCGACACGAGCAAGTTCGGAACCTCGCACCGCCAGGAGGTGGTGTTCGACCAACCTGACAACAGCGGCGCGTTCAACAACGGCTACGGCAATCCGATCCATGTCGACACGCAGAGCAACAACGGGACGATCGCAACTGCCGGGCCGATCGTCTCGATGTTGTGGATGGCCGAGTGGGCCGAGGTGCTGATGTCGCTCACCGGTACGTGGAACGCCGGCGACAGCAGCGGCGAGGGTCTCTCGCACTACTGCGCGCTGCAGCTGTTCCTGGACGGGCACAACGACTACTACAACTCCGGCGGCAACCAAGTCTTCGTGCAGAACTGGCTGAACGGCGACGGCACGACGAACCCGGGAACCGCGCCGCCGAACAGCGCGCGCTCCGACTGGGTCAACCACACGTTCACCGGCGCCGATGTCGGCGGCACGCACGTCAACGGCGACGGCGATCCGGTGAGCTACGGGTGCGCCCTCGCCTTCATCTATTACCTGACGGTAGAGCTCGGCTTCTCGATCAACGAGGTGATCGCGAACTACTCGAGCAACCTCGCCAGCTGCTACCACGCGGTCACCGGTGACTCGACCGACCCGTTCCCCGGGTTCCTCGGCATCCTCGAGCACGTCTTCCCATCGGGAACGCCCGCGTCGCTCACGACCGCGAACCCCGACAACCCGTTCCCGATCGCGCAGGTCGAGTTCTACGCGCAGAAGAACACGTTCGGGAAGGACGAGGCGCAGGACATCATCGATCACCAGGGGGGCCTGGTCTCGTCGGCGTTCTGGGTCGTCATCGACGGTCTGAGCAAGCAGGCGTTCCAGGACCTCGGCGTCCAGGTGGCGGCCTTCGGGGGGTCGTTCGCAGCCCTGCAGGGGAACGGCATTCAGATCTCGCCGTCCCCGGCCGGGCCGGAGTTCCAGAACGGCGCACATCCGAAGTCACCGCAGCGAATTCGGATTCCCTACGACATCACGCTCTCGACTCCGTTGCTGACACAGTTCCCCGGCTCGGGCGTGTCGCCGCCGCTCGACCTCAGCACCAACCTGACCGCCGGCGGCACGACCGTGAGCGGCTCGAGCGCGACGATGGACTTCGAGCTGATCGCCGCGGGCGATCCCTACTTCGCGAACATCGACCCGGCGCAGAACAACCAGCCGTACCTGAGCCAGGACCTGCGCGTCTTCCGCGCAGCTCCGGCAATCGACAGCGTCCCGTTCCCCGGCGGCCCGACGTTCTCGACCGACAGTGTCGCGGGCGCGTTCGGCTACATCCAGGCGCTGCTCGGCTACCTGAACGGCACGACGTCGTTCACGAATCCCGCGGGTACCGATCCGTTCACGCTGTTGCCCGACCAGCAAGGGGAGGGCCAGACCGACACCTCGGTGGCGCCGCTCGTGCTGAACCCCGGCTTTCCGCCGACCTTCGCCAACAACTACAACTTCGCGATCGCGCGGGTGCGGCTGCGCGGCTCGGCCGGCCCGGGCGGTGCGGCGAACGACGTCCGGGTGTTCTTCCGTGTCTTCGCAAGTCAGAGCGCCGACACGGACTACGACCCGAACGGGACCTACGCGTCGCACCCAGACACGGCCGGCAAGCCGGGCACGCCGATCCCCGGGCCGGGCGACACAACCGTGCCCTTCTTCGCAACTGGCAACGCCGGATCGGAGACCGACTACCAGACCGGCGGGGCGAACATCCACACGCTGACCATCCCGAGCGGTCAGGACGATCTGTGGTGGTACTACGGCTGCTTCCTCAACTTCTACGACCCGGCCAACCAAATCGACGGCCAGCAGGTGCAGGCGCTGCTGCCAGGGACGCATCACTGCGTCGTCGCGCAGATCGCGTACGACGACGCGCCGATCCCCACGGGAGTCTCGCCGCTGTCGTGGGATCAGCTCGCCCAGCGGAACCTGCAGTTCACCTTGATCGACAATCCCGGTCCGGCGACGACGCACCGTGCGCCGCAGACCTTCGACGCCCGCCCGAGCAGGGCGATCGGCAAGCCGAACGGCGACGGCCTGCCTCCGGATCAGCTGATGATCGACTGGGGCGGGATCCCGCGAGGTTCGACTGCGTCGATCTACTGGCCGGCCGTCGCGGCTGCCGATGTGATCGAGCTGGCGCGGGCGTGGGGCGGAGCGATCGGGCTCTCGTCCAGCGGTGCCCACACCCTGACGCTGAAGGTCGAGGGCGGCGTCAGCTACGTCCCGATCCCGGCAGTCGCGGGACAGAACTTCGCCGGCCTGCTCACCGTCGAGGTGCCGCCGGGCGTCAAGGCCGGACAGGAATTCGAGGTCCTCGTGCGGCGGATCGCGACGCGATTCGGCAAGCCCGCCCCGCCACCGCCTCCGATCTTGCAGAGCGCGCCGTCGCTGAAGCTCGAGAAAAAACGGAAAGGCGGCGCCGAGGAAGCGGCGGTGGTCGGACGGGAGCGCCTGATCATGTGGCGGTACGTGGTCGGGAGCTTCGTCGTGCGCATCCCGGTCACGACCGGCGAGCGGATGCTCATCCCCGAGGCCATGACGCTCGCAATCATGAAATGGCGGCTGGCGCACCTCTCGCCCGGTAGTCGCTGGGCACCGGTGCTCGAGCGCTACATCAAGTACAGCGCGGCGCGCCTGGACGGCGTCGGCGGAGACTCGTCGCAGGTGCCGGCCTCACTCACATGGGTACCACCGTTGCCCGGCGAGGAGGGCGAACATCACCTCGTCGAGGGCGAGCTGAGCGGGAAGGTGGCGAAGGTCCTGTTCGACTGCCACGGCCGGTTCGAAGGGTTCATGCTGGACGACTGCTGTCACCACGGCCGCGTCGAGAGCAGCGACCCGACCGTCGCCGACCTCGTGCTTCGCGCGTGCCGCGAGAACCTCACAGTCAGCGTGCGGCTCTGTCCCGGGTCGCACCGGCTCGAGCACCTGACGATCGAACCGTGACTCCGTTGGGGGGCGGCAGTCGACCTCGAGGAGGCGTCCCCCTGCGAGTACTTGCTCTTGATGGGGGCGGGATCAGGGGCATCATTCCGGCCTCGTTGCTCGCGGAGCTCGAGCGACGCTGCGGTCGGGGGATCGGCGAGATGTTCGATCTGGTCGCTGGCACCTCGACGGGCGGCATTCTCGCACTCGGGCTGACGGCCGAGGACCCTGCGAACCCGGGCAGGCCCCGCTACCGGGCCGACGATCTTGTCTCCTTGTACGCGGAGAAGGGCCACCTGATCTTTAGGAGCTCGCTCTGGTACCGGCTACTCACCCTGTTTGGGCTGTTCGGCAGCAAGTACACCGTGAGCGGCCTGGATGCGACCCTCGAGGCGTACTTTGGAGAGGCCCGTCTCAAGGACGCGATCACCGAGGTGCTGATCACCTCCTATGACTTGGAGAGCCGCGATTCCTGGTTTCTCGCACGGCACAAGGCACGCGAGACTTCTGAGAGCGACTTCCCGATACGCGAGGTAGCGCGCGCTACCTCAGCCGCGCCGACCTACTTTCGGCCCGAACGGCTGCTCCAGCAACCGGCGACCGCGATGATCGACGGCGGCGTCTTCGCGAACAACCCGGCGATGTGCGCCTACGTCGAGGCGATCAAGCTGCACGGCCCGGGAGACATCGTGGTCGTCTCGCTCGGCACCGGTCAGGAAAAGACGCCGATCCACTACCTGCAAGCGCGCACCTGGGGACTGATCGGCTGGGCGCGTCAGTTGATCAACGTGTTCATGGACGGCGTCAGCGACACCGTCGAACACCAACTCGGCTGGCTGCTTCCTGACCGCGACGGAACGCCGCGCTACTTCCGTTTCCAAACGGAGCTCCCGCCTGGGATGGGGTCGATGGACGACACCAGCCCGAAGCGAATCGAAGCGCTCAAGCAAGCCGCCGAGGCACTGATCACCGCCAACACCGACAAGATCGACACGCTCTGCCGGCTACTCACCTCGGACGCGGCCAACGTCGAGGAATGAACGTTCGATCCGGGAAGCCACTGGGCATCAACACGCTTCTGTTCACGATCCTCTTCGTCACCCTCCTCGCCTACCTGGCGATCTGGGGTTGGGTTATCTGGCAGATCTGGGACGGCGACTCGACCGACATCAACGCCGCCGCAATCTATGCCGGCTCCGCGATCGGCGGAACGCTAAGCGGCTTCTTCGCCTTCACACTCGGGATCCGGGTCGGCACGGCCCAGCCCTCCGGCACAGCCACCCCGGCGACAACGGGCACCGTGACCTCGCCCCCACAGATGGCGCTCGGTATCACCATCTCGAGTGGCAGCCGCGAGGAGATCGCGTTCACACTCCTGACAACTCTCGCGATCTGGTCGTACGCCGCCGTCGGCGGAGCCGCCATCGTCACCGTTTTCTTCAAGTCCGGCAGCTCACCAGAATCCGTCAA
Organism: uncultured Actinomycetota bacterium; assembly: GCA_963762215.1. Lineage (GTDB taxonomy): Bacteria > Actinomycetota > Thermoleophilia > Gaiellales > Gaiellaceae > PALSA-600. The sequence goes on from CAVXKB010000004.1 coordinate 285,988, forward strand.
GGCTGTTGCCTCGGCCTTCATCGGGCTCGTGTTTGCACTCTTCAACCAGGTTTTCCAGTCGCCGAAGTAACAGGTTCGTTTGACGCCGCTGCCTCCGAGGGCTTTCGACGCAAAAAATGAAAGAGCCCCGGCTGCGGCACCCGGGGCTCTTCCTGTCAGGCGGTGCGCTTCGAGGTTGATCCCAGTGGGTCGGCCCTGCGGCGTGGCCGTACTCCGGCGGGTCTTCCTCGGCGCTCCCCCCGCACCCGCCGTTTCGGGCCGGTGCAAGGTCGTGAAGCGCACTCTAGAACCGAAGGCGCGCGCTGTCAAGCGAATAGGTCAAGTAACGGTCAACTTGCCAAGTTCACCTGGAGATGGCTCAACCATGCGGCTTCGAAGGGCGGAAAAGCCCGAATTAATAGGGGTAATTGGCCATGTCCCTTTTGGGGGATTGCGCGGGAAAGAATGTTCCTGCAGACTGCGCTCTGTATGTCGTCGCGGGCTACCCGGGGCATCCCGGCAGTTGCACGTACGTCCCGGCTCGGAGATCGTCTCCGGCAGCTTCGCGTTGCCGCGGGACTGACCCAGTCCGACCTCGCGCGCGACCGGTTCTCGAAGGAGTACATCTCGCAGATCGAGCGCGGCAAGACGCGTCCGACGTCCGACACGATCGAATGGCTCGCCGCGACGCTTGGAGTCGACCCGGCGTTCCTTGCGAGCGGTGTCTCGAGCGACGAGCGGTCGCGGGCCGAGGCGGTGCTCGCCCGGGCGGAGGCCCTGGTCGAGAAGCGCGAGTACGACGCCGCGATCGACGAGTACGCACACGCTCTCGGCGCCGTTGTCGCCACCGGGGCCGTCGAGCTGCAGGCGCGCCTGCTCTCCGGCGAGGCCTGGGCGCGCATCCTGAAGGGCGATGTCCGCACCTCGCTCGAGCTGCTCGACCGCGCCCGTGGGCTCGTCGAGGGGCCCGAGTTCGCCGACCTCGACCGCGCCGAGGTGCTGTTCCGGCTCGGTGTCGCCCGCTACCTGATCTCGAGCATCTCGACCTCGATCGCGCTCTTCGGCGAGTCGCTCAACCTGCTCGACCACTCGGAGCTTCCGTCCGACCTCCTACGGTCGCAGGTGCTCACGTGGCGGTCGCGCTGCTACCGCCGCCTGCGTGACTACGAGGCCGCGCGCGAGGACGTGGAGCGCGCGCTCGAGCTCGCCGAGTCGATGAACGACTCGCGCGCACTCGGCGAGGCGTACTTCCAGGCCTCCCTGGTCGCCGAGCGCGACGGCCACTGGGTGCTCGCACGCACCTACGCCGAGCGCGCGAAGTCGCAGTACGAGGAGCTCTCCGACCGGATGAACGTCGGGCGGCTGCTGAACAACCTCGGCAGCTTCGACTTCCTGCTCGGGAACCCCGAGAAGGCGATCGCACGGCTCGAGGAGGCTTTCACCGTCGCGCTCGAGCACGGCGACGACAACGACGTGGCGACCGCGGTGTCGTCACTCGCACAGGTTTATCTGAAGACTGGCGATCCAGTCCGGGCCGAGGAGCATGCGCGCCACGCGCTGCGGCGCCTCGACGGCCGGCAGGATCGCCTTGACGAGATCGGGAACGCACGGCTCCAACTGGGGCGTGCGCTGCTCGAACAGGGGCGGCTCGAGGAATCCGAGGAGGTGCTGGCAGAGGCGGAAGACGCGCTCTCTCAGCTCTCGTCGGGCTCACATCGGGCCGCAGCGTGGGTTGCGCAAGGGGACCTGGCTCAACGCCGAGGCGACGACCGTCAAGCTGCCGTGCTCTACCGGCAGGCAGCCGAGGCGCTCCAGGACTTCAGGTTCTAGATGCCGAAGGGGGTGAAAAATCACTGTGGCAAGACTCTTCACATACCTGATCGGCAAGCGCGCAATCGTGCTTGCCTGCGCAGCCTTTGCAGCTGTTCTGAGCGCCAAGGGCATCGTCCATACGAATGGACTGCACGACGGCCCGGGCTAAGCCTGATGGATAGGCAAAGCCAAACGCTTGCACCACCCACCCTGTACCACCGTTCCGCCGTACTCAGCAGTACCCGGCACGACTGATCTGCGGAGATCGTTTTCCTGGTCGTGTCCGGCAGGCAAGTGAACTGTCAGGCAAGAAGATCGACCTTTTCAGTGCGGGCTCGCGGAGCAATTCGCGGGCCCGCACTTTTTTCGTGGCGGCTCGAAGGAATCTCTGCGCGGAGGGCGAACCCGGCGATACCCAACACACGTTCCTCTCCCCTCGACGGCGGCCTCCCCTAGGCCGCCGTCTCTTCTTATGGCTTCGAGAACGTGCTCTCGAGAACGGGGAGGCGTCGGGTTGGGCTACCTGACGCCGGTACAGTTTCCGCGATGGATGCATCGCTGCCGCGCGTCGGCCGGCTGGCGGTCTCTGAGCAGCTCTACCGCCGGCTCGCTCTCGCGAGCGCGGTGATGCTGATCGTGATCGTCGCTTCCGGAACGACGGTCAGGCTCACCGGATCGGGGCTCGGTTGCCTGCACTGGCCGGGGTGCCAGGCCGGTGATCGCGTGTTGCCGGAGACCGGCTATCACAGCTTCATCGAGTTCTCGAACCGGATCGTCGCGGGCATCACGATTCTCGTCACCCTCGCCGCGTTCGTCGCCTCGCTCCGCGTGCCGTTGGTGCCGCACTGGGTGCGCTGGGTCGCAGGGCTCGCGTTCGCCGGGACGCTCGCTCAGGCGCCGCTCGGGATGATCACCATCCACTACAAGCTGAACCCATGGCTCGTCGGCACGCACTTCCTGCTCTCGATCGCCGTGCTTGCCCTGGGAGTCCTCGTTGCCCTGGATGCGTGGAACATGCGAGGCGAGCCCGTCTCCGCCGGGGTCCGAACCCTCGCGCTTGTCGTGGGGACCGCATGCGGGGCGCTGATCGTCTCGGGCGTGATGGCGACCGCAGCCGGAAAGCACTCGGGGTCCGTGGATGTGCCGCGCATCTGGAAGTTCGAGCCGGCGGTCTACGTCCATGTCCGCGCCACCGCTATCTTCGGCCTTGCCTTCATCGTGCTCGTCGCGTGGCTCAGCCAGCAGGCGCGCGGGCATCTTCGGAACGCCTTCATCCTGCTCGGGCTCTTCGTCGTGCAGATGATCGTCGGTGAGATCCAGTACCGGACGCATCTGCCGATGGGCCTCGTGATCCTGCACGTGACGCTCTCCGCCGTCATCTGGGCGGCGGCCGTCGTTTTCGTGGCGACGCTCTGGCGCCCGAGTAGGATGGCTTGATGGGGGCCGATTCCGAGCTTCGGATCGAGAACCGGCCGAAGCTCGACAGCCCCATGCTGATCTGCTCCTTCAAAGGCTGGAACGACGGCGGCCACGGCGCGTCGATGGCGACCTCGTTTCTCTCCCGCACGTGGCGCGCGGAGCAGTTCGCCGACATCGACCCCGAGCTCTTCTTCGACTTCCAGGGGACACGCCCCCATGTCGCTCTCGTCGAGGGCCGCCGCCGGATCGACTGGCCCGAGAACTCGTTCCAGCACGCGCGGGTGACGAGCACGAAGGACGGGGAGCTTCGCGATGCGGTGCTCCTGCTCGGGACGGAGCCAAGCCTGCGCTGGCGGGCGTTCACGAAGCTCGTCGCCGGTCTCGCAACGGAGCTCGGCGCCTCGATGGTCGTCACGCTCGGCTCGCTTCTCGCCGACGTCCCGCATACGCGTCCGGCGCCGGTGACTGCGAGCGCGAGCGAGATCGACGTGTTAGAGCAGCTCGGCCTTCAGCCTTCGCGCTACGAGGGCCCGACGGGCGTCGTCGGCGTGCTCCACGACGCTCTGCGTGAGGCGGGGATCCCGTCGGTGTCGCTGTGGGCGGCGGTGCCGCATTACGTCTCGCTCACCCCGTCGCCGCGCGCTGCCAAGGCCCTGTGTGATCGCCTCGGGACGCTGCTGGAGATCCGGATCGACACGGGCGAGCTCGAGGAGGCGAGCACGGCGTACATCCAGCAGGTCAGCGAGGCCGTTGCCGCCGACGAGGAGACGGCCGCCTACGTCGAGGAGCTCGAGAGCCGCGCCGAGGAGATCGACGACGAGACGCTTCCGTC
>CAVXKB010000005.1:0-195981 GCA_963762215.1 uncultured Actinomycetota bacterium
CTACGCCTCGACGCACGGACTGCCGGAGCCGCCGATGGAGGGAATCGCGACGACGACTTCCGCAGCTCCGGGGCTCACCGGTGGCGCGAAGGGCTCGACCGCCACGGCCGCACCGGCGGCGGCCTCGGACGCGGGGAGCGGGGCGGGGACGACGTTCTCGACCACCAACAACCAGGAGACGGGGGTCGACGAGCCCGACATCGCGAAGACCGACGGCTCGACGATCTTCACGCTCGCCCAGGACAAGCTCGAGGCCGTCTCCGTCACAGGAGCGTCCCCCAAGCTCGTCGGGACGCTCGACCTCGGTACCGCAGGCGCGAATGCGCAGCTGCTGCTCTACGGCACCCGCGTGCTCGTCGTCTCGACCCCTTCGATGATCTACACCGGGCTGCCGCCGATCGCCGCATCGCTCCGCGCCTCGCCCTACTGGGCCTACGGATCGCAGACGGTGATCACCGAGGTCGACGTGCACGACCCCTCGGCCATGGCGGTCACGCAGACGATGTCCGTCGACGGCCGGTTCGTCGACGCCCGACAGAGCGGCTCGAGCGCCCGGATCGTCATCAGCTCGGCGCCCCACGCGATTGCCGAGCCGCAGCTGGCCGGGGCGGCATCGGGCTGGGTCCCGTCGTGGCGGTTCAAGGACGTCCGCAGCGGCCGCCACTTCACGCGTCAGGTCGCGTCGTGCGGGACGATCCGCCGGCCCGTGCAGTTCTCCGGGCTGGGGATGGTGAACATCGTCACCGTGAACTTCACGAAGGGGCTGCAGGCGGCGCAATCGACCTCCCTGATGGCTGACGCCCAGATCGTCTACGGATCGCCGACGAGCCTCTACATCGCGACTCAGAAGTGGGTCCCGCCGACACTCTCGCTCGGCCAGCTGCCGCCGTCGCAGGTCACCGTGATCGACAAGTTCGACGTCAGCGATCCCGACACGACGACGTACCTCTCGAGCGGCGATGTGCCGGGTTACCTGCTCAACCAGTTCTCGCTTTCCGAGAACGGCGGCTACTTGCGCGTCGCGAGCACGAGCCGGCCGATCTGGTGGGGACCGGTCCTGCCGACGACCAGCCAGAGCTACGTGACGGTTCTTCAGCAGCAGGGCGGCGTCCTCGCGCCCGTAGGCCAGGTCTCGGGCCTCGGACAGGGTGAGCAGATCTACTCGGTCCGGTTCGTCGGCAACACGGGGTACGTCGTCACCTTCCACCAGGTCGACCCGCTGTACACGATCGACCTCAGCACGCCGACGGCGCCGAAAGTGGTCGGCGAGCTCGAGCTCCAGGGGTACTCCGCCTACCTCCACCCGCTTACAGACGGGCTGCTGCTCGGGATCGGCCAGGACGTCTCGACCGCCACGAACGAGCCGACGGGCGCGCAGCTCGAGCTCTTCGATGTCGCCGACCCGGCCTCGCCGAAGCTGCTGGCGAAGACGTCTCTCGGGACGGGGTCGTCGTCGCAGGCGACCTACGATCACCATGCGTTCCTCTACTGGGCCGCGACCAACCTCGTCGTGCTGCCGGTGCAGGTCTACTCCTACCAGGTGGTCACGCCGGGCATCGTCTCCTCGTCACCGGCCCAGGCGCCGTTCACGGGCGCCTACGCCTTCCGAGTCACGCGCGCGGGGATCCAGCAGCTCGCGCAGCTCGTGCAGGATCAGGTCAACGGCTCGGCGCCGCCGATCGAGCGCGCGATCGTGGTGGGGAACCGCCTCTACACCGTGTCGAGCGAGGGCGTCATGGCCTCGGCCCTCGACACGCTTGCGCGGCAGGCGTTCGTCTCGTTCGCCGCCTGACCCCGAGCAGGGGACCGACCCGGATACGCGAACGTGGCCGCATGGCCGAGCTGCGCGTTCCAGATTCCGAGAACAGCCAGTTTCGGGAGTACTACCGCGAGCTGATCTCGGAGTCGGTCAGGCGCTCCGCGGAGCAGAGCGGGGAGCCGCACCTGCGCTCGTCCGTCCGCATGGTCTGGATCGCCGTGGTCGTCCTGCTGGTGGTCGACCTCCTTGCCTTCGGCGTCCACTCCTGGACGACGAGCGCCGCCGACATCGCGCTGATCCTGGCGACGCTCGTGTGGTTCTGGGTCTGCATCGACGACCTGATCGAATAGAACGGCGGGACATAGAACGGCGGGACGGAGCCGAGGCCCCGTCCCGCACGCTCCGTGGATTCGAGTCGGTCAGTGGCCGAGATGGCCCACGCACGTCCCGCCGTCGCTCGAGCTCTTCGAGTGATCGGGGCAAGTCGTGTTCGACCAGGTGACGCCGTGAAGGTTGGCGCCGGCGAGGTCGGCATTCGACAGGTCGGCGTTCGTGAGGTTGGCGCCCGAGAGCGTCGCACCTTCGAGATCCGCCTGATGCAGGCTCGAGCCGTTCAGGTTCGTCCCCGCGAAGAACGCGCCGGCGAGGTTCGAGTGGTCGAGGTTCGCGCCGGAGAGGTCGCCGTTCGCGTAGTCCGCTCCCTGGTTGTCGCCGCGTAGGTCGGCTCCGTGCAGGTCGATCTGACCGGTTGTCGGATTGAGCGGGAGGGCGGGCTGATCGCAGTTCGAGAAGTCGAACATCCCAGCCAGGTCGAACGGCACGCCCTCGGACGCATCCGTGCTCTTCTGGATCTGGTCGGTCGAGCCCGGGATCGCAGGCAGGTTCCAGTTGTACTCGATGAAGTTGATGATCGAGGCCTGGTTGCTGATGTTGTGATCGACCGCGTCCGGCGCCGCGCACGGCGAGATCGCGATCATCGGGAGCCGGGGGCCGAAGCCGCAGCGGCCCTGCTGGCCGGCAAGGGGTGCGGAGCTCTGCGGGCTCGGGCCGCACTGGCCGGAGGCCGGGTGCCCCGCGTCGACCGGCGAGACCGTGTTGGTCAGGTTGTCGGCGACCGATAGCGACGGGTTCGTGACGCCGCTGTAGACATGGTCGTACCAGCCATCGGAATCGTCGTAGTTGACGAACACGACGGTGCTCGACCAGTCTGGCGACTTCATCAGCGCGTTGATCTCATCCGTGACGAAAACCTGCTCGTCACGCGGGTTGGAGTACTGCGCGTGGCCGTCCTCGTAGCCCGGGGCCTTCAGGAAGGTGACCGCCGGGAGTGCGGAGGCCGGAAGCGAGCCGGCGTTGATCGACGAGACGAGAGAGTCGAAGTCGGACGTGTCGTAGTTGTGGTTCGCCGTATCGAACTGGGGCTTGCCGGCTACGAACGTCTGCGTGTCGTCGCCGATCGAGGCGAGGCTCGCGGGCGGGAGGTGGTGCGGGTTCGCCGTCGAGGCGTAGTACTGGAACGGCTCGTGGTGGGCGATGTAGTCGTCCTTCCAGCCCCACGGCGCCGTCGACGTGGTGTCGCCGTGCGCGCCGAGGGCCGTGCCGATCGGGTGATAGGCGTTGCAGAGCGCCTGGTCGGAGGTCGTTCCGAGCCCGGTCGGGACGGTGCCCGCGACGGTGTTGTTCGTCGACGTGGGCGGAAGCGCCTTGCCCGTGAACGCGGCCTTGAACTCGTCGGGGATGAAGGTCGACGTCGGCTGCCCCGCGTGACCCGTGGCAGTGGCTGCGGCCGCGAACCCGGTGGTCGGGCGGAAGCCTCCCTGGAACCAGCCCCATGAGAGGCCGTCGGCGTTCAGCTCGTCGCCGATGTTGGTGCCGCTCAGCGCGACGGCGTCGCGCGTCGAGCAGTCGTCGTAGTACGGCTGGGCATCGCCGCTGAGCGAGAACCCGCCCTTGCCGTCGGGTGTGATGTCCGCGTTCGGGGCGGTCGACGTGGCAACCGACGGGCTCGAAGCCTCGTGCGCCGTGTCCACGCCACCCGTGTCACCGGCGACCAGGTTGATCGCACCCGGTGCCGAGGGCCCGAACGTCGTCCCGAACGAGTTGTCGCTCATCGAGTAGTGCTGCGCGTAGTTCCACAGCGCCGTCGTCGAGTTCCCGTCGTAGTAATCCATCACTGTCGGGGCCGCGCAGGGCTTCGCGCCGTTCGGGGTCTTCCCGCTCGCCTGCCCGACCGCCTGCACGAAGAGGTTCATCAGGCCGCCGTTGAACGACTGCTGCTCGTCGCTGTAGTTGTGATCCTGATCGCAGGTCTCGAGGCCGCCGGCGTCCCCGGGGAGCCCGTCGGGGCTGCTGTCGAGCCGCAGCGGCGGGTTGGCGTTCGGGTTTGCGAGCGCCGTGGTCAGATCCGAGCTGTGTCGGAGCGAGGCCGGGATCGACGCGTCCGTCGCGGGCGTGAGCCCGGCGACAGCCGGTGTGCCCGGCCTGGCCGAGAACGGCTGGCCGTCACCACCCGACGCGTTCGGATACGTGCCGAAGTAGTGGTCGAAAGAGACGTTCTCCTGGAAGATCACGACGACGTGCTTGATCGGCGTGGCCGTCGCGTCGGGGTTGGTCTTCTTCTTGGTCTGTCCTGGGGGCCCGCCTGGTGGCGCCGCTCCGGCGATACCGGTGGCGAGAATCGCCGCCGAGCCGAGTGCGGCCACGACGAGCAGGCCGAGCATTGCGCGCGTACGCGACATGAAATCTCCTCCTGAATAGGCATGAGCTACAGCCAGACCTCCTCACCCCGGAGCGCCGTGGCCCTTCGACTGTCGCAATCCCTCAGCCCCAGCGGGGTTTCGGTGTTGCGACATCCGGGTGGGGAGGTGGTTACAGAACGCCCCGGTTTGTCGGGTTCACGTGCGAGACTCGGTCGGTGGGCGGGGTGCTGCTGATGATCGTGCCCATGGCGACCGCTGGCTTCGTGGCTGCGATTGCGCGGCTCGAGACTCTGGTCTCGACGTTGCTCCTTGCCTATCTCACGTTCGTATCGTTGAGCGTCGGGGGCGTCCTTGCTCTTTCCCCATTCCGCGAGGTGAGTCAGGACGGGCTCGCGATCGTCGAGCTGCCCCTGCTCGTGGCGGTAGTAGCTGTCTGGCTGTGGCGGGGTCACGCGGGATTTCCCCTCGCCCGCGCCCGTCTCGCCGCCCGAGACGTCTTCCGGAACCCGCTGGCCGTGGCATTCCTCGGCCTGCTCGCCGCAGTGCTCGGCTACCAGCTCTTGCTCGCCGTGACCGTTCCCCCCGACAACTGGGATTCGCTCACCTACCACCTCGCCCGCGTGGCGGCGTGGGCACAGCATGGCGGTTACTACTGGATCCCAGACGCGGCGACCGATCGAATGAACGTGTTCCAGCCGCTCTCCGAGCACGAGATCCTGTTCTTCTTCACGGCTTCCGGGTCGAGCCGGCTCTTCGCGATCCCCCAGTTCCTGGCCGAGCTGGCCGTGCTGCTCGCGGTGTACGGCATGGCGCGGAGAATCGGATTCGGGGCGGCGGTCGCGGCTTGCAGCGCGGCCCTGCTCTCCACCTTCTCCCTCGTTGCGCTCGAGTCGATGACGGCGCAGAACGATCTGGTCGCTGCGTCCTTCCCAGCGGCCGCGGCGTGCCTGATTCTCGGCGGGAGCAGCGTCGAGCTCGTGCTCGCCGGCGCCGCCCTCGGTCTCGGCCTCGGCACGAAACTCAGCACGGCATTCGTCTGGCCGGCGCTGGCGTTGCTCGCCTGGCCGATCGGCCGGCGAGCGTATCTCCGGATTCTCGCGGGTGCCTCGGTGAGCTTCCTTCTGCTCGGGGCCTGGGGATACTGGCTGAACCTCGCTCATACGGGCAGCGTGCTCGGTGCCGGGCTCGAGACCGACGTCGGTGTTGCGCCATCGCTGACGACCGCGCCGAAGACCGTTCTCCACGTCGTCTACCGGCTGCTCGACGTCTCGGTCATCTCCGACCGCCTGATGGTGCGGCTCGCGGTGGTCGGGGCGATCGCGGCACTTCTCGTCGGGGTTCAGCGATCCCGCCGGTCGGGCCCTCTACGTGCGGTGCTCCGAGCCTGCGCAGTCGCGATTCCCCTCGCCGCCCCGCTGCTCGTCCTCGCCGGCGCTGCAGTCTCTCGCGTATCTCACGAAGGCGATTCACATCCCGGTGAAGACCGAGTCCGAGGCGGGCTTTGCGCGGCGGGCGAACGAGGATCTCTCCGCTTACGGGCCGGTCGGTGCGGTGATGTTGCTCGGCACACCGGTATTGGCCGCCGGCATGTATCTCGCCAAGCGTGTCGATGTTCGATATCTGGCGCTCGCGCTCGCGTTACCGCGTTTTCCTCGTGCTGCTCGGTGTCGACATCGCGTACAACCCCTTCCTCGCGCGGTTTCTGCTTGTGCCCGTGCGTCCTGACGGCGCCGCTCTTCGGCCTCGTGCTTCAGAGCCGTGCGGCCACCGCGTCATTGCTGGTGATCGCGAGTTTCGCCGTCGTGCTGACGTTGGAATACGACCGGACGAAGCCGTACCGCTCGGTGGCAGGGCACCCCTGGCACCTGACGTCGGTCGAGGCACTCCAGTACGTGTTCAACCCCGACGTCGAGGAGGCCGACGCCGCCTACGAACGGCTGGTTCCGCGCGGTGCCTGCGTCGGTGCGGTCCTCGGGTCTGACGAGCCGTCCTACCTCCTGTGGGGCCGCGACCTCGAGCGCAAGGTCTTCTATCTGCCCTCGGTCGCTGCGACCTCGGATGCGACTGTCCGCGGCGTTTCGTACGTCGTCATCAGCGCGAGCGACAATGCGCCCGTCGCATCGCAGTTCCGGAGCCTCGGGTGGAGCGTGAAGCCGCTAGGCGACTACTGGCTGCTCGCGACCGTGCCGCACCCGCGAGCTGCCGGGTGCACCTGACACGTGCACGCCGTCAGCGGTCGGTCCGGTGGTCGCTCTTCGGCCGGTCGGCGCCGATCTGGAGCAGCTGGTTGGCCCGGGCGTGGTCGACCTGGAGAGTCGTGTGCTCGACCTCGAACCGCTCCTCGAGCAACTGCTCGAGCTCGCGGCGAATCCCGTGACAGTCGGCTTCCGGCTCGACGAGCACGTGCGCCGAGAGAGCGGGGAAGCTCGTGCCGATCTCCCAGACGTGCAGGTCGTGCACCTCGGTGACGTGAGGGTGGGCCGCCATCGCGCGGCCGATCTCGTCGACGTCGACGCCTTCCGGGGCCATCTCGAGCAGTACCCGGCCGGACGCGCGTAAGAGGCCGAGGGCCGCCCGGATCATCAGCGCGGCGACGAACAGCGCCGCGATCGGGTCGGCCCGGTTGAGGCCCGCCGTCAGGATCACGATGCCCGCGATCGCGGTCGCGCCGAACGCGTAGAGGTCGGTGAGCAGGTGCTGGTAGGAGCCCTCGATGTTCATCGAGTTGCGGTTGGCCTTCGCGACCTCGCGCGTCGCGACGAGGTTCACGGCGACGCCTGCGAGCGCGACGATCAGCATCGTCCAGCCGCCCGGATCGGTCGGATGGACGAGCCGCGTCACGGCTCCGAAGGCGATCAGGCCGGCGAGCACGAGGAGCGTCGCGCCGTTCGCCTGGGCCGAGAGCACGTCCATCCTGCGGAGGCCGAAGGTGACATTGCCGCGCGCGGGCCGCCTGACCAGGCGGAGCACGAGCAGCGAGAGGAGAAGCGCACCGGCATCGACGAGCATGTGCGCGGCGTCGGAGAGGAGTGCGAGCGAGTTGGCCAGGATGCCGGCGACGACCTCGCCGATCATGAAGGCGACGATCAGCGCCAGGCCGGTGCCGAGCCGACGCGCATCGGCGCCCTCCTCGACGACATGCATGTGCACGTGGGCGTGACCGGCGTGGCTCGAATGGCCGTGGCTCACGCGGGCCTCGCTCAGGGTTCGGGCGGCGTGAAGCCCGGGTTCGTCGAGACCTCGCCACACGTCGGGCAGAAGACGCCGCCACCCAGCATCACGGCGCCCGCGGCTCCACACGCGGGGCAGGTCGTCGTGGGGGCGGAGGAGGCCCAGGACGAGATGTCGGGCTTCTCCTCCTCGCCGTGGGAGTGGTCGTGGTCGTGCGAGTGGTCGTGATCGTGATCGTGGTGGTGGTGCTCGTGATCATGCTCGTGCTCGGCCACGAAACCGACCCTAGCAGGCAATCCCTACGATGCGGCCCTGTGATCCTCGACGGCCACAACGACCTCGCGCTGCGCGTGTTCCTCGGCCAGGAGCCGCGCCACATCGATCTCGCGACAGCCGTCGAGCAGGGATTCGCGGGCGGCTTCTTCGCGCTCTCGTGCCCCCAGGCGTCGGCCGACCTTCCCTCGGGCGGCCCCTACGCGCTTCCGCTCGACGAGCCGATCGGCCACGACGAGGCGTGGGCCGCGGTCGACGGGATGCTCGGCGCGCTCGAGGGGCTCGACCTGACGGTGGTCACGCGCGTCTCGGAGATCCTGCCGGGACAGGTGAATGCGATCGTGCACTTCGAGGGCGCCGAGCCGATCGCTCCCGACCTCTCCGACCTCGACGACTGGGTCGCGCGCGGGCTCCGCTCCGTTGGGATCACCTGGTCGCGGGCGAATGCGTTCGGCGAAGGAGTGCCGTTCCGCTTCCCCTCGACGCCCGATACCGGGCCGGGCCTGACCGCGGCCGGGCTCGACCTCCTACACGCCTGCAACTTCCACGGGCTTCTCGTCGACGTCTCACACCTGAACGAGGCGGGGTTCTGGGACGTCGCCCGTGTGTCGCAGGCGCCGATCGTCGCGACGCATTCGAACGCGCATGCTCTCTCGCCGTCGTCGCGGAACCTCACCGACCGGCAACTCGACGCGATCGCGGAGTCGGGGGGCGTCGTCGGCGTCAACTTCGCGGTCATGTTCCTCACCGAGGATGGGGACTGGGACGTCGGGCTCGACGCGATCGTGAGGCACGTCGACTACATCGCCTCGCGGATCGGGGTCGATCACGTCGCGTTCGGCTCGGACTTCGAAGGGGCCCCGATGCCGGCCGACCTCGGAGGCGTTTCCGGGTTGCCGCGCCTCGTCGAGGCAATCGCGGCGGCCGGGTACGACGAGGCAGCGATCGCGAAGATCACGCACGGCAACTGGCTGCGGGTGCTCGACGACGTCTGGAAGCCGTGGGCGCGGTACTACCGGCGCGCCGGTTTCGACGCGCGGCCGACGCTGCTGGACGCGGTCGGGCGCTTCGCCGAGCCGGGTGTCGCCGTCGATCTGGGCGCCGGCACGGGCCGCGACACGCTCGAGTTGCTGCGCCGCGGCTGGCGGGTCGTCGCGATCGACGGCGAGCCGGAGGCGGTCGAGCAAGATCGTCCAGCTGGCCGGGCCGGACGCCGATCGCCTCGAGGCCGTCGTCGGGCGGTACGAGTCGACGCCGTGGCCGGAGTGCGACCTCCTGAACGCGAGCTATGCGATCCCGTTCTGCCCGCCCGACCGGTTTGCCGAGGTTTGGGGGCGGATCGTCGACTCGATCCGTCCCGGTGGGCGATTTGCAGGCCAGTTCTTCGGCCCGAACGACGATTGGGCGCGCACGGGGCTGCTGATCCACTCCCGCGCCGAGGTCGAGCAGCTGCTCGCGCCGTTCGAGATCGAGAGCCTCACCGAGGAGGATGCCGACGGGACGACCACGGTCGGGAAGACGAAGCACTGGCATCTCTTCCACGTGGTCGCGCGGAAGCAATAGGTACGGTCGGGGTATGCGCGAGCGTGTCGTCGTTCCCGGCCTGACCGTCTCGGTGGTCGGCGTCGGGTGCAACAACTTCGGCTGGCGGCTCGACGTCGGCCGGACACGGGACGTCGTCGACGAGGCGATCTCCGCCGGGATCACGCTGTTCGACACCGCCGAGAGCTACGGCGACGGCGAGAGCGAGGAGTTCCTCGGCCGCGCGATTGCCGGGCGCCGCGAGCGCGTAGTGATCGCGACCAAGTTCGGGTGGGGGAGGGGCCGCGACGACAACTCGATCGCCCGCGGGCACCCCGACTACGTGCGCGGAGCGATCGAGGGCTCGCTGCAGCGGCTCGGCACCGACTACGTCGACCTCTACCAGTACCACCGTCCCGACGGTGTCACTCCGATCGAGGAGACGCTCGGGGCGATGAGCGAGCTCGTGGACGAGGGCAAGGTGCGGTTCATCGGCTCGTCGAACTTCTCGGCCGCCCAGGTGGAGGAGGCTGCCGGAGTCTCGGCGGACCGCGGTTTTGCCAGGTTCGTGACGGAGCAGAGCCGCTACTCGTGGCTCGAGCGCGGGGCCGAGGAGGAGCTGATCCCGGCGTGCGAGCGGCTCGGGGTGGCGCTCCTGCCGTACTTCCCGCTGGCGAGCGGGCTGCTGACGGGCAAGTACCGCCGCAACGAGCCCGAGCCGGCCGGGACGCGACTTTCGGGACGGCTCGAGGTCTCGGGCGAGCAGTGGTCGAAGATCGAGGCGCTCGAACGGTTCGGTGCGGATCGTGGGCTGTCGCTGCTCGAGACGGCGATCGGCTGGCTCGCGGCGCAGCCGACGGTCTGCTCGGTGATCGCAGGGGCGATGTCGCCGGCGCAGGTGCGCGCGAACGCCGCGGCTGCGGCGTGGGAGCCCTCGGCGGCCGAGCTCGACGAGCTGCGCGCGCTCTGATGTCCGAGAGCCAGTGGCAGGCGATGGCGCCGCGCTGGGAGAGAGGGCGCGAGCTGCTGTGGGCCTCGACGCGAGTGGTGAGCGAATGGCTCGTCTCGCGGCTCGATCCGCAGCCGGGGCAGGTGGTGCTCGACCTCGCCGCCGGGACGGGGGAGACGGGGTTTCTGGCCGCGGAACGTCTCGGCCCGTCGGGGCGGCTGATCTCGGCTGACCGGGAGCCGCGGGATGGTCGAGGCGGCCGAGCGGGTGGCCGCAGCGGCTCGGCGTGACGAATGCCGAGTTCCGCGTCCTCGACGGCGCAAGCCTCGATCTGCCGGACGCGAGCGTCGACGGCGTGCTGAGCCGCTTCGGCTACATCCTCAAGGGCAACCCGCCGCCTGCGCTCGGCGAGATCCGGCGCGTCCTCCGCCCGGGCGGACGGCTCGCCTTCGCGGTCTGGGCCGCGCGTGAGCGCAACCCGTGGATGACGGTTCCCGCCGAGGTGATGGTCGAGCGCGGCCACCTGCGCGACCAGACCGACGAGGAGGTGAAGCTCTCCGCGCCGCCGCAATCCCGACGCGATCCGAGCTGTCCTCGCCGACGCCGGCTTCGGCGAGCCGGAGATCGAGGAGATGCCGGTCGCCTACCGCTTCGCCGACGCCGAGGAGCTCTGGTTCTTCGTGAGCGAGCTCCGCGGCCCGGTTGCCCTCGCGCTCGCAGACCTCGACGAAAGCGAGCGGCAGGCCGTCCGCGCCGAGATCGAATCCCGCGCAACCCGCACCGCCACCGGGTTCGAGCTCGCCGGCGTCAGCCTGAACGTCGCCGTGTCGTAGCTACCATGCGCCACGTCCGGCGCCTTGGCCGAGTGGTTAGGCAGCGGCCTGCAAAGCCGTTTACAGCAGTTCGAATCTGCTAGGCGCCTTGGTTGTTACTGCGCGGGAGCTTGCTCGCGCTTGCGGCGCGATGCGGCGGTCTGGCGCTTCGACGCCGACAGCTCGACCTTGCGGAGGCGGATCGACTTCGGCGTCACCTCGACGGCCTCGTCGTCGCGGATGAACTCGAGCGCCTGCTCGAGCGAGAGCGGCCGCGGCGGGATCAGGCGGACGAGGATGTCGGCCGAGGATGCGCGCATGTTCGTCAGCTTCTTCGGCTTCGCCGCGTTGACGTCGAGATCGTTGTCGCGCGAGTTCTCGCCGACGATCATCCCCTCGTACAGGCCGTCGCCCGGGGCGACGAACAGCGAGCCGCGCTCCTGGAGGGCCGAGATCGCGAACCCGGTCGCCGAGCCGCTCCGGTCGGAGACGAGGCTGCCGGTCGGGCGCGTGCGCAGCTCGCCGTGCCACGGCTCCCAGGCCTCGAAGACGTGGTGGAGGATCCCGGCGCCGCGGGTCTCGGTGAGGAACTCGGTGCGGAAGCCGATCAGGCCGCGGGCAGGGACGAGGTACTCCATGCGCGCCCAGCCGGTGCCGTGGTTGACCATCTGCTGCAGCCGGCCCTTGCGGAGCGCGAGCAGCTGGGTCACGACGCCGATGTACTCCTCGGGGATGTCGATCGCGACGCGCTCGACGGGCTCGTGGGCCTTGCCGTCGACCTGCTTCGTCATCACCTCGGGCTTGCCGACCGTCAGCTCGAAGCCCTCGCGCCGCATCAGCTCGACGAGGACGGCGAGCTGCAGCTCACCGCGCCCCTGAACCTCCCACGCATCCGGGCGCACGGTGGGGAGCACGCGCAGCGAGACGTTGCCGACGAGCTCCGCCTGGAGGCGGTCGCTCACCTGGCTCGCGGTCAGCCGGTCGCCCTCCTGGCCGGCGAGCGGGCTCGTGTTGATGCCGATCGTGACCGAGAGCGACGGCTCGTCGACCGTCGTCACCGGAAGCGGGCGCGGGTCGTCCAGGTCGGCGATCGTCTCGCCGATCGTCACCTCCGGCAGGCCTGCGAGCGCGACGATCTCACCCGGGCCGGCCTCGTCGGCGGGAACGCGGTCGAGCGCCTCGGTGATGTAGAGCTCGACGACGCGGGCCGGCGAGATCGTCCCGTCGGCGCGGCACCAGGCGATCTGCGCGCCCTTGCGGAGCACACCGTGGCGGATCCGCAGCAGCGCGAGCCGGCCGACGTACGGGCTCGAGTCGAGGTTCGTCACGAGCGCCTGAAGCGGGTGATCCGGGTCGTAGGTCGGCGCCGGGACGGTTGCGAGAATCGTGTCGAAGAGCGGCTTCAGATCCGACGCGAGCTCGGCAGGGTCGAGCCCCGCGTGGCCGGCGCGCGCATTCGCGTAGACGATCGGGAACTCGATCTGGGACTCGTCGGCGTCGAGATCGAGGAAGAGGTCGTACACCTCGTTGACGACCTCCTCGATCCGGGCGTCCGGCCGGTCGACCTTGTTCACGACGAGCACGACCGGCAGGCGCAGCTCGAGCGCCTTGCGCAGCACGAACCGTGTCTGCGGCAGGGGGCCCTCGCTCGCGTCGACGAGCAGCAGGACGCCGTCGACCATCGTCAGCCCGCGCTCGACCTCGCCGCCGAAGTCGGCATGGCCGGGCGTGTCGACGATGTTGATCTTCACGTCGCCGAGCTGGATCGCGGTGTTCTTGGCGAGGATCGTGATCCCCTTCTCGCGCTCGAGATCGGTCGAGTCCATGACCCGATCGGCCACGTCCTGGTTCTCCCGGAACGAGCCGGACTGCCACAGCATCGCGTCGACGAGCGTCGTCTTGCCGTGGTCGACGTGGGCGATGATCGCGACGTTCCGGAGATCGTCGCGCGAGATCAGGTTTGGCTCGGGCACGGCCCGCCAGGGTAGCCGTGCGGCTCGGAGTGGCGTATTTCCGGGGTAATCGCCGTCAGTTCCGGCCGGGATCGTACGGCATCGTCGCGATCAGCGAGAACATCCCGCCCTTGCGCTGGAGCACGCTCCGCCAGAGCTCGTCCGGGTCGGCGGCGAACACGTCGCCCGGAAGGGCGGCAGAGACGATCCACGACGGCTCCTCGAGCTCCGACTCGAGCTGGCCCGGGCCCCAGCCCGAGTACCCGGCGAAGACTCGAGCCCGGGTGACCGCGAGCTCGTCGGGGTCGATCCCCGGCGGCATGTACGCGACGCCGCCGACGATCGGCTCGGCGTCCTCGCGGGGCTCCTCGAGGTCGACGAGCACGACGACCGCCTCCGGCTGAACGGGCCCGCCGATGTAGACGACCTCGTCGGCGTAGGGCAGGTCGCCGAGATCGGGCACGGCCTCGTCGATCCGGAGCTCCGACGGCCGCGAGAGGACGAGCCCGACGGCGCCCTCCTCGTCGTGGTGGGTCATCAGGACGACGGTCCGCCGGAAGTTCGGGTCGACGAGCGACGGCGACGAGATCAGCAGCTGGCCGGCCAGCGAGTCCACCGTCGGCGAAATCTACCCGGTGCTCATCGCGCGCGACGCCGGCGAGAGCCGCGGCGACGCCGGCGAGCTGGATCCGGGTCAGCCGCTCGTGCAGGATCACGTAGGCGAGCGCGACCGTCATCACCGGGTAGAGCGAGCCGATCACCGACACGAGCGAGAGGAGCCCGTGGCGGCTCGCGAGCGCGAACATCACGTTCGCCGCGAGGTCGCAGAGGCCGATCGCGGCGATCGGCAGGAGCCAGCGGCGCGGGACCCGAAGCGACTCACGGTTTCCGGCCGCGAGCAGCAGGAGCAGGGTCAGTGAGCCGACCCGTGCGCCCGTGAGCGTCGAGAGCGCGCTGCCCTCGCGGCTCCCGAGCCCGAGGAAGTAGGTGAAGAGGCCGAGCGCGATCGCCGCGACCGTCGCGAGCAGCACCGCTCGGGCGCGGTTGGGCGCTTCCGCTTTCCGCTCCTCTGCCGACGCGAGCACCGCGCCGCCGAGCGCGAGCACCGCTCCTGCAATCGCGATCGCCGCTCGGCCGCTCGCCCGTCGCGATCGAGATCGCGAACGGCACGACGGCCCCGCAGGCGGTGATCGGGGAGACGATCGACATCGTCCCGAGCGAGAGCGCCTTGTAGAACGCCGCGAGCCCGGCCCCGCCGCCGAGCCCCGACAGGATCCCGATCGCGAACGAGCGGTGGTCGATCCCGCCGCCCGCCACGGCGACCGTCACGAGCAGCGCCGCGAATCCGGCGGCCTGGGAGATCACGGTGACGGGGATCGTGGGCACCCGGCGTGACACGAACCCGCCGGAGAAGTCGGCCGTGCCCCAGGTCACCGCCGACGCCAGCGCGAGCAGGGCTGCGGCCGCATTCACGGGCCTAGCTTGGCACGGGCGTTACCATTCGCGGCGATGGAGCCTCTCCGGATAGGGGTACTCGCGGTGCAGGGAAACTTCCGCGAGCACGCGGCGATGCTGAGCCGCCTCGGCGCCGACGTCGTCGAGGTGCGGAAGCCCGAGCAGCTGGACGGGCTCGACGGGCTCGTGATCCCGGGCGGAGAGTCGACCGCGTTCACACGGCTCATGCATCTCTACGGCCTCGACGAGGCGATTCGCCGCTTCGAGGCGCCGGTCTTCGGGACGTGCGCCGGGATGATCGTGCTCGACCGCAACCACCTCGGGCTCGTCGACCTGGCGGTGCGCCGCAACGCGTTCGGCCGCCAGGTCGCGTCGTTCGAGACCGAGCTCGAGCTGCCCGGCGGCGAGAAGATCGAGGCCGTTTTCATCCGCGCGCCGTGGATCGAGGAGATCGGCCCCGGCGTCGAGGTGCTTGCCGAGTACGACGGGCACCCGGTGCTCGCGCGCGAGGGGCGGTTCCTCGTCGCCTCGTTCCATCCGGAGCTCACCGACGACACGCGGCTCCACGAGCTGTTCCTCGAAAGCGTACGGGAGGGAAATTTTGTCAGGGCATAGCAAGTGGTCATCGATCAAGCACAAGAAGGGCGCCGCCGACGCCAAGCGCGGCAAGCTGTTCTCCAAGCTCGCGCGCTCGATCATCGTCGCCGCGAAGGAAGGCGGGGGAGACCCGGCCAACAACCTCGCGCTGCAGAACGCGATCGAGAAGGCGAAGTCGTACTCGATGCCGAAGGACAACATCGAGCGCGCAATCGCGAAGGGCTCGGGCGACGGCGCCGACTCGAACGCATTCGAGGCGATCGTCTACGAGGGCTACGGCCCCGAGGGCGTGGCGGTCATCGCAGAGGCGCTGACCGACAACAAGAACCGCACGGCCTCCGATGTCCGGCACACGTTCGCCAAGTTCGGCGGCAATCTCGGGACCTCCGGCGCCGTCGCCTGGCAGTTCGAGCGGCGCGGGGTCGTGCTGGTCTCGGCCTCCGGCGTCGACGAGGACGAGCTCTTCCTGGCTGCAGCCGACGGAGGCGCCGAGGATCTCGAGCAGGACGGAGACACCTTCCAGGTGACGAGCGCCCCCGAGGCGCTCGCAGCCGTGCGAGAGGCGATCACGGCCGCCGGGTTCACGATCGAGTCCGCCGAGCTCGCGATGCTGCCGAAGACGACGGTCGCCATCGACGACGAGGGCAAGGCGAGGCAGCTGATGCGCCTGATCGACGCGCTCGAGGACAACGACGACGTGCAAGAGGTCTACGCGAACTTCGACATCCCCGAGCAGGTGCTCGAGGCCGCAACCGCCTAGCGCATGAGCGGCGCCGGCGGGGAGGCGCCGCGCGTCGGGTACGGCGACGCGCTTGCGTCGCGCGAGTTCAGGGCGCTGCTGGTCTCCCAGGCGGTCTCGATCGCCGGGACGAGCATCGCCGCCGTCGCGCTGACGATCCTCGTCTACACGCGGACGGGATCGGCGTTCCTCTCCTCGCTCACCTTCGCGCTCGGCTTCATCCCGTACGTCTTCGGAGGCGGCGTCCTGTCGAGCGCCGTCGACCGGGTGCGCCCGCGGCGCCTCGTCAACTCGTGTGACGCCGGCTCGGCTGTCATCGCGGCATCGATGGCAGTGCCCGGGATCCCGATCGGGGTGCTGCTCTTCCTGCTCTTCGCGCTCGGCACCCTCTCGGCGGTAGCCGGAGGCGCACGGGCCGCGTTGCTTCGATCGACGATCCCCGACGAGGCATACGTCCCCGCCCGTTCGCTGATGAAGCTCGCCGCTCAGATCGCGCAGATCGCCGGCAATGCGATCGGAGGTGGTCTGGTCGTCCTCGCCGGGACGAGCGGCGCGATCCTGATCAACGCCGCGACGTTCGCGCTCGCGTTCCTCCTCGTCCGGTTCCGGGTCGGTGATCACGCCAGCGCGTCCACGCGCGGCACGGCGGGGCTCCTGCGGGACTCTCTCCACGGTGCCCGCGAGATCTTCGGGCGCGCGCCTCTTGCGCGGCTGTTGCTGCTCGGCTGGCTCGTGCCGATGTTCTCCGTCTGGCCCGAGGCCCTCGCCGCGCCCTACATCTCCGGGCACGGAGGCTCGGCGAGGCTGGTCGGCTGGTGGCTCGCCGCGCTGCCGGCCGGCACGATCGCCGGAGACATCGCGGGCGTTCGGTTCCTCCGCCCGGCACGTCAGCGGATCCTCGTCGTGCCGATCGCGGCGGCCGGGTTCGTGCCGTACCTCTTCTTCGGCCTCGATCCGCCCGTGGCGGCGGCGATCGGGCTGCTGATCCTTTCCGGAGCGACCGGGATGTACTCGCTCGGCCTCGACGGGCTGATCCGCGACGCGACGCCCGACCGCCTGTTCGCCCGCACGATGACGCTGAACCAGGCGGGGCTGATGACGCTCCAGGGAGTCGGCTTCGCACTCGCGGGCGCCGTCGCGGATCAGACGGGGCCTGCGTCCGCGGTTGCGATCGCCGGTGTGTGCGGCCTCCTGGCGGTCGCGGTCCTCGCCCTCAGCCGGGCAGGAACGTCCGCAGGCGTCCCTAACCTCTTTTCGTGAAGGTACTTGGCATCGATCCGGGGACGGCTGCTTGCGGGTACGGAATCGTCCACGAAAGCGACGGGCGCCTCAGGGCCACCTGCCACGGGTGGTGGCAAACGTCCCCGCGAGAGCGCGTGGACCGGCGGCTACTCACGATTTTCGAGGGGGTTTCGGAGCTGATCAGCCTGCACGCCCCGGATGCCGTCGCCCTGGAGGAGTCGTACGTCGGCGCCGACGCCCGCATCGCGCTCTCCGTCGGGCAAGCGCGCGGCGCAGTGCTCGTCGCCGCGTCGTCGGCCGGCGTCGATTGCGTCGAGTACGCGCCTAGCCGGATCAAGCAAGCCGTCTCAGGTTACGGTCGGGCCGACAAGGGGCAGGTACAGCGCATGGTGAAGGCGATTCTCGCGCTCGACGAGATCCCGCAGCCCGATCACGCTGCAGATGCGCTCGCGGTCGCGATCTGCCATGCGCTCGCACCACCGCTGCTTCGGATGATCGGGTGACTCCGACCGTCCGGGGGCGCCCGTACCGTCTGCGCATGATCTCTTCGGGGAGAGACGCGTGATCTCGCGGCTGCGCGGCACGGTTGCCGCGCGCACGCCTGCCGGGATCGTGCTCGATGTCGGCGGTGTCGGCTATCTGGTCGCGGCGACGCCGCGCGTCACTGCTCGGGTCGGCGAGGAGGCGACGATCGAGACGCACCTGCACGTCCGCGAGGACGCGCTCCAGCTCTACGGATTCGCGGGCGCCGACGAGCGCGAGCTCTTCGAGCTGCTCCTCGGCGTGTCCGGGATCGGGCCGAAGGTGGCGCTCGCGATCGTCTCGGGTTCGCCGCCGGCCGATCTGCGCCGCGCGATCGCCCGTGACGATCTCGCGCGGTTCGAGGCGATCCCCGGGATCGGGCGCAAGACGGCGCAGCGGGTCGTGATGGAGCTCAAGGACAAGCTCGGCGATCCGGTCGCGGCCGGTTCCGGCGGCGGCGAGCTCCTGGCGCGCGATGCGCTCGTCGAGCTCGGCTGGACGGTGATCGACGCCGACCGCGCACTCGCCGATGTCGACGAGTCGTTGAGCGTCGAGGAGCAGGTTCGCTCCGCGGCGCTGACAGGCGGGCGGCGTGACTGAGCGAGCGAGATTGGCGGCTACTGCCGTCGTCGACGGTGGCGAGGAGGAGCTCGAGCGCTCGCTCCGGCCGGGCTCGCTCGGCGAGTTCATCGGCCAGGAGCGCGTCAAGGAGCAGCTCGGGATCGCGCTCGACGCGGCGATCGGCCGCGGCGAGGCGCTCGACCACGTGCTGCTCGCGGGGCCGCCGGGCCTCGGCAAGACCTCGCTCGCGCAGATCATCCGCCGCGAGCTCGACGTCTCGATCCGGCAGGTCGCCGGCCCGGCGCTCGAGCGAAAGGGCGACATCGCCGCGATCCTGACCGCGCTCGAGCCGCGCGACGTTCTCTTCATCGACGAGATCCACCGGCTGAACCGCGCCGTCGAGGAGATCCTGTACCCGGCGCTCGAGGACTTCCGGCTGGACATCATCGTCGGCCAGGGGCCGGCCGCGCGGACACTCACGCTCGACCTGCCACCGTTCACGCTCGTCGGCGCGACGACGCGCACGGGGTTGCTGACCACGCCGCTCCGCGACCGCTTCGGGCTCACGTTCCGGCTCGACCACTACTCGTCGGTCGAGCTCGCCGCGATCGTGCGCCGCAGCGCGAAGATCCTCGATGTCGAGGTCGAGCCCGACGCCGCCGAGGAGATCGCCCGGCGGGCGCGCGGCACGCCGCGGATCGCGAACCGGATCCTCCGCCGCGTCCGCGACGTCGCCGAGGTGCGCCATGCGGGCGCGATCACGACGGCGATCGCCGATGAGGCGCTCGAGCTGCTCGAGATCGACGGCTCCGGCCTGGAGCGGTTCGATCGTGAGCTTCTCGCTGCGATCGCGGTGAAGTTCGGCGGTGGGCCCGTCGGCCTGTCGACGCTTGCCGTGTCGCTCGGGGAGGAGGCCGAGACGATCGAGGACGTCTACGAGCCGTATCTCCTCCAGCTCGGATTCATCCAACGGACGCCGCGCGGCCGCGTCCTGACCGACCTCGGGCGCGCCCAGGTCGGAGCGGCGGCCGCCTCGGGGTCGACGCTCTTCTGATCCATGCTCGAAACCGGCGCCACCGACATCTTCGTCCTGAAACGCGTCTCCGCGGGTCGGTTCGTGCACCTCGGCGGAGCGGGGAGGGGCGAGGGCTGGGCCGGCATCGTCGAGGTCGCCCTCGAGAGCGAGGCCGATCTCGACCGCGCCCTGAGGGGCGACACGATCGTGCGGATCGACAAGCCCGGACGCGGCCGCATCTTCGGGCCGTACTACGCCCGGGCGGCGGCGATCGTGCCCCTCGTGCCGGACGAGATCGTCGTCTTCGGATCGCCCGGCGAGACGATCGAGGCGAGTGACGAGACTCTCTCGGATGCGGCGCGCGCGGCCTCCGGGGCGGTCGGCCCGGTCGGGGCGGCCAAGCAGCTTGCCGACTCGTTGGAGCTGCTCGAAGCGGTCCGCGGCGCAGCAACCGTGCCGCCGGAGCCCGTCGAGGACGCGATGCGCGCGCTCACCCAGCACGCGGTCGAGAGCCTCTCGTGCGAGCTCGGGGTCATGTACCTGACCGACGGCGAGAGGCTCGTCGTCGTCGAGCGCGGCTGGGCGTTGAAGGCGCCGCGTGAGGAGGTGCGCACGGCCCTTGCCGCGGTGGCCGAAAGCCACGATTTCCCGTTCTGCGTTCAGGACGCCCTGCGCTCGCCGCCACCCGGCCCCCTGGCGGACGACCCGGGAATCCGTTCCTACTACCTGCTCGAGCTGACGGGCGTCGCGCGCGGGGTGCTCTTCGTCGCGCACACCGACGCCGCGCCGCGAGGGTTCACGCTGCTCTGCCGGCGGCTCGGCGTGCGGGTGGCCGCTGTTACGTCGACGGTGCTCGGCGACGGGCTCACGCGGGAGTGGATCGCGGCCGAGGCTGCTCGGATCGAAGCCGGCTTCGCCGAGCTCGAATCGTGAGCGCGCGGGCGATTGCGGGCGCGATCAGCAGCGCCATCACGTCGAACCAGACGTAGCCCGAAGCGACGCCCGACGGGGGATTCCCGTCGGGGATCCCGAGGCCCGGAAGGGTCTTCGCCCAGCGCCACGTCCCGATCGCCGTCCCGTAGAGCTCGAGCGCCGGCAACGACGAGGAACACGCTCGCGTAGACCGCCCGGCTGCGGGAGCGCCAGAGGAAGAGCAGGAGCAGCGGCACTCCGAGGGCGCCGGCGACGTCGCGGCGCGGCAGGACGAAGAGCCCGAGGAGGCCCCACGTAGCCGCGATCGTCGCGGCGGCGATGACGAGCCCCCTCGCGTGACGGCCCGCGGCGGTGGCGATCGAGATGCCGGTCAGGAACACGAGCCCGTGCGCGGGCGGCACGAAGAGCGGCAGGTTGTGGAGCCGGTAGCGGTAGACACCCCAGATGATCGAGCCGGTCAGCTCGCCGACCGTCGCGAAGATGACGACGCCGATCACCTGCGCCTTGTGGATCGTCGAGAGCCGGGCGGCCGCGGCGATCAGGACGCCCCAGGTGAGCACGCCGAGCGCGAGCTGCTCGGGGTAGCTCGCGAAATGGTCGAGTGCGAGCAGCGCCGCGAGATAGGCGATCAGGAGGGCCGGACGTCTCACGACGCGAGCGTATCGGGCGGGATCAGCCGCGGAACTGGAGCTCGTGCCACGACGGCACGGGCGCAAGCTCGAGCAGTGGGCGGCGGCCGCCCGGATGCTGGTAGGCGAACTCGGCCTCCGTCTCGTCCCAGACGACCTCGAGAGCGCCGCGCTTCACCTGGTGGTCGAGCCACGCACCCCGGAACACGAGCTTGCGCAGCCAGTAGACGAGCGACTCGCCGCCGACGAGCGAGACGCGCTCCCAGTTGCGCTGCAGGTAGCGGCCGAGACGCGACTCGGGCTCGTCGATCAGTCCCTGCGCCGCCAGCGCGACGAGGTCGTTCGTCTCGTCCTCGTCGAGCTCGTTGGCCTCGACGAGCCCCAGCTTCGACGCGGCCGCGACGACCCGCTGCTCGAAGTCGCACGTGTTGAACGTGAACCGGTAGCCGAGGAATTCGACGATGAAGTCGTCGCCCGATGAGTAGTTCGTGTCAGCCATCCCCTGGATTTCAGGATAGCCCCAACCGTCGGCTTCGAAGCTCGCTACGGCTACGGTTCGCCCATGCTGGCCGAGACCGCACGCTGGGAGCGACTGCTCGTCCTCGCCCCGGTTTTCGTGATCGGGGCGGGACTCGTTCTCGCGGTTCTGATCCTGCTCGTCCGGGCTTTCATCGACTCGGTCCGGGACGTCAGGCACAAGGAGATCCTCTGGATCGGCGGCCTGGGGATCATCGTCCTCGTCGTCGTGCTCACGATCCTCGGGGTGAATCTGCCCAAGGAATAGCTCGTCGTCCGGTCCGCTCCGTACCCTCGATCGTCCGATGGAGAAGGGGACCTGGACGATCGCCCCATGCCCGCCGGGTGAGCTGCGGCGGCTCGAGGACGAGCTTGGAATCACGGCGACGCTGGCCTCGGTGCTGGTGCGGCGCGGGTACGCCGATCCGGCCTCTGCGCGGGCGTTTCTCGAGGCTGCGCTGCCGGGGCACGACCCATTCCTGCTCGGCGACATGCGCGAGGCGAGTCGCCACGATCCGGGCCGCCGTCGACGGGGGAAAGCGGATCTGCGTCCACGGCGACTACGACGCCGACGGCATCTGCGCGACCGCGCTCGCGGTGTTCCTCCTGCGCGAGCTCGGCGCCGATCCCGTCTGGCACCTCCCGTCGCGCTTCGAGGAGGGCTACGGCCTCAACGCGCAGACGGTCGCCAAGCTCGCCGCCGACGGCGTCGACCTCGTCCTCACCGTGGACTGCGGCATCACCGCCGTCGCGGAGGTCGCAGAGGCGAAGCGGCTCGGCCTGGAGGTCGTCGTCACCGACCATCACCGCCCGGTCGACGAGTTCCCCGACTGCCCGGTCGTCGCCACGCTCAAGGGCGACTATCCCTTCGCCGGGCTCTGCGGCACGGGCGTCGTCTGGAAGCTCGCCGAGGCGCTCCTCGGCGCCGCGCATCCCTTCCTCGACCGGCACCTCGACATCGTCGCCCTCGCCACCGTCGCCGACGTCGTGCCGCTCGTGGACGAGAACCGCGCGCTCGCTCTCGCCGGCTTGCGGCGGCTCGCCCAGACGCAGAAGCCCGGCCTGCAGATGCTGATGCGGGTCGCGGGCGTCGATCCGGCGGCCTGCAACGAAGGCGCCATCGGTTTCAGGCTGGCCCCGCGGATCAACGCCTCGGGCCGGCTCGGTCGTCCCGAGGCGGCGCTCTCGCTGCTCCTGTCCGAGGACCGGCCGAGGCGAAGAAGCTGGCCGAGCAGCTCGAAGACCTGAACCGCGAGCGGCAGGCGGTCGAGGAGCGGATCCTCCGCGCCGCCACCGCCGAGATCGAGTCCTGGCCCGAGCCGCGCCAGCGCCACCGCGGCTACGTCGTCGCAGGTGAGGACTGGCACGAAGGCGTGATCGGCATCGTCGCCTCGCGGCTCGTCGAGCGTTTCGGCCGCCCCGTCGTGCTGATCGCGGGCTCTGCTTCCGGTGGCGACTGGAAGGGCTCGGGCCGCGCCGGAGGCACATTCGACCTTCACGGTGCGCTCACGGCGTGCTCCTCCGATCTCGAGCGGTTCGGCGGCCATCGCGCTGCCGCCGGCCTCGCGATCCGCCCCGATCGCGTCGAGGCCTTCGCCGCGGCATTCGGCGCGCATGCGGACGCCGTCCTGAGCGACGACGATCTGCGTCCACGGACACCTGTCGACGCGATCGTCCGCGGCAACCGGCTCGGGCTCCCGCTCGTGCACGAGCTGGCCCGGCTCGCGCCCTTCGGGCTCGGCAACCCCGGGATCACGCTGCTCGTCGACGATTGCGAGCTCACCGCGCTCGACACGGTCGGTGAGGGCAAGCATCTCCGGTTCCGCGTCCGCCAGCGCGGCCGCGACGCCGGATCGGCGATCGCGTTCGGTTTCGGGGCCCAGCTCGACCGCTACCGGCGGATCGGGCACTACGACATCGCGTTCCGGCTCGAGGAGAACCGCTGGAACGGCACGGTCTCGCCGCAGCTCGTCGTCCGCCGCATCTTCGACACCGACGAGCGCTACGAGGAGCTACGGGCCTGGTTCGCCGAGGAATGGAAGCGGGGCGCGGCAACCTGGACGCCCGAGGTTCAAGCGGTATTCGACGAGCTCGGGCTCACCGCAGGCGGCGACCCTCGAAGCTTGCTCGAGTCGGAGACATTCAGGCGGCTCCTCGAGGAGGAGCCACCACTCGCGCAGGCGGCCTAGCTCCGGTTCAGCGTGATCAGAAGGCGCGCGGCGAGGCGAAGTCGGCGGGCGTTACGGCGGCGTTGAAACATGGATCGCCCGGTTTCCGCGCCGGACAAGGGTTTCCTGTCAGGCCCGGGTAAAATAGGTTGATGGCGGTAGCGGAGAAGCACCAGGATCTTGTCGACGAGCTGCTGGCCGAGCTTGAGTCCTACAAGCCTGACTTCGACCGCGACCTGATCACGCGGGCCTTCCGGTTCGCGGCGCGAGGCGCACGACGGGCAGCTGCGCCGCTCGGGCCAGGAGTTCATCTACCACCCGTGGGGCGCCGCGAAGATCCTCGCGGGCCTGCGGATGGACGAGGAGACGGTCGCCGCCGCGCTGCTCCACGACACCGTCGAGGACACCGGCGTCGAGATCGGCGATATCGCCGCCGCGTTCGGCGACGAGATCGCGAAGCTCGTCGAGGGCGTCACCAAGCTGACACGCGTCCAGTTCCAGAGCCGTGAGCAGGCGGAGGCCGAGAACTACCGCAAGCTGATCGTCGCGATGGCCGAGGACCTTCGCGTGATCCTGATCAAGCTCGCCGACCGCCTCCACAACCTGCGGACGATCGAGTACATGGGCAAGCAGACCCAGGTGCGCAAGGCGCGTGAGACCCTCGAGGTCTACGCGCCGCTCGCGCATCGGCTCGGTATTCACGCCCTCAAGTGGGAGCTCGAGGATCTCGCCTTCGGAACGCTGCATCCGCGCAAGTACGAGGAGATCAAGCAGATGGTCGCCGAGCGGCGGGCCGATCGCGAGGAGCACGTCCGCGAGGCCGCGCTCGTCCTCCAGCACGAGCTCGACAAGGTCGACATCCCGGCCGAGATCTCGGGCCGCGCGAAGCACTTCTACTCGATCTACGACAAGATGACCCGCAAGGGCCGCGAGTTCAACGAGATCTACGACCTGACCGCGATGCGCGTGATCGTCGAGCGAAGCGGCGACGAGGGGACGCGCGACTGCTACGGCGCGCTCGGGCTGATCCACTCGCTCTGGAAGCCGATGCCGGGGCGGTTCAAGGACTTCATCGCGATGCCGAAGTTCAACGGCTACCGCGCTCTGCACACCACCGTGATCGGGCCGCAGGGACGGCCGCTCGAGATCCAGGTGCGGACGAACGAGATGCACGCGACCGCCGAGTACGGCGTCGCGGCGCACTGGATCTACAAGGGCGGCCGGCGCGAGCGGCACGACGAGGAGTGGACGAACTGGGTGAACCAGCTGATGGACGTCGGCAGCGCGGAGGACGACCCGGCCGAGTTCATGAAGACGTTCCGCACCGACCTGTTCGACGAGGAGGTGCACGTCTTCACGCCCAAGGGGCAGGTGAAGACGCTTCCGGCCGGCTCGACCCCGATCGACTTCGCCTACGCCGTTCACACCGACGTCGGGCACCACACGGTCGGGGCGAAGGTCAACCACCGGATCGTCCCGCTCCACTACAAGCTCAAGAACGGCGACATCGTCGAGATCCTCACGTCGAAGCAGGATCGGGGGCCGTCGCGCGACTGGCTCTCGCTGGCGAAGAGCTCGCGTGCGCGGAACAAGATCCGGCAGTGGTTCCTGCGAGAGACGCGCGAGGATCAGGAGATCAAGGGGCGCGAGTCGCTCGAGCAGGCGCTGAAGCAGCAGAACCTGCCGTACGCGAAGCTGCGCCACTCGGCCGTGCTCGCGCAGGTGATCCGCGACCTCGGCTTCAAGAAGGCCGAGGACTTCTACCTGGCGCTCGGCTCGGGACGGCTCCAGTCGGGGGCGATCGTCAACAAGGTGATCCAGCGGCTCAAGACCGACGAGGTCGCTGAGGAGGCGCCGATCGTCACGAAGACGCCGAAGGCGCGCAGCGCGGTCTCAGGGTCGGAGGTGGGCGTCGTCGTCGAGGGGGTCGAGGACGTGTTGGTTCGGCTCGCGAAGTGCTGCACGCCCGTGCCGGGCGATCCGATCGTCGGCTACATCTCGCTCGGCAAGGGCATCACGATCCACCGCGAGGACTGCCCGAACGTGAAGGCTCTGATGCGACAGCAGGAGCGGTTCACGCCGGTCGAGTGGAGCGGCGACGGCACGAAGTCGTTCCGCGTCCAGATCTCGGTGACCTCGTGGGATCGCCCGCGGCTGCTCGAGGACGTGGCGCGGACGTTCGCCGAGCACGGCGCCAACATCGTCTCCTACGGCGGTGTCGTCGAGGATCAGCTGGCGAAGAACTGGTACACGGCCGAGATGGGCGACGTGCACTCGCTGCGTTCGCTCCTGGCGGCCCTGCGGAGCGTCGACGCGGTGTTCGACGCCTACCGCGTCACGCCGACGTAGTCAGGCTTCCCAGGGCTCGCCGTCGGTGTCCCATCCGACGAGGCAGTAGGGCGAGATGACGAATGCGACCCGATCGAGGAACGTGGTGTCGTCGGCCCCGTCCACGGCGAGCTCGGCGACGCGAACGCCCTCGAAGATGACCGGCACCTGGGCTCTGGTTTCCGGGATCGGCATCCCGGCCTACGGGCCGAGCACGAGCTCGCCGTTCTCGACGAACAGGATCCCGGCCCAGCTGCAGCCGCCGGGATCGACGAGAGCGGTGACAGCGCTTCGGAGGATGTCGTCGGGCGTCTCCGCCGGCCTCGACGATCCGGTCGATCTCCTCGATCGCCGCGGTTCCGCTCATAGGTCGGCGCCTTCGAACTCGCGCACGTGCCGCCGGAAGCTGTCGGGCACCGGGACGGTGCTCCGGTCGTCGTGATCGATCAGCACGTTCACCTGGGTGGCGGTCACCATCAGCTGCTCCGCGTCTCCGGTACCGATCTTGTACGCCGCGTACTCGTACGTGACGCTCGACTGGCCGATCCGCGAGACGCGAACGTAGACCTCGAGCAGGTCGTCGAAGCGCGCAGGTGCGTGGTACTCGACGTTCGAGGCGCGCATCACGAACTCGGTACGCCCGGCCCCGATCTCCCCGAGCGCTCCGGTGGTACTCCGTGCGCGCCAGATCGAAGTAGGGCAGATACCGCCCGTAGTACACGACCCCCTGTGCATCGGTGTCCGAAAACGCCACCCGCGTGTACACCGCGAACCGAAACGGCGGCTTCTCCTCGGTCAGATGCCCGGGCTCGAACACCGCGCGATCCTAGCCGCGGATCAGAGCCAGAACTTCGTCCCGCTTGGCCACCATGAGCTCCTCGGAGAGCGCCTCGAGGTTCAGGCGCAGGAGGGGCTCGGTGTTCGACGGGCGGACGTTCATGTGCCAGTCCTCGGCGTCGATCGAGAGGCCGTCGAGATGCGAGACGCGGCCCTCGGCCGAGTAGCGCTCCTTCAGCTCCTGCAGCTTGAGCGCGACATCGGGAACCGGCGTGTTGATCTCGCCGGTGAGGAAGAACCGGGAGCGCAGCGGCGCCAGCACCTCGCTCAGCGGCACCTCGTTGCGGGAGGCGAGCTCGAGCATCAGGAGAAACGGGATCACGCCCGAGTCGGCCTGGGAGAAGTCGCGGAAGTAGTAGTGCGCCGACACCTCGCCGGCGAAGACCGCGCCCTCCTCGCGCATCCGCTTCTTGATGAACGAATGCCCGACGCGGTTGATCAGCGGCACGCCGCCGGCCGCCTCGATCGTCTGCGGCACAGCCCAGGAGGCCCGAACGTCGTAGATGACCTTCCCGCCCGGCTCGCGTCCGAGCATCAGCTGCGAGAACAACGCCGTGACGAAGTCGCCGGGCACGAACTCGCCGGTGTCGTCGACGAAGAAGCAGCGGTCCGCGTCGCCGTCATAGGCCACCCCGAACGCCGCGCCCTCCTCGAGCGTGCGGCGCATGATGAACTCGCGGTTCTCCGGCAGCAGCGGGTTCGGCTCGTGATTCGGGAACGACCCGTCCGGCTCGAAGTAACACCGGACGACCTCCACCATCGGCAGCCGCTCGAGCACCCGAGGCAGCATCGCGCCCGCCATCCCGTTCGCGGCATCGACGACCACGCGCAGCGGCCGGATCGCCGAGACGTCGACGAACGCGAGCACCGCGTCCACGAATCCGTCCCAGACGTCCACAGCCTCAACCGCCCCGCGCGAAGCCTCGCGCCACACGCCGGCAACGGCCCGGTCGCGCACATCGAGCAGCCCCGACTCGCTCCCCACCGGAAGCGCCCCGCGCCGCACGATCTTCAGACCCGTATAGCGCCCCGGGTTGTGCGACGCGGTGACCATGATCCCGCCGTCGAGCCCGAGCGAGTCGGTCGCGTAGTAGACGACCTCCGTCCCGACCATCCCGAGGTCGGCCACGCCGACGCCGGCATCCGCAACACCCTCGATGACCGCCGCGGCCATGGACGGCGCGGACAGCCGCATGTCGCGCCCGACCGCGATCCGCCGCGGCTCGAACTGCTCGGCGAACGCCCGCCCGATCGCGTACGCGCCCTCCTCGTCGAGCTCGGAGGGATACACGGCACGAACGTCGTACGCCTTGAAGGAAGCTGGATCGAGCACCCGCCCGATCCTACGGATACCGCGCGACTAGCGGGAGAAGACCTTCTGCGCCTTCGCCGCCCACGCGTCGATCCCGCCCGGCTCGAGGAAGTTGCACCCGCCCTCGAGGATCTCCTCCGGCATCGTGTCGTAGAACCGGTCGGCGACGACGCGAAGCTCGCGGTCGCCCTCCTCGGTCTCCGCCACCGGCTCCGAAAGCTCGAACGCCACGCCGAGATGCTGCTCGGGCGCGTGGAAGTCGCGCGCGATCTCGATCAGCCCGACCCACGCCGTCTTGATCACGTCGAGCGGCTCGCAGAAATCCGCGACCGTCTTCGTGAGCTCCGCCGAGACACGATCGGCCGGCGTGTCGAGCAGCGTCTGCCGGATTCCCGTCACGCGCCGAGAATAACCCTGATCGCCTCGGTCGAGGCCTCGTCGGGCGACTCCGAGATCACCGTTGCCGGCCGCTCGAACTGCGCCAGCGCGTCCCGCAGCGGCTCGGCCCGAAGCGTCCCGTCTCCGTACGGCAGGTGCTTCGTCTCGTTCCGGTTCGCAAACGCGATGTCCGAGAAGTGGATGTGGAACGGCGCCCCCGGCTCGATCACCGCGTCGGCCTTCTCGAGCGCCTCGACGAACGGCTCGACCGACATGAACGCGCCGTCGGAGGTCGCGTGCATGTGCGCGAAGTCGATCACCGGCCGCACCCACGGCAGCCGCCGCGCGATCTCGACCACGTCGTCGATCGACCCGAGATCCCGCACGCGACCCATCACCTCGATCCCGAACGGCACGTCGCGGCCCTTCCCCTCGAGGCGCTCCCGGAGCTCGCCGAGCTGCTCCGTCACCGAGTCGATCGCCTCGTCGCGCGTCCGCCCGAGCAGGAAGCCGGGGTGGAATACCACCACCTCGGCCCCCGCCGCCTTCGCGATCCCCGCCGAGTGGTCGAGCATCCCGACCGCCATGTTCAGCTTCTTCCCGCGCTCGGCATGGCCCATGAACCCTGCGAGCGGCGCGTGCACCGACAGCGCCACGTCCGCCTCGCGCGCCACCTCGCCGAACCGCTCGGCGAACTCGTAGCTCATCCAGAAGCCGCCCTCGAAGTCGATCTCGCAGGCGGAAAGCCCACGCGCGAGCACCGCCTCGACCGCCGCCTCGGGGCTCTCGCGCGACGGCACCCGCGCCGGCCCGAAATGGAGTTTCCGTCCCATTGCAGGAAGAATGTAGACCCTCCGTCCGACCGGCTCTTTAATCTGCCGGGCATGTCGGATCGCCCCTCACGCATAGACCTGCTCGAGCTCGATATCGACCTGCGCCTCACGGAGCTCTGGCGCGAGGCCGCCGGCATCGAGGAATGGTCGCTCGACGTCGTCGCCGCCTTCATGCGCGCCGCCTACGGCAAGGGCTACTGCGACGCGCTGACCGAGGAGCTCCCGGGCTCACTTTGCGCCGATCATGGTTATCGCGTGCCCGAGCGCCAGCACCATCCGGCGCCCGCCGACGCCTGACGACTCCTTAAGAAGATGTTGTACTTGCGTCGGTCCGACGGAACCGTGGCTAAACTGGATGGCGGATGGCCCGCTCACGCAGCAATCCGGCGCGCCTCGTAGTCGCACTCGCGATCGCCATGTTGCTCGCGGTGTTCCTCGTGTACACCGCGCTGAGCGGCACGACGCCCGCCCTGCAGCCGAGCAACCTCGCCGGACATAACGGCAAGGTCGTCTCGTTGACGGGCAAGGTGACCGCGATCGTCCCCGGAAGCGACGCGCACACGCCGGCGGGCCTGCAGTTCAGGCTGCACAACATCAACGGTGCAAGCCCGACGATCCCGATCGTGTATCACGGCTCGGTCCCGGATCTCTTCAAGACCGGACGCGACGTGAACGTGACCGGCGTCATGAGCGGCGGCGCATTCAAGGCGACCGCGCTCACGACCAAGTGCCCGAGCAAGTACACCGGCTCGCAGACCTGATCCATGGCTGATCTAGGCCGCGCAGCGCTCGTCGTCAGCTTCGGGCTGGCGCTCTATGCGCTCTTCGGTGGCACTGCCGCGGCGATCACGCGCCAGCGGCGCCTCGCCGACTCGGCGCGCTACGCGCTGATCGCCTGCTTCGGGTCCACCGTGATCGCGTCGGGAGTGCTCATCCGTGCGCTCGTCCAGCACGACTTCACCTTCACCTACGTCGCCGCGCACACGAGCCGCGACCTCGCCTCGATCTACTCGCTGACCGCGTTCTGGGGCGGGGAGGAGGGCTCGCTGCTGCTCTGGCTGCTCGTCCTCACGGGCTACGCGGCGCTCGCCGTCACGCTCAACCACAAGTTCCTGAAGGACGTCGTCCTCTGGGTCGTGCCCGTGATCGGAGGGATCGCGACCTTCTTCAGCTTCATGCTCGTCGCGATCGCAAGCCCGTTCGCCACGCAAGCCCGCGTCGTCGACGGCGCGGGCCTCGTCCCGAGCCTGCAGAACCCCTACATGGTCGCCCACCCGCCGATGCTCTACCTCGGCTACGTCGGGCTCTCGATCCCGTTCGCGTTCGCGGCCGGCGCGATGCTCTCCGGCCAGACCGACGAGCGCTGGATCATCGCGACTCGCCGCTGGACGCTCACCGCCTGGATGTTCCTCGGCTTCGGGCAGATCCTCGGCTCCCACTGGGCCTATGTCGAGGTCGGCTGGGGCGGCTACTACGCCTGGGACCCGGTCGAGAACGCAGCCCTGATGCCCTGGCTCGTCGCGACGGCGTTCCTGCACTCGGTGATGGTCCAGGAGAAGAAGGGCATGCTCCGAATCTGGAACATGGTGCTCGTCGCGCTCGCGTTCGAGCTCTCCGTGTTCGGCACGTTCCTGACCCGTTCGGGCGTGGTCGAGTCGATCCACTCGTTCGCGAAGAGCTCGATCGGAGGCTGGTTCCTCGCCTTCGTGATCGTCTCGACGATCTTCTCGGTGACCTTGATCCTCTGGCGCCTACCGCTGCTGAAGGCGCGCACGAAGCTCGAATCGCCGCTCTCGCGCGAGGCGACGTTCCTCTACAACAACCTGCTGCTCGTCGCGCTCTGCCTGACGATCTTCTGGGGCGAGATCTTCCCGATCCTGACCCAGCTCTGGAGCGGGACGCAGCAGACGATCGGACGGCCGTACTTCGACTTCTTCCTGCGCATCTTCGGGCTGCCGCTCCTGCTCCTGATGGGCATCGGGCCGCTGATCGCCTGGCGGCGAACGTCGGGCAAGGCGCTGTTGAAGACGCTTCGCTGGCCGATGGGCGTGGCGCTCATCACCGGCGGCGTGCTGATCGCGCTCGGTGCCGGCTCGTCCCTGCCCGGCCTGATCGGCTACACGTTCTGCTCGTTCGTGATCACGACGATCGTCGTCGAGCTCGTCCGCGGCACGCGCGCCACCGGCTCGCTGGCCGTCCTCGTCTCGCGGAACCGGCGCCGCTACGGCGGCTACGTCGTCCACGCGTCGATCGTGCTGCTCGCGATCGGGATCATCGGCTCGAGCGCCTACGGGACGACCAAGGAGCTTCCGCTCGCGGTCGGCCAGAGCATGCACGTCCCGGGCTACACGCTCACCTACCTGAGCCTGAAGAACACGCCCAAGGTGACCGAGAGCGGCAACTCGACCGAGACGACCGGCTACCTGAAGGTGCGCGGCCGCTGGAACGGCATCCTGCCCACCCGGTACATCAACTCGTCGGCGCTCGGCGTCTCGCACGAGGTGGGCATCCACACGGACTATCTCCGCGCCGAGGATCTCTACGTCATCCTCGACCAGGTCGTCGGCAACAAGGTCTACTTCAAGGTGCTCGTGAAGCCGCTCGTCAACTTCATCTGGCTCGCAGGCTTCGTCTTCCTCGCCGGCTCGCTGATCGCGATGTGGCCTGACGCACGCGAGCAGCGCCGCCTGGTCGAGCGGTTCTCGCTCGCCCGCGCGTGACCGCGCTCATCCTGGGTGGGCTCATCGCGGTCGTCGCGGTGATCATCGTCGCGATCCCGTTCCTGCGGGACAACGGCGAGCCCGAGCTGATCGACGACAGCGCGCGGACCGAGGACCTGGTGCACCTGATGGAGATACGGGACCGCTCGCTCGGCGCGCTGAAGGAGCTCGAGTTCGACCATCGCTCCGGCAAGGTCGACGACGTCGACTACCGCGCTCTCGTCGGGCCGCTCCGCCGTCAGGCCGCGGAGGCGATCCAGGCGCTCGACGCGCGGACGTCACGCAAAGAAGACCTGGTAGATCAGGAAGACGTTCAGGGAGACGATGACGGCGGCGATCAGCCACGCAAGCGCCGTGGTCGAGCGGCGGTTGACCAGCGCCCCCATCACGTCCCGGCGGGAGGTGAACCAGACCAGCGGGATCAGCGCGAAGGGGATCCCGAAGGAAAGGACGACCTGTGAGAGGACGAGCGTCCGCGTCGGGTTGATCCCGAGCGCGACGACGACGAAGGCGGGGATCATCGTCACCGCGCGCCGCGTCCACACGGGGATCTGGCGCTGGATGAACCCCTGCATCACGACCTGGCCGGCAAGCGTGCCGACGGCCGACGAGGAGAGGCCGGAGCCGAGCAGCGCGATCGCGAACACTGCGCTCGCCGTGGCGCCCAGGATCGGCTCGAGCGTCTGGTGGGCGGTCTCGAGCGAGGCGACGTCGTGCAGGCCCTGCTTGTAGAACGTGGCGGCCGCCATCACGAGCATCGCGATGTTGATCAGGCCGGCGATCGACATCGCCACGAGCACGTCGATCCGCGTATAGCGCATCAGGACGCGAGCGCTCTCCCGCGATTCGGGCACGATCCGGTCCTGCGTCAGCGCGGAGTGCAGGTAGATCACGTGCGGCATCACCGTCGCGCCGAGGATCCCGACCGCGAGGAGCACCGACTCCGAGCCCGCGAATTGCGGCACGAGCAGATGCTCTCCGGCGGCCCGGAAGTCCGGGCGTGAGTAGACCATCTCGATCAGGTAACAGACCCCGATCAGCCCGACCAGCGTCGCGATCGCCGCCTCGAACCGGCGGAAGCCGTAGGTCTGGAGTGCGAGCAGCGTGAACGCGACGATCGCGGTGAGGATGCACGACACGAAGAGGCTCGTCCCGATCAGCAGGTTGAAGCCGATCGCCGCGCCCAGGAACTCGGCAAGGTCGGTCGCCATCGCGATCACCTCGGCCTGGAGCCAGAGCCCCACGGACGTGCGCCGCGAGAAGTGGATCCGGCAGATCTCCGGCAGGTTGTGGCCGGTCGCGATCCCGAGCTTGGCCGACAGCGTCTGGATCACCATCGCCATCAGGTTCGAGGCGACGATCACCCAGATCAGCAGGTAGCCGAACTTCGACCCGGCGGCGATGTTGGTCGCGAAGTTCCCCGGATCGATGTAGGCGATGCACGCGATGAACGCCGGCCCGAGGAACGGCAGGATCCGGAAGCGCGTGCGATGAAGCGCTTCGTCGACGGTCTGGAGGCCGCTCGGGAGCGGTTGTTCGAATGCTCCCCGAGTCGCCATGCCGAAAGTTTAGTCGAGACTAAACTTGTTAGGCATGACTAAATTCAGTGATTCAGTTGACCAGGTGGAGATCGGGGAGGTTGCGCCAGCGCTCGTCGAGGTCGAAGCCGTAGCCGGCGAAGAACTCGTCGGGCACGGTGAACCCGACGTAACGGATCGGCAGGTCGTCGAGCAGGCGCCGGTAGGGCCGGTCGAAAAGCACCGCGGCGACGAGTGACTCGGGCTGCCGTAGCGCGAAGGTCCGGCACAGGTAGTTGAGCGTGAGCCCCGTGTCGACGACCTCGTCGACGATGATCACCTCGCGGCCGCCGATCTCCAGGTCGAGATCCTTGAGGAAGCGGATCCGCTCGTGCCCGCCGAGCTCCGTCGAGCCGTAGCCCGACAGCTCGACGAAGTCGAGAGCGTGGGGGATCGGCATCGCCTGCGAGAGATCGGTGACGAACGGCACACACGCCTTGAGCGACCCGATCAGCAGCGGCTCGCGGTCGCCGTAGTCGCGCGCGATCTCGGCTCCGAGCTCACGAACGCGGGCGGCGATCTCCGCGGCGCCCAGGTACACCTCGCCGATACGAGAGTCTAAGCCCGAGCTCACGACGCCTTGCGCAGGCCGTAGCGCAACGCGATCTTCGCGAAGTCGCGCTCGTAGAACAGCTTGATCTTCACGTCCGGGTAGAGCTCGCGCACGCGGCGCAGCTTGCGGTTCTTGCGGGTGACGAGCGACTGCTTCATCACCGTGACCTCGAGATAGAGATCCTGCTCGGGGAGGTAGAAGTCGGGCGTGAACGCCTCGATCACGCGGCCGTCCTCGGCGCGTGCGAGCACGAACGTATGGGGCTCGTAGAGCCAGGGTATTCCGTAGTAATCCAGGATCTTGGCGTATTCGAGCTCCGCCTCGTTGACGAAGCGCGGAGTTCCTTCACCTTGATATGCCTGGAAATGGGGCGTTTCCAGTGCCACCTGAGGCCACGGTACCACTCGTGTCGGACGCCGGGTTGTTTGGATTTCCGCTCTATGCTTACCGCGTGGAAGGCGCTTTCACGATCGCGCACCTCTCGGACATCCATTGCGGAGACCCGCATTTCGTCCCGGATCTGATGGAGCGCGCCATCGGCGACATCAACGCGCTCGCCCCGGACATCGTCGTGTGCTCCGGCGATCTGACCACGTACGGGTTCAAGGAGGAGTACGTCCAGGCGAAGCGCTACCTCGACCGGCTCGCCTGCGAGTCGCTCGTCGTGATCCCGGGGAACCACGACTCGAGGAACGTCGGCTACGTCCATTTCGAGGAGCTCTTCGGCGAGCGCAACTCGGTGTTCCGCAAGGACGGTGTCACCGTGGTCGCGGTCGACTCGACCGAGCCCGACCTCGACCACGGCCAGATCGGCCGCGGCCGCTACCCGTGGATCGAGCAGGAGTTCGCGGGGCCGGCGCGCATGCGCATCTTCGTGCTCCACCACCACCTGCTGCCCGTGCCCGGCACTGGCCGCGAGCGCAACGTCGTCTACGACGCGGGCGACGCGATCGAGTGCCTGCAGCGCGCGGGTGTGAACCTCGTCCTTTCGGGGCACAAGCACGTTCCGTATGCGTGGCGGCTCGAGAACCTCTTCGTCGTGAACACCGGCACCGTCTCGACGCTCCGCCTGAGGGGGAAGACGCGCCCCTGTTACAACGTGATCGAGGTCAGCGGCTCGCACGTCGCCGTCTGGCGGCGCTACCCGTTCCACGGCCAGGAGCGGATCATCCAGTTCGACCTCGAGACGCTCGAGTACGAGAAGTACACCTCGCGGATCGAGAACGAGGTGACCGTCCGGCGGTGAGAGCGGTGGCCCTGATCGACGGCGAGCATGCACCCGACGTGGTGCGGCGTGCGCTCGTCGAGCTGCCCTACGAGTGGGTCGGGGCGATCATGGCGGGCGGCAGCGAGAAGCTGCGGCCGGGGGAGGGGTACGGCGTACCGCTGCTCGAGGGGTTCGGCGACGCCGAGGCTGTCGTCGATCTCTCGGATCAGCCGGTACTCGGGCCGGAGGAGCGGTTCGCCTGGGCCTCGCGTGCCCTGGCCGCCGGGCTCAGCTACATCGGCGCCGACTTCCGCTTCGACCCGCCCGTCTACGAGGAGATCGGCGTGCCGGC
The DNA here is from genome assembly GCA_963762215.1 of uncultured Actinomycetota bacterium. Lineage (GTDB taxonomy): Bacteria > Actinomycetota > Thermoleophilia > Gaiellales > Gaiellaceae > PALSA-600. The sequence goes on from CAVXKB010000005.1 coordinate 35,611, forward strand.
GATCGCGGTGATCGGCACCGGCAAGCGGGTGGGGAAGACCGCGGTATCGGCCCATCTGGCCCGGCTGCTCGCGCGCGAGCACGACGTCGTGGTCGTGACGATGGGGCGGGGCGGGCCGCCGGAGCCCGAGCCGATCGATCGGCCGCCCAGCATCGAGGAGCTCGTCGCTCTCTCCCGCTCGGGTCGCCACGCGGCCTCGGACCATCTCGAGATCGCCGCCGTGACCGGCGTGCCCACGATCGGGTGCAGCCGTGCGGGCGGGGGGCTCGCGGGGAAGCCGTTCGTCTCGAACGTCGTCGCCGGCGCGCGGATCGCGGCCGACCGTAACCCGGACATCATCGTGTTCGACGGCAGCGGGACGGCGATCCCGCCCGTCGCGGCCGGCCGGCGCGTGCTCGTCGTCGGGCCGGGCCATGATCTCCGCGCACCGTTCGACCTCTACCGCCTGCTCATCTCCGATCTCGTGATCTCGCTCGGCGGTGAGGTGGAGGGCGCGATCCCGGCGACGCTCCGGTTGCGGCCGCTCGGGCCGATCGAGGGAAGGGTCGCGGTCTTCGCGGCCGGTCCCGCCGAGACCGGGCATCTGGAGGCCGATGTCGTGCACGTGTCGAGGAGCCTGGGAGACCGCGACGCTCTGCAGCGCGAGCTGCGCGACCTGGATGCCGACACCTATCTGATCGAGGTCAAGGGCGCCGCGATCGACCTGGTCGCCGAGGACGCACTCGCCCACGGCCGCAGGATCGTGCTCGCCGGGAACGATGTCGTCGGGCCGGGGCTCGACGAGGCGCTGCTCGCGCTCGCCCCCGAGGCGGTGACCGCCTGATGCATCCGCACTATCGCGATTCGCTTCCGCTCGGCGACCCCGACGGGCTCCCGTACTCGAAGGGCGTGATGGCCCGCGCGCTCGTCTCGGCCGGTGCGGGGATCGAGTCCGCATACGTCCTCGCGACACGACTCGAGCTCGATCTGATCGCCACCGGCGCGCAGGCAGTCGAGCTCGAGCGGCTCGAGGAAGCGGCGATCGAGGTGCTCGGCGAGGACAAGGGGCTGAGGATCGTTCAGCGCCTTCGCGGGCTCGCGACGCTGCAGGCGCTCGACGTCCCGATCGTCCTGCTCGTCGGCGGCGCGACCGGCACCGGCAAGTCGACGGTGGCGACGGAGGCGGCGCACCGGCTCGGCATCACGCGCGTCACCTCCACGGACTTCATCCGCCAGACGATCCGCGCCTACTTCCCCCGCACGACGATGCCGAGCGTTCACGCGTCGAGCTTCGAGGCGGGCGGCCCGGTAGAGAGCGTCGAGGCGGGCTTCATGGAGCAGACCCGCCGCGTCCTCGTCGGCGTCGACGCTTCGATCGACCGGGCCCTCAACGAGGGGTGGTCGATGGCGATCGAGGGCGTCCACCTCGTGCCGGGGATGGTTCGCCCCGTGATCGAGGGGGCGCTGCTCGTTCACGCGGTGCTTCATGTCGAGAGCATCGAGGAGCACCGTGACCACTTCGTCGTGCGCGACGCGGCTACCGGCGGGGTGCGGGCGCTCGACAAGTACATCGACGGGCTCGACGAGATCAGGGAGCTTCAGGAGCTGATCGTCGAGCGCGCCGTGCGCTACGACGTTCCGGTGATCGAGAGCACGACGGTTGAGGCGACGACGGCAGCCCTGCTCGACCTCGTGCTCAGCCGCTCCGAGCAGATCGCAGCGTTGCTCTAGATGCCGAGCTCAGCCGACGATCTGCAGCGCGTCCCGCTCTTCGCCGATCTGAGCGGCCGACAGCGGAGGAAGCTCGCAGCCAACTTCCGTGAGCGGACGTTCAAGCCGGGTATAGACGTCGTGCGCGAAGGCTCGATGAGCGGGATGGGCTTCTTCGTCGTGACGGACGGCGAGGCTTCTGTCAGCGTTGCCGGAGTCGAGGTCGCGACGCTCGCGGCGGGCGACTACTTCGGCGAGCTGGCTCTGATCTCGAAGGGTGAGCGTTCGGCGACCGTGACGGCTCGAACGGAGCTTCGGTGCCTCGAGATCGCGTTCTCGGACTTCCGCGAGTTCGCCCACGCGAACCCTGACGTCACCTGGAAGCTTCTGCAGCACGTCGTCTCGATGCTGCGGGTCGAGCCTGTCGGCTGACTGTTAGTCCGCGGGCCAGACCATCAGGTCAACCGTCGCGTCGCCGCGCTCCGGCAGATCGACCGGAGCTTGGCTCACACGCCAGGGCTTCCCGTCGTACTTCACGATCGCACCGACCCCGAGGACCTCATCGCCGCTGTCGATCACCGCGGTCGGGGTGCTCTCGATCGGCAGGTCGGGCGGGGTTGGAAAGACGAGGCGGTAGAGCGGCATCTAGAAGCCGAGGATGAACTTGGCGTCTTCGGACATCAGGTCAGGGCTCCACGGCGGCTCGAAGGTCAACTCGGACTGGACCTCCTCGACACCGGGTAGCTCGCCGACGACCCGGTCGATGTCTTCCCTGATCATCTCGCCGGCGGGGCAGCCCATCGAGGTCAGCGAGTAGCTGACCTTCACCTTCGGGCCGTCGACCTCGACGTCGTAGAGCAGACCGAGATCGACGATGTCCATCCCGAGCTCGGGATCCTCGACCTGGTGGAGAGCCTCGAACACCTCTTCGCGCGTCGGCATGCCCCGAGGGTATCGAACCGGCGTGGTCAGCCGGGGATGCGCAGGACGATCTTGCCGAGCTGCCCGCCACTCTCGAGGCGCTCGTGGGCGGCCGTCGGCCTCGGCGAGCGGGAACACCGTGTCGATGACGGGCCTTGCACGGCCGGAGTCGATGAGCTCCCAGACGCCCTGGAAGTCCTCGGGTGTGCCCATCGTCGAGCCCATGATCGTCAGCTCGCGCCACCAGATCCGATTCAGCGCCGCGGGTGGGTTCGGGCCGGACGTCGCTCCGCAGACGACGATCCTTGCGTCGCGCGCCGCCGAGGCGAGCGAGCGCTTCCACGTCGCCTCGCCGACATGCTCGATCACGATGTCGGCTCCGCCACCGGTCAGCTCGCGCACGCGGGCCGGGACGTCCTCGGTCTCGTGGTTCACGGTCACGTCGGCACCCAGCTCCCGGGCGCGCTCGAGCTTCGCGTCGCTCGACGACGTGACGATCGTGCGGCCGCCGAGTGCCTTCGCAATCGCGAGCGCTGCGGTCGAGACTCCACTCCCGATCCCCCAGATCAGCACCCACTCGCCGGGCTGCAGGCGCGCCTTCGTCACCAGCATGCGGTACGCGGTGAGAAAAGCCATCGGGAAAGCCGCCGCCTCCTCGAACGAGAGATCGCCGGGGATCGGATGCACCGCACTCCGCGGAACGGCGACGAGCTCCGCGTACGTCCCGTCGCGGTGCTCGCCGAGAACCTCGATCCCGCCCTCGTGCGCAAGGCCGGGGTTGATCACGATCCGCTCGCCGGTGCCCACGAGAACGCCCGCGCCGTCGGCGCCGAGGATATGGGGCAGCCCGTGCGGGGGTGCGGGAAGCCCCTTCCGCAGCCAGACATCGATGTGGTTGAGCGCCGCGGCGCGAAGCTCGACGACCACGTCGCCCTCGCCGGGCACGGGATCGGGCACGTCCTCGTAGCTGAGAACCTCGGGGCCGCCCAGCTCATGGATGCGGATCGCCTTCACGGGCCCGATCGTACGCGGCGCAGGGATTTCGGCTGCTCCGCTGTAACAATGGGGACGATGATCACAGCCGACGTGCAGCGGCTGGGAGCCGAGCTCGGCCTCGACGCGATCGGCGTCGCACGGGCCGAGGCCTACGAAGGCACCGAGCGGCACATCCGTGAGCGGAAGGCCCGCGGGCTCTTCGGGCGGCTCGGCTTCACGACCTCGCACCCCGAGGTCTCGTGCCATCCGGAGTCCCTCCTGGACGGCGCCGCGAGCGTCGTCTCCGCCGCCCTCTGTTACTACCTTCCGGAGCCCGAGCGTCCTGCGGGCCACGGCCGGCTGCCGCGCTACGCCTGGCACGACGGGTACGCCGAGCTGCGCGAGAAGCTCGACGCACTCGGCCGCGAGCTCGGCGCGCCCTACCGCGTCCTGGTCGACGCGAACCAGCACGTCGATCGCGAAGCCGCCGCTCGCTCCGGCGTCGGGTTCTACGGCAAGAACACGATGCTGATCACGCGCCGCCACGGCTCCTGGGTCGTGCTCGGGACGCTCGTCACCGCCGCCGAGCTCGAGCCGACACCGACCGTGCCCGAAGGCTGCGGCTCGTGCACTCGCTGCATCGACGCGTGCCCGACGGGCGCCCTCGACGACCCCGGCGTGCTCGACGCCACACGGTGCCTCTCATACTGGACTCAGGTGCCGGAGCCCATCCCGGAGCCGTATCGCGCCCCGCTCGGGGCCCAGGTGTACGGCTGCGACATCTGCCAGGACGTCTGCCCGTGGAACCGCGGGGTGGAGGGTCGACGCGCCGATCGGTCGCCCGACGAAGCTGCGCACGTCGACCTCGTCGGCTGGCTCGACGCCGAACGCAGCCTCGACGACGCCCTTCTGCGCCGGCTCTACGTCCCCCGAAACGACCCACGCTGGCTCGAGCGCAACGCGATCGTGGCGCTCGGCAACACCGGGGCCGGCGTCCCTGGAGCCGCCGCTGCGTCTCCGCAGGCACGCCGACGGCGACGACGAGCTGCTCGCCGAGCACGCACGGTGGGCGCTCGCCCGGCTGGAGGGCGAATGCAGCTGAGAGGCCTCGAGCGGTGGATCTCGCTCCTCCGCCTGATCGCGTTCCCGTTCGTCTTCGCCGCGGTTGCGTTCGCCAGCTACCCGCCGGGCTGGGAGCCGTGGGCGTGGGTGACGACCGGCGCGTTCTTCGTCGGGTCGTGCGCGTTCTACCTGCTCGCCAGAAGCGACCTCGGTGCCCGCCACCAGTTCTCGCAGAGCCTCGTCGCCCAGATCTTCGACACGGTGATCGTCACCTCGTTCGTGATGGTCTTCGCCTTCGAGCGCGGCCTCCCCGTCCAGCAGATCCTCTACATCGACCTGGCCGCGGCCTGCGTGCGGTTCGGGATCATCGGCGGGCTGATCCTCGCCGCGGTGTCGGCTCCGATCCTCGCCGTGTTCGTCGACCTGCGCGTCAACCACCTGCACCAGGCCTACACCTGGAAGCTCGTCGCGTTCCAGACCGGGCTCGAGGTACTGATGGCGCTGATCGTCGGTTGGCTCGTCCAGCGGCTCGCCGAGGAAGGATCGCGGGCCGAGGCGCGGGCCGAGGAAGCCGAGCGGCTCCACCAGGCCGAGCAGAAGACCGTCGCCGAGCTGCGACGGCTCTCGACCCTGCGCGCCGACTTCGTCTCGCTCGTCTCGCACGAGGTGCGCACGCCGATGGCGGCCGTGATCGGCTCGGCGCGGACGCTCCAGCAGCGCTGGCGAGACCTCACGAACGAGCAGCGCGACGCCTTCCTCGCCCTGATCGCGGACGAGACCGACCGGCTCGCCGCGCTCGTCGGGGAGGTGCTCGACACTTCGCGCATCGACTCCGGAACGTTCAGCTACACGTTCGGCGAGGTCGAGCTCGCCGGGCTCGTCAACGAGACGGTCGCCACCGCCGAGCTCGCCCGCGAGTCGATCCACATCACCGCGAGCGTCCCGGCCGATCTCCCGATCGTCCTCGGCGACTCCGCCCGGCTGCGTCAGGTTCTCACCAACCTGATCGACAACGCGGTCAAGTACTCGCCCGAAGGAGCTCCCGTCGAGGTCCGGGCGGCGGCCGTGAACGGGCATGCCACGATCGAGGTCGTCGACACCGGCAGCGGAATCGCAGCCGAGGACCAGAGGCTCATCTTCGAGAAGTTCGGGCGCGTACGAGGCACCGCATCCAAGCCGGGAACGGGGCTCGGCCTCTACATCGCCCGCGCGATCGCCGAGGCGCACGGCGGCACGCTCGAGGTCAGCTCGGACCCCGGGCACGGCTCGACGTTCGCCTTGACGCTGCCGATCCGAAAAGACGACTAGGAACCGCGCCGCGCGGCCGAGGCGAGTGCGCGGCCCTCGCGCAAACGGCGCTCGAGCTCCTGCGCGCGCGTCGCAACGAGCTTGCGGAGCTCCGGCGGCTCGAGCACGACTGCCTCGCCGCGGAACGAGAGCACCTCGCCGACGAGCCACGCTGCGCTTCCCACCGGCCGTTCGGAGAGCGCAGCTCCGTCGACGAGCGGGCGGGCGCCCTTCTCGACCTCCCAGCGCCCGACCTCGGGCGAGTACCAGATGCGGGCGGGCGTTGCGGTGTGGAGCTGCGAGGGCTCGAATCCCTCTCGCGGCATGAACCGCGTCGTGAGCAGCTTGGCGGTGCGCGTGCGGTCGAGCCTGTAGCTGCGCGGCGCGTCGCGGTCGACGTCCCAGGTGTGGACGTACCAGTGCGGCAGCCGGCGCTCGATCCCGTACGGCTCGATCGTCCGGGTCTCGACCTCGGTCGACTCGGGCTTCAGGTACTCGAGCTCGACCAGGCGGCGGCGGTCGATTGCACGGGTGAGGGTGGCGACGAGATCCTCCTCGGCGCCGGCCTGCGGCGCCGGGGTCTGCGCCAGGTCGAACTGGCCGAATGCCTCCTCGAGCTTCGCCCGCACCCGGTCGAGCGGCGAGCTCGAGCCGGCGGCGATCATCGGCCCGACGAACTCGAGCGCGAGCCGGATCGCGCGCGCCTCGAGCGGCGTCAGCCGGGGCGCCCGGCGGAAGGTGTCGCCGAAGAGCTCCTTGTCGACGTGAACCACGTCGTCGTGCAGCTCCGCATAGACGGCGTAGCAGCCGCCGCCGAAGTTGACCAGGTTCAGGAGGGACAGGTGCTCCTCGAGCGCCTCGGCGGGGATCGAGAAGCGCTCGATCAGCTCGAAGGCCGGAATCACGGCGTCGCGCTCGTCGCCGCAGGCCGCCAGCAGATAGGCGAGCAGCGACTGGAGCACGCCGAAGCGCTCCGGCGCGACGGGCCCGGCCTGCCGGTCGGAGGTGTGGTCGATCCAGGGGACGTGCCTCTCGGCGGCGGGGGTCGGCGGCGGGCCCTTCGTGCGCGCGGCGGGCAGCACGGATTCCCTCGGTGACGAGGCGGCGGAGCGGGGAGGGCTCGAGCGGGACGGCGCGGCCCTCCTGGCGGAGGATCCAGCGGGCGAGCAGCGGCAGCGACGCGTATTCGGTGATGAACACGCCGTCCTCGACCCGGTTGCGCGCACCGGCGTACTCGCGTGTCACCCACCAGGCTGTGTCGGCTGCCACCTCGATCCGGGCCTCCCCGGCGATGTCGCCGAACTGCCACTCGGCGCGGCCGCGAAACTGCTCGATGTCGAAGCTCTCGGGAACGCGGAAGTCGCGCTCGCGGCGCGTCGCGAACCTGATCTCCGAGCGGATCCGCGAGACGCGGAAGCTCTTCTCGATGTTGTCCTCGAGATCGAGGCCGATCACGTACCAGGTGCCGTTCTCGGGCAGCAGCGCGTACGGGTTGATCGTCCGCTCGCGCTCGTCGTCGCGGGCGATCGACCAGTAGTGGAAGCGAACCGTGCGCTGCTTCGAGATCGCCGCCTCGAGCTTGCCGAGCCGGCCCTGAAGCTCGGGCGTGTAGTCGGGATCCCGCACCTCGACGCGCACAGCGGTTGCCGTGGGCGCGCTCTCGAGCACCCCGGCGGAGCGGCCGAGCGCGAGGTTTTGCAACGCGAGCCGCAGGGGCTCGGCGTAGGCAAATCGCCCTTCCAGCAGGTACAGGCAGGTCTGGAGCGCAGCCAGCTCGTCGTCGTCCAGGTCGAGCGGCGGCAGGAAGTAGCGCTCGGAACGGAGCGTGTAGAGCTCCTCGCCGGTGAACTCGTCGCGCTGTGAGTCCAGCGGGACGCCGAGCCCGACGAGCTCGGCCCGGTCGGAGTAGAAGCGCCGCGCGAATGCCTCGTCGCTCATCTCCTGGTAGCCCTCGACGTTGCCCTTGATGTCGCGGGCGGTCAAGGGCCGGAGCTCGGCCATCAGGAAGGCAACCAGCGAGAGCTGGCGGATCAGCTTGTCAGTGTCGTGACTCATGGCCTTTCGCGAGCCTATCGGCTCACGAAAGGCTGGAGTCCGCTACGCGGCGACTTTGCCGCGATCGAGGTGCTGATGGGAGGGGCAGTAATCCCTCTCCGGCAGCGGCGTCCGCTGACACGGCTTTCCCTTGCGGGTCGTGGCGTGGCAGTGGGCGATGCCTCCCTCGAACGCGCCGGACTCGATCTGCTCCTCGATGAACCCGACCGCAGCGCCGACACCCTGATTCACCGTCCAGGCGACCTGCGCCTGCACCGTGATCGGGAAGTAGCGGCGGATGTCGGCAAAGAGCGTCCGGTCCGGCTTCGCGAAGTAGTGCGGATCGGCAGCGAGCCGCTCCATCGTCCCTTCGCAGGCCGCGAGCACCTGACGGCGGTACTCGAGGTGAGTCGACGGATCGACGTACGGGTCGATCAGGTCCTTGATCGACCGGTAGATCGCTCGCGAATATTGATACATGCACTGCTGAATTCGAAGGACACGCTCGTCCATCCTGGTTGTACGCTCCTCGTGAATTAAGGGGGGAAACGGCCTCAGATAGCGGCAAAACGCGACCCAGGCGCGCGTGCCTCGATAGAACTTTACCTGGTTCTCAAATATGTTACAAATGATTTCTTTTTTGGCAACAAATGAAGGACCGAAGTGTCGCGAGAACTGTCTATTACGGCGCGACTCGGAGTACATAGGCACCTCCGAAGCCGCGGGCTCGGACCGTTTCGAGCGCAATTCGGGCATCTCCGGGGGCTCCGTAGACGCCGCTGAAGACCACATAGTAGCCCGGGTGGAGGCTCGCGAAGGCGGACGAGTCGAGAACGCCGACCTGCAGCAGGCCACGACGCGCGGCCCCGGTCGCGAGGGCGAGCGGCTTCGTCTGGCCGCGGGTCGCGGGTGACGAGCCGAGGACGACCGTCCAGCCGTCGAGGCCTCGCGGCCAGAGTGTTCGGCCGTTGCGGCCGGTCGCGGCCGTCGGGAGCGAGACCTGGAGTGGCGGCGCGACGACGGTCACCGGGCGCTCCTCGGCGTGCTTTCGCCCCAGGACGATCGCTGCGGCGGCGCCGGCAGAGGCGACCACGAGCGCCGCGAGCGCAAGCCAGAACCAGTCGCCCGGGTACCAGCCGATCCTGCGCACCCAGCCGCGGCGGAGCGAGGCGACTGTGCCGACGGCCACCGGCAGTCGCAGGCCGCACTCGAGGCAGTAGTCCTGCTCGGGGCCGCGGGCGGTGCCGCAGCGCGGGCACGTCTCCTCGACGGCGACCGCGACCTCCCGCCGCGTCGCCATCAGTAGTGGTCGCCGGGCGGCTCGACCATCGTGTCATCGAGCAAGGGGTCGTCGAGGGTGCCCTCGTTGAGCAGCCTGCCGCAGTTCGGGCAGAAGTGCGATCCGCGAAGCACAGCGGCGCCGCAGATGCAGCGTGTGCCCTCGCTGCCGTGGAGGAGCTCGTCGATCTCTGCGAGGCGCGCGTCGATCCCGATCACCTCGGCGCAGCGCTCGTGCAGGAGATCGTCGCGCCAGGCGCTGCGACGGTACATCTCGACCGTGAGGCCGCCCAGGTCGCGCAGCCTCTCGTCGCGGGCGTGGAGGAGAGCCCGGCGCTCGCGTCTCAGCACGCCTGGATGCTGGCGCTTTGTCGGGATCTTCGGGGCCGGCTCGTCGCCCCCGTTGCGCCGGAAGAGGGCCATCCCGCCGAGTCTAGACGGAGGGGTGGCCGGCTCTACCCGAGGGCGAGGTGGACGGCCACGAACACGGTGTAGGCGGCGATCAGCAATACACCGGCCGTGCGCCCGAGCCCACGCGGCGCGGCAAGCGCGATCAGCGCGACGGCGGTCATCCCGCCGAGCCACGCGAGGTCGAAGTAGATGCTCGCGCTTGCCGACGCGATCCCGACGAAGAGCGCCGGCACGAGCACGCCGCCCGTGAGGTTGATCGTGTTGCTCGCGAGCGTCTCGGTGACGAGGGCATCACCACGCCCGGCGAGACCGAGCCGGACGGCCGTGAAGGCGTTCGGCAGGCTCGTGAGCACCGCGAGCACGAGGATCCCGGTGACGGTCTCCGAGACGCCCCAGCGGTCGGCAAGGGAGAGAGCCGCCTTGACCATGCCGGTGCTGCCGACCACGATCAGCACGACCGCGGGCACGATCAGCGCGATCGGCTTCCAGAGCGATCCCTCGCGGTGGCGTTGCTCGTGGTGGCCGGGCCCCGGCTCGTGGTCCCGCCGAAGAGTGATCCAGATGTACGGCCCGACTACGGCGACGAACAGCACGAGTGCGACCGGCGCCGAGAAGAGCCCGGCGATCAGGCCCACCGTCACGAGGAGGGACAGGACGCTGACGGTGCCCTCGACCATCAGCGCTCCGCGGCCGATGGTGACCGAGCCGGCAAGAAGCGCGCTCAGCCCGATCATGGCAGCGATGTTGAAGACATTCGATCCGATCACGATCCCGAGGCTCGCGTCCTGCTTGCCCGCGATGAGCGCAACGATCGCCGAGGTGATCTCGGGCGTGTCGGCTGCGACTGCCGTCAGGAGCCCGACGGCTGACTCGGGCAGGCCGATTCGCGGCCCGATGTGGTCGAGCTTGTCGGCGAAGACGCCGGCCGCCCCGAACGTGACTGCGGCCGAGACGAGGAAGAGGGGGATTGCGATGGCCGGGGTCACGTTCGGAAATCCTTACCTTTCCGTGAATAGCGGCATACTTGGCAGAGGAAGACTCTGACGCTCGACCACGTTGGAGATGCTGGGAGAACTATGCGCAAGCTCACGCTGACAATCGCGATCGCTCTGGCTCTGCCCGCACTGGCGGCAGCGGCTGAGCTTGCCACGGGCGACGGCTCGCTGGGAGTGACGAGCGCGAACGGCACGATCGTCGTCCAGGGGCAGGGCGTCATCTACGGCCACTTCGATTCGGGCACGCTGCTCGTCCTCCAGTACAAGCCAGACGACGGGACCTCGGTCCCGGCGATCTCGGGCGGGAAGACCAAGCTGACGCGCAACGGAACGGGCGCGGTCACGGGCTCGGACGTCCGCTTCCTGTTCCCGTCGGGGCGCTACACGGTTCAGCTGATCGCGTCGGACATCAACGCCTCGGCCGTCGGCAAGGGGACGATCGTCGCCAACGGCTTCGGTACTCCCGACGACGGCTCGTTCTCGGTCAACGGCGGTAAGCCCGAGCAGCTCGCGGCCAAGGGCGCGACAAGCGACTCCTTCGGCAAGGGCTCCTGAGCATGGCCACCTCCATCTCGACCATCCTGGTCGTCGAGGACGAAAGCTCGATCGCCTCCTTCGTCTCGCTCTACCTGCGCAACGCCGGGTACGCCGTGAGGACGGCGGCGAACGGCACGGACGCGATCAGCCAGGCTGCTACGCACTCGCCGGCGCTGATCGTGCTCGACCTGATGCTGCCGGACATCGACGGGATCGAGGTCTGCAAGCGGATCCGTCAGAGCTCCGACGTCCCGATCCTCATGCTGACCGCACGCGACGAGGACATCGACAAGATCATCGGGCTCGAGGTCGGCGCCGACGACTACCTGACCAAGCCGTTCAACCCGCGCGAGCTCGTCGCCCGGATCAAGTCGATCCTGCGGCGCGCCTCACCGGAGCGCCGCGAGCTCGAGACCGAGGTGATCACGCACGGCGACCTCCGCGTCGACGCCGGCCGCCGCGAGGCGACGGTCGACGGGGTCGAGGTGCAGCTCGCGCCGAAGGAGTTCGACCTGCTGTGGGAGCTCCTCGACCACCGCGGGCTCGTCCTGACCCGCGACCAGCTGCTCGAGCGGGTCTGGGGCTACACCTTCGCCGGGGACACGCGCACCGTCGACGTCCATGTGCGCCAGCTCCGCCGCAAGCTCGGCGACGCCTCGCCGATCGTCACGGTCTGGGGGGTCGGGTACAAGGTCTCGACCGCCCGCGAGATGCAGCGGGACATCGGGCCCGTTTAGAGCGCACGCCCTGGCCGTGTTCTCGTCCCTCCGCGTCCGGCTTCCGCTCCTCTTTCTTGCCGGCATCGTGCTGGCGAGCGTCGTCACGACGCTGATCGCGATCCAGCTCTTCCGCGACTTCGCGCGACACCAGGCGCTCCACGATCTTCGGCAGGAGGCGGGCGGCATCGCCAAGCTCTACTCGAGCGCGGTCCAGGCCGACTTCGGGACGCGGAGCCGGGGGCAGTCCCGGCGGGCGCCGGACTTCGCCCGCCTCGAGCTCGAGCAGGCCACCGGCGACAAGATCTACTTCGACGGGCCGGCGATCCCGTTTCCCGGCGAGAACTCCGGGCTTCCCCAGCTGAACCTCCACAACATCGACTGGACGTCGGGCAAGGCCCTGACCTTCGTCTTCACGCCGCCGCACCTGACCGGCGCCTACTACGCGGTCGCGAATCCCGTTACGGTCGGGAACCGCACGATCGGAGCGATCGTCGTCGCGAAGCAACAGACGGCCGTGAACAAGTTTGCGAATTCCCTCGTGCGGCGGCTTGCCGTGGCGCTCGCCTTCGGCGTGCTCGTCGCAGCGGCGTTCGCGCTGTACGTCTCGCGGCGTGTCGTCCGTCCGCTGCTCGCGCTGTCGGACGCGGCCGACATCGTCGCGACCGGCTCCTATGACGTCGAGCTGCCGCGCCGGGCGCCTGGGGAGATCGGCCACCTTGCCGACCGGTTCGACGAGATGACCGGGAAGCTGATGGAGTCGGAGGCGCGCGAGCGGAACTTCCTGATGTCCGTGTCCCACGAGCTTCGCACGCCGCTCACCGCGATTCGCGGGCACGTTGCCGCGCTCTCGGAGGGGCTGCTCGAGGATCCCGAGCTTCGTGCCCGCTCACTGGCGATCGTCGAGGCGGAGGCGCGGCGCCTCGAACGGCTCGTCGGCGACATCCTCGACCTGGCGCGGCTCGACGCGCATCGCTTCACGCTCCTCTCCGAGGAGGTCGGGATGGAGCAGGTCGTCGAGCGGGCGTACGACACCTTCTTCGAGCAGGCGCGGGCTCGCTCGATCGACTTCTCGGTGCACGTGAACGCCAAGCCGGTGATCGTCTCCGACGGCGACCGGGTGCTGCAGATCGTCGACAACCTGCTCTCGAACGCGTTCCGGGCGACCCCCGACGGCGGGCGGATCGGGATCGAGCTCGGCCAGACGAACGGCACGATCCGGGTGGCCGTCGAGGACACCGGGCCGGGGATCGCGGCCGACCAGGTCGAGCGGCTCTTCCGGCCCTTCGTGTCGGGCGACGGCGGCGGCACGGGGCTCGGGCTCGCGATCGCACGCGAGCTGTCGCACGCGCTCGGCGGGTCGATCGAGCTCGACTCCGAGCCGGGGCGCGGGTCGCGCTTCGAGCTGCTTCTGCCCGCGGGCTAGATGGGTTAGCCGGTACCGGTGTCGGCCGCGCGAATCGGCACGACGTCGGCCTGCGGGTCGATCGCGTGCTCGATCCGATCGAGCCGCTCGCCGATCGACTTCCACTGCGCCGTGATCAGGTCGATCAGGAGCCCGAGGTCGTCGACGCGGGCGTGCCGTTCGATCAGCAGGTCGGTCTCGAGCCGCTCGAGCCGGCGGATCATCTGGTTCGAGAGGCCCTTGACCTCGGCGAGCCTGCGCGAGATCGGCGCGGCTTCCTCGCGGAGGCCGTCGCGGAGCGCGCCGCCGACCGCGTCGGGCAGGACGATCTGCAGCTCGTCGGCGGTTTGCGCGAGCGCTTCGACCTGGAGCCGTGCCCGGTCGAGGGCGGCCGCGATGTCCGGCGGGAGTGAGTAACGGTCTTCCATGGGAACTCGACGGTAACGTCGCGGTCGGATGATTGCAAGCGACCTCGACTACGAATTGCCCAAAGAGCTGATTGCGCAGCACCCGCTGGAGCGGCGCGACGACTCTCGGCTCCTCGTCTTCTCGCGTGACAGCGGCGAGGTCCGCCAGCTCGTTTTTCGTGACCTCGCCCGCGAGGTCGGCGAGGGGACGCTCGTCGTCGTCAACGACACGCGGGTCGTGCCGGCACGGATCCGGATCGAGGAGCCGCGCGGCGAGGTGCTGCTGCTCGAGCCGCTCGGCGGCGGGGAGTGGGAGGGGCTCGCGCGGCCGACCCGGCGGCTTCGGCCCGGCAGGCAGTACGGGCCGGTCGAGCTGATCGAGCACCTCGGCGAAGGGCGCTGGCGCCTCCGCCTCACCGGCGAGCCCGGCGGCGAGGCGCCGCTCCCGCCCTACATCACCGAGCCGCTCGCCGACCCCGACCGCTACCAGACGGTCTACGCGGCTCCGGCCGGCTCGGCTGCCGCGCCGACCGCAGGGCTGCACTTCACGCCCGAGCTGCTCGCGCAGTTCGACGTCGAGCGTGTGACACTCCACGTCGGCCTCGACACCTTCCGGCCGCTCACCGTCGACCGCGTCGAGGATCACCCGCTCCACGGCGAGCGCTACGAGGTGAGCCCCGCAGCCTGGGCCCGCATCCAGGCCGCCGACCGCATACTCGCCGTCGGCACGACGACGGTGCGCGTTCTCGAGACGCTCGCTCGTGGCGCGCCGCTCACCGGTCGCACGGAGCTCTTCATCACCCCGGGCTTCGAGTTCCAACGAGTCGATGCGCTCCTCACGAACTTCCACCTCCCGCGCTCGACGCTCCTCGCCCTCGTGATGGCCTTCGCCGGCGTCGATGAGACCCGCCGCCTGTACGACCTGGCCGTCGAGGAGCGCTACCGCTTCTACTCGTTCGGCGATGCCATGCTCATCCTTTGAGGCCATGTCGCATCTAGCCATGTCAGGGGGACTGTCCCCGGCCGTGTCCCGGAGAGAGACGTCCTGTGTGAGCGTGTTCCGGGTCACCGCGACCGACGGTGCTGCGCGGGCCGGGGTGCTCACGACCGCGCACGGCGAGGTCGAGACGCCGGTGTTCATGCCGGTCGGGACGAAGGCGACCGTGAAGACGCTGATGCCGCAGGAGGTGCGCGAGGCCGGGGCGCAGATCGTGCTCGGGAACACCTACCACCTGCATTTCCGGCCCGGCGACGAGCTGATCGCCGAGCTCGGCGGCCTGCACCGCTTCATGGGCTGGGACGGCCCGATCCTGACCGACTCAGGCGGCTTCCAGGTGTTCTCGCTCCGCGACACGATCGCCCACGTCGACGACGACGGCGTCACTTTCCGCAGCGTCTACGACGGAGCGACTGCGCGGTTCACGCCCGAGCTCGCGGCGGAGATCCAGCGGAACCTCGGGAGCGACATCGCGATGTGCCTCGACCAGGTGCCTCCGCCCGGCGTCCCGCGGGCCGAGCTCGAGGATGCCGTGCGCCGCACCACCGAGTGGGCCCGGCTCCAACGGCACGCGGAGCGGGCGCCCGGTCAGCTTCGGTTCGCGATCGTCCAGGGCGGAACAGACCGCGAGCTCCGGCAGCGGTCGGCGGAGGAGCTCGTCGAGCTCGACTTCGACGGCAACGCGATCGGCGGGCTTGCGATCGGCGAGGATCGCGACGTCACCTTCGACACCACCGACTGGCTGGCGCCGCTCCTGCCGGCGGGCAAGCCGAGGTACTTCATGGGGATCGGCGACCCGGTCGGGATCCTGGAGGTGATCGAGGCCGGCGTCGACATGTTCGACTGCGTGCTGCCCACCCGCACCGCCCGCACCGGCAGCGCGCTCACCTGGGAAGGCCGCCTCAACCTGCGGAATGCGCAGTACGCGCGCGACCCGCGCCCGCTCGACGAGAGCTGCGGCTGCCCCGCCTGCAGCACGTTCTCGAGGGCCTACATCCGCCACCTCGTCAACCAGGAAGAGCTGCTCGGCCTGCGCCTGCTCTCGCTCCACAATCTACGCTTCGTGCTCGATCTCACTCGCGGAGCGCGGGAGGCGATCGAGCAAGGAGCGTTCGCCACCTACAAGCGAGAAGCGCTCGACCGACTAACTGCCTGATGGGCTACCTCATCGTCATCGTCATCCTGGTCGCTGCCGGCTATTTCCTGCTGGCTGTGCCCGCGCGGCGGCGCCAGCGCGCCCACGCGGCGATGCAGGACGACATCGAAGTCGGCGACGAGATCATCACCGCGGGCGGCATGCACGCGATCGTCAAGGAGGCAAAGGACGACGAGCTCCGAATCGAGATTGCACCAGGCGTCGTCGTCACTCTCGATCGTCGGGCTGTGGCGGCCGTCGCCGAAGAAATTTCCGAACAAGAGCACGATCAATTAACGAGCTAACCTGGTGATTGCTTGGCTTCACGCCGCTCGCATCTGACGCTGATCCTCCTCGTGGTCGCCGCCCTCGCCGGCGTCGCCTTCCTTGCCGTTCCGGGAAGCCCGGGCCACCGCTCGCTTCACGAGGGCCTCGACATCCAGGGCGGCCTGGAGGTCGTGCTGCAGGCCAAGCCGCTCAAGGGCCAGCAGCTGACGTCGTCGATGATGGACGACTCGGTCAGCATCATCCGCAACCGCGTCGACGGGCTCGGCGTCTCCGAGCCGGTGATCACCAAGCAGGGGACGAACCAGATCGTCGTCGAGCTGCCGGCGATCCACAACGCGACGCAGGCCGCGCAGGTGATCGGCCAGACCGCCCAGCTC
Source organism: uncultured Actinomycetota bacterium (assembly GCA_963762215.1). Classification (GTDB taxonomy): domain Bacteria; phylum Actinomycetota; class Thermoleophilia; order Gaiellales; family Gaiellaceae; genus PALSA-600. The sequence continues at coordinate 52,125 of CAVXKB010000005.1, forward strand.
GAGCTCTACGACCTCACGCCGTCGCTCTACGGCCCCTCGATCGACGCCCAGCAGGACGCCGTCCCTCACACGAGCCTCTTCGACCTGCTGACGCTCGTCCAGACGGGCCAGAAGGGCGCGCCGTCGGCGTACTACCTCTTCAACTCGCGGACGAAGCAGATCGTCGCCGGGCCGGAGCAATCCGTCGCCGCGCTGAAGCGCGATCCCGTCGTGATCGACCTCAAGCCGCAGAAGGCGAAGACCGTCACCGTCAAGACCGGGCACGGCAAGAACGCGAAGACGACAACGCATGTCGTCAAGCCGGGCAAGACGACCGGCGGCTTCCCGACCGGCTACCAGGTACTGACCGTCCCGAACCGGACGGTCGTCATCTCGTGTAGCTCCCAGTTCGCGACATCCTGCCCCTCCGGGCAGCAGGGCTCGGTCGGGACCGGCGGCCTCACGCCGACCCCGGGCGTCACCTACTACTACCTCTTCAAGCACGGGATCTACCCGCTCGACTCGTCGAGCCCGTTCCCGCAGATGACCGGCAAGGAGCTCAAGCTCTCGGGCACCCAGGCGGACATCGATCCGACCACCGGCCTGCCGATCGTGACGATGCAGTTCACCGGCAAGGGCGACAAGCTCTTCCACCAGATCACCCGGGCGGAGGCGCAGCGCGGGCAGACGCGCGGCACCAAGGAGAGCTTCGCGATCGTGCTCGACGACCAGCTGTACTCGTTCCCGTCGATCGACCCGAGCCAGTACGGCGACGGCATCGACCCGACCGGGACCGGCGCCGAGATCAGCGGCATCGCCTCGCAGAAGGAGGCGCAGAACCTCGCGCTCGTGCTGCGGAACGGCGCGCTTCCCGTCAAGTTCGTCACGGTCGAGCGCTCCGACGTCTCCGCCACGCTCGGCAAGGACTCGCTCCGCCAGGCGCGCGACGCCGCGATCGTCGGGCTGATCCTGGTGATGATCTTCCTGCTCGTCCTCTACCGCTTCCTCGGCGTCGTCGCGGTCTTCGGGCTCGCGATCTACGCGGCGCTGATGTACGGGGCGATCCTGCTGCTCAACGTCACGCTGACGCTGCCGGGCTTCGCGGGCCTGATCCTGACGATCGGCGTTGCCGCCGACGCGAACGTGGTCATATTCGAACGCATCAAGGAGGAGGCGCGAGCTGGGCGAAGCGTGCGCGCTTCCATCTCCGCGGGCTATCAGAAGGGCGTCCGGACGATCGTCGACGCGAACGTCGTCACCGCGATCACCGCCCTGATCCTGTTCGCCGTCGCGACGGCCGAGGTCAAGGGCTTCGCGCTGATGCTGCTGATCGGCACGATCGTCTCGCTGCTGACCGCGGTCGCCGCGACCCGCGCGATGCTCGGGCTGCTCGCCGGCTTCAAGTTCGCGCAGTCGCCGAGCTTCATGGGCGCGACGGCCTCCGAGATCCCGCGCTGGCAGCGGATCGACGTCGTGACACGGCGCCACCTGTATTTCATCATCTCGCTCGTCGCCGTCGGTCTCAGCGTCCTCGCGATCATCTTCCAGGGCCTGAACCTCGGCATCGACTTCAAGGGCGGCGTCCAGGTGCAGTTCGCAACGCCGAAGCCGACCTCGCTCGCGCTCGTCCGCAAGACGGCCGCGAACGTTGGCGCCGGCGATGCCGTGATCCAGGGCCGCGGGAAGCAGACGGGCTCCGACTCCTACACGAACTTCCAGATCCGGCTCAAGAAGCTGCAGTCCGCCCAGCAGGACAAGCTGACGAACACGCTCACGAAGACGATCGGCGCCGAGAAGCTCGGGGTCAAGAACGTCTCGGCCAGCTTCAGCCGCCAGATCCTGAACGGCGCGATCCTGGCGATCATCGTCTCGTTCGCACTGATCGCGCTGTACGTGACGCTGCGCTTCCGTTGGCGGTTCGCCGTCCCCATCCTGCGCACGCTGCTCAACGACATCCCGATCATGCTCGGCGTCTACGCGATCTCGGGCCGCGAGGTGAGCGCGGACACCGTCGCCGCGATCCTGACGATCCTCGGGTACTCGGTCTACGACACGATCATCGTCTTCGATCGCGTCCGCGAGAACATGAAGCTGATGCCGCGCGCGAGCGTCGCGACGATCGTCAACGTCTCGGTCTCCGAGGTGTTGAAGCGGTCGATCGTCACCTCGACGATCACGCTGCTCCCGATCATCGGGCTCTTCATCCTCGGCGGCGCGACGCTGCAGGACTTCGCGTTCGCGATCATCGTCGGCATCGTCGTCGGCGCCGTGTCGACGATCTTCATCGCCTCGCCGCTCCTCTCGAGCCTGCTCGAGCGCGACCCGGAGTACGCCGGCCGTCGCGGCGAGGCCTGGGACGAGAAGATGCGCGCCAAGGTGATCAAGGAGGCCGAGAAGGCCGCGGCCGGTCTCCCCACCGAGACGCCCGACGAGACCCAGGGTTCGGTCGCAGAACCTGTCGGAATCGCCGCCTCGGACGGCAGCGGCGGGGCGCCGGAGTCCGAGGACGCCAAACGCGAACGGCGGCGCCAGCGGCGTCAGTCGAGGCCGCATGGACGACCCCGGTAACGACCTCTTCGACGAGCGCGACCCGATCGACCGGATCCTCTCGATCCTCGGCGTCAAGCTCGACGAGCTCCGGGTGGTGTTCGACGATGCGACGTCGCGCTGGCGCGGCGACGCAATGCGGCTCGGCGAGGAGACCAAGACGCGGGTCAACAGCGTCTTCTACGAGCTCGGCTTGATCACCCGCGAGGACTGGGACGAGCTCGACCTGCGCGTCGCCCAGCTCGAGCATCGGCTCCGGCTGATCGAGGAGCGCCTCGACAGCTCCGACTGAGGCCGCTGCTATGGTGAGTACATGGAGGGCAATCCGTCTCTCCAGTGAGATCGCGCTCCGTTTTCGTCGTTGACGGGATCTGGCGGGATCTCGACCGACAAAAACAAGGAGCTCCACAACATGACTGATGGATTCCAGGCGCTGGGCGTTTCCGGTGCCGTTTGCGACGTACTCGCAGAGCAGGGCATCGCGATGCCGTTCCCGATCCAGGCGACGGTGATCCCCGAGGCGATGCGCGGCGGCGACGTGCTCGCCAAGAGCCCGACCGGCTCCGGCAAGACGCTTGCGTTCGGCATCCCGATCGTCGAGCGGCTCGAGGGCGGCTCCTCGGCCGTCGGCGCGCTCGTGCTCGTCCCGACGCGCGAGCTCGCCTCACAGGTGACGGAGGCGATCGAGGCGATCGCCACGGTTCGCGGGCTGCGCACCGTTGCCGTGTACGGCGGCGTGCCGCTGCGCAAGCAGGCCCAGGATGCGCGCGAGGCGCAGATCCTCGTCGCGACTCCCGGCCGCCTGCAGGATCTCTTCGACCGCAAGCTGATCTCGCTCGATGCCGTCCAGATCCTCGTTCTCGACGAGGCCGACCGAATGCTCGACATGGGCTTCAAGCCGCAGGTCGACCGGATCATCCGTGGTCTCACCGGCGACCGCCAGACGATGTTCTTCTCCGCCACGCTCGACGGCGAGGTCGGCGAGCTGGCGCGGCGCTACACCAAGTTCCCGGCGCGCTTCGAGGGCGACCTACCTGAGGAGCGGCGCTCCGGCGACGTCGACCACCGCTTCATCCCCGTCACGCCGGAGAACAAGGTTCAGACGCTCATCGACCTGCTTCCCGACGACGGCGGGCTCGCGCTCGTCTTCGTCCGCACCAAGGCCGGCGCCGACCGGCTCGTCGAGAAGCTGCGCCGCCACGACATCGAGGCGGTCGCGATCCACGGCGACAAGGCCCAGGTGCAGCGCGAGAAGGCGCTCGCCCGCTTCGACTCGGGCAAGGTGCGCACCCTCGTCGCGACCGACGTCGCCGCGCGCGGCCTCGACGTCGACGACATCACGCACGTGATCAACTTCGATCCGCCCGAGGAGTCGTCCGCCTACACGCACCGCGTCGGCCGAACCGGCCGCGCCGGGCGCGGCGGCACCGGGATCACCCTCGTGCTGCCCGAGCAGCAGGCCGACGTCAGCCGCGTCGCCCGCCTCCAGGGGCATACCGAGAGCTTCCAGGAGTCCGGGATGACGATGGCCCGGCCGCGCCTCGTCTACACGTCGCGCCGCGGGCGGGGCTCGAAGTGGTAGACGAGCGCCTGACGAAGACGCAGGCCGAGGCGATCGCCGCCGAGCTCGCCGAGCTCGAGGGACCGAAGCGCACGGCCGTGGTCGCAGCGATCAAGACCGCGCGCGAGTTCGGCGATCTCTCGGAGAACTTCGAGTACCACGCCGCCAAGAACGAGCAGGGCCTACTCGAGGCCCGGATCCGAACGCTCCGCCACAGGCTCGATACCGCCGAGATCGTCGAGCAGGCAAGCGGCGAAGAGGTCGGCATCGGCTCGGTCGTCGAGGTGACGGACGAGGGCGGGGAGGCGATGACCGTCGAGATCAGCGCAGTCGGCGGCGCCGGCACGGTGTCGCCCACGTCACCGCTCGGTTCCGCGCTCCTTGGGCACAAGCCCGGCGAGACCGTCGAGGTCTCGGCGCCGCGTGGCTCGTGGAAGGCGACGATCCAGTCGATCCGGTAGGGCTACGATCGCCCGATGGCGGCGATCGAGGGCTCAACCGAGCTTGAAAGGCTCGTCAGCCGTTCCCGGCTGATCGGCGCCGACCGCACGCTCGTCCTGCACGGCGGAGGCAACACCTCGACAAAGCTCGTCGAACGCGACCACCTCGGTCGCGAGCGGCGCGTGATCCGGATCAAGGGCAGCGGCTCCGATCTCGCGACGATCACGGCGGCGGACTTCCCGGGCTTGTGGCTCGACGATCTGCTCCCGCTCCGCGAGCGCGACGCGATGACCGACGAGGAGATGGTCGCGTACCTCTCGCGCTGCCTCGTCGAGCCCGATGCGGCGCGCCCGTCGATCGAGACGCTGCTCCACGCATTCCTGCCGGCCACGCACGTCGACCACGTCCATGCCGACGCGATCTGCGCTCTCGCCAACGCCCCCGATCCGAATGCGGCAGTGCGCGATGCCCTCGGCCCGGACGTCGCGGTCGTCGACTACCTGAGGCCCGGCTTCGAGCTCTCTTGCCGCGTCGCCGAGCTCGCGGATGCGCGTGCCGTCGTGCTCGCCCATCACGGCCTCGTCACGTGGGGCGACACGCACGAGGAGTCGTACGGCCTGACACTCGAGCTCGTCTCCAGAGCGTCGGAGTATCTCGGAGCCCACGTGCCGCTCTCGGAGCCCGGCGACCCGGCGAAGAGCTCCTCCTTCGGCTGCGCGGCCGCCTCTCGGCCGAGCGGCGCGTCGTGCTCGCGACGGACACGACCCAGCGCGTGTTCGCCGATCGGCCCGACGTCGATCGGCTGGCCGCGATGCGCAGCACGCCCGATCACATGCTCCGGATCGGCGGCCGCTCGGCCGTCGTCGAAGGCGATGTCGGCGCTTGTGTCGAGCGCTTCCGAGCCGAGCACGGATCTGACCCGAGGGTTTTCCTCGTTCCCGGCCACGGCGTGATCGCCGCGGCGCCGGATTTCCGTGCCGCAGGCGCGCGGCTCGAGATCGCAGCCCACACGCACGCCTCGGTCGCGGCGACGCTCGACCGATTCGGCGGCTCGAGCTGGCTCGACGATGCCGAGGTACACGACTTCGAGTACTGGCCGCTCGAGCTCTACAAGCTCACGCTCGCGCCGCCGCCGCCGGAGCTCGCCGGCCACGTCGCGCTCGTTACCGGCGCAGCCTCCGGCATCGGCCGGGACATCGCCCTCGATCTCGCGGCGCGGGGCGCCCACCTGGTTCTCGCCGACATCGATGCCGCCGGCCTCGCCGAGACCGCCGATGGTCTCGATCGCGCAGTGGCCCTCTCTGGCGATCTGACCGACGGAGCCGTCGTCGACCGCCTCGTCCGCGTTGCCGTGGGTAGCTTCGGCGGGATCGACGCTGTCGTCTTCAACGCCGGCGTCGCCTCGACCGGCCCGCTCGAGACGCTCCCCGAGGAGGAGTGGCGCCGGAGCCTCGAGGTGAACCTCACTGCGCACTTCCTGCTCACCCGCCGCGTGCTCGGGGCGTTGCGTGAGCAGGGGCTCGGCGGCAGCCTCGTCTACGTCGCCTCGAAGAACGCGTTCGCTCCAGGCGCTGGGTTTGGTCCCTACTCGGTCGCCAAGGCGGGCCTCGTTCAGCTGATGCGGATCGCAGCGCTCGAGGGCGGCCCGCTCGGGATCCGGGCCAACGCCGTCAACCCCGACGCGATCTTCTCGGGCTCGAAGCTCTGGTCGGACGAGATCCGCGCACAGCGCGCCGAGGCCCACGGCGTCCCGCTCGAGGAGCTCGAGACGTTCTATGCGTCGCGCAGCCTGCTCGGCCGTGCCGTCACCGGCGCCGATGTCGCCGAGGCGGTTGCCTTTCTCGTCTCCGACCGGTCCCGGTCGACGACCGGCGCGGTTCTCCCTGTCGACGGGGGCGTGCCGGCGGCATTCCCGCGTTAGACCGCGTGCAACACTTGCGCCCGATGGCGTCAAAGTCGAAGACGGCGAACATCGGGCGGCTGAGCGAGATCGCCCAGGTCGCGGTGAAGCACGGCTTCGGGTCGCTGCTCGAAGGCCGCCGTGCTCCCGCCGACGTCGACGCGATTCGTGGACGCCATCTCCGCGAGATGTTCGACGAGCTCGGGCCGACCTTCGTCAAGTTCGGGCAGCTGCTCTCCACGCGACCCGACATCGTCCCCGAGGACATCATCGTCGAGCTCCGTGGCCTCCAGAACGACGTGACGCCGTTCCCGTTCGCCGATGTCGAGCGGGTGATCGCCGAGGATCTGAAGCAGCCGATCGGTCGCCTGTTTCTCGAGTTCGACGAGGTGCCGATGGCGGCTGCGTCGATCGGACAGGTGCACCGCGCGGTGCTTCCGAACGGGAAGCAGGTCGCGGTCAAGGTTCAGCGGCCGAACGCTCCGCGCCAGGTCGAGAGCGACATCCAGCTGCTCGAGCAGGCCGCGCGATTCATCAAGGAGCGGGTCCATGCGCTCGACTTCGTCGACAGTCGCGAGGTCGTCGACGAGTTCGCACGCTCGCTCCGTCAGGAGCTCGACTATCGGCAGGAGGCCAGCAACGCCAAGGTCTTCCACCGCAACTTCGCCGGGCACCCGAATGTCGTCGTCCCGCGGCTCTACGGGAGTTACTCGAGTCAGCGCGTTCTCACCCTCGAGTACCTCGAGGGCGTCCAGCTCGCAGATCTCGAGTCCGACGACTGGCCGATCGACCAGCGCCGCGATCTCGCGTACGTCATCGCCGAGACGTGGCTGACGATGATCTTCCGGCACGGCTTCTTCCACGGCGATCCGCATCCCGCGAACATCCTCGTCCTCGGCGCCCGACAAGATCGGGCTCGTCGACTTCGGGCTCGCGGGCAAGCTGACCGACAGCGACCTCTCCAAGCTGACGGCGCTCTTCATCGACGCAGCGAACGAGAACGTCGAGGCGCTCCCGCGGCGGCTCGCAGATCTCGGCGTCCGTTACCCCAAGGAGAAGGAAGCCGAGTTCGTCTCCGAGCTCAACACGATCTACTCGCGCTACTACGGCGCGAGCATGAAGGAGATCGACCCGCTGCAGGTGATCCGCGAGGTGTTCGGGCTGATCTACAGGATGAACATCCGGCTGCCGTCGCGGTTCGTGATGCTCGACAAGGCGATCGCGACGATCGGATCGGTCGGCGTCGAGCTGTACCCCGACTTCAACGTCTTCGAGGTCGCCCGGCCCTACGCTCGCGCGCTCGTCATGCAGCGATTCACCCCCGGCCGCGTCGCCCGGCGGGCACGCCGCGAGACCAGCCAGTTCGCGCAGGCGACCTCGGCGCTCCCGTACCAGCTCTACGAGACCCTCGAGCAGGTGCGGGCAGGTGAGATCGAGCTCGGATTCGTGCACAAGGGGCTCGACGACCTGATGCACAAGCTCGACGTGATCTCGAATCGCCTCGTGATCGCACTGATCGTCGTCGGTGGGCTGATCGGGTCGAGCCTGATCGGGATCTTCGCGAAGACGGGGCCGCACGTTCTCGGCCTGAACGTCGTCTCGGCGTTCGGATTCATGGCCTCCGGGGTGCTCGGCATCTGGCTGCTCGTCGGGGTCATTCGCTCGGGTCGACTGTGAGCTGCCCGGGCTGTGACCTGGGGATGAATCGTCACAATTTCGGCCCAAAGGACATCTAGCCCCGGCCGAAAGCCGCCGGTACCGTCGGAACGATGTCGACGGTCGAGCAACAGCTACGCGAACAGGGCTTCGACGACGACCTGGTCGAGCGGATCCGTGCCGTCCTGCAACCGGAGCGAGCCTGGCGCGCGGGCGACCTCACGATCGACGTGGTCGCCCGCATCGCGTCGATCCGCGGGATCCCGCTGAAGCTCTCCCACAAGGAGTTCCAGCTGCTCGCGAAGCTCGCATCCGATCCCGGCCGTCTCTTCACGCGAGCCGAGCTCCTGCGCGACATCTGGCACTGGCCTCCCTCGATGCACACGCGCACCCTCGACTCGCATGCGTCGCGACTCCGCTGCAAGTTGCGGGCCGTCGACCCCGTCACACCGTACGTCGACAACGAATGGGGAGTCGGTTACCGACTCATCGGTCCCTACCCGAGTCGTCTACTCTCAAGGAGTGACCCGCGCCGAGCAGTTCCGCCGCTTCCATCGCACACCGCCGCTCCTCGTCCTGTTGAACGCCTGGGACGTGGCCAGCGCCAAGACCTTTGCCGCGTTGCCCGGCTGCCGGGCGATCGCGACGACGAGCGCCGCGGTCGCACGTTCGCTCGGCTGGGAAGACGGCGAGCAAGCGCCGGTCGAGGAGATGCTGAAGGTCGTCGAGCGGATCGTCCGCGCCGTCGACGTTCCCGTCACCGCCGACCTCGAGGCCGGTTACGGCGACCCGCCGCGCACCGCGGCGGCGGCGGTCGCGATCGGCGCGGCCGGGATCAACCTCGAGGACTCGCACGGCGAGGCCGAGATGGTGCCGATCGACCAGCAGATCGAGATCATTCGCGCCACGCGCGCGGCTGCGCCGACGCTGGTGCTCAATGCGCGCGTCGACGTCTTCATCACCCGCACGGGCGGGATCGAGGAGGCGGTCGAGCGCGGCAACGCCTACCTGGCCGCCGGCGCCGACTGCATCTATCCGATCCTCGCGCCGTTCGAGACGCTCGGCCCGCTCGCGGAGGGGATCACCGGCCCGGTCAACGTGCTTGCCCGGCCGGAGAACCCACGGCTCCAGGAGCTCGAGGAGCTCGGCGTCGCACGGGTCACCTTCGGGCCTGCGCTTGCCTCTGCGGCACTCGCCGAGGCCTCGCGGCTCGCCGCCGCCGCGCTGCTCGCAGCCCGAAGCTGAACAACCGCTTAACTCTCATTTCTGAGAGCAGCTATCAAAAAGCAGTGGTACCATGAATGTCGTTATGGCAGTGCTCATTCGGGGGCTTTGGACGTTCGGGGCGGTCGTGCTGACGGCGGCGGTACTCGTCATCGGCGGCGGTGCGGCGCTCACCACGAACCAGCCGACGGTGCCGACGCTGTACTTCATGTACGCGATGAACTGCACGTTCACGATCCAGAACGATGCAGGCGCGACGGTAAGTCAGATCCCGCCGGGCACCTATCAGGTGGACGTCAGGACGCCGCTCGCGTTCGGCACGGTGCCCCTCGCAGGGGTCACCGATCTGACAGCCTGCCGCGGCGCCCCGCAGTTCCAGCTCACGGGCCCTGGAGTCAACATCTTCACGACGATGACCGCCGGCTGTGAGGCGGACAAGACGTTCCCGGCGACGTTCCAGGCCGGCCAGAGCTACACCGCCCAGGACCTGAACCAGCCGTCCGTCACGCGCACCGTGTTCTCGATCGCGACGACCGGCTCCGCAACGGTGCCGCCGCCGATCATCGGCACGGGCAAGGGCTCGGTCGAGGATCCGCTCGTCGGCTCCGGCGTCTCCAAGGCGACGCTGACCGCGACGCTGTCTGCCAAGGGCGCGCTCACGCTGACCAACAAGGGCAAGCCGGTCACGAGCCTGCTCGCCGGGCGTTACACGCTTCTCGCTCCTCGACAAGGATCCCAAGGCCGGGCTGACGATTCTCGGGCCGAGCTCGAAGGCGCCGATCAACCTCACGGGCGTCAAGTTCGTCGGGAAGAAGACACGCGCGATCGATGCTCGGAGCGGGACGCTGGTCGTACTACGCCGGCCCCCGGAACTTCCACTACATCGTCGTCACCGGCGCGCCGGCGGCCTAGCTCTCAACAGGGCTTCTCCGGGCCGCAGCCCGGGCGGTCGCCTTCGATCGGGAACCCTTGTGGGCTCTTGCCGCGGTAGGCGTCCCTGAACGCTGCGAACGCGTTCTCGTCGAACGCGGGGCAGATCGCGATCCTGCCTGTCCCGTAGTAGCCGTGCTTGTAGGCGAGGCCGGGCTCGCCCGTCCAGCGAGGGTCGGCGTTCCAGGCGGTGAGCGCGATCTTGCTCCCGAGCCCGGCGATCGGCGTCCCGAACACCGCAACCGGCGATGAGCGGTAGAACGCCTCGAGCTGGTCGACCGTCGACGGCGGGACGTCCGGCCCCCACCAGATGACGACTCCGCCGTGCTCCTCGTTGTGGACGACCATTCGGGGATTCACTGCCTTGCGGTAGAAGCCCCACGTCGCCCAGAGCCGGAAGTGGCTTCCGCCCGACGGCGGGAACGTCGCCCACCGCACCGGCGAGCTGAGCGTCGGCACGTCCTGGTGGTAGTCGTCCCTCGACCCGGGCTTCGGCGGCAACGGCGTCACGTCGCGATAGGTGCAGCCAGCGGCGCGCATGATCTCCGGAACCGTGCGCCCCTTCTCGGTCGAGACGACGGCGAGCGCCGCCACGACGGCGACTCCGGCCAGCGCAACCAGGCCCCAGCCCCATTTCGTCATTTGAGCGGCAGCGTCGCGCCCTCGAGCTCGAGCAGGTGGCGCTTGGTGGGGAGGCCGCCCGCGTACCCGGTCAGCGAGCCGTTTGCGCCCACGATCCGGTGGCACGGGAGGACGATCGGGATCGGGTTGCGGTTCATCACCGTGCCGACGGCGCGGGCCGCCTTCGGCCGGCCGACGAGAGCGGCGAGGTGCCCGTACGTGTCGACCTGTCCGTATGGGACGCGCGCCAACTCGTGCAGCACCGCCTCGTGGAACGGCGCGACCCGGAGATCCAGCGGAAGGTCGAAGTCGCGGCGCCGGCCCTCGAAGTACTCGTCGAGCTCGCGGCGGACGTCGTCGAGCGGCGAGCGCAGGACGCGGGCGCCGAAGACGCGTGCGATCGCCTCGTCCGTGCCCTCGACCGTGTACGAGATGCGGCAGAGGCCGCGTGGGGTGGACGCGATGAACAGGTCGCCGACGGGCGACGGCACGATGTCGTAGCGGACGTCGACGAGCCCTTCCGCCAGCGCGGCGGCGCGGAAGCGTGCGTCGAGCTCAGGCGTGACGCTCAAGGTTCCTCCTCAGTCTGCGGACTCCGGATGACGCGGCCGCCCGGGCTGCCTCTTCCGAGGAGCCCAGGGCCGCGCCGATCTCGGCATAGGGAAGGTCGTAGCCGTAGCGCAGCACGACGGCAGCACGCTCGGTCGGTGGAAGGTCGCCGGTGTAGGGCTCGAGCTGCTCGAAAGCCGGCGCAGGCTCGGGCCCGGCCTCGGGCTCGTGCGCCTCGTCGAGGCTGACGTTGTGCTTGCCCTTGCGCCGTAGGTCGTCCATCGCGACGCGCGTCGCGATCGTGAACACCCAGGCACGGAGGTGGCGGCCATGCTCGAGCCGGTCGTAGGCGCGGAGCGCCCGCAGGAACGTCTCCTGCCAGGCGTCCTCGGCCCGCTGGCCGAGCAGCCGGCGCAGGTAACCGAGCACCTCGTCGCAGTGCTCGCAGTAGAACCGCTCGAAGGGCGGGATCGCCATCGCCTCCATCATGAGGTCCAACGGCGGGACGGCGCAGGGTGTGAGATAGCGTCACCACGAGATGAAGGTCGCCGTCGTCGGGCATGTCGAGTGGACCGAGTTCGTCGAGGTCGACCACGTTCCGGCGCCGGGCCAGATCGCCCACGGAACGGAGCTCTGGGCCGGGCCCGCCGGGGGCGGCTCCGTCGTGGCGGCGCAGCTGCTGAAGCTCGCGGGCTCCTGCGACTTCTACACCGCGCTCGGCGAGGACGACGCCGGACGCCGGTCGCTCGAGCAGCTCGAGCAGCTCGGTCTCGTCGTGCACCCACAGTGGTTCGGCTCGACGCGCCGGGCGCTGACGCACGTCGACCAGGACAAGGAGCGGACGATCACAACGGTTGGGCCCAAGCTCCGGCCGAAGGGGCCGCTCGACCTCGCCGGCTACGACACCGTCTTCTTCATCGCCGGCGACGCCGCTGCCCTTCGCTCGGCGCGATCAGCCTCGTTCCTCGCCGCGACGCCGCGTGAGCTCGAGACGCTGAAGGAGGGCGGAGTCCACCTCGACCTGCTCGTCGGGAGCGGGACCGATCCCGGCGAGCACTACGACGGCAGCCTCGACGTCGGCGTCTTCTGCGCCACCGAGGGCGCACGCGGCGGCGTTGCGAACGGTGAGCGGTACGCCCCCACAACGCCCCCCGGGCCGCTCGAGGACGCCTACGGAGCCGGCGATTCCTTCGCGGCAGCGCTCTGTTTCGCGCTGGGACGGGGCGATTCTCTGCCGGATGCGCTGGCGCTCGCGGCCGCTGCGGGCGCCGCCGTCGTCACGGGAAGGGGGCCGTACTCGGCACAAATCACGCTTTAGGGGTGGACAGGTGGGGAGTTGTGGGTTAAAGTGGGGCCAAGTGGCATGCTGCTCGGCGAATACGACCACACCCTCGACGACAAGAATCGCCTCACGCTCCCTGCGAAGCTCCGCGAAGAGCTCGGGGACGAGGTTGTGATCACGCGTGGCCTCGATGGCTGCCTTTCCGTCTATTCGAAGGCCGCATTCGCTGTCCTCGCCGAGCGGGTCGGCACGCTCGACCCGTTCCGGCCGGAGACGCGCACCATGCAGCGCTACTTCTTCACCTCCGCGCCGCCGGTCGAGCTCGACAGGCAGGGACGGATGGTGATCCCGGCCAAGCTCCTCGCCGGTGCGGGCATCGAGCGCGAGGTGACGGTCGCGGGCGTCTTCGACCATCTCGAGATCTGGGACCGCGCCACGTGGCGCGAGCAGCTCACGCAAGCCGAAGGGAGCGCGGAAGATGTTGCCGAGCGTCTTGCCAACCGAGACTGACCACGTCCCCGTCCTCGCGGACGAGGTGCTCGATCGCCTCGCGCCGCGGCCGGGGGAGACGGTCATCGACTGCACGTTCGGTGCCGGCGGGCACTCGGAGCTGCTCGTCGGGCGCCTGCGCGGCGAAGGCAAGCTGATCGCGATCGATCGCGACCCCACCGTCGCGCCCTACTTCGAGCGCCTACGACGGACAACCGCTGCCAAGGTGCGCCTGCTGCACGGCGAGTTCTCCCAGGTGCTCGAGCAGCTCGGCTCGAACGGCGTGCGCGCCGACGCGATCCTGCTCGACCTCGGCGTCTCCTCGATGCAGATCGACCGGCCCGAGCGCGGCTTCTCCTACGCCGGCGACGCTCCGCTCGACATGCGCATGGATCCGGCGTCCGACCTGACCGCGGCCGACGTCGTCAACGAGATGGGCGAATGGGAGCTCGCAGACATCTTCCGCCGCTACGGCGAGGAGCGCTACGCGCGCCAGGTCTCGCGGGCGATCGTGCGGCGCCGCTCCAAGCAGCCGTTCGAGCGCACCGGCGATCTCGTCGAGGTGATCAAGCAGGCGCTGCCCGCACCCGCGCGCTTCGGTGAGGGGCATCCGGCGAAGCGCGTCTTCCAGGCTCTCCGGATCGAGGTCAACGACGAGCTCGGCTCGCTCGAGCGCGCGCTTCCGGCTGCGCTCGAGATGCTGCGCCCGCACGGCCGGCTCGCGGTGATCTCGTTCCACTCGCTCGAGGACCGGATCGTCAAGCGGTTCCTGCGCGACGGCGAGCACGGCTGCACCTGCCCGCCCGACTTCCCGGTCTGCGCGTGCGGCTCGACGCCCACGCTGCGCGCCATTCCCCGGCGGGCGATCCGGCCGAGCGCGGCCGAGGTCGCCCGCAACCCGCGTTCCGCCTCCGCCCGGATGAGAGTGGCGGTGAAGGTTGGCTAGCACCCGCGCAGCGGCCGTCGCCGCGCCCGCGCGCCGGCCTCGTCCCAAGACCGCGCCCAAGGCTGCGCCCAAAGCCGCGCCGCGCCGTCCCGCCGCGCGCACCCGTCGCCGCGCCCATTCGCGCGCCGCGATCGCGTGGATCGTCGTCTTCGGCGTCCTGCTCGCCGGCGTGGTCTTCGTGAACCTGGCCGTTCTGCAGCTCAACCTGCGGCTCGACAAGGCGAACCAGCAGCGCTCGCAACTCAAGGCCGACAACGCCGCCCTGGTGGCCCAGCTCTCCTCGGCGCTCGCCTCGCCTCGGATCCAGAAGCTCGCGCACAGCCAGGACGGCCTGATCCAGGCCGACCCGTCCAGCATCGACTACATCGATCTCGGGAAGTAGACGATGGCGTCGCCGATTCGCGAGAAGCACGCCAATCGCCGGATCCGGCTGCTGCTCGTGGTGTTCATGCTCGTCTTCGCGGCGATGTTCGCGCGCGCCGTCTGGCTCCAGGGCGTGCAGGCCGCGCATCTCTCCGGCCTCGCGCGGAGCCAGCACGAGCAGACCCAGACGATCCCGGCCGGGCGCGGCACGATCTTCGACCGCACCGGCGTCCAGCTCGCGATCGGGACGCAGATGACGACGATCTTCGCCGACCCGAAGCTGGTTCACAACGCGCGGGGGATCACGCTCGCGGCTCATCAGTTGCTCGGCGTCAACGGGAACGTCCTCTACCCGGAGCTGGTGAACAAGAAGAGCCAGTTCGTCTACGTCGCCCGCTTCGTCGATCCCGCCAAGGCCGCCGTCTTCCTGAAGAAGGGCTTTGCCGGCATCGCCTCCTACCCGGAGGAGCTCCGCACCTACCCGCAGGACGGCGTGGGCGCCCAGGTGCTCGGCTTCGCCGGGACCGACCAGCACGGGCTCGGCGGGCTCGAGCTGCAGTACGACCACAAGCTCGCCGGGCGGCCCGGCACCCAGACGATCGTCCGCGACCCGACCGGCCGCGCGATCGACACGATCAGCTCGAGGCCGGTGCAGGAAGGCTCGAACGTGTTCACCACGCTCGACCACACGATCCAGGCGCAGGCAGAGAAGGTGCTGCGCGACACGGTCGCCCAGTTCGGGGCGAAGGACGCGACGGCGATCGTGCTCGACCCGTCGACCGGCGCGATCCTCGCGATGGCCCAGACGCCCGGCTACAACGCGAACAACACGTCGAACGTCGCGCGCTACTCGCCCTCGCTGCTGCGCAACCGCGCGGTCACCGACACCTACGAGCCGGGCTCGACCTTCAAGCTCGTGACGATCACGGGTGCGCTGTCGGACGGGATCGTCAAGCCGAGCACGCGCTTCACGCTGCCGTACCTGTTCCGTTACGGCGGCTGTTACCAGTGCACGGTGCACGACGCCGAGACGCGCGGCACGGTCAACTACTCGGTCGCGCAGGTGCTCGCCTACTCGTCGAACGTCGGCGCCGTCACGATCGCCGAGAAGCTCGGCGCCTCCCGGCTCGCCTACTGGGTCCAGAAGTTCGGGTTCGGATCGTCGACCGGCATCGATTTCCCGGGGGAGAGCCCGGGCTTCGTCCTTCCGCTTCCCCAGTGGAGCGACACGACGATCGGCAACGTGCCGATCGGGCAGGGGATCTCGGTCACTCCGATCCAGATGGCGTCGGTGTACGCGGCCGTCGCCAACGACGGGGTCTGGATCGAGCCGCACCTCGTCGAGCGTGTCGGTGGGCGCGCCCCGCAGGCCTGGAAGACGCGGCGCCTGATGTCGAAGGCCGTCGACCACGAGGTCAAGTCGATGCTGAGCGGCGTCATCAGCGATCCCGGCGCGACCGGCTCGGCAGCCCAGATCCCCGGCTACACCGTGGCCGGCAAGACCGGCACGGCGCAGGTCGCGACTCCGCACGGTTACTCCTCGACCGACTACACCGCCTCGTTCGTCGGGATGGTTCCGGCGTCCCATCCGAAGCTCGTCGTGCTGGTCAAGGTCGACGACCCGCGCGGCTCGATCTTCGGCGGCGTCGTCGCGGCCCCGGCCTTCGCCGCGATCGCGAAGTTCGACCTGCAGTACCTCGAAGTGCCGCCGGACGCTCCGAAGACGCTGAGCACCTAACCTGGTCGGATGGAGATCGTCGTCCTCGGCCCCGAGCACTGGGACGCGGTCGCCCGGATCTACGCCGAGGGGATCGCGACCGGGAACGCGACATTCGAGACCGAGGTGCCTGCCTGGGAGGCCTGGGATGCGGCGCACCTGCCCGAGCTGCGGCTGGTCGCGATCGACGACGGCGAGGTCGTGGGCTGGGCCGCGATGTCACCGGTCTCCGGCCGCTGCGTCTACGCCGGCGTCGTCGAGAGCTCCGTCTATATCTCCGAATCCGCGCGCGGCCGCGGTGTGGGACGCGCGCTCATGGAGGAGCTGATCCGCCGCTCCGAGGGCGCCGGGATGTGGACGATCCAAACGGGCATCTTCCCGGAGAACACTGCGAGCCTCGCGCTGCACGAGCGCGTCGGGTTCCGCGTCGTCGGCACCCGCGAGCGGATCGGTGAGCACCCACGGCGCTGCTGGCGCGGACGCCAATCGTGCGCTTCCGTTTCGGAGCCGGTCCGGACGGCGCCCACCGTTACGGGACTGTCCCGGACTGGCCCGGAGGCAGTGGCCGGGGGGACAGGAGGGGCCTCGATTAGACTCCGGTCGCGATGAACCTCGAGCGCTTCATCGTGGCGCTCGGGCCGGGCGAGGTGGTCAACGGGGCGCCGGCCGGCGCTGCTTCCGTCGAGATCTCCGATCTCGCATACGACACCCGCACCGTCACGCCTGGTGCGCTGTTCTTCTGCGTGCGCGGGCGGAACGTCGACGGGCACGCCTTCGCGGCCACCGCGGCGACCCTGGGTGCGGCTGCGCTCGTGGTCGAGCATCCCGTCGAGGTCGACTTGCCGCAACTCGTGGTCGGCGACGCGCGGTCGGCGATGCCGGTCGCCGCGACGCTCTTCTTCGGCGATCCCTCGGCCGAGCTGCCCGTCGCGGCGATCACCGGAACGAACGGGAAGACGACCTCGGCGTTCCTGCTGCGCTCGATCTTCGAGGCCGCGGGCCGGCAGACGGGGCTGCTGACGAACATCGAGCGGCGTGTCGGCGGCGAGCCGCGCCCGACCGGCCTCAACACGCCCGAGGCGATCGACCTCCAGCGGCTGCTCCGCGAGATGGCCGACGGCGGTGACCAAGTCTGCGTCCTCGAGGCGACCTCCCAGGCCGGCGCGCAAGGACGGCTCGAAGGCACGCGGTTCGCCGTGCTGATCTTCACGAACCTGACGCAGGATCACCTCGACTTCCACGGCACGACGGAGGCCTACTACGAGGCCAAGGCGGCGCTTTTCGCCCAGGCCGAGCGGGCGGTGATCAACGTCGGCGACGAGTGGGGGAGGCGGCTCGCTGCGGCGATCCCCGACGCGATCACGTTCGATGCGGCAACCTCGGATGCGCTCGACGGGATCGAGCTGCCGCTCAGCGGAGCCTTCAACCGCGAGAACGCGATCGGTGCGGCCCTCGCCGCCGAGGCTCTCGGTGTCGACCGCGATGCGGTGAAGCGCGGCATCGAGGGGCTGCCGGGCGTCCCGGGCCGGTTCGAGACGATCGACGCCGGCCAGCCGTTCACGGTGATCGTCGACTATGCGCACACTCCCGACTCCCTCGAGAACGTCATCCGCACGGCGCGCGGCCTCGGCGACGGCAGGCTCACGGTCGTGTTCGGCGCCGGCGGCGACCGTGACCGGGGTAAGCGGCCGCTGATGGGCCGTGTCGTCTCGGAGCTCGCCGACCGCCCGCTCCTGACCTCGGACAACCCGCGGTCGGAGCCGCCCGAGCAGATCGCCGCCGAGGTTGCGGAAGGAGCGCTCGGCCACATCGAGATCGAGCTCGACCGGCGGACGGCGATCACCCAGGCGCTCGAGGAGGCCGGGCCGGGGGAGATAGTGGTGATCGCGGGCCGGGGAGCCGAGCCCGAGCAGGAGCTCGCCACCGGCAAGGTGCCGTTCGACGACCGGGAGGTGGCCCGCAGGGTGCTCGCAGGAATGACGGCGCGCCGGTGATCCCGCTCGAGCTGGACCTGATCGAGCCGCTCGGCCGGCTGGTCGCCCGGCCTTGGGCGAGCGAGGTCACCGGCCTGCAGATCGACTCCCGCCGGGTCGACGAAGGCGATCTGTTCGTGGCTGTCGGTGACGGCGAGGACTTCGTCGCGCATGCCCTCGCCCGTGGGGCGGCCGCGGCGCTCGTCCCCGAGGACGCGCACGTCGCGCTCGCCGCGGTCGGCGGCGCCGTCCGCGACCGCACGACGGCCCGGATCGTCGGCATCACGGGCGCGGCCGGCAAGACCACGACCAAGGACATCCTGGCCACGCTCTGCGCGCGGCACCGGCGAACGGTCGCATCGGAGGGGAACTTCAACAACGAGCTCGGCGTCCCGCTCACTCTGGGCCGGATCGAGCCGGACACCGAGGTCTGCATCGTCGAGATGGGGATGCGCGGTCTCGGCCAGATCGCGTGGCTCGCCTCATTCGCCCGCCCCGAGATCGGACTGATCACGAACATCGCGCCCGTCCACCTCGAGCTCGTCGGGACGGTCGAGAACGTCGCCCGCGCCAAGGCCGAGCTGATCGAGGCACTGCCGCCCGGCGGTACCGCCGTCGTTCCCGAGGAGCCGCTGCTGGAGCCCTACCTGCAGCGCACCGACATCGAGATCCGACGCTTCGGGCAGCCCGAGGAGGCCGGCCGCTTCCGGATCGGCGAGCGTGAGATCCGGCTCGAGACCACGTACGCCGGCCCGCACCAGCTGCAGAACACCCTGGCCGCGCTGACGGTCTGCGACGTCCTCGGGATCCCGGTCGAGGACGGCGTTCTCGACGTCCGGTTCAGCCCGCTGCGCGAAGAGGTGATCGAGCTCCCCGACGGCGATCACCCTGATCAACGACTGCTACAACGCGAACCCCGCGTCGATGCGGGCCGCGCTCGCTCATCTGTCGGCGTTCGCGGGCGAGCGCCGCAAGGTCGCGGTGCTCGGCGGCATGGCCGAGCTCGGCGAGGAGGCAATCGCCTACCACCGCGAGATCGGCGAGGAGGTTGTCAAGTCGGGCGTCCAGGCGATCGTCACGGTGGGGCCGCTCGCGGCCGAGTACCTCGTTCCCGCCCCAGGGGTCGAGGTCGTGCAGGTTGATGCCGCAGAAGAAGCCGGCGACGCGCTGCGAGCGGTCATGCGCCCGGGCGATGTCGTCCTGGTCAAAGGCTCCCGCTCGGTGGGACTCGAAGCGGTCGCAGCGAAACTACGTTCCTAGATGGCACACGTACTCGTCGCGGCGCTCGTCGCGCTCATCATCTCGATCCTCGCAGGCCCGTTCTTCATCGACTTCCTGCGCCGCCATTCGCTCGGCCAGACGATCCGCGAGGAGGGCCCGCAGCACCACTCGGTCAAGCAGGGAACGCCGACCATGGGCGGTGTCCTGATCGTGCTCGCCGCGTCGATCGCATTCCTCGCGACGACCGTCGGCACGGCTCCCGCCCTCGCGATCTTCGGGACGATGCTCGCCTGCGGCGGGATCGGCTTCCTCGACGACCTGATCAAGGTGCGCCACCGCCGCTCGCTCGGGCTCTCCGGCCGGATCAAGATGCTCCTCCTCCTCGCGACCTCCGCGCTGGTCTGCGTCGCGGCGCACCATCAGGGGCTCGACCACAACATCTTCATCCCGATCGTGCAGAAGACGATCCCGCTCGGCTGGGGCTGGTACGTCCTCGTCTTCTTCATCATCGCGGGGGCCGCAAACGCCGTGAACCTGACCGACGGCCTCGACGGGCTCGCCGCCGGGACGTCGATCATCGCGCTGTTCACGCTCACCGCGATGGCCGTCACGATCTACATCCGCGAGGTCGCGCCGAACGGCAACCGGATCGCGAACCGCCTCGACGCCGCCTACATCGGCGCCGCGATCATCGGCGCCGCGGTCGGGTTCCTGTGGTTCAACGCGTTCCCGGCCGAGGTGTTCATGGGCGACACGGGCGCGATGGCCCTCGGCGGCGCGATCGGCGCGATGGCGATCTTCCTGAAGGTCGAGCTGCTGCTCCTGTTCGTCGCCGGGATCTTCGTGATCGAGGCGCTCTCGGTCGTGATCCAGGTGATCTCGTTCAAATGGTGGGGGAGACGCGTGTTCCTGATGGCGCCCATCCACCACCACTTCGAGATGAAGTCGTGGTCCGAGACGAAGATCATGGTCCGCTTCTGGATCGTCGCCGGGATCCTCTGCACCGGCGGCTTCGCGCTCTTCTACAAGTACTACCCGCAGATCCGGCCGTGAAGGCAGTCGTCTACGGCCTCGCGCGATCCGGGCGGGCTGCGGCGGCCCGGCTCGAGGAGCGCGGTGACGAGGTGACCCGCGTCGACCGCTCGCTCGGCAACGAGGACGATCTCGCAGTTCTCGACGGGCGCCGACGTGCTCGTCAAATCCCCGGGCGTTCCCGGCGAGCAGCCGCTCGTCGAGGCGGCAAGGACGCGGGGCATACCGGTCTGGTCGGAGCTCGAGCTCGGCTGGCGGCTGCTGGCGCCGACCGGCGCCCACTTCGTCGCGGTCACCGGCACGAACGGCAAGTCGACGACCACCGAGCTGCTCGGGGCGATCTTCCGCGCCGCCGGCCGCGACTCAGTGGTGGCAGGGAACATCGGCACGCCGCTGACCTCGGTTGCATCCGCGGACTGGGTCGCCTGCGAGGTCTCGTCGTTCCAGCTCGAGGACGTCCACGAGTTCGCCTGCGACGTTGCCGTGCTGCTCAACCTCGAGCCGGATCACCTCGATCGCCACGGCAGCTTCGAGGCCTACCGCGACGCGAAGCTGCGCATCTTCGACCGCGCCGCCGTTGCCGTCGTCCCCCGCGGATTCGGGATCGAGGGAATCGAGTTCTCAGCCGAGGACGCGCTGCCCGCAGAGCCCTTGATCCGAGGTGCTCACAACCGCGAGAACGCCGCCGCGGCCACCGCCGCTGCGCGCGCGACCGGCGTCGCGGACGATGCGATCGCCGAGGCGCTGCGCACGTTCCCGGGCATCCGCCACCGGCTCGAGCCGATCGGCGAGGTCGGCGGCGTCCGCTACGTCAACGACTCGAAGGCGACCAACGTGGCCGCCGCGCTCAGAGGCCTCGCGGCCTACGCCGACGAGCCCGTGCACCTGATCCTCGGCGGCTCGCTCAAGGGCGAGAGCTTCGAGCCGCTGGCCGACGCGATCGGCCCCAACGTGCTCTCGGTTCACCTGATCGGCGAGGCCGCCGGCGAGATCGCCCGCGTGCTCGGCGATCGGCTGTTCGATCGTGATGGGACACTCGCGAACGCCGTGAGCCACGCCGCCGAGCTCGCCGATCGCGGCGACGTCGTGCTTCTCAGCCCGGCGTGCGCGAGCTACGACCAGTACGACAACTTCGAGCAGCGCGGCGACGAGTTCAGGGCGCTGGTCGCCGCCCTGTAGCGTGAGCGGCGTGACGCGCCGCACCACCATGGGCGGGATCGAGGTTGCACCGGTCTACACGGCCGCCGACGTGAAGATCGACTACGCGCGCGACCTCGGCTCACCCGGCGAGTACCCGTTCACGCGGGGCGTGTACGAGACGATGTACCGCGGCCGGCTCTGGACGATGCGGCAGTTCGCGGGGTTCGGCACCGCCGAGGAGACGAACGAGCGGTTCCGCTACCTCCTCGAGCACGGCCAGACGGGGCTCTCGACCGCGTTCGACATGCCGACGCTGATGGGCCACGACTCCGACAGCCCGCGCTCGGAAGGCGAGGTCGGGCGTGAGGGCGTCGCCGTCGACTCGCTCGAGGACATGGCGCGGCTGTTCGAGGGGATCCCGCTCGGCGAGGTCTCGACGTCGATGACGATCAACTCGCCCGCGGCGATCCTGCTCGCCTTCTACGTCTGCGTCGCCGAGCAGCAGGGCGTGCCGCGCTCGGCCCTGCGCGGGACGATCCAGACCGACATCCTCAAGGAGTACATCGCCCAGAAGGAGTTCATCTTCCCGCCCGAGCCCTCGATGCGGCTCGTGACCGACATGGTCGAGTTCTGCGCGCAGGAGATGCCGCTCTGGCACCCGATCTCGGTCTCCGGGTACCACATCCGGGAGGCGGGCTCGACGGCCGCCCAGGAGCTCGCGTTCACGCTCGCGAACGGCTTCACCTACGTCGAATGGGCCGTCGAGCGCGGCCTCGACGTGGACGAGTTCGCGCCGCGCCTCTCGTTCTTCTTCAACGCCCACCTCGACTTCTTCGAGGAGATCGCCAAGTACCGCGCCGCCCGCAGGATCTGGGCGCGCGAGCTGCGCGAGCGGTTCCAGGCCAGGAACCCGCGCTCGTGGCTGATGCGGTTCCACACCCAGACAGCCGGTGTCTCGCTGACCGCGCAGCAGCCCGAGGTGAACATCGTGCGCACCGCGATCGAGGCGCTCGCGGCCGTTCTCGGCGGGACGCAGTCGCTGCACACGAACTCGTACGACGAGGCGCTCGCGCTGCCGACCGAGGACGCTGTCCGGCTGGCGCTCCGCACCCAGCAGGTGATCGCGCACGAGACGAACGTCGTCGCCACGAGCGACCCGCTCGGCGGCGCCTACTTCCTGGAGGAGCTCACCGACGAGCTCGAGCGGCAGGCCTACGCGTACTTCGACCGGATCCGAGAGCTCGGCGGGGTGGTCGCGGCGATCAGGCAGAACTTCTTCCAGGCCGAGATCGCCGAGTCGGCGTTCCGCTACCAGCGCGAGGTCGAGACCGGCGAGCGGGTCATTGTCGGCGTCAACAAGTTCGTTGCGGACGGCGAGGAGACCCCGATCCTCCGCATCGACCCCGAGCTCGAGGGGCAACAGATAGCGCGTGTCCGCGAGCTCCGGTCCCGGCGAGACTCGCCGGCCGCGGAGGCCGCTCTCGTGCGGCTCGGCGCCGACGCCGCCCGCACCGACGTCAACCTGATGCCGGCGATCATCGACGCGGCGCGCGCCGACGTTACGATGGGCGAGATGTGCGACGCGCTGCGCTCGGTCTGGGGAGTCTGGCGCGAGACGCCGGTCTTCTGAGCCCCGGATGAGCGAGATCAGGAAGGTCGGGGTGATCGGCCTCGGGGCAATGGGAGCGGGTATCGCCCAGGTCTGCATCCAGGCGGGCATCCCGACCGTCGGAAGGGAGATCACCGCCGAGCTGTGCGAGCGGGCGCGGGCCGGCATCGAGCGCCAGCTGGCACGAGGCGTCGAGCGCGAGCGGCTGACCGAGGCCGAGAAGGACGAGGCGCTCGCGCTGCTCGAGCTCACCACCGAGCTGGGCGCTCTTTCCGGCTGTGACCTCGTGATCGAGGCGATCGTCGAGGAGCTCGGGCCCAAGCAGCACCTGTTCGGCGAGCTGGACGGGATCGTCGGCGACGGATGCATCCTCGCGACGAACACCTCGGCGCTCTCGGTGACCGAGATCGCCTCGGCAACCGCGCGGCCAGAACGGGTCGTCGGCCTGCATTTCTTCAACCCGGCCCCGGTCCTGCAGCTCGTCGAGGTCGTCAAGGGCGAGCTGAGCTCGGACGGGACGGTCGACGCGGCATTCGCCTTCGCGCAGCGGATCGGGAAGCAGCCGATCCGCGCCCGCGACACGCCGGGATTCGTCGTCAACCGGATCTTGATCCCGACGCTGATCGACGCCGTTCGCGTGCTCGAGGAGGGAACCGCATCGGCCGAGGACATCGACGCCGGGATGAAGCTCGGCACGGGCTGGCCGATCGGCCCGCTCGCGCTGATCGACCTGATCGGCGTCGACGTGACCGTCCACGCCGCCGAGGCGATGGCCGCGGCCTACGGTGACCCGCGCTTCAATCCGACCGCGACGCTCGCCCGAATGCTCGAGGCGGGACAGCTCGGGCGCAAGTCCGGTCGCGGCTTCTACTCCTACGATGAGGGCACATGACCGTCTCCGTCGAGATCGAAGGGCCCGTCGCCGTCGTCACGATGGGGAGCGAGAACGGGCTGAACGTCGCCGACCTCGAGCTGATGAGGGGCCTGCGGGACGAGCTCGCGCAGCTCGCGGCGGACGAGCGCGTCCGTGTCGTCATCCTCACCGGCGCGGGCGAGCGCGCGTTCTGCGCCGGAGCCGACATCAAGTACATGAGCGAGGTGGATGCGGCCGCGGGCGAGGCGTGGGGCCGTCTCGGGCACGAGGTTGGCCGCCTGCTCGAGACGATGCCGAAGGCGACGATCGCCGCGATTCCCGGGCTCGCCCTCGGCGGCGGCTGCGAGCTCGCGCTCGCCTGCGACCTCCGTTACGCGTCCTCTACGGCCCGCCTCGGGCAGCCCGAGGTCGGCCTCGGGATCATTCCGGGCTGGGGCGGCACGCAGCGCCTCGCGCGGGTAACCGGACTCGGCTTCGCCAAGGAGCTCGTCTTCACCGGCCGGCTCGTCGATGCGGGCGAGGCGCTCGAGCGCGGTCTCGTCAACGGCGTGCACGACCCGGTGCTCGAGCGGGCGCACGAGGTCGCGCTGATGATCGCCTCGAAGGGGCCGGAGGCTGTCGCCGCCGCGAAGGCGCTCTGCAACCGCTCGCTGCAGGGCGACCACTCCGCGAATCTCGACGAGGAGGCCCGGCTGTTCGGTGAGCTCATCGCCGGCCCGGAGGCGCGCGAAGGCCTCGCAGCTTTTGCCGAGAAGCGTCCGCCGGGCTTCGCGATTCCGAAGGGCTAGGCCCGATCTGGCGCAACGGGCAGCGCACCGATCTCGAGACTGCCTTAGCGTCAGCATGTGCGAGGACGGTCGCACGCCGGGTTGGGTTGCGCACGCCTCCTCTGCGGCGCGAGGTGTGCGCTTTCCGCTGCGGTCGTCCTCGCCGCTCTTCTGTCGCTGACCGCAGGTGCCCTCGGCGACACGCAGCCGGGAAGTGAGACGACGTCCCCCACCTGAACGAGCGCGGCGCTCAGGCGTGGGTGTTCCATGGGGGCGGAGACCGTATGTTGCCAGTGCGGGCGCATACCTGCAAACCAAGGATTCGGCGCCCTACGAGCGAAATCGACCGGATGAGGCGGGGAGAGCTCGAGTCGAGAATCCTGATCCTCGTGACGCTGGCGCTGGTGGCGTTCGGGATCGTGTGCGTCTACTCGGCGACCTCGGCCCCTGCAGCCGTAGGTGGTGGGAACCCCAACCACTACGTCGAGCGGCAGGGGATGTACGCACTGCTCGGGATCGTGCTGATGGTCGTGGCGCAGCGCTGGGACTACCGCCGGCTGCGGGCCATGGCGCCCGTGCTCGTGCTCGCGTCGCTCGGCCTGTTGGCGGCAGTGCTCGTGCTCGGGCCCTCCGTCAACGGTGCGCGCCGCTGGATCGGGTTCGGCCCCGTCGTCTTCCAGCCCTCGGAGCTCGCGAAGCTCGCGCTGGCCGTCTGGGCTGCCGCCTACCTCTCGCGCCGCCCGCCACCGCGTTCTCTCGGGCAGCTCTGGCGGCCCGTCGGGCTGCTCGCCGGCCTGTACGCCCTGCTTCTCCTCGCCGAGCCGGATCTCGGGACGGCGATCGCGCTGATGCTCATCCTGGCCGCGATGCTGCTCGTCGCCGGCACACCTGCCCGCGTGCTCGGCCTCGCCCTCCTGATCGCCGGCGGGATCGGCACCCTCGCGATCTGGCTCGAGCCCTACCGCCGTGCACGCTTCTTCGCCTTTCTGCATCCGTGGCACGACGCACAGGGGTCGGGGTTCCAGATCGTCCAGGCGATGATCGGCATGGGCTCCGGCGGAGTCTTCGGCGCCGGGCTCGGGAACGGGATCGCAAAGCTCTTCTACCTGCCCGAGGCGCCCACCGACATGATGCTTGCGAACATCGGCGAGGAGCTGGGGCTGATCGGCGTCACCTGCGTGATCCTCGCGTACATGGTCTATGCGTACGCCGGGCTCCGGATCGCCCTGAACTGCCGCGATCCTTTCGGAAAGCGGCTCGCGGTCGGGCTGACGATGCTGGTCTGCGGGCAGGCGATGGTGAACATCGCCGCGGTGATGGGGCTTGCCCCGCTGACCGGGATTCCGCTGCCGTTTCTCTCCTACGGAGGCTCGAGTCTCGTGGTACTGCTCGCCAGCGTGGGGATCCTCCTTAACATCGCAAGTCGTGGCAATGCAGAAACAGCTTCGGTGCGTGATCGCGGCCGGGGGAACAGCGGGGCACGTACTGCCCGCGCTCGCAGTAGCGGAAGCGCTGACGGCACGCGGCGTGTACGTGACGTTCGCCGGGTCGCCGGATCGCGTCGAAGCGCAACTCGTTCCTGACGCCGGGTACGAGCTCGACACGTTCAAGATCAGCGGCTTTCCGAGGCAGCCGACCCCCGCGCTCGTCAAATCCCTCTACCGTGCGGGCGTCTCTCCCCACGCCTGCCGGGCGATCCTGAAGCGCCGCCGCTGCGACGTCGTCTTCGGCGCCGGGGGGTATGTCGCGGGGCCCATGGTCTTCGCGGCCGGGACGATGCGGATTCCCGCTGCGCTGTCCGAAGCGGACGCGCACCTCGGGCTCGCGAACCGGATGGCGCTGCGCTTCGCCAGGCGCGTCTTCCTGGCATACCCGCTCGAGGGCCTCGCCGAGCCGAAGTTCCGCGTCGTTGGTCGCCCGATCCCCGCGCGAGCCCGAACGATCCCGAAGGAGGAGGCCCGCGAGATCTTCGAGCTGCCTCCCGACGGGCCTGCGGTGCTGGTCGCGGGCGCGCTAGCGGGCGCTCGGTCGATCAACGAGATGGCAATCGAGGCATTCGCCGAGGTCGGCCCGACCGTTCTGCACATCTCCGGCGAGCGTGACTACTGGGCGCTGAAGAACAGGCTCAAGCGGGACAACTACCGGCTGATCCCGTCGACCGACCGGATCGGCGCGGCGTACTCGGCCTGCGACCTCGTCGTGGCGCGTGCCGGAAGCTCGGTCTGGGAGATCGCGGCGGCGGGTAAGCCGGCGATCCTCGTGCCGTACCCGTTCGCGACCGCCGACCACCAGGCGAAGAACGCCGAGCACTTCGTCCATGCGGGCGGCGCGGTGATGATCCGGGACCTCGACCTCGACGATGTTCCCGACCATGTGCGGTCGCTCCTCGACGACCGGCCGAGCCTCGAGCGGATGGGGGAGGCGATGCTGCGCGCCAGCAAGCCGGACGCAGCCGAGGAGATCGCCGAAGGGCTGATCGCGCTTGCCCGCCCCTGAGCTCGAGGGCCGCAGGCTCTGGTTCGTCGGGATCGGCGGCGCGGGGCTGTCGGCGTACGCGCAGCTCGCGCAGGCCTGGGGGGCGCAGGTCGGGGGCTGGGATCGCGTTGCGACGCCGTACCTCGACGCGCTTGAAGGAATCGAGGTCGAGATCTCTCCCGAGCCGGTCGTTCCTGCAGGCTGGGAGGCGGTCGTCTCGTCGGCCTACCCGGCGGTGCCGGGGCTGCGACGGGCCGAGTTTCTCGGCGAGCTCGTGCGAGCACGTCGGTCGATCGTCGTCGGCGGTACGCACGGCAAGGGAACGACCGCGGCGATGATCGCGTTCGTGCTCCACGAGCGCGGAGGCGATCCCGCCTGGCTGATCGGCGCTCCCGTCCCGCAGCTCGGGAGCAATGCGGGCGCGGGGGAGGGCTGGCTCGTCGTCGAGGGAGACGAGTCGGACAGAACGGTGTTCTCGCTCCCGGCGGAGATCGCGGTCGTGACGAACGTCGACCTCGACCATCACAGCGAGTTTCGATCGCTGGGGGAGCTCGAGGCGGAGTTCGACCGCTGGACCGCGACAGCAGCCCGGGTAGTGAGGGACGCGCCGCCGTTCGAAGGGACGCTGGCGCTGCCTGGAGACCACAACCGCCTGAACGCGGGAGCGGCCCTGGCTGCGCTCGAGCTCGCCGGTGTCGCACGCGCGGACGCTGCGGAGGCGCTCGGCCGGTTCACCGGCACCGGCCGCCGGTTCGACGTGTCGCAGCTGGGCGACGTGACTCTCGTCGACGACTACGCGCACCACCCGGCCGAGATCGAGGCGACGATCGCCGCTGCCCGCGAGGCATTCCCGGGGCAACGGCTGCGCGTGCTCTTCCAGCCTCACCTCGTCTCGCGGACGCGCCATCTCTCACGTGAGCTCGCCGCAACGCTCGCCGAGGCAGACGACATCGTCGTCACCGACGTCTATCTCGCCCGGGAGGAGGCTGACGCGGCCGTCACGGGCAAGCTCGTCGTCGATGCTCTCTCCGATCTCGGCCGGCTTGGTCGCCTGGATTCCGAGCGTCGAGGACGCGGCTGTCTATCTCTCGCGGCGCGCAGAGCCGGGCGATGTGCTGCTCGTCCTCGGCGCCGGAAGCGTCGATGCTGCGCCCGCGCTGATTCGCGAGCAGCTCGGAGAAGGGCGTCGTCGTTGATTCCGCATCGAGGAGGCGGTCGCGCTCTCGCGCTTCACGACGATCGGAACGGGCGGACCGGCCCGCTGGCTCGCACGCCCCGAGACGATCGAGGAGCTGGTCGAGGTGCTCGGCTGGGCGGCCGACCGAGACACGCCGGTCGAGGCCGTGGGGCTCGGCTCGAACCTGCTCGTCGCGGACGAGGGCTTCGATGGGCTCATCGTCAAGCTCGGCGGTGAGCTTGCTGCCGTGGAGATCGACGGCGAGCTGCTCGTCGCAGGCGGAGGCGCCACCAACGCCGTGTGTCTCCATCGCGCCCGGGCGGCGGGGCTCGGCGGGCTCGAGTTCGCCTCGGCGATCCCGGGCACGGCCGGAGGCGGTGTGCGGATGAATGCCGGCGCCTACGGGAGCGACTGGCGCTCCGTTCTCGTCGACGCGGTCGTCGCCGGCCCCGCGGGGACGCGCACGCTCGGCCTGGCGGAGCTCGACCTCTCCTATCGTCATTCGGGGCTCGTGCCCGGAGAGATCGTTGCCCGCGTGCGCTACCGGCTGACGCCAAAGCCGTCCGACGCGATCAAGTCAGACGTCGCCGAGCTTCTCGCGCAGCGGAAGGCGACACAGCCCACCAACAAGCGCACGTTCGGCAGCGTCTTCAAGAACCCGGATGAAGGCCCGGGGGCGGGTGCCTTGATCGAGCGCTCCGGCCTGAAGGGCCATCGCATCGGCGGCGCGGTCATCTCGGAACGGCACGCGAACTTCATCGAGAACGCCGGCGGAGCGACGAGCGCGGACGCCGTCGCGCTGATGGCGGAGGCACGGCAGCGGGTGCACAGAGGCTTCGGTGTGACACTCGAGCACGAGGTGCGATTCCTCGGCCCGCTCGCGCTGCCGGCGCTGTAGGGAAGCGGCCTTCCGCGGCGAACACCGCGAGGTGGCAGCAAGAACGCGAGCGAGTTCACGCCCAGCAACGGCCCGTGCGGGCATTCGCGTCCCTCACCTCAAGTGGATTGCGATCGGCGCGGGCGTGGCGGCGCTTGTTGTCGGCGCATACGCAGTCGCGCGAGAGACCTCGCTCTTCGCCGTGCGGACGATCGAGATCGCCGGGGGATCAAAGCGGCTCAAGGCCGAGGTCCGGCGGGCGCTCCAACCGGAGGTCGGGCGCAGCCTGATCTCGCTGAGCGGCGCCGAAATCGACCGGCGCGTCGCGAAGATCCCGGATGTCGTCTCGGTCTCGTTCGACCGGTCGTTCCCGAGCACGCTTCACGTCACCGTCAAGGCCGAGCGCGCTGTGCTCCTGGTTCGCCAGGGGAGCTCGAGCTGGGTGATCTCGTCACGCGGCCGCGTGATGCGCAAGGTGACCAAGCCGGCCAAGAGCTCGCTTCCGCGGCTGTGGCTGCCCAAGTCGGTTCACGTCGCAGTCGGGGAGACGCTGCCGCGCTACGACGGCAAGCTGGCCGCCGCGGCGGTTGCGCCGATCGCGCCGGGCAGCTTCCACGGCGGCATCCGGACCGTCGCCTCGAGCCCCGACCAACTGACGCTCGTGCTCGACTCCGGCCCGCAGATCAGGCTCGGGGATATCGGAGACCTGCACCTGAAGCTCACGATCGCCCGCCGGATCCTGCACATCGCCTCCTCGAGCACGACCTCGCCGCCGGCGGCGTACGTGGATGTCAGCGTCCCCGAGCGGCCTGTGCTCGGGACCGGACAGTCTCAAGTCGCAAGTACAGGTTGAGGTTTAGGTTGATCGAGACTTCACGGTTTGGCATTGACAAGCAGGAGATCAGACCGTACGCTGCGAAATGGAGAGGTGTGAGCAGGACGAATCCTGCAGTCAAGCTTGAGGTCGAGCCAACTTGAGATCGGATGAAGACATGAGAGATCGTTCCGGGAACTACCTGGCGGTAATCAAGGTCGTCGGTGTCGGCGGCGGTGGGACCAACGCGGTCAACCGCATGGTCGACGCGGGCCTGACCGGCGTCGAGTTCGTCGCTGTGAACACGGACGCGCAGGCGCTTCTCATGTGCGACGCCGACGTGAAGATCCACATCGGCGCGAAGGCGACGCGCGGTCTCGGCGCAGGCGCCGACCCGGGCGTGGGTCATGCCGCCGCAATGGAGAGCCGCGACGAGCTGAAGGAGGCGCTCAAGGGCGCCGACATGATCTTCGTCACCGCCGGCGAAGGCGGAGGCACCGGCACGGGCGGCGCACCCGTCGTCGCTGAGCTCGCGCGCGAGCTCGAGGCTCTGACGGTCGGCGTCGTGACGCGGCCGTTCAGCTTCGAGGGCCGCCGCCGAGGGCAGCAGGCAGAGCAGGGCATCTCCGAGCTCTCCGAGAAGGTCGACACGCTGATCGTGATCGAGAACGACCGCCTGCTCCAGGTGGTCGAGAAGAAGACTCCGCTCTCGGAAGCGTTCAAGATGGCAGACGACATCCTTCGCCAGGGCGTGCAGGGCATCACCGACCTGATCACCGTGCCCGGCATCGTCAACCTCGACTTCGCCGACGTCCGCACGATCATGCGCGACGCCGGCTCGGCCCTCATGGGCATCGGCGTCGGGCAGGGCGAGAACCGCGCGGCAGAGGCAGCGCGCACCGCCGTCAGCTCTCCGCTCCTCGAGTCGTCGATCGAGGGCGCTACCGGCATCCTCCTCAACATCACCGGCCCGCAGGACCTGGGGCTGTTCGAGGTGAACGAGGCCGCGGAGGTCGTCACCACTGCCGCCGACGCGAACGCCAACGTGATCTTCGGCGCCGTGATCGACGACGCAAAGGGCGACGAGGTTCGCGTCACCGTGATCGCGACCGGCTTCGGCGCTCAGCGCCGCCGCCGTCCGCGTATGGCAGGAGAGACGAGCCCACCGGGATCGGGCCCGACCCCGGCGCCGCTCCGCCCGTCGGATCACGAGCCGTCGAGCGAGCTGCTCGACGTTCCGTCGTTCCTGCGCGACCAGTAGCTCACACGCGCTCGCCAGAAGTGCGGGTACCCGTATAGCCGCGGGAGCCGTGCTCTGCGACGATCCGGGCATGGAGCAGACCGTTCTCATCGTCGACGACCACCCGAGCTTCCGCGCGACCGCTCGGGCGCTGCTCGAATGCGATGGGTTCACGGTCGTCGGCGAGGCGAAGAATGGCGCTGAGGCGCTCGAGCTCGCCGCCGAGCTCCATCCGGGGCTCGTTCTGCTCGACGTCCAACTGCCCGACACGACCGGGTTCGAGGTCGCCGCCGAGCTCGCTCGGGCGAACGGGGCCGCACCGGCGATCGTGCTCGTCTCGAGCCGCGACGCCGGCGATTACGGCGGCCTGATCGCCGAGAGTGGTGCGAGAGGCTTCATCGCGAAGGGTGAGCTCTCCGGCGCGGCGATCCGCGCACTCCTGACGTGAGCCAAGCGGACGATCGAGCTCACGTTCATCGCTGGAGTTGCACTGGCCGAGGCCGCCCTCGCGCTGATGGTCATTCTCGACTCGAGCCGCGGCTCGACCAATCACCTTCAAACGGCGCTCGCGATTACCGCCGGCCTCTCGTTCGTCTTCACCGGGCTGGTCGCGTTGCATCGGCGGCCGGAGAATCGAACCGGCGTCTACCTCGCCGGCGTCGGGTTCCTCTGGTTCCTGGGGGCACTCCAGGACGCGAGCGGTTCGGTCCTCTTCACGATCGGCCAGTTCGTCGGGAGCTTCGTATTCGTTCCCTTTGCGGCGCTCGTCCTGTCGTACCCCACCGGGCGCCTCGACCGTGCGGGGCGCGCGGTCGTCTGGACAACCTTCTGGTTCGTCCTCGTCTGGCCCGTGATGCTTCTCTTCGAGAAGAAGCCCTCAGGGTGCAGCGGCGGTTGCCCGGATAGCGCGGTCTTCGTGACGGCCGTGCCGGTGCTCGCGCGCACCATGGAGGTGCTGGACGCGGTGATTCCCATTGGGCTTTGTGCCGCCGCGGTCGTCCTGCTCATGCGCAAATGGCGCTCGGCCACGGCGCCCGCCCGGAAGGTGCTGCTGCCCGTTTACGCGAGTGGCGGCGCAGCATTGCTGCTCCTCCTGCTCGAGAATCTCCTCTCGGGGATCGCCCCGTCGACCAATTCGGTCTTCGGCTTCCTGTTCGTCCTGTTCTTTGCTGCGGTTCCGTTCGCGTTCCTGTTCGGCATCCTGCAAAGCAGGCTGGCCCGCGGCTCGGTCGCCGGTCTCATGGTTTCGCTCGAGCACGGAGAGCCTCTCCGAGCGGCGATCGCGGAGGCGCTCGGCGACCCTTCGCTCGCACTCGCGTTCTGGCTGGAGGACGGAGGCCGCTGGGTTGACCGTGACGGGCGCCCGCTCAACCTCTCGCTCGTGCCGGACCAGACGATCACGGTCGTCGAGCGCGACGGCCACAGGATCGCCGCACTCCTCCACGACGAGTCGCTCAGCGGCGAGGCCGAGCTGGTCGAGAGCGTGTCCGCGGCTGTTGCGTTCGCCCTCGACAACGAGCGGCTGCAGACCGAGCTCCGGATCCAGAACGAGCGCCTGCTCACGGTGATGCGCGCGGCGCCCAGCCTGCTCGTCACGGTCGGCCTGGATGGGCGGATCCGCCGCCTCAACCCTGCCACCGTCGAGGCGAGCGGCTTTCAGGGCCCCGCAGAGGTGGAGGGGCGGTACTTCTGGGACGTCTTCATCGATCCGGGCGAACGACGAGCGATGGTTGCGCGATTCCGGGCGGCCGCGCCCGACCACCGCGCGGCCGAATACGAGAACACCTTTACGAACGCTCGCGGCGAGACGCGGTCGATCATCTGGCGCGGTGCGCCGATCCACGACGAGACGGGCGCCGTCGAGAGCATCGTCGCCGCCGGCCTCGATGTGACCGAGCACCGCCGCCAGGAAGAGGAGATCCGCGCCTCGCGCGGCCGGATCGTGGCTGCGGGTGATGAGGAGCGTCGCCGCCTCGAGCGGAATCTCCACGACGGCGCTCAACAGCGCCTCGTGTCACTCTCGCTCGCACTCCGGCTTGCGCAGGCGAAGCTCGACTCGGACCCGGCCGCCGTCCCGGCGATCCTGGCCGGGGCCAGCGACGAGCTCTCTCTCGCGCTCGAGGAGCTCCGCGAGTTGGCCAGGGGCATCCATCCGGCCGTGCTCACCGACCGCGGTCTCGACGCGGCTCTGGAGGGCCTCGCCGCGCGAACGCCGCTCGCGTTCGAGCTCGAGCGCCTCGGATGCCGCCTGCCGGAGCCGATCGAGGCCGCCGCCTACTACGTCGTCTCCGAGGCGGTCACCAATGTCGTCAAGCACGCGGGCGCGACGTGCGTGAGGGTCGCCGTCGAGGCGGTGAACGGCCACGTCGCGATCGAGGTCGCCGACGACGGCGTCGGCGGCGCCGAGAGGTCCGGATCGGGCCTGCGCGGCCTCGCCGACCGGCTCGACGCCCTCGAAGGAAGGCTCACCGTCGAGAGCGAGGCCGGCAAGGGCACGCGCGTGCTCGCGGAGATCCCCTTGCCCGTGGGCGCGAGAGGGGAGTAGCGTCGCGGCGATGCGCGTCGTGCTGGCCGACGACTCGGTGCTCCTGCGAGAGGGCGTCGCACGCCTCCTCGAGGAGACGGGCTTCGACGTCGTCGGCCAGGCCGACAACCCGGAGCAGCTGCTGCTGAAGGTGCGTTCCTACAGCCCGGACGTGGCGATCGTCGACATCCGGATGCCGCCGACCTACACCGACGAGGGCCTTCGGGCTGCGCGCGAGATCCGCGAGCGCCATCCCGGCACGGGTGTCCTCGTGCTGTCGCAGTACATCGAGGCCGACTACGCGCTCGACCTACTGTCCGAGAGCGCCGAAGGCGTCGGCTACCTGCTCAAGGACCGCGTCTCCGACATCGCCGAGTTCGCATCTGCCGTACGGCGCGTCGGCGAGGGCGGGACCGCGCTCGATCCCGCGGTGATCGCGCAGCTCGTGGGGCGCCGTCGCGTCGACGACCCGCTCGACGACCTGAGCCCGCGCGAGCGCGAGGTGATGGAGTTGATGGCCGAGGGCCGTTCGAACCAGGCGATCTGCGACCGGCTCTTCATCACCCAGCGTGCGGTCGAGAAGCACATCACGAGCATCTTTACGAAGCTGCACCTGCCGGCGGACGCCGGCGACCACCGCCGCGTCCTGGCAGTTCTCACGTTTCTCCGGCGGTAAATACCCCGCGCAAGAGGGCGGTTACCCGTACCTCCAGACGCCTGCCCGCCGTAGGGCGCTCCGATGAGTCCGGTGCGAGTCTCGAGTCGTACCGAACGACCCATCACAAAGAGGAGAGATAAGGCCATGTCACCGTTGAAGCAGTCGCACAACATCGCGGCCCGGATGGGTCGCTGGAGTGCAAGTCATTGGAAGACCGCCGTGTTCGGCTGGCTCGCGTTCGTCGTGATCGCCGTCGCTGTCGGAGGCGCGGTAGGCACGAAGCAGATCGACCAGCAGGATGCCACCGTCGGCCAGGCCCACAAGGCCGACCAGATTCTCAAGCAGGCCGGCTTCCAGGCCGATCCGCAGACCGAGATCGTGCTCGTCCAGAGCAAGCAGCTCACGATCGCCGACCCAGCCTTCCGGGCGACGGTCAAGGATGCGATCGCCACGGTGGCGCCGTTCGCAGCGATCACCAAGAACCTGCGCTCGCCGCTCGTCCACCCGGACCAGGTCTCGGCCGACGGGCACACCGCCATGGTCGAGTTCGACATGCGCGGGAAGCAGGACGTCGCGATGAAGCGGATCGACCGGATCACCACCGCAACCGGCAAGATCGCCGGTCGCCACACCGGCTTCTTCGTCGGCGAGGCGGGCTCGATCAGCTCCGGCAAGGCGCTGAACGACGCGTTCAACCAGCAGCTCGCGCAGGCCGGCGAGCGGTCGGTGCCGTTGACCCTGATCGTGCTGCTCTTCGTTTTCGGGGCGCTCGTCGCGGCCGGGCTGCCGCTGCTGCTCGCGCTGACCGCGGTCATCGCGACGCTCGGCCTGACCGCGCTGCCCAGCCACCTCGTGCCGATGGATCCGAATGTCAGCGCGGTCGTGCTGCTCGTCGGGCTTGCGGTCGGCGTCGACTACTCGCTCTTCTACCTGAAGCGCGAGCGTGAGGAGCGGGCTGCAGGCAAGTCCACACGGGCTGCGATCGAAGCTGCCGCCGCCACGTCCGGCCGGTCGGTGCTCATCTCGGGCCTGACCGTGATGGTCGCGATGGCCGGGATGCTGTTCTCGGGCGACAAGACGTACCTCTCGTTCGGGATCGCGACGATGATCGTCGTTGCCGTCGCGATGCTCGGCTCCCTGACCGTCCTGCCGGCGCTGCTCTCGCGGCTCGGCGACAAGGTCAACCGGGGCCGGATCCCGTTCATCGGCCGGCTACGCCGCGAGCGCGGCGAGAACCGCGTCTGGGCCATGGTGCTGAACCCGGCCCTGCGCCACCCGCTCGTCACCGCCATCGGCTCGGCAGCCGTGCTCGTTGCGCTCGCCCTGCCGGTGCTGCACATCCACACCGCTCAGACGGGCCTCGATGCCCTACCGAAGAGTATCGCCACCGTCCCGGCGCTCGACAGGATCCAGACCGCGTTCCCGGGCGGAGCCTCTCCGGCGCTCGTCGCAATCCAGGCGAACACGGACGCTCCGGCCACGAAGACGGCGATCGCCGCCCTCGAGACGAAGGCGCTCGCGACCGGCCTGATGACCGGCCCGATCGAGGTCGACGTCAACCCGGCCCACACCGTCGCCCGCGTCGCGATCCCGTTCAAGGGCAACGGCACCGACTCGACGTCTCTAAAGGCGCTCCATTCGCTCCGTGACGACGTCCTGCCCGCGACGATCGGGAAGGTTCCCGGCGTGACCTATGCGGTCAGCGGCGGCACAGCCGCCTCGGCGGACGAGAACGCGCTGCTCAAGCGCTCCGCACCGCTCGTGTTCGGCTTCGTGCTCACGTTCGCGTTCATCCTCCTGCTCGTCTCGTTCCGCTCGCTCGTGATCGCGGCGAAGGCGATCGTCCTGAACCTGCTGTCGGTCGCCGCCGCCTACGGCGTCCTCGTGGCCACCTTCCAGTGGGGCTGGGGCGAGGGGCTGCTGAACTTCCGCTCGAACGGCGGGATCGCTCAGTGGCTGCCGATCTTCATGTTCGTGATCCTGTTCGGCCTCTCGATGGACTACCACGTGTTCATCCTGAGCCGGATCCGCGAGGCGTACGACCGGGGCGCGAAGACCAGCGACGCGATCGCCCACGGGATCAAGACCACGGCCGGTGTCGTGACGAGTGCCGCGGTCGTGATGGTCGGCGTGTTCCTGATCTTCGCGACGCTGCCGATCGTCGACATGAAGGAGATGGGTGTCGGCCTCGCCGCCGCCGTCCTGATCGACGCGACGATCGTCCGGGCGTTCCTTCTGCCGGCCTCGATGACGCTGCTCGGCGAGTGGAACTGGTACCTACCGAGCTGGCTCGGCTGGCTGCCCCGGCTCGATCACGGCGCAGGCACCACGGCTCCCGCCCCGGCGGCCGCCGCGGCGCCCGCACTGGAGGTGTCGGCATGACGACCTGGCTCAGGCGGCTCTTCAGCCGCCGCCTCGACCGCGCGAGCGGGGGATACCGCCCCCCGCCGCGGGTCCCGAGCTCAGCCCTCCTCGTCCGATGAGGAACACCGGAGCCGCCGCGAGGCGGCTCCGGTGTTTCCGGTTGAGCAGCAACCCGCGCGGTGGTCGATCGTGCCTCGTTAGCATCGCGGCCGATGGAAGCGACTCTTCGCCGCACGCCTCTATACGCCGAGCACGTCGCTGCGGGCGGGCGGATCGTGCCCTTCGCGGGCTGGGAGCTGCCCGTTCAGTACGAGGGCGTGATCGCCGAGCACAAGGCGGTTCGATCGGACTCGGGCGTGTTCGACGTCTCGCACATGGGTGAGATCGAGGTCGAGGGCCCCACGGCTGCAGCGTTGCTTCAGAGCCTGCTCTCAAACGATGTCTCGAGGCTCGAGATCGGCGAGGCGCAGTACACGCTGCTCACGAACGAGACCGGCGGGATCATCGACGACCTGATCGTCTATCGAACGGACGTCTGCCGGTTCCTGCTCGTCGTGAATGCGGCGAACGCGGAGGCCGACTTCGACTGGATCAAGCAGCACGAGATTCGGGGATCCGATGTGCGCGACGCCTCCGACGAGTTCGCGCTGCTCGCCGTTCAGGGCCCGCGCGCGATCGAGCGGCTCGGGCTCGAGCACGGCGCCGCGTTCACCTGGGAGATGGGCTCGATCGACGGGATCGAGGTGATGATCAACCGCACCGGCTACACCGGCGAGGAGGGCGTCGAGCTCGCCTGCCCGCCCGAGGACGCGTCCGCGCTCTGGAACGCGATCCTGGCGCGCGGCGTCACTCCGTGTGGCCTGGGAGCGCGCGACACGTTGCGGCTCGAGGTCTGCTACCCGCTGCACGGCAACGACATCGGCCCCCAATGGGATGCGGTCTCGAGCGGGCTCGGCTGGGTCTGCGCGCTCGAGACGGAGTTCACGGGCGTGGGGCCGCTGCGCGAGATCAAGGCTGCCGGCCCCGAGCGGCGGCTCGTCGCGTTCCGGATGACCGAGCAGGCGATCCCCAGACAGGGAATGGCGATCGACGGCGGCGGCGAGGTCACCTCCGGCTCGCACTCGCCGATGCTCGAGGTCGGGATCGGCCTCGGCTACGTTCCGTCCGGCATGAGCGCGCCCGGCACCGAGCTGGCCGTCGATGTGCGCGGCCGCTCCCGCACCGGCGAGGTGGCGGCGAAACCTATCTACAGGCGAGAGGAGTGACCAGCGTGGCCGAGATGTACCCCGACGACCTGCTGTACAACGAGGACCACGACTGGGCCCGGATCGAGGGCGGCGAGGCAGTGCTCGGCGTCACGTGGTTCGCCGTCGACTCGCTCGGCGAGCTCGTCCACTTCGAGCCCCCCGCACCCGGAGCGTCGGTTTCCAAGGGGAGCTCCTACGGCGAGGTCGAGTCGGTGAAGGCCGTCTCGGACCTGATCTCGCCGCTCTCGGGCGAGGTGCTCGAGGTGAACGCGACCGTCGTCGATGCGCCCGAGACCGTGAACCAGGACCCGTACGGCCAGGGCTGGCTCATCCGGATCCGGCTCACCGAGCCCGACGAAGCCGGAACCCTGCTCGACGCAGCCGCGTACCGCGAAATCGCCAAGTGAGCTTCCTCTCGCTGACTGCCGAGGACCGCGAGGCGATGCTCGCGGCGATCGGCGTCGACACCGTCGACGAGCTGTTCCGCGACATCCCGGCCGGGGTTCGGTACGAGCGCCCGCTCGACGTTCCGCCCGCGCTCTCCGAGGCCGAGCTCACCCGCCACCTCGAGCAGCTCGCTGCGCGCAACGTGATCGACGACGTCTCGTTCCTCGGCGCCGGGATCTACGACCACTACGTTCCGGCAGTCGTCGACGCCGTCCTGCAGCGCGGTGAGTTCCTGACGGCGTACACGCCGTATCAGCCCGAGCTCTCGCAGGGCGTACTGCAGGCGATCTTCGAGTACCAGACCGCGATCTGCGAGCTGACCGGGATGGACGTCTCGAACGCCTCCGGCTACGACGGGACGACGGTCGCCGCGGACGTCTGCTACGTCGCCAAGGCGGCGACCGGTCGCAGCCGGATCGTGATCACCGAGGCGACCAACCCGCAGGTCCGCCAGGTCGTGAAGACCTTCGCGCACGGCTTCGGGCTCGAGATCGTCGAGGTCCCTCACGAGGGTGGCGTCACCGATCCCGAACGCGTGCGGGAGGTCTCGGCCGATGCGGCCGCGGTGATCTTCCAGCAGCCGAACTTCTTCGGCTGCCTCGAAGACGCGCCCGCACTGGCGGCCGTCGCGAACGAGAGCGGCGCGCTCCCGATCGCCCACGTCGACCTGATCAGCCTGGGAGTCCTCGAGGCGCCGGGCAACTACGGCTGCGCTCTGGCGATCGGCGAGGGCCAGTCGGCCGGCAACTTCATGAGCTACGGCGGCCCGCACTACGGTTTCCTCGCCGCCCGCGAGCCGTACGTCCGGCGGCTACCGGGACGGATCGTCGGCGAGACGGTAGACACCGCGGGAGACCGCGGCTATGTCCTCACCCTTCAGACGCGCGAGCAGCACATCAGGCGCGAGAAGGCGACGTCGAACATCACCACCAACCAGACCCTGCTCGCCCTGGCGGGACTGGTGCACCTCTCGCTGCTCGGGCCCGAAGGGTTGCGAGAGACGGGGGAGACCTGCATGGCCCTCGCCGCGTACGCCAAGACGCGGCTCGAGGAGCGCGGAGTAAGACCGCTGTTTCCCGATCAGACAACATTCAAGGAGTTTGCCGTCGACGCCGGACGGAGCGCGCCCGACGCGATCAAGGCCGCGCGCGCTCACGGCGTCAACCCGGGCTACGCACTCGGCCGCGACTACCCCGGGCTGCCGCAGGGCCTGCTCGTAGCGGTGACCGAGAAGCGCACGACCGAGGAGATCGACCGGCTGGTCGACGCCCTCGGAGCCGCGGAAGAAGCCAACCGGTGAAGCTGATCTACGAGAAGTCGCGTGCCGGACGGCGCGGCCTGGCCGTGCCGCGGCCCGACCTGCCGGTGCCCGCGATCCCGGAGGCTCTCGCCCGCAAGGCTCCCCCGAGGCTTCCCGAGCTCGCCGAGCCCGAGGTGCTGCGCCATTTCACCGAGCTCTCGAGCCGCAACTTCGGCGTCGACACCGGCTTCTATCCATTGGGCTCCTGCACGATGAAGTACAACCCGCGCGTCAACGAGCGGCTGGTCGGCCTCCCGGGCTTTCGCGACCTCCACCCGCTCGCCGACGACGACTCCGCGCAGGGCGCGCTCGAGTTGCAGTGGCACCTCGAGGGGATCCTTCGCGAGGTCACCGGCCTCGACGCGATCAGCCTCCAGCCCGCCGCGGGCTCCCAGGGCGAGCTGACCGGCCTGCTCGTGATGCGCGCGCACTTCGAGAGCAAGGGCGAAGGGGAGACACGGACGCACATCGTCATCCCGGACACCGCACACGGAACGAACCCCGCGAGCGTGACGATGGCCGGTTACCAGGTCACCGGCGTCCGCACGGACCCCCGCGGCAACATCGACCTCGACGACCTCCGCGAGAAGGTGGGCCCGAACACCGCCGGCCTGATGCTCACGAACCCCTCGACGCTCGGGCTCTTCGACGAGCACATCGAGCAGATCCGCGACATCTTCCACGGCGCGGGCGCACTCATGTATTACGACGGAGCGAACCTGAACGCCGTCTGCGGCATCTCGCGGCCCGGCGACATGGGCTTCGACATCGTCCACATCAATCTGCACAAGACGTTCTCGCAGCCTCATGGCGGCGGTGGGCCCGGCGGTGGGCCGATCGCCGTCCGCGACTCGCTCGCCGACTTCCTGCCGCGTCCGGTCGTCGTTCGGGAGGGCGACCACTTCAGGCTCGATTACGACCGGCCGCGCTCGATCGGCAAGGTGCGCGGGTTCGCCGGCCCATTCGGGGTCTTCGTGCGCTCGTATGCGTTCATGCGGGCGTGGGGCCCCGGACTGCGCGAGATGAGCGAGGTCGCGGTGCTGAACGCGAACTACCTGCTCGCGCGGCTGAAGGGCGCCTACGACCTTCCGTACGACCGTCTGTGCATGCACGAGTTCGTCGTCAGCGCGCAGACGCTGAAGCGCGAGCACGGGATCGCCGCCTCCGATGTCGCGAAACGGCTGATGGACTACGGCTTCCATCCGCCGACGGTCTACTTCCCGCTCGTCGTTCCCGAGGCGCTGATGATCGAGCCGACCGAGACCGAGGCGAAAGAGACCCTCGATGCGTTCGTCGACGCGATGCTCGCGATCGCGCGCGAGGCTGCCGAGGATCCGGAGGCGATTCGCTCCGCGCCGCACGGCCGCCCCGTCGGCCGGCTCGACGAGGCCCGCGCGGTCAAGCAGCTCGTCGTGCGGCACGCTTTCGAGGGAACCCAGTAGACAGCTGTCGACAGTTCTCTAACCGAAGTTTGCGTAGAGCGTCCATAATCCCGAGATGGGCGCAGTCGAGGATGATGCCAGGGTGCGTGGGGAGCGCATGCAGACGGTCGGTCCTCGTTTGGATAAGCAAGTAGCACGCCGTGGTTGCCGGGGGGCGTCCGGCCGGGCAGCCACAATCGGCGCGTTGCTGGAACGGGCCAATGCGGGGAACTACGCCGTCTCTCGGTCAGCTGGATGCCTGCCGGCTGGTCCGTGGAGTGGTCCGAGCACGGTTCATTGGTCGAAAGGGCCGCAATCGTGTAAGA
The DNA here is from genome assembly GCA_963762215.1 of uncultured Actinomycetota bacterium. GTDB lineage: Bacteria > Actinomycetota > Thermoleophilia > Gaiellales > Gaiellaceae > PALSA-600. Next base: position 93,816 of record CAVXKB010000005.1, read on the forward strand.
ATCCGGTTGCGCAACAGGCGCAGGCTCGGTCAGTGACCGAGAGGTGTCGAATCAAGGGAGGACGATGCGTCAGATGAGATTCGGTCGTCGCGCTGGCATCGGGCTCGCGGTCGTGGCCTGCGCGGTCGCGCTCGCGACGCCCGTTGCGCTCGCTCATCACTCAGCTACGCCGACTGGCAATGGCAACATCGCCAACGGCTACCAGGTGTTCAATAACTACTTCTGCGTTGCCTGTCACACGATGAAGGCAGCGGGGCCGGCAGCCTATGGGCAGCTGGGGATGAACTTCAACAAGATCAGCGCTCCGTATCCGGTGGCGGTCGCGACGGTGACCAACGGCCTGCCGGCGGCGCTTCCGCTGTATCCCACGCAGATGGTCGGGTTCGGCAAGGTGCTGACCACGACGCAGATCCAGGATGTCGCAACATTCCTGGCGAAGTACTCGGGCGGGTACAAGACGTGCACCGAGTGCGCGGGCATCACGCCCAGCGGTTTCCCGTCGTCGTAACCTGACAGGAACCCAAACGTCTCACGAAAAGCCCTGCAACCGCAGGGCTTTTCATTTTCCATACCTCGAGGTTCTACTCTTGAGACAGTTCCCCGACGACAACCCTTCGATTCATGGGAGAATGTGACAAGTGCGCCGCCTAATTCCTTTCCTTCTCGTGGTGGCGCTCGCGGTGGTCGCGTCTGCGTCTGCTGCGCCGAAGCTGAACGGCCCGGTCTCTTTCAAGGTGCGCCTGATCCAGGAGGCGACGATCCGGCACATGCATCCGCCGGTCGGCGATCCGGGTGACACGTTCTCGACGACGCTGAAGCTGTATGCGATCGGCTCGGTCCTCGGGTTCCCCGACGGGACGCCGATGGGGCGGATGTCGTTCACGTGGGGCCCGCTGCACGGCGAGTGCTCGAGCTCGGCGGCCGGATGCAACGGGACGACGAACATCTTCACGGTGACGTCGCTCCCCGGCGGGACGATCTCGGCGGGCGGGAACAACGTCTCGCTCTCGAAGGGGATCGTCGTCCCGGTCACGGGCGGCACGGGCATCTTCAAGGGCGTCAAGGGGACGATCCAGATCGCGCCGGCAAGCGTGGCCGAGGACGTCTTCAACCTGACGCTCCCGAAGTAGTCGCGACTCCTTAACAGGCGCTGAATTCGGCCCCGGCGACGGGACCAAAGCGGCCTCCTCTTTCGTTTTCATCTGTGCGCAGGGAAACTCCCGGCGCTACGAGAAAAGGAGACCGATTGGCAAGAGTCGTCAAGAGTGAGGCCCAGTGGCGCGCCGAGCTCGATCCCGAGGCCTACAGGGTTCTGCGGGAGAAGGGCACCGAGGCGCCGTTCACGGGCGAGTACGACCACGTCTTCGAGCCGGGCACCTACAAGTGCGCCGGCTGTGGCGCGGAGCTTTTCACCTCCGAGGCGAAGTACGACTCGGGCTGTGGCTGGCCGGCATTCTTCGCGCCGGCAAGCGACGAGGCGATCGACGAGGAGACCGACACGAGCTACGGCATGGTTCGCACCGAGGTGATGTGCGCCGAGTGCGGCGGGCATCTGGGGCATCTCTTCCCCGACGGGCCGCACCCGACCGGTGTGCGCTACTGCATCAACTCTGCCTCCCTCAAGCTGGAGGAGAAGTGATGGAGGCGAAGGCAACGTTCGGCGCAGGCTGCTTCTGGGGCGTCGAGGCGGCGTTCCGCACGCTCGACGGCGTGACCGCGACCGAGGTCGGGTACGCCGGCGGACGGACCGACAACCCGAGCTACCAGGACGTCTGTTACGAGGCCACGGGGCACGCCGAGGTCGTCCAGGTCACCTACGACCCCGAGACGGTTCCCTACGAGCAGCTGCTCGCGGTCTTCTGGGCCGAGCACGACCCGACCCAGCTGAACCGCCAGGGCCCGGACATCGGCGACCAGTACCGCTCCGTGATCTTCGTCCACGACGCAGCGCAGCGCGCGGCCGCCGAGGCCTCACGCGACCGCGTTCAGAAGCGGGTCTCGCGCCAGGTCGTGACCCAGATCGAGGATGCACCGGCCTTCTGGCCGGCCGAGGACTACCACCAGCAGTACCTCGAGAAGCGCGGGCTCGCGACCTGCCATGTGAGGCTCGCGAGCTGAACTACGGAGGCGGCCCGCTCCATCCCGAGCGGGCCGCCTCGTCGCGCTTCAGGTCACGCGTGACAGTTTGCGGTCGCCCAGGCGGTGATGTGCTGCTCGGCGGTAGCCAGCTTCTGCTGGTCGAGCGAGCCCTGGAGCGCGGCGATCTTCGCCAGCGCTGCCGGACCAGGTGTCTTCCCGCTGCTGAGGTCGACGCCCTTCAGCGCATCGGCGATCTTCGAGAAGTCGTCCGCGATCACCTGCATGTCCGCCTTGATGTCGGACGGTGCCTGATCGACGAACTGCTGGAAGAGCTGGGCCTCCTTCTGGGGGTCACCGCCCGCTCCAGTGAGCGCTGAGGAGAACGCGGCCCCGAGATCGGCGAAGGACTTGCAGTTGCCGGAGGACGCCAGAGCGCCGAGAGCTGCGGCGGCACTCGTGTCCGTCCCGGACGTCGTCGTCGTCGTCGTCGTATCGGTTGCCGTGGTGTCCGTTGCGGTTGTCTCGGTCGTCGACGTCACCTCGGTCGTGGTCGTCGTTGTGGCCGAGCTGGCGCTCTTCTTGCTACCGCAACCGGCGGCTGCGAGGACTGCGGTTGCCAAGAGCAGGAAAACGAGGATCTGAACAGGTCTCCGACGCATGTACGAGCTCCTTCTGGGGTGTCTGCCGGAGGCGAGACTACTGCGTTTTCGCGAGGGCTGCAGCGCGATCTTCGGTCGCGAGCTGCCCGCAGGCGGCCGCGATCTCGCGGCCCCGGGTGAGCCGGACGGTCGACGGGATCCGCCGTCTGCCGAGCACCGATTTGAACGCGTCGATCGCCTCGCGTGAGGAGGCTTCGAATCCGCCCGTCGGGTTGTACGGGATCATGTTCACCTTGAAGGCGTCGCCTCCGAGGACGCGCGCGAGGTCCTCGGCGTGCTCGGGGCTGTCGTTCACGCCGCCGAGCATCACGTACTCGACGAAGACCCGCCGCCCGCGCAGTTCGACGTAGCGCCGGCACTCGGCGAGCACGTCGGCGAGGGGATAGCGGTCGTTGACCGGCATCAGGCTGCTGCGGAGCGCCGGGCCGGCCGCGTGCAGGGAGAGCGCGAGCCGGATCGGCTCCTCGACCTCGTCGATGAAGCGGGTGAGGCCGGGCAGCCAGCCGACGGTCGAGATCGTCGTGCGCCGGTGGGTGATGCCAAGATCAGGCAGCCGCCGGGCGGCCTCGAGCACCGGGTCGAGGTTGAGCATCGGCTCGCCCATCCCCATGAACACGGCGTGATCGATCGGCTCGATCCGCCGGAAGTGGAGCGCCTGGTCGAGGATCTCGCTCGCGGTCAGGTTCCGGCCGAACTTCATCTGGCCCGTGGCGCAGAACCGGCAGGTGAGGGGGCAGCCCGACTGCGACGAGACGCAGATCGAGCGGCGGCCGTCCTTGTAACGCATCAGAACGGCCTCGACGGGATGGCCGTCGGCCGTGTTGAAGAGCACCTTCAGGGTGCCGTCGCGCGCCAGCCACTCGCTGACCACCGTCAGGGAGCTGAACGGGACCCGCTCTGTGAGGCGTTCGCGCAGGGCGGCCGGGAGATTCGTCATCTCCTCGTAGGAGGCTGCTCCGCGGGCCGTCCACTCCCACACCTGCTTGGCGCGGTAGGCGGGCTCCGAGGCGAGCGTGTCGTTCAGGAGCTTCAGGTTCACCGGCCCACGGTACCGGTGGGGCATGGCACTAGGATTTCATCGTGTACACGCCTGCGTATTTCGCGGTTGATCCCGAGAGCACGGCGGATTTCCTGGCGCGGATCGAGGTCGCAGACCTGGTCACGTCGACCGACGACGGCCTGGTGGCGACATTCCTGCCGCTGATCTTCGCTCCGGAGCTCGGCGAACGGGGTGCGCTCCTCGGCCATGTTGCGCGAAAGAACGATCATTGGAAGCGGACGCCTCGCGGCGAGGCGCTGGTGATCGCTCACGGCGTCGATGCCTATGTCAGTCCGAGCTGGTACGCGACGAAGGCCGAGCATGGCCGCGTGGTGCCGACCTGGGACTACACGACCGCTCACGTCTACGGGCAGCTTCAGATCCACGACGAGCCGGAGTGGGTGGACGGGATCGTCCGCCGTCTCACGGCGCGGCATGAGGCAGGCCGGGCGAAGCCATGGAGCGTCGACGACGCTCCGCCGCAGTTCCACGCAGGCCAGCTGCGCGCGATCGTCGGCATCGAGTTGCTGATCACACGTGTCGAGGCCAAGTTCAAGATGAGTCAGAACCGCCCGGAAGCGGACATCGCCGGTGTCGTTGCAGGGCTCGCCGACGACGGGTTGCCCGACGTCGCGGACGACGTCAGGCGGCTACAGCCCAAGCGCTGAGAGCGCCCGGGCGGTGGGTAGTCTGAGCGCCGTGATCGACCTGCGCTCAGACACGCAGACCACTCCGTCGCCCGCGATGCGCGCCGCGATTGCCGCGGCCGAGGTTGGTGACGAGCAGCGGCGAGAGGACCCGACGGTGCTCGCGCTCGAGGAGCGGGCCGCTGGGTTCCTCGGCCAGGAAGAGGCGGTCTATCTCCCGACCGCGACAATGGCGAACCAGATCGCGCTCGCGATCCTGGGTGCGCGCGGCACCGAGCTCGTGGTCGAGGAGACGGCGCACATCATGATCTCCGAGCTCGGCGGGGCAGCGATGCACTCGGGGCTCCAGACGCGCGGGCTTCCGGGCTACCGGGGGCGGCTGACGGTCGACCAGATCCCGGCGGCGGTTCACCCCGAGGATCGCTTTCATACGCCGCGGGCCTCGATCGTCGCGCTCGAGAACACGCACAACAGCGCAGGCGGCACTGTCTGGCCGCTCGATGAGCTCGCGGCGGTAGTCGAGGTCTCGCGCGAGCTCGGATTGGCAGTTCATCTCGACGGTGCCCGCATCGCGAACGCGTCCGTGGCGCTCGGCGTCCCGGCGGCGCTGATGGGGGCTCAGTTCGACACCGTGACGCTGTGTCTCTCGAAGGGGCTCGGCTGCCCGCTCGGCGCTGTGATCGCAGGCTCGCACGATCTGATGGCGCGGGCCAGGGTCGAGAAGCACCGCTTCGGCGGCGCGATGCGGCAGGCCGGGATCGTCGCCGCCGCAGGGCTGTACGCCCTCGAGCACAACGTCGAGCGCCTCGCCGACGACCACGCACGTGCCCGGCGGCTCGTCGACGGATGGGCCGAGCGCGGCGTGCCCGTCGATCCCGAAGCGGTCGAGACGAACTTCGTCCAGGTCGACGTCGGCTCGCTCGGGCTCACCTCACCGCAGGCGATCGAGCGCCTCGCGGCGGCCGGCGTCGGTCTCAGCAGCACGATCCGCCCGGGAATCCTGCGCGCGGTCACGCATCTCGACATCGACGACGCCGGGATCGACGAGGCGATCGAGGTGGTTCCGCAGGCACTGGAGCTCCTTGCCCGCGCCTAGCGAGCTCGAGCCCCGGCTCGAGCGGGTGCTCCAGAAGCACCAGGCGGAGGCGCGTCTCCCGTCGGTCGCTGCGGCCGTCGTGCGCGACGGCGAGGCGATCTGGTCGGGCGCGGTGGGGCTCGCCGACCTCGAGGCGGCCATCGACGCGACTCCGGGGACGCAGTACCGCGTCGGCTCGATCACGAAGACCTTCACGGCCGCCGCGATCATGCAGCTGCGCGACGCGGGCAAGCTCGACCTCGACGACCGCCTCGAAGAGCATCTGCCGGGGATCGCTCACGGCTCGCCGACCCTGAGAAGGATGCTCGCTCACATCTCGGGGTTCCAGCGGGAGGCCGGCGAGATGTTCGTGACGGGCGAGGTCCCGACGATCGAGCAGGTGCTCGACGCGATGGACGAGTACGAGCTCGTCCTTCCGGCAGCGCGGGCCCACCACTACTCGAACCTCGCGTTCGCCCTTCTCGGCGAGGTCGTCGCGCGTGAGGCCGGGATGCCGTACACGGCGTACGTCGACGCGATGCTCCTCGCGCCGCTCGGGTTGACGCGCACCTCGTGGACGGAGCAGGCCCCGAATGCGCTCGCGTACCTGGTCGACGAGTTCGCGGGTACTGCTGGGCGCGAGCCGCATACCGACATGGGCGGAGTCGCCTCGATGGGCCAGCTCTGGTCGACCGTCGGCGATCTCGCCAAGTGGGGTGGGTTCCTCGTCGGCGGCCGTGAGGGTGTGCTCGCGCCGGACACGGTCGACGAGATGTGGGCGCCTCAGGTGATGATGAACCCGGACGATTGGACGGTCGGCTGGGGACTCGGGCTCGAGCTGGTGTCGCACGAGGGCCGGGTGTTCGGCGGTCACGGCGGGGCGATGCCGGGATTTCTGGCGGGCCTCTACCTCAACCGTGAGACGAAGACAGGCGCTGCGATCCTCACGAACGCAGGCACGCGGGCGCCGGTACGCGACATCGTGCTCGAGCTCGTCGCGGCGACGCTAGAGCTCTGGCCACCCGACATCGAGCCGTGGCTTCCCGAGAGCGCTCCGCCGCCGGAGGTCGCGGCGATTCTCGGCCACTGGTGGTCGGAGGGCTACGAGTTCGACTTCGCCTGGCGCGACGGGAAGCTCACCGCCCGTCTGCCGGGAGCTCCGCCGCGAATCAAGCCGTCGGTCTTCGAGGCGCTCCCCGACGGCGGCTATCGCGTCGTCTCGGGGCGAGAGCGTGGCGAGCGTCTCCGCGTGGAAGACGACCACCTGATCTGGGCTGGGTACATCTTCACGCGGGCCCAACAGCAGACCCCGTAGCGGCCGTCTCGAGCGCGCTGCGGCAGAATGCAAGCCATGTCCAACCGCAAAGGCGTTGGTGCGGCTGTCGCAGTCATCGCGGTAGGAGTGGCTGTGGTTTTCGTGGTGATGTGGGCCGCCGGCATCGGGCTCTTCTCGTCTGAGAGCCACACCGGGGCCACGACGACGGCCAGGACGACGCCAGCGACGGAACCCTCGACCTCCACCGTCAAGATCGCGGCGTTCAACCCGGATGTCCATTCCGAGAGTCGGGCCTACTTCGTGTCGCTCTGGACCAGCCTCAAGGTGACACAGGCCCAGATCAAGCGGCAGGAGCGCGTAGTCGAACATGAGCCGAGCGTCGCGAATCAGACCAATCTCGTCGGCCTGAGACAGAACTGCGCGACGGTCGTCGTGACCTACGACGCATCGGCTCAAAAGATCGTGAGCGCGGCATTCCGCTCGGTCGGCCTGCCTGCCGAGATCTCACCGGACGTTTGCTCCAAGTAGCCCGCGTCAGCGGTCGCCGGCGATCCAGAACGCGACGACGACGGCCGCGTAGCCGAGGATGAGCATGCCGCCTTCCCAGCGCTTGGCGCGGCCGTCGAGGATCACCAGTGCGACCGCGATCGCAGCGCCGCCCATGGCTGCGATCTCGACGGGACGGAAGGCCAGGGGCAGCCCGCGACCGACGAGTCCGGAGAGCAGGGCAATCACCGGCGCGACGAACACCGCGACCTGTGACGACGACGAGATCGAGATCTCGGCCGCGAGCCCGGCGTGGCCGCGGTGGGCCGTGACGATCGCGCCGCCGTGCTCGGCCGCGTTCCCGACGAGCGCGACGATCACGGCGGCGACGAAGAACTGCGAAAGGCCGAGCCGCTCCCCGAACTCGGTGATCGACCCGACGAGCGCCTCGGAGACGAATGCCGTCGCGACGGTCGCGACCGTGAGCGCCGTGACGGCGGCGCGAAGGCTCCAGGCGGTATCCGACGGCGCAGCCTGGAAGGAGGCGCGATGCTGGCGCAGGTTCCGCGTCGTCGTCGCGACGTAGAGGATCAGGAGCACCGCCGCCACCGGCAGCGTCAGCAGGTAGAGGCTGTGCCGGTCGGCGTCGCCCTCCCAGCCGGGGATCGAGGGGATCAGGAAGAGGCAGACGGCGATCGCCATGACGCCGATCTGGCGGCCGAGCGACTGCCGGTTGACCTTGCCGCCGCCGCCGTAGGCGATCGCCACCCCGAAGACGATGAGCGCCGTCCCGATCACCGAGCCCGCGATCGTGCCGCGCACGACGTTCGGCAACCCGTCGCCGATCGCGAACACACCGATGATCAGCTCGGGTGCGTTCCCGAAGCTCGCGTTGAGGAAGCCGCCGATCCCTTCGCCCGTGTGCTCGGCCAGGTTCTCGGTCGCCTCGCCGATCAGGAACGCGAGCGGGGTGAGCGCGATCGCCGCGAGGACGAACAGCACGGTGCCGTTGACGTGGAAGACGTACTCGGCGAGGAGCACGATCGGGGTGAGGGCGAACGACGCCCAGTACAGTCGCCGGCCCACTGCCCCAAGACTAGATGTCCGGAAGGCGGCTGGAACTAGCGCTGCTGTGCCGGAAAGTCAAGTCTTGAAGAACGCGCGATTCGGGCCGACAATGAGGCATGGCCCATCGCCAGATGACGAAGTTGCTTCCGCTCCATCCCCAGGAGGAGATGGAGTGCCGGCGCTGCGAGGTGCATTGCGACAAGGTCGTGTACCCCGGCGCCTGCCTCGGCACCGGCTGCCCCTTCGTCTACTCGTACGAGGCGTGGGGTGCGACGTACGTCGGCTGCATGCAGAAGGTCTTCGAGGTCGAGATCGATCTGGAGATGCTGGAGGCGGCCGAACGGCGCCAGGCGGGCTTCGGCGCGATCCGGGCGATGCGCCAGCCGCTGCCGATGTGCAAGTCGGCGGTCGAGAGCACCTACGCCGCCCGCTCCGACGAGACGGGCTGCGTCAACCCCGAGTTCGGCGAGTTGCCGGTCGGCGAGCCGACGTTCCGCGTCTTCGCTCAGTTCAAGAACGACTGATCTACCGGTCCGAGGCAGTCAACTCCCGTAGCCGAGCGGTTTCGGCGTTATCCACGTCCGCCAAGAGCTGGGAACCGATGTGGCGCCATGCTCTCGATCAAGCTGGTAGACCGAGATGAGATCGCGTTGAATCCAGGCCTTTCGTGTTCTTGTCCCACGTCCAAGACTATGAGCCGAGCTACGCCTTCATCAGGTTCTCATGGGAACGTCCTTAGACTGCGATACCGAAGGTGCCTTCAGATCGCGCTGAACTGCTGCGTGCCTCGCCGCCGTTGTTTTCTTCGCGGCGGCTTGACCGGCTGACTCGGGTTCATCCGGTCGTTCCGGTCGCTGTCTTTGGGCCGGTGATCGCGTGTTGCGCGGTAAAGGCGTTCGAATCGCTGACAGCCGTGGCGCTGCCGGTCACGATTCTGGCGGGTTACGGGCTCTGGACTTTGTGCGAGTACTGGACGCATCGAAAGCTGTTCCATTTCGAGCCGACGAGCGACCTCGGTGTCCGGGTGCATTGGATCAGCCATGGCGTCCATCACGATCATCCGAACGACCCACGACGGCTTGTGATGCCTCCGATCGTGACTGTGCCGCTCGCTTTCTGTTTTGCGACCCTTTTTGTGATCGTTGTGGGGCTTCCGAACGCGTGGGGCGTGGCAGCAGGATTCTTCGTCGGCTATTTGGGCTACGACATGCTTCATTACTCCCTTCACCACGCGAGGCCACGCGGGCGCGTCGGTCGACGGTTGCACGAGCTGCATATGCGTCACCATTTCGAAGACGAGGAACGAGGGTTCGGGGTCAGCGCCCCCTGGTGGGACACGATCTTCGGCACGGCGGTCGGGCATACATCCCGAGGCTCGGCTCGCCGACAACCCCCAAAACCCAGGCGGGAACGTCATCGGTGAGCGGAGGGGAAGGGATTGGCGGCGATCTCTCGGGATGCGTGTTTCTTCCGGCGGCCTATCCTGTCATCGGTTCGACTCAGTGTCCGCGATGGCTGAACCGTCTCAGTTCACTCGCAATGCCCGGCAACAGCGCCGTCGGTTTGACCTCGCGTCTGTACTCGCCGTCGTCGCCGCCTACGGTCTCTGTTCGGCCGGACCCGCATCGGGCGGGTCCAACCATGTTGGCGGGCTCGTGCCCTCGAGGCTTACTGCTCGATCATCGGTAACCCGCCACTTCGAATACATCTTCGACGCCGGTGGGATTCAGGTTTACGACATCGATCACGACAACCGGTATCTGGGACAGATCGCGTTTCCTAGTCTCCCGATCCGTGGACTTGTCGCCGATCCCGCTACCGCGACTCTGTTCGTTGCGTACGGGGGGCCGGGAGGCTCCGCCGGCACCGGCTCAATGCTCGCCTACGATCTGGTTTCCGGAAAAACGCTCTGGCGGCGCAATTACTCAACTGGGGTCGACAACATCGCCATCACACCGAACGGCCGGAAGATCTACATGGCCATCGGGGAAGCGTCGAGCAGCACTACGTGGGAGATCGTCGACGCAGCCAGCGGCCGGATCGCGGGCTCGATCCAGGGCGGCTCGGGACCGCACGAGACGATCATTGGGCCCGACGGCAAGTACGTCTATCTCGGAGGCGTCAACACCCCCTACCTCGAGATCGGGAGTACATCGACCGGCCGGATCGTAAGGAAGCTCGGGCCGCTGTACGGGCCCGGCGTCCGGCCGTTCACGATCAACGCGACCCAGACGCTGGCGTTCACAACATCGTGGAACTTCCTTGGCTTTCAGGTCAGCAGCATCAACACGGGAAAGGTGCTCTACAGCGTTTCTCCGCCCGGGTTTCGGTTCGACGCATCAGCGTTCGGCAGCATCCCCGACCACGGCATCTCGCTCTCCCCCGACGGACGTCAGCTCTACCTGATCGACACGCCGAACGGGTATGTGCACGTCTTCGACGTCAGCGGCCTCCCGCGAACTGCCCCCCATGACATCGCCAACATCAAACTTGCACATCCGCCGAACGGAGGCGATAGCTGGCTTCAACACACCCGCGACGGCCGCTTTGTCTACGTCGGACTTTCGGGAGACGTGATCGACACCGCCAGCCGCAAGATCGTTTCCTACCTGGCTCCCCTGCAGAGCACCACCGAGTTCATCGAGGTCGACTGGCGCCACGGACGCCCGGTGGACGCAACTTCGCGCTACGGCGTCGGCTACCCACAGAACCGCTAGATGTGGTTCCGAGCCACGTCGTTCAGACGGGCCGGCGTGTCGAGAGAGCGGCTTCAGACCTCGATCATTTGAACGGCACTGTGACCGGGCCCGGCACTCTCCGGTAGACGGCGAAGAAGTCACGGTTGTCGGGGATGAGATAGCGGGTTGCGCGCTGCATCGGCTGGGGCTCCACCATCGTCGGAACGAGATGACCGTGTTGATGGTTGTAGGTGATCAGGGTGTGCCATTCGGGGTTGATGTCGAACTCCATCGCCCGCACCGCGCCGACGTGCAGGAGGATCTTCGCGAGGGTGATCACGGTGAGGTGATCAGCGGCGACGAACATGAGGTTGCCGCGACGGTCGATGCCGACCCCGGTGCGCCATACGAGGCCGACACCGCCGAGCGTATACCCCCACTGGTAGCTGTTCGGGTCCGTGTTCAACGCAGGGTTGAGGCGTCCGTTCCAGACGATCGGAGCGAGGCTCTGGCGTGCCCATGCGACATTCGCGCCGGCGTTTGAGCTGCCGCTCCACTTCACGATCGCGACAGCGCCGTTCTTGTAGCCGAGCAGTGTCGCGGTGCCGTCCGAGAGCGGCTCGTTCACATGTCCGTTGTCGGTCGAGCCGTTGTGGCCCTGGGCGTAGATGAAGCCCGCATTGAAGGTCGCGAGAAGCCGCCAGCGCTGGTCTTGCGGGACCATCATCGGCCCGCGCACAGCCGCGCTCGGCGGCTCAGAGGCGCCCGGATAATAGGTGGGCACGGTGCGGGTGTGGTCGAACCAAGCGATGTAGGCGACGATGCTCGGATTGTCGAGCTCCGGGCGAAACGTCGTCACGAGAACCGCCGCGCCGCCATCAACGAGCGGGCCTGTTCGCCGCCAAACCCCTTCGCTCGGAAGCGGTTGAGGGAACACCGGCGCGATCCGCGGGGGCCATGTCCTGACCACTCCAGGTCTCGCATACCCCCGAGCCAGTGCCTCGGAGCTCGCGACCGAAGCAAGTCCGATCAACCCGACCAGCGCTCCGGCGAGGACAATCGACCGCTGCCAGGAGCGGCTCGCTGCGAGGTTCCCCGGTACCGTTCGCTCTCTCAGCGTTCTCCCGCTCCTACGCGACGTAAGAAGATGTGTCTCTCCGCCGCGCGGCCGAGCGTCTGCTCAATCACAGCTCACGATTGTCGTTCGAACGCGATGAGGAAACCATGAAGGCCGATCACGTCTCCGCGGAACCCTTCGAGGTTCGGCTCACGGGGGCCACCAACTCGGCGAGCTCGCCGAGTGACTGCTCTCAGTGACCGAGGCGACGAAGAAACCGTCGAGCTCCTCAGATGGGCGCTCGTTCGTCCACCAAGGCCGGAGCTGAGACTCTAGGCTCGTTGAGTGAGCGTGTTTCTTGCGACCCTCGGTCTGATCGTGGCGGCGGTCGCGACCTGGATCGCCTACCTGGCGCTCGTGGTCGCTCGGCACGCGCAGCAAGCCGCACAGCAGGAACGCGAGCGGGATGACGCCCAGGAACACATCAAGTGGATCGAGACGCTTCTCGAGCAACTTCGCCGGTTGCAGAACGCTCAAGCCGCCCCGCACGCCGAGGAATTCCGCGACGTGCAGGTGGCGATGCGCGCTGCACTCGCGATCGGCGGCCTCCGACGACAGTTACCCGTGACGACCATTCTCTCGGAACGGCCGTTCAGTGAGGCCGCCGCGAATGGCGAGCCGGGTTGGGAGCCGTTTCTGATGACTGTTGGGGCGGTACGTGATGAGCTCTTCGATGCGGCGAGCCACAGCGCGAGTCGGGAGGACCACTAGAGAGCAACATGACCGAGGCGGCCGTACGCAGCCAGCCGAAAGGCGTATGTGTGGCTGAATCGCAAAGCCGCAACCAAGCCGCGTCGCGCCTGCGGGGATCGATGTTTCTGACGCGTAGATAGCCAATACGTATTCACGCCGTTCTGCCTGGTTCAAGAGCGACTGAGCAGCGCGTTCTCCCGGTGCCGGCGCACCGCGCGGACACCGAGCCAGGCGAGGCCGAACAGGATGAGGAACGGCGCGCCGAGCGCAAGCGCATAGACGGCGCCGATGCCGATCATCCGGAAGGCGACCGCGAGGTTGTGGAACGGGCCGTTGCCGTGGTGAACGGGCGCCGGTGCCTCGCGCGTGGTCAGGTCGAGCCGGACGGTGGCGAAGCTCGCGTTGCGGACGGTCGCGTTGCGGCCGCGGCGGAGCTTGCCGATCTGGTCGGTGAGCGCCGCGATGTGCGCCTGCGTCTCGGTCGTCTGAGCCTGCTGCTCCCAGGCGGCGCGCTGCGCCACGAGCCGCTCGATCTTGCGGGTCGTGGCGTCGACCTGGTTCTGGATGTCCTTGATCGCGACGTTCTCGCCGATGATCGTCCCGAGCGCCGAGAGCCGATCGACGGCCTTCTGAACGTTCTGCTTCGGGACGCGCAGGACGAGGTTCGCGTAGCCGGTGCGCTGCGCCGTATCGACGTTGAGCGCCGAGGGATAGCCGCCGAGCGATCGCGCGATCGCGACGGCCTGTTTCGTGCCCTCGGAGACAGCGTCGCCGTTACGGACGCGAAGAGAAAGGCTCATGGTGACGCGCTGGATGCGGGGCGAAGTCGCCGGGATCGCGCCATCAGATGTGGATGGCGCCTTCGCGAAGGCCGTGCTTTGCTGCGCGGCGGCACCGCGCGCCTGGGCGACACCGGCCGGGTAGCTGATCGCCTGTTCGGGCGCGCCCTGTTCATTCCCGCCGAACGGGATGAGCGCTGCAGCACCGATGGCGAGGGCAAGAGCCGGCACTGCCACGAAGGCGGCTCTTCGCCAGGTGAAGCCTCTGCGTGGCCGCGGCTCCGGGGCGGCCTGGGCTGCGATGCTCGCGACGAGCTCGCGCAGCTCCGTCGGGACAACGGGCCGTGCGCCGCGGAGCTGTGCGATGAGGTCAAGCTGCGACAAGAAGGGCCTCCTCGAGCTTCCCGAGCGCGCGGTTGAGGCGCGTCGTGCAGTTGGTGGGCGAGATGCCGAGCATCCCGGCGGCGGTCTTCGCGTCGAAGTCGAGCACGACGCGAAGCACGATCACCTCGCGCTCGCCGGCCGACAGCCGGGCGATCGCGGCCTCGAGCGCGGGGGAGAGGCCTTCGAGCAGCCGCTCCTCGTAGCGCTCGGGCACCGCCGCGACCTGTTCGCGGCGTGTGCGGCGCTTCTCCGAGCGAAAGTGGTCGAGGGCGGTCGTGCGCGCGACCTGGCAGAGCCAGGTCCGCGCTGACCCGCGCTTCGGGTCGAACCGGTGCCAGAGCCGGAGCGCCCGCTCGAACGTCTCGGCGGCCAGGTCCTCCGCAGCGAACCGGTCGCCCGTGAACCAGACGAGGTAGGAGTAGACGTCGTCGAGATGGCTCTCGGCGGCTTCGGCGAAGCTGGTCACGTCGTCGATACGCCGCCGCTCTCCGTCACGTCACAAATTATGACGTCCAGCGGGCGTGGATTCCGCGCACCTTCTCGAGTTGGTCGGCGTCGGGCCCGTCTCCTGCGCCCGCAACCTCGAGATACGCGCAGAGATCCTGGAACGCCGGATGCGCGAGGAATGCGCCGAGTCCTTCGCCCATCTCGCCCTCGAGCATGTTCGCGTGCCGGTCGCGGTTGGAGCCGAGCGGCGTGGCACTGTCGTTCACGTGCAGTGCGCGTAGTCGCTCGAGACCGATCGTCGCGTCCACCTCTGCGACGAGCTCCGCGACCGCGACAGGATCGGTGACGTCGTAACCCGAGGCGTACAGGTGGCACGAGTCGAGGCAGATCCCGAGGCGGGGGTGGCCGTCGAGCGCGGCGACGAGCGTCGCGAGCTCATCGATCGACCGCCCGATCGTCCCGCCGGTTCCGGCCGAGTTCTCCATGCAGAGCCAGGTGTCGCCGTCGCAGAGCTCGAGGATCTGGCCCAGCGCGGCGACGACTCGCTCGAGTCCCGAGTCGAAGCCGGCCCCGAGATGCGAGCCCACGTGGAAGATGACCGCGTCGGCCTCGATCGCGTTCCCGGCCTCCATCGAGGCGCGCATCGCGGCGATCGATTTCTCGTAGATCGCGTCATCCGGTGCGGCTAGGTTGACGAGGTAGAGCGCGTGGCAGACGACGCCGCCGAGCCCGACCTCTGCGCGCCGAGTCTTGAACCGCTCGATCGCCTCGGGCGTGTGCGCGGTCGGCTTCCACATCCGCGGGCTCTGGGTGAAGACCTGGACGCAGTCGCCTCCGACAGCCTCGATCCGGTCGATCGCGGTATAGATCCCGCCGGCTGAGGAGACGTGGCCGCCGAATAGCATGGCTCAAGCTTGCCGACAGGACGGGGGTGCGGGTGCCAGCGAGTAGAGGCTCAGCCCGCCGATCTCTCTTCGCTTGAGGACGGGGTCGAGCAGCGACGTCCACTGTTCGCCGCCCGGAGGGACGAGGATCGCGCCCGCGTCGTGCGAGAGCGCCGCCGCGATCACGTCGCGCGCCCCGCGTGGCGGGACGTTGTTGTCGATCAGTTGGAGCATGACGGCGCGGCCCGTGAGGCCGTGTGGCACGGCGTCGTTGAGGGCGCCGTCGACGAGCCCGAACCTGTAGCCACTCTCGGCCTGCCAGAGGAGCGCCTGGTTGCGGAACGGCGGCGGCAGCACCAGGACGTTCTCGCCCGGCAGCAGGCAGAGCCGGTCGAGCTTTGCGGTGAAGAAGACGGGTCGCTGCGGGTGCTCGTGCCAGATCCCCTTCCAGACATTCGGCACGATCACAGCGACGGCGAGGACGGTGAGCAGGATCCGAAGGGCGCGAGAGGCGCTCGGCGAAGCCGCCCAGATGGCGACGATCAGGCACGCGACGAGCGAGGTGTAGAGGGCGAAGCGCGCCGGGATCACGTTGTCGAAGAACGGAAGCGCTCGCACGAGGCGCCAGGGGAGAGGGGAGAGCGCGTGATCGCGCACCCGTAGCTCGGAGCCGAGCGTCGCGAGGCCCGCCAGGAGCAGTGCGAGCACGAGGAACCGGCTTCCGGGCCGGCGCAGGCGCGAGATCGCGAACAGCACGATGATCACCAGGGTCGGCAGCCCGAGGTACTGACCGTTCTCTGCCGAGACGGGCGGGAGCGAGGGAACGAAGTGCTGGTGAAGGCTGCCGCCGATCGCCGTCAGCCCCGTCGGGAGCCCGAAGGTGACGAGATCGGCGGGGTTATGGGTCGTGGGCGTGATCACCCCCTGGTAGCCGGTCGCCGCGTAGTAGAGGAGCGGGCTCACGATCACGGCGCAGACGCCGTAGGCGCCGGCGATCGGCAGGAGCGCGCGCCCGAGGCGCTGCCGCTTGGCCGGAACGACGAGGAATCCGAGAACGAGCCCGGCGGCGAGGCAGAGCGAGAGGGTGAAGAACACCTCGGTGCCGAAGCTGAGCTGAAGTGCGAGGAGCAGGCCGAGACGGACGACGAGCCCGCGGGCGCCGATCTGCTCCTCGAGGAACCGCAGGACGAAGAGCGCGGCGAGCGGAACGAGGAAGATCGAGGTTGCGTGCAGGTGGGCGAGCTCGTGCCCGAGCACATAGCTCGAGAAGCCGAAGAGGTACCCGCCGGCGACCGACGGCCAGAACGACCGGGTGACGTGGCGGCAGAGCATGAACGCCGTCGTCGCGGCCAGCGCGGGCATCAGGATCGCCGCGACGTTGTAGGCCGCGACGGGCCCGGCGGTCAGCGTGACCGGCGCGAGCAGCGCGGCGAGCCCGGGGACGGACGTCGCCCAGGCGAGGTTGCTTCCGTGCGGCGCCCAGAGCAGGTGAGTGACGATCGGGTTCTGCCCGTGCAGCACCGCGTGCGGCCACCAGCCGAGCGACCAGACGAAGAGCTGCGGGTCGCTGCCGCCGCCGATGAGGTCGCGCCGAAAGTGGTGGAGGACGGGAATGCCGAAGTACGCGAACGAGACGGCCAGATAGACGCCGCCGGCGGCGAATGTCGCCCCTGCCCCGCGGCCCTGTTGCTGTCTCACCCTTGGTGATCCTACGGGCGGGGCGCGACACCTACGATGCCCAGGTGAACGTTCGCGTCCGCATGGCCCCGAGCCCGACCGGCTTCCTGCACGTCGGCGGTGTCCGAACGTTCCTCTTCAACTGGCTCTTCGCGCGCCAGCATGGCGGCGAGTGCCGCCTCCGGATCGAGAACACCGACACGAGCCGCGAGGTCGCCGACGCGACCGAGCAGATCCAGGAGTCGCTCAGGTGGCTCGGGATCGACTGGGACGGCCCGGTCACGTTCCAGATGGACCGGATGGACGAGGTGCGCACCTACGCGGAGCGGCTCGTCGAGGAAGACAAGGCCTATCTCGACGAGGGCGCGATCCGCTTCCGGATGCCGGACGAGGGCGTCGTCGGCTGGGACGACGCCGTTCGCGGCCGGATCGAGTTCCAGAACGAGAACCTCGCCGACCTCGTGATCGTCCGCTCCGACGGTCGCGCGACCTACAACTTCGCCTCGCCGGTCGAGGACATGCTCGACGGGATCACGCATGTGATCCGCGGGAACGACCACATCTCGAACACGCCGACGCAGATCAACATCCTCATGGCGCTCGGCGCGACGCTGCCGGTGTACGCCCACCTTCCCGATGTGAACGGGAACGACGGCAAGAAGCTCTCGAAGCGTCACGGCGCGGTCGCGATCGACTCGTTCCGCGAGGATGGCTACATCCCGGCGGCGATGATGAACTTCCTCGCTCTGCTCGGCTGGAGCTTCGACGACAAGACGACGGTGATGAGCCCGGAAGAGCTCGTCGAGCGGTTCTCGCTCGACCGCGTCGGGCCGAGCCCGTCGACCTTCGACTACCAGAAGCTCGATTGGCTGAACGGCGTGCATCTCCGCGAGCTCTCGGAGGACGCCTACGCCGCGGCACTGCTCACCTGGCTTGGAGAGCAGGGAGTTGCGTGGCCCGAGGAGCGGGTGCGCCAGACGGTGCCGCTCGTTCAGGAGAAGATCGAGAAGTTCTCGCAGTACCCGGAGTTCGTGCGCTTCCTCTTCGAGCCGGTCTCACCGGGGGCGGCCGATCCGGTCGTGTGTGCGGCTGCCGCGGAAGCGCTCTCGGCTGTCGATCCGTGGGACGCGGCCGGGATCGAGGAGGCGCTGCGAGCGTTTGCCGAGGCCGAGGGGCTGAAGCCGCGTGAGGCGTTCGCCCCGATCCGGCTTGCGGTCACGGGGTCGAAGGTCTCGCCCGGGCTCTTCGAGAGCCTCGAGCTGCTCGGTCGCGACGAGTCGCTCGCGCGGCTACGGGCGATAGAGCAGTAGCGACAGGCAGACCGCGAGCATCCCAGCGACCCAGAGCGGCCAGGGGCCGGAGGTCGCACCGACCGCGAACGCGGCGGCCCCGGCGACCGTGAGGCCGGAGGCGACGAGCGGCGCATGGAGCTTCGGGATCTCCTCACCGCGTTCACCAGGGCGGCTCGATGGGCCGGTCAAGCGCAGTCGAGCGAGGCGAACGCGGAAGAGCGCCCCACGCCATTCGTGGAGCATCACGTCGACACCGCGGCTGCCCGTCAGGTCGACAGCCTCGACGACCTCACCGGTGGCGTCGCGCGCGCCCGCAAGTGCCGCGGCGAGCTCGGTATGTGCCGGAGCGGCAGCAACCGGAGGCGAAAGCCCGAGAACGGACTCGCTGGCGGAGTGAAGGCGGTACTGAAGGCGCCGGAGCGCCGCGAGCGCCTCGTCGTGCTCGAGCAGCTCGGGGGTGCCTGCGATCGCCTCCAGGCGGGCAAGCGTCTGCGAAAGCCCTGTCCAGAGCTCACCGACCTGGGTAGCGTAGCGCTCCCCCAACTGAGTTTCGGGCGCCACGGCGCCATACTAGCGCGCCGGTCAATCGAGTACGATCGCCGCGGCATGGATGCCCCCGCAGCTTCGGTGCTCGTGGTCGAGGACGACGCCGCTTTGCGCATGGTCTGCCGGGTGAATCTGGAGCTCGATGGTTTCAGGGTCATCGAGGCAGCGACGGTGGACGAGGCGAGGGCGGCTGTCGCCGGCGAGCGGCCGGGTCTCGTGCTGCTCGACCTTCATCTCGGCTCGGGCGCATCGGACGAGTTGCTCGACGAGCTTCGCGCTGCCGGGATCCCTGTCGTGCTCGTCAGCGGGACCGTCGATGTGGCCGGGTACGAAGGCCGCGCGAGCGCCGTTGTCCCGAAGCCGTTCGAGCCCGCCGAGCTAGTCGAGCTGGCGCGGCAGCACGTTGTTCCCGTGGGCTAGCGTAGGCCCGTGGCCACCGCAGTCGTTCGCACCCCCGCCGAATACGAGGACCGTCTCGGCAAGTACATGTTCGAGCGGTCCGAGGAGGCGCGCGCGGTGCGGGTCGGGGAGAAGGAGACCTCCGAGCAGGCGGCGATCGTCGCGCGCTACGAGGATCTCTTCAGCCGCGGCCAGCTCGAGGCGCTGCGCGAGGCCGAGGCCGACGCGGTGGGCGACGAGCGCGAGCGGCTCTACCGCCTGCGCAAGACCTGCGAGGGCGGACTGATCACCAATTCGCTCGTTGAGCGCTACGACGAGTTCGAGAACCGGATCCTGGCTGCGAGGGTGACGTTCCGCGGCGAGGAGATGCCGCTTCGCACCGCGCAGGCGCAGCTCGCGCTGCTCACCGATTACGCCGATCGCGAGGAGCTGGGCCAGGTTCAGGCCGAGGCGAGCGCAGAGTTCAACGCCGATCGGCTGGAGCTGCTGAACGCTGGCGAGGAGCTCGAGGCCGAGTTCTCCGGGATCGCTGCTCCGGTGGTGCGGAACGAGGAGGAGAAGGGCATCTCGCTCCATGAGCTCTCGGGTGTTCTCTCGGATGCGAGCGACGCGATGGCAGCCTCGTATGTGCCGCTCCGCGACCGCTGGTTCGAGCGTCTGCTCGGCCCTGGGCACCCCGCCGTGCCGTCGAGCTACCACATGGCCTACATGCGCAGGCTCTCGCCGCTCGAGTCGACGTACACGAAGGAGCGCGCGACGGAGGTCTGCCTCGAGACGCTGCTGGCGATGGGCTTCGACATGGCCGCAAACCCCAACATCAAGCTCGATCTCGACGATCGCCCGCAGAAGTCGCCCCGCGCCTGCGTGATGGCGAGCGACCCACCTCGCATCGTTCACCTGATCACGCGCGCCCAGGGCGGTCTGCACGACTATCAGGCCTTCCTGCACGAGGCCGGCCACGCGCTCCACTTCGCCGGGGTCGATCCGTCGCTCCCGATCGCGTTCCGCCGCCTCGCGCGAGACAACGCGCTCACCGAGATCTACTCCTACATCGTCGAGGCGATCTCCCGCGAGCCCGAGTGGCACGCACGCTACTTCGGCCTCTCGGACGAGCAGGCCGCGCAGAACGCCGAGGCGACCACGTTCCTCGAGGCGGTGCTCTTCCGCCGCTACGAGGCGAAGCTGCGCTTCGAGCTCGCGTTCTGGACACGGTTCCCGGAGTCCGGGGGAAGCCCCGAGGGTTACGAGGAGTTGCTCACTGCTGCGACCGGCGTCCGCTACCGCTCGAGTGCCTACCTGTCCGACATGGACGCCGGCTTCTACTCGGCCGACTACCTGCGCGCCTGGATCCGCTCGGCCCAGCTCCGCCGCTACCTGATCGACACGATCGGCCCGGACTGGTGGCACAACCCCGCGACCGGCGAGTTCCTGCGCGGGCTCTTCTGGGAGGGCACGAAGCCCTCGTCCGAGGAGATTGCGGCCCGCATCGGCTTCGACCCGTTCGACACGGCGCCGCTACTCCACGAAGTCGGCGCCTGAGCCGTTAGCCCGGTTCGCTGCCGGCGGGGCTGCTGGTGCCGCGGGTCCGCGCGAGCAGGATGGCGCTGACGACGAGCGAGCTGAACGCTGCGACCTGGAGCCCGCCCTTCGCGCCTGCGGGGAGCTGTTCCCCGAAGACGACGAATCCCGCGGCGATGGGCACAGCATTCGATGCAAGCGTCGCGAGCCCGGCGGCTGTCAGCGCGTTGCTGTGCTGGAAGCCTGCCTGTAGGAGGCTCGTGCCGAGGCCGTAGCAGCCGATCAGGCTCAGCAGCGCGAGAAACCAGAGGCCGCCGTAGGTGACGAGCTTGGCCGAGATATCGCCGCCGGCGAACAGCAGCCCTGCTGCGAGGCCGAGCGCGGGCCCGCGTGCGAGCCTCGGCCTGGCAATCGCAAGGATGAGGGCGGCGCCGACGGTGCAGCCGAGCCAGATCGCGACCGCAGCCCAGTCCGGCGTGCGATCTGGCTGCTCGGTGTTGACGAGAGAGAGCGACAGGAGAACGAGCCCGACAATCGCGACCATGACCGCGATTTGCTCTCGACGAGCGAGCCTGCCCGGGATGCCCGCGCGCCGTCGCAAGAGCGAGAACGGCTATTCCGGAGGCCCCCACGGCCTGGACGAGCGAAAGCGGGGCGAGCCGAAGCGCCGCGACGTAGACGAGCCAGCCGGCGGTTTCGGTTCCGAAAGCGGCGACCCACTTCCGGTCGCCGAGCAGCGAGGTCACGAACTGGCGCGGGCGTCGCGCCGAGAACGTCGGCATCCCGGCGGCCGCGTCGTGCTCCCGGGAGTAGGCCCAGTTGACTGCGACGGCCGAGATCAGCGCGAGGGTGAGGCCGATCTCTACCTGCATCACGTCTCCTTCCGGCCGTGCTTCAGCGAGGGACAGGTTAAGGAAGAGGCGTGTAGAGACGCTCGTCCGGCGAACGCTGGCGTGCGTCGATGCTCGCGGTCTTCGAGCGGTCGCCCAAGTCGTCTCCTCAACGACGGCAGGGGCCGAGCCGGTAAACTGCCGCTCCTAGCGCGGCCCATTCGTCTAGTGGCCTAGGACACCGCCCTCTCACGGCGGCGGCACGGGTTCGAATCCCGTATGGGCCTTACCCGAACAACCCCTGCATACGGGGGTTTTTTTTGGGTTCGATTTGCCCCTTGTGGGATTCGAACGAACCGAGGATCCGCTTGAAGTGAGTCCTCTGGACGTTTAGCCAGATGGTGTTCACTTGGTGCTCACGCTCTACCGCGCCCCGGTTGGCGCACCTCCGGCGTCGGGGGGTAGTGAAGTGAAGGCGCATCGACAAGCTGGCGTCGCTGGTTCGAGCCCAGTAGCGCTGCCATCGTGAGCGCAGGTTTGAGCAATCGCCGCCAAAGAGGCCGAGAGGCGGCTGCGGGAGGCGTTTGTGTCACGCGAGGCTCGAGCTGATTCTGAACATTTTCCCGGCGGCCGGTCTCGATGCGGCGGAGTGCGGGTCGACAGAGATGCTCCTGGCACGAGGGAAGGAGGCGAGCAGTTTCATGGGTTTCTTGCGGGGGCGGGGTTCGGATAGCGGGGCGTGCTCGCCGGATGTCGTTCGGGTTGGGCGGAGGGCCTTTTAGCTGACCGATACGCCCCGATGTGGACACACGGCAGCAGATCCGCAAAGATGTTCCTGTTCTCGCCCGAAATACCTGTAGATCCTCGCAACGAGATCGAAAGGGTCGACCGATGTCGACAATCGCGGTGAAGCCGGAAGGACGCACGACAACGTTCGTTTTTGCGGCGCCACTGGAGCGGCGTGATGTGAGGGCTTGGGTAGGGATATCGGGCCTCGTCGTGGGAGTGGGCGGAGGGCTGTTCCTGGCGACAAGCGATCACTTGGCGCACCCGATCGCGTATGGCCTCGAAGTCGCGGTCATTGTGGTGCTGTCGGTCTCTTCGGCTCTCTACTGGGCCGTTCACCGGCCGGGCAATCGCATCGCGTTCCTTTTGCTGGCGTATGCAGCCGCCACGGCAGTGATCTCGTTGGAAGGATCCACCTCGCCGCTGCTCTTCAGCGTCGGTGTGCTCTTCGAGATGCCCGCGTTCCTACTCATGTACTACCTCCTCCTCGCCTTCCCGGAGGGGCGGCTGGTCGGCAATCTCGAGCGGGTGCTGTTCGTCGCACTGGCATGGACCGGGCTCGCCTCGTTTCTTCCGTGGTTCTTCTTCTCGCCGGTAGTCGGCGGCGGTTCCCCGCAGGGGGGCTGCACGAGCTGTCCAAGCAACCCGCTTGATGATCGCCGACAACCCGGGGATCGCAAGCGGCTTCGGTAGGTGGGAGGACTACTTCGCGATGGTGGTTGAAGCTGCGATCGCCGCAGGTTTGCTCTATCGGCTCGCACGAGCCTCTCGTCCTCGGCGGCGGTCGTTGATTCCCGTGTACGTGCCCGGGTTGCTTCTGACAGTTCCCCTCGCGGTCTTCAGAGCTCACACGGTCGGGCTGCTCTCGATCGACGCGCAGACGGCCAAGACGCTGGGCTGGGTCGTGACCGCGGGTCGGATCTCGCTTTCGCTCGGGTTCCTGTTGGCGATCTGGCAGGCGATGCTCTTCGCCGGTGTGGCGCTCAAGACGATCATGCGGAGACTCGGCCAGGAACAGGATGCGGCCCATCTGCGAGCACTTGTCGCTGATGCGCTCGACGACCCGGTGCTCGAGCTCGAGTTCGAGGTGTCACCTGGAAGCGGGTTCTTCGTCGACTCGCATGGCCATGCATTCGACGAGGCGCGGACGGCGGACGGCGGACGGTCGATAACGGCGCTTCAGCACGACGGCGGGATAGTCGGGTACATCGTGCACGACCCGGCGCTCGACACCGACCCGGAGCTCCTCGAGGCTGCAGGCCAATCAGTCGTGCTCGCCCTCGAAAGCGGACGGCTCGAATCCGAGCTCCAGTCGAGGACAGCCGAACTACGTTCTTCGCGGACGCGAATCGTCGAGACCGCAGAACGCGAGCGACGTCGCCTCGAACGCGATCTCCACGATGGCGCCCAGCAGCGGCTGATGGCGATTCAGATGAAGCTCGCTCTCGCTCAGGATCTTCCCGCAAGTGATGATCTCGCCGAGCAACTGCAGGATGTCCAGGCGGATGCGGCCGCCGCGGTCGAGGATCTCCGAACCCTTGCACGCGGCATCTACCCCCGCGTCCTGCGCGAGCGAGGTGTCGCTGATGCTCTCCGTTCTCTCGCGATGACGGCTCCAATTCCGATTCAGGTGACCGACGTCGGGCTCGGGCGGTGCTCCGCTCCCATCGAGGGGGCGATCTATTTTTGTTCCCTCGAAGCGATCCAGAACGCGATGAAGCATGCGGGACCGGGCGCTCGGGTCACGGTGGACCTCGGACGCCGGGAAGGCGGGATCGACTTCACAATTGCCGACGACGGGGTTGGAATGGGAGCCCGACTGGGAGCCGACGGCGTCGGCTTGACCAGCATGCACGATCGTGTCGGCGCGGTCGGCGGACGGCTCGAGATCACCTCCCGACCCGGGGAAGGTACGCAGGTTCGCGGCACGGTTCCCGACAGCCCGCCGGTGCTCGCTCGTGACGTGCCGGCTGCGCGCCTCGCCCAGCCCTAAGTGTAGGACCCGAGCGGGTTGTTCGTGAGCGCCGTAAGCGCGTGAGGGGTGCTTGGTGGCTGAGGCTGCCGTGGGGTATTCGTCGAAGGAGAAGTCGCCCGAGCCTGTTGCCACAACCGGGGCATCCTCACCCTGAACGGATGAGGCGAGGGCGCGGCGCCCTTGTCTCGAAAGACGCGCTTGTGTTTGATCCGCGAAGGATTCGAACCTGCCTGGAAATCAGGATATTTTCTGCGTTTGTGCGGGCACCAGTGAGGGCACGCGGCGAGCCGGCGCGGTGACGGCCGACGCAGG
The DNA here is from genome assembly GCA_963762215.1 of uncultured Actinomycetota bacterium. Classification (GTDB taxonomy): domain Bacteria; phylum Actinomycetota; class Thermoleophilia; order Gaiellales; family Gaiellaceae; genus PALSA-600. Next base: position 118,462 of record CAVXKB010000005.1, read on the forward strand.
AGACACGCCTGATACTGGACGGTTCGATCGTCGCTCAAGCCCCTGACGTCGCTCGCGTTCGTCATTACGAGGGACGCCGCGGTTTAGAGTCATGCGCTCAGATTCCGCTCAACTGAGCCGATTCTCGGTGTCGCCCGTGACCGCAGATGACCCCGTCTTGCATAGGTGTGCGACCTTGGTGCGACCTCGGGCGCGGGCCGGGTAACCGGGCCGTGAGCTCAAGCTTCGTCCAGGCTATTTCCGCTCCACAACCTGAGACGCAACGGGTCAGGGGCCGAGTTCGATTCCAGCGATGGGGACGGTTGCTGCGGCCCAAGAGACCGCGGCCAGGTCCCCGCGCCACTACGGTGTGGTCGTCGTCGTGGACGACGTGAACGTCGTTCCGGAGGACGCGGAGGAACTACAGACTGAAAGCTGCGACTCCGTGGATTCGGCTGCTGAGGCGAGGGTCTGCGCCGACGGACTGACAGACGAGACAGCGTCGCTCACCGACGAGGTGGTCGGGACGTTCTTGACTGCCGAGGAGAAGCTCGACCAGGCGCCCTCGAGCTCGCTGGTCGGCGCGATCTGACCCGCCTGCACGTCGGACTGGACCTGGTTCCAGGCGTTCTGGACCATGGTCACATCGGCCTGATAGTCAGCGTCGCTCGCAGTGCTCGGGTCGATGCTTGTCAAAGCATGAGCCGAGCTGTCCACGGTCTCCAGACTGATACACAGCGACGAGACCGTTTCAGCATTGCTCGTGCTCGGCTCATTTCGTGTGCCAAGGACGCCGACCAGCACAGCCAGACCGACGCCGCAAGCGACGAGAACGATGCTCCAAGCCATCCTGCTCAGGACGACACCGTCCTTGGATGCGATGCGAGCGCGTAAATCACGAGGATGTCAGCGTAACGGCGCGTTCGTGGGGCACCGATGAGGCACTCGGCTAGGTAGCCGGTTCCGCATTCGTATCCGACCGCATGAAGGCCCCGAAAAGCCACAGCAGGGGGAAGAAGATCCCGAAGAAGAACAACCACCCGTGACCGTTCCTCAGCGTCATCAGCCCGATCGTGAGCAACAGAACCAAATAGAGAATTGCACCGCCAATTCCGATTCCCCACCACATGTTTCCTCCTTGGATTTGCGCAGAATAAAACTCGCGACGTCGAGTGTGGGGTTGCAAACAGGAAAGCGCATCGGCCAATTTGGATGAAGGTGATTCTGCCGGTCGGCGAGCGGGCAGTGGTCCGAAGCGCTACCGTCATCGTCCGAGCCAGCCGAAGGAGAATGGGTGCTCGGCGATAGCCGGCGGGCAGTCGCCCTCTTCGACCGAGGTGTGAGCACGGATCCGGTCGACAAGAGTGTCGACGGAGCGGAATTGTCCGGGGTAGGGTCGTAAGTAGCGGGCGATCCGGGCACCGGTGGGGGCACGCCAGGCCTATCGGCGACCTCTCCGGCATGCCTTTCCCGCACAACCAAGCCATTTCCGCATCGCTGCACGGGTTCGAATGGGCCGTTGGGGATTCGAACTTTTTAGGTTTTGGCTTGAACGCATGGTTGCTATCGCCAAGCGGAAGCTTGCGGTTGGGTGGTGACTATTCGGGGCTCACACTCGCCGGCTCAACTCGCAGGCGGGGTATCACCGAGGTATTGCACGTCGCGGGTCGCCGCTCTGCCTGGACGCTTGCTCCGCCTGCGACCATGCCAGTGCGCCTTCAGAGGCAACGTCCGGGATCATCCCTTGCACGCTCATACCTCGGCCGGGCGACGAGATGATCTTCAGATCGCCGCCGACGGCACCGATGCGGTCGCGCATGCCCATCAAGCCCATTCCATCGCTCCCGCGTCTGCTGTCCATTCCTAAGCCGTCGTCCGCGACCGCGAAATGGAGGCCGTCCTGGTCGCGTCCGAGCGTCACGACGACGCTAGCGTCGCTGCCCGCGTGCTTGATCGCATTCTGGATGGCTTCGAGCGAACAGAAATAGATCGCGGTCTCGATTGGCGCAGGGCACCGGCCGATGCCTTCGTCGGCGACTCGGATGGAGATCGGGCCTCTCATCGCCACTGCCGCAAGGGCATCGGGGAGCCCACGGTCCCGGAGCAGCGGAGGATAGATGCCATGCGCAAGCGTGCGAAGGTCCTCGATCGCCGCCTCGACTTCGACGCCGATTGCCTCGAGTTGCGCAGCCAGATCAAGGTCGTGAGTGCCGTCCTGGGCCAGCTGGAGCCTTACCAGGATCGTCATTAGCCGTTGCTGTGCCCCGTCGTGGAGATCCTGTTCGAGACGGCGTCGCTCACGAACGGCCGTCTCTTGGAGACGCGAGCGCGACGCACGCAGGTCGTCCATGAGGCGTGTGTTTTCGAGCAGCATCAGCGAGCTCGCAGCCAGGCCCTGGACAACGTCGGAATCGGTATCGAGCGAGGGATCATGGATCAACGCCGCCACGGGCCGTCCGTGCCGGGTGACCTCGGTCACGCTGCGCACATCGGTGTCGCGCGGTAGCTCCATCGGCGCACCGTCGACATCGACGTACCCAGCCCGTTCGGGTGTCCAAATGGAAAGGCTCAGAGTCGGGTCTCCGAGCGCGTCTCCGATCAACGTCTGCACCGCCGCGGGAGTCAACGACTTTCCGCCTTCCCGAACAACGATCTGGCTAAGGCTCACCGCCGCGAACATATCCCCGCGAAGCTGGCCCGCAAAAATCGCCACCGGAACCGCCACCCCGGCCAGACCGTTGATCACCTTGAGAGTCTCTATGGTCGCCGGAAAGGCTGGACGGAGGACGAGCCCGAGCACAAACTCGACAATCCCCACGATCACCGCGATGGTCAGCGGCGCGAGCGCCCGCCGACGCAGACGCGACGGGGACCGCGCCTTGTTGTAGACCAGCATCGCCAGGCCAATCGCCGCGATCGTGAAGACGATGTCGGACGCCGAGGTGAGCGCCTTCGCGATTTCGGCGTGCCCGCTGACGATCTGCAACGCGTTTTCAGGGCAGTTGGTGCCGCAGTTTGTGAAATCGCCTCCCGCCGGAAGCGTCGGAGACAGCAGCAAGATAAGCCCCCACACCACAACCGTGCTCAGCATGAAAGCCAGCATGAAACCGCGCTCCAGCGTGGACTCGAGTCGGCCACGCGGAAAACACAGATAGACGTAGCCCACGTAGACGATGTAGGCGGCCCACATGACCATTCCGATCGTGTAGGCGAGCGGCGCTCCCGAAGCATTCAGCGACGTCACGCTGTACAGCAACCCGGCCCCGGCCACGACCGGCCCAAGCGGACTGCGAGGCCGGCGCCACCAGGTGTATGCACCGACGGCCACATATACCGACACGAACAGGCTCCTCCAGATCGCGTCCCCCGTCGGGTCGACCAGTATCGGGCTGTTCGCGACCGCCCAGACCGTCACGACGGTCCCCAGGGTCCCCGCCACCGCGACCGCAATCAGTATGACCGCGCGAAAGCCGTTGGGCCGAGTGACTTGCGGTGCAGAAACGGCTGCCGTCGTCATCTCGATTCGGCCTGTGGAGCGCCGCCGGAGACCACCGGTGAGAAAAAGAACCACGGCAAGAACGAGGCGAGCCCTGTCCAAGCAAGCGCGACGAAGAGGAGCCGCCCCCTAGTCTCCACCAGCCCTCCCTCCGGGAAGGCCAGAATGAGGTAGTACGACAGGAGGAACGCGGGCATCAGCAACAGCAGAGCGATGCGATTGCCTGGTCGGTGAATGACCCAATACAACGCCGCCGCCACCGTCAACACGGCCAAGACTGCGACCTTCAGGCCGAACGCGAGCGGATGAAGCAGGTGATCGCTCGTAGTCAGGAGCGCTCCACCGACCGCCGCGGCGATGAGCGCGGAAACGCCGACGGCAGCAATAACGCCCGGCCGCTCGAGCGGCGTCACGATAACGAGCGACTTCGTGCCTACCTCCGGCTCCACCGCGATAGTCGAAATCAGCGTCGACCTCCTCGCTTTCGTGGCGACGAATCTCATTCGATCGTTGAGCAGAAATCATCTTCGCGGGTTCGCGGCTAAATGTCCAGTCGGCGGCTGGATAAGCAGCGAACGGCTCAATCTAATTGCCACGGGATATCCGTTACACCTCGAGTGGAGACATCTCGATCTCGTGTCGATTCAACGCCATTGACCGACGCATTCGAACTTTCTGCATACCGATCGAGAGCGAGTTCACACGACGACAGCGCCAACGGCGGCGGATGCTGTTGCCTCCGCCTCCACCACCGTGGCCGCGGGCGGTTTTCGTTGGCGGACCGCGATCACGACCAGAGCGCCCACTCCGAGGTAGGCGGCGAGTACGAGGAGCGACCGCCCGATCGCGTTCCCATCGAAGTAGATCGTGTTTCGCACCGCGGTCGTGCCGGCGCCTGCCGGCAGCCACGGCCCGAAGGTTCGCCAGAATGCAGGCAGGAAGGGCGACGGAACCGCGCCACCCGCGGCGGGCGCGCCAAAGATCACGAAAAGAACGACGACGATGAGCGTGCCGGCGGCCCCGAGCACCCACTGGAGCGCGGCAGTCGCAGAAGGCGGCGGCCATCATGATGAGCACGAAGAGGCCCCAGAGCACGAACAAACTTCGACGTCGGAATCGCTCCGAGCAGGGGGCCGGCGAACACGTCGGTGAGAAGCGCTCCGAGAAGGGCGCCAGACCGCGAGCGAGCCGAGCCGCCGCCGAGACGTCGTGGGCCCGCCGAACGCCATGCCGATGGTCGAAGAGAGATACCCGCCGACGATCAGTGCCATCACCACGAGGAACGACACGTTCCCACCAGCGTCGCCCGCGGGCAGCGGATGCGACTGGACAATCGCGATCTTCTGCCCCAGCGCGGCCCCCGCCGCGGTGAATGCACCGACCAGAGCAGAGGCCATTGGCGCTCCCGCGGCCGGCACGATGATCAGCGTCGAGCCCGTCGCGCTGGCCACGAACGCTCCGTCGATCTTCCGATCGTCGATCGCACGATCGAGCGCCAACTCGTCGGAATACTGTGTGAGCTTCAGCGAAAACGCATGACCAACCGCGGCCGGAAGCGGCGAGGAGCCGACCACACCGACAGCCACCTGGTGCGGCTTCGGATCGTGAAGCGCGCCCACGTACGAAAGCACGAACGCCGCCTGGACGAGCAGAACCACGCCGAGGCCAATAGCGAGCAGAGCACCGCCCCTTGGGCGTCCCGGGGCGGGGTTTGTGGTGCCGGTTCCACTGGAATCGTTCAGATGACCTGCTCCTAACTCCCAGCGGCGGGGCGCACGGCTGCGGCCACCGCTTTCCGGTCACTCTCGTCCTGTCGCCATTCGGCCCAGACCGGCGCAAAGACGACGCAGACCATCGAAATGGTGACGACGATTAGGACGTATGCGAAGAGTGCGAGGACGACGCCGAACGAGCCAAACGCCTTCGCGTCCTGATTCAAGACAGGCCCGATCCAGAGCGGCGAGGTACCCACGGTCCCCATGACAACGAATGTTGCGAGCAGCGCCCCGGGCAGGAGCGAGCGGGTCGAGATGCTGCGATGCAGGAAGAAGCGCGGAGTCCAGAGCCAGAACAGCATCGAGCCGGCGATCCAGATCGGCAGCGCCACGAGCCAGCCTTTGGCGCGAAGCTCCGACGCGGAACCCGTCATGAGCGCGAGGAGCCCGCTGAGGACGAAGAACCAGATCGCGAATAGAACCTGGTCGGCTGCGGTTCCCACCTCGACGTGCCAGGCGCGCGCGTAGACGCCTTGGTAAAGCTGACCGATCCCGAGTCCCCAGACCAGGAAGCCGATCACGATCGTGACGGAGGCGGCAAGCAAATTGTTGGAGGTCGTGCCAAAGAGATCCTGCACGAGGCTCGCCGTCGACCCGCTGAGGTTCATGTGCGCGATCAAGCGGTTTGCAAATGCACTCTCGTCGTCGTGGGCGAGGTTAAAGATCGCGATGATGACGAGCGCCGTGGGTAGCACTGACAACGTCACATAGGCTGATGCCGCTGCGCCCGAGTTACGGCTCGCCTCGAAGTAGCGCCTGAACCAGAGGAGCGCGAGCCGCGCGAACCGATTCTCGGCCCGGTAGCTCAGCCACTCGCGCGCGGCGGCCAGACGACTCCCGCCCGTACCGCCAGCGTCTCCACCCAGCGTGGACGCCGTCCATCCGTCACCACGCGACTCCGCATCCCGACGAGTCACGCTCCAACTCCCAACTCGGCGAGAAATCTGATCGCCGTGACGCTCGGCAGGAATATGTACGCAGCGGCTTTGGTGGTTGTGAAGGCCCCCAGACCCGTCATCTCGGTCGCCGGCCCCGCATTTGCCTGCGGCATGACAAAAATGCTTGCCGATTGGTCCTGATTGCCGATCAGTGGATCCTTCGACCTGGGGTGAAGCCTGACCGCGCCGGCGAACTCGCTGTCATTTACCCAACGCCGAAGCACGAACTCGTACTGGTTTTCGATGTTGGCGTTGATGAAATGAAAGAGCATCCCACGCTCCACGCCATCGTAAGGTTTCGCCGGGTCATAGGTCGGCCCGTACGGCAGACCACGACGAATGAGTCGATGGGAATTGTTGCTCCCGCCCGGCAGACCCTGGCCCGCGATTGGCTGACCCCGTGGGTTGACGCGGCGTATGTGCGCGCCGACGGGACAGTGCAGCCCTTTCGGATCTCCCGAACCATCGCCGTTGACATACTCGAAGTCGTTCAGCTGTTCGGGCGGGATTCCGCCCGCAGGCTTATCCGTCTCTGGTGACAACGCGAGAGGGACGCCGTTCCGCCAGCGCCCGCACATCTTTGCGGCCAACAGCTCGGGATCAATCTTGTCTTTCTTCGACTGCAGAAACTCTTCAAATCCGACCACGTCGGTCTCGACCTTTTTGAAAACCGCGAAGCTGCCGTTCAGGCCAAGTTCTTGCGGCTCGGGAACCATGTAGTTCTGGGCGTCTTCCCGCAAGACAAAGAGCCACGGCTCGCATGGCTGCTGGCGATCGGGATGGTAGTGCTCGGGGCCGCCGCGAATGGTGGGCGTGCTAATTCCATCGGTATATCCAAAGTGGATCTTGGTAGTCGGCACCGGTTGGCCGTCTTGGATCTCGATCAACGCCATTCCGTCCTGGCGCCAGGTCTCTCGAAAGGCATCGCCCTCGGTAAGCCAGGCACACAGCTGGTCGCTGTACCTCGTCATCGCCTCCGGGCTGATCGTGTGGAGCGTCACGAGGACATGATCGCCTCTTTCTCGAAACGCCCTGATCCAGTTCTCGGGCGAGCTTGCTCCGGTGTCGCCGACCGACTCCGCCCGGTGCGCGGCTCCTTCGATGAAGGCGCCGAACGACTCGAACGACACCGTTGGGACGTGTTTCTCAACCTCTAGCGCCACGAGTCCGGGCCACGTGAGGCCGATGTTGAGGCAATAATCGGGCTTGCGACGCGGCGCTTCCGCCGGATCATCTCGGTCCGGGCCCGAACCCTACGTGCCAGTCCTCGGCAGTGGTGATCTGCGGAACCGCGGATTCGTTGCCGTTCACGAGCCGTCCAAGCTGTCGGCGCGCCTGCGCCGGAGTTCCTACCGCTAGCAAGAAATGCCGCACCAACGGCATCCTGTAACCGCGGAGAATAAAACCCTGGATGTCGGTGAGGTCGAGCGCCGACGATTGCACGGCCGTCGATTCGCCGGCGGTCCCGGGAGGTTTGTGCACCGCTCGACCGAGCAACCGCCGAAGGAGACCAGGCCCCTTCAACGTCGGTTCTCCTCGTAAGCTCTACCCCCTGGCCAACGCCGACCTTGGCGTCGATCATGGTTTGTGATCATCGGGCTGCCGAATGCTATCCAGCGGCGGCCGCTGGAGCCTTCTGGTAATCGGCTAGAAGCGCCCGGATGTCTTGAACCGAGAGGCCGGGATAGGCGCTGTAGAACCCGATGGCCGGATAGTTGTTGTCCAATGCCCACTGATAGAACGCTTGAGCGTTCTTTGCAACCGGGGTCGGCGGAGCGCCAACAACATGCGGGAAAAGAGTGTCGAAAATAAAGGCGCCTTTGTCTGCGAAGTCCTGGATGTACTTCGCAACATCACCATCGTAGATGGTGAAGAAGCCTATGTGGTTCTTCTCGAATGGCACAAAATGAGCGACATGTAGCGTCCCGATCGAATCCGACGCTTGGTCGCTTTTCTCTCCGACCATAGCTCCGGCGATCAACTTGAGCGCAAAGGCTTGCAGGCGAGACTTGAATGTCCAGTACATGAGCAAATAACCCTGCTCGGTACTACCCGTGAAGTCTGCAGCACGAGCAGAGGCCTTCACCTCCTGAACCGATGCCTCGTAAGCGAAATACGTATCAATCGGCTCGCGGACGTGACGCTTCAGCCACTTGACGGCTCTTTCAGGGTCAGTGGCCACGGGGGTGGCTGGAGGGTCGGCCACGTGTGTGAAGATGGCGTCGAGGACGGGGCCTACACTTTCCACGAGCCGCTCAATATGCTCTTCGCCCTCACCATCGATGTCCGAAAGGAAGAGAAGCTTCTCGTCTCCCTCGACCATGAACCGAGAGAAATGCACAGTGCCGAGATCGTCCTGCGCTCTTGCCAGATCCGGCATCAGCGCGGGCAACTCATTGGGCAGCGCCTTGGCGCTGGCAGGACCCTTAATCGGGAAGTCGATGACGAGATGACTCTGTGTCATGGAATTCTCCTTTTACTCCTCGACGGGTGGCGCGCAGGAACCGTTCGAGCCGCGACGCCCCATATTTCACCGTAATTCCGTTACGTCACACACACACGCGAACGGGATTACAGCAAGGGCGTGGTGCGCCTGCCTCATCCATTCTGGATGAAGCCGTCCCGAACGCCTTATCGTGACGCGTTGTCCGGAACTCTTCTGCGTACGTCCATACCCTCGACCTGCTTGCCGAGATCGGCCCGGTCAGGTCGCCGCGAGGGGTACGACGCCGCTGTAGCGGTGAGTCGGGCAACGCTGTGGAAGGAGTGGCCGCCGCTATTTGCGCCCCGCCGCTCGGAGCTAGTAGCTACCTAGGTAGAGCAGTACCGCGCTCACCCGCCTGCTCACGTCCTCCGACTCGCCGAGCCCAAGCTTCCAGAAAATCGCATTGATGTGCCGTTCGACGGCCCGTTTTGTGATCACGAGCGAGGTCGCGATCGCGCTGTTGCTCTTGCCCTCGGCAATTAGCGCCAGAATTTCGAGCTCGCGAGGAGTGAGCTGGTCGAGACGCGAGTCCTGCCGTCGGCGCTCGAAAGCGAGCAGCTCCTCGACGATACGTGGGTCAACGACCGACCCACCAGCCGCAACCTCGGAAAGCGCGTGCGCGAGCGCGTCACGCTCCTTCAGCCTCTCCTTGAGGAGGTACGCTCGACCGTCCGATCCTTGGTCAAAGAGGGCGCTTGCATAGAGCGGCTCAGCGTATTGACTAAGGACGACCACGCCGATGTCGGGGTGGGTCAACCAGAGTTCGCTCGCTAGCCGGATCCCCTCGTCCGTGTTCGTCGGCGGCATGCGGATGTCGGTCAGGACGAGGTCAGGGCTTGTCTCCTCGATCGCGTTCCGAATCTCGTCCAGATCGCCGCAGCTCGCCACGAGATCGGCATCCTTGATCCCTTCGAGGATCCGGACTATGCCCTCGCGTACAATGAAATTGTCCTCTGCGAGCACGAGGCGGATTGCCACCCCGAAAAGGTTACCCCTTGGTGCGCCAAATCTGCCCGAGCAGAGCAGGACGCAGACTCGACTTCCAGATGATCTCGTCGGCAGGGCAGGCTGCGGCTTGCCGGGGAAGGTCGTCGGGGTGGGTGGCGCTGACGAGCACAACGACGGTCGACGGCCGTTCTTGCTTGATCTGCGTGGCGGCCTCGATGCCGCCGAGGCCGGGCATGTCGACGTCCATTAAGACGACGTCCGGGTTCAGATCGCGCGTGGCGACCACGGCAAGCTCACCCGAATCGACGTCGCCCACCGTCTCGAATCCAGGCGCGGCCTCGACCAGCTTTCGCATCGCCATCCGAAACGGCTCGTGATCATCGACGACAAGCACGCTTACGGTGCCGTGCATGCGGCTGATGGGTTGCTTGAACGTCGCCATTCGGGGACGAACATGATTCCAGCCCGGTGGCCCGAGACGCCAGAGTGCGCACACGTGAATTTCGAGGGGGTGTTGACCGAAGGTCAGGGCCTTCCGAAGGGTTATCGTTGTGCTTCATCTTCGGCGGTTTAGAGCGCGACCTCGCGACCAACGGGTGCGCGCACGTGTGCTGCCGGTGGTGCGCACCTCGGTTGTCTACCCCGACAAAGAGGCGTGGCCACACCCTTGTCGCGGCGACCCTCTCTCTGGATACTCGCGGGCAATGGCGACCGCGACAAAGCTCCAGTTCGAATGCCTCCCGGCGAAAGTGGTCGCGCCGGAGCCGAGACCGGGAAGCATTCCGCGGACCGCCGTCATCAATCGCCTGAGAACCTCAGCGGGGATTCCCGTGGTGATGATGATGGCGCCGGCCGGCTATGGCAAGACGACTGCCCTCTCCCAGTGGGCTGAACGGGACGGACGTGCTTGCGCATGGCTTTCGATTGACGAGCGCGACAACGACGCAATGGTGCTCCTTCGAGACATCGCGGCCGCGCTCGAATGCGTGGAACCATTTGATTCTTCTTTGTCGGCGGGGCTTTGCTCGTTGAACGGGTCCGTCTGGACGACTGCCGTTCCGAGGCTGGCGGCCGCGATCACTGCGCGCAAGTCTCCGTTCGTGCTCGTCCTTGACAACGCGTCTCGGTTGAGATCGCCGACCGCTCTCGAGGTTCTTTCGACGTTGTCCGAGCACCTCCCACAGGGTTCGACCATGGCATTCGCGGGTCGCTCGGCTGTGGGGCTCCCGCTTGCTGCGTTTCGCGCCCGAGGTCGCTTGTTAGAGGTCGGCCCTGAGCAGCTCGCCTTGAACCGCAGCGAGGCACTGAGTTTGGTGTGCGCACTCGGTGTCGACCTGAACGCGGGTGAAGTCATAGAGCTTCTCGAGAGGTGTGAGGGGTGGGCCGCAGGCTTGTGCCTGGCCGCCCTGGCCGCCCGCGAGTACAAGGCTCTCCCGGCAGGCGACGACCGTTACCTTGCGGACTACTTCCGGGTCGAGTGTCTCGCGTCGCTGCCTCCTGACCGACTGGCGTTTCTCAGAGAAAGCTCGATTCTCGAACCGCTGTCGGCCCCGCTCTGCGACGCGGTCCTGGGACGCGGCGATGCTGTTTCGGTACTCGAGTCGATCGAGAATGATGGCCTGTTTCTGGTGCCGCTCGATCATCACCGGGGGGCGTTCCGCTATCACGGGTTGTTTCGAGATCTGCTCCGGAGCGAGCTCGCTCGCCATGAACCCGAGCGAGTCGCTGCGCTCCATGGACGCGCCGCCGACTGGTTCGAGACGCACGGGGATCTCGACGCCGCGATCGAGCACGCCGCGGCGACCAATGACCTGGACAGGGTCGCGCATCTCGTTGAGTCGCTCGCACTGCCGACCCCCAACGGGGCGCCTGGGGCAGCCGAAGTCGGCTGGCTCCATCTCTTCGAGGGGCGCAAGCTGGAGCGCTACCCGGTAGTGGCACTTCTCGGCGCGTGGAAGCACGCCAGTCAGGGCCGGTCGAGCGAGGCCCGGCATTGGCTTGCAGCGGCAGAGCGCAGCCGTCTGAAGCGCACGCTCCCCGATGGGAGCAAATCATTGCTGCCGTGGATCTCGCTACTGCGCGCCGCACTCTGCGATGACGGTGTCGAGCAAATGCTCGCTGACTCGCAGCAGGCGCTCGCCAAGTTACCGGTTGCGAGCTATTGGCGGCCGACAGCGCTGCTGCTTCACGGGACCGCTCTAGCGCTACGCGGTGACTTCGCGAGCGCCGACGTCGAGCTGGCCGAGGCGGGGGAGGCCGAGACCTTCGGGGCGTCCGGTGCACGCGCAGGTGCGATCCTGCAGCGTGCGATCCTCGCTAGCGAGCGCGGCGATCTGGGCGCAGCCGACCTGCTCGCCGCAGACGCGCGGGAGGCCGACTCCACGTCCCCAGTCGACGCGATCAGCGAGGTCGTGGAGCGAGCGGTGATTGCGCGGGCGCTGCTACGGCACGGCGACTTTGAACAGGCGCAGGAAGAGCTCGCAGTGGCACGCAGGCTTGCGGGCTCGCTGCCTGTCGCATTGCCGTGGCTCGCTGTCCAGGCGAGGCTTGAGCTTGCCCGTGCCTTCATTACGCTCCGCGATCCTTGCGAGACGCAGGCACAGCTTGCCGAAGCATTCGAGATCCTCAGCCGTCACACGGATCTCGGAGTCCTGGGAGATTCGTGCGCGCGCCTCCAGCGAGAACTCGACGAACTCCGCGAGGCACGAGCAATCGGCGAAGCAGGGCTCACCCGAGCCGAACTGCGCATTCTTCCACTGCTGGGGAGCCACCTCTCCTTCCGCGAGATCGGCGATCGGCTGTTCGTCACCCGTAACACCGTCAAGAGTCAGGCGATCTCGGTCTATCGGAAGCTCGGTGTCTCAGGCCGAAGCGAGGCGATCGAGAAGGCGCGCCAACTTGGCCTAATCGCCGGCGCGGATCCGATGGCGATCGAGAAGGCGCGCCAACTTGGCCTAATCGCCGGCGCGGATCCGATGGCGATCGAGAAGCGCGCCAACTTGGCCGAATCGCTGCGGCGGGTGCAATAACGCCAGACGGCGTTCTCGGCCGACCCGATCGTCGCCGGATTGGGCGACTTCTCGACGAAGAGCCGTTACGACGGAGGCGTTGGTCGTTCGGCTCGACGGCCGCGGGTACGGAACCGGGCTCGCCCAGTCGGAGGGGCGCCGACCCGGGCGTCGACGAAAGCGGTTAGCGCCTCGCTCGTGACGTACGCTGCGACGACGGCGACGATGATCAGTGGAGCTACCGCGAGCCCGGCTTTGGCCGACAGAAGAGTGGCGATCATGACCGACGACAACGGGAGCCGGAGGACGGACACACAAGCGGCGCCGATAAGTGCGGCAACGGCCTGCGTCTCGGCGTAGCCGGGTAGGTGTGCGGCCATGAGCCCGGCGACGACTGCCGAGGAAAATTGCGGGGAATGTCGGGCCGCCGCGGAAATTGCCCAGCGACACTGACCAGGCGAGTCCTTTGAACAGGAGCAGCAGCGCGAGCGTCGAGAGCGAGATGGTCGTCGCCTGTCCGAACAACTGGCCGAATGAGTCCTCGCCCGAGAACAGCACCGCATCAGGCGACTGCCCGGTCGACTCTGCGAAAGCGATCGCGAGACCGCCCACGGCGAGGCCGGCTGCGACCGTGAGCAGGAACGCACTCTGATCGACCAGTCGCTTGGCCCACCGCGCGAGCTCCATGATCGCGAACACCGTCACCGCGGTGCCGACAGCTAGAGCGATCGTCCAGGCGAAATCACCCCAACCTGGCCCTCCGAAGGGTGGCAGCGGAAAGGGACTCAATGTCCACGCAGCAGTGCTGAACCCTGAGAACGACCCGAGCCCGATGAAGACGAGCGAGCCAACCCCGGCAGCCAGAAGTCCCGGAAGGAGGATAATCGGCAGTGTCGCCCCGCCAAGCCCGGCCGCCTCGATCACCAGCACGGCCCCGATCACGGGCGAGCCAAAAATCGAGGAGACAGCCGCGAAGCTACCTGCGGCCGCCATCAACCCGACTGCCTGGTCGGGTGCGTCGCGCTTCACCAGACGCATCGCGATCGTCCCCAGTCCCAGCCCGAGTGCAATCAACGGTCCCTCCGGACCCAGCACCAATCCCAGGCCGAGCGTTGCCAACGCCGCTAGCAGCACTCCGGGCAGGTCGATCGGGCGGGTCGGCGTCCCTCCCGTCTTTAGGCCGTCGGATGGCACATGGCCCCCGTGCCCGGGCAGGCGCAGCACTGCGAATGCCGTCAGGAGTCCGGCGAGCGCGACCCACGGAAGCGGCCACCAGACGGGAACCGGCTGGTAACCAAGATGCTTCGGAAGATCTTCGTACACTGCCACCTGCAGCTCGTGCACCCCCTCCAGGAAGACCCACGACGCCGTCGAGACAACCAGCCCGACGATGGCAGCGAGCACCAGCAGAACGCGGTATTGCTCGCTCCGGATGAGAGCGCTCGGATCAGCGGGTGGCGGGGCCGTAGTCACAGAGGTTGTTCCAGGGTGTCTAGTCGATCGACGGATCCGGGTGAGACCCCGCGAGTCGGTCGATCATCGACTCGAGGCGGTTGAGCTGTCGGGCGAGGTCGTCAAGACGAGCGGCAATCCGACTTTCCTCGGTTGACCGCGGGTCCCCTGCGGTCGTGAGACGCTCCTGCGCGGCGCGGGCGACGAACGTGGAGGTGATCGCTGCCGTGACGATCGCGAGGAAGGCAATTCCTTCAAGCATCACCAGCGCGGCCACGAACCTCCCGGCTGCGTCCTTCGGGGAGACATCCCCGTAGCCGACCGTGGTTACGGTCTGCAGCGCGAGCCACATACCGGTCCAGATGGTCGGGTACTCGCTGTGGTCGAGAATCCGGAAAAGGACGCCGGCGCCGACGACAACGACCATGGTCGCGACGACGATGACGCTGGCGGCGGTCCGCATTTTTGGCGGCTCCCGGAGAAACTTGCTCATCCGCCGCTCGATCGGGCTAGGCCGCAGCCTCACCTTCACCTTTTGTTCCGCCTGCGACATTCGGCGGGGTGGGCTCACCGCGCTACGACCGCTTCTCCGGCTGCGGCTCGCCGGAGGTCTCGACGGTGGGCGAGTGCAGGCGAAAGCGCCGCTGCCAGGATCAGGATGGTGGCCATTACTATCAGCCAGAAGAAGATCGCCATCACGATTCCGATCGCGCCGTAGGTCTTTGAGTACCACTCAAGCCAATGCTTGAGCAACAAACCGGAGATGATCCGCATCCCGACCAGGCCGATCATCGTGAACACCGCCCCTGGGACGATGTCACGCGCGGTCACGCGTTTGTTGAGCAGAAGCCAGGGCGCCCAGACGAAGAAGCCGAGCAGCAGGAAGAACCAGCCGATATCGAGTACCCAACCTATCCAGGACGGGTCGCCGCGCAACGCCCTGGTCTGGACGGCGAAGAGGAAGGTCATCAGCGCGAGCGCACCGAGCACTTCGAGGTAGAGCACCTGGTCGAGCACGGCGCGCTTGCGCAAGTCGAACCCCCACGAGCGGGCGTGCACGAGCTGCAGGACTCGGCCGAAGCCAAGCCCGAAGAGGAAGAGATCGATCGCGCCGATCAGAGCCGCGGAAAGCTTGTGCCCAGAGGCACCCGCAAGGACGGTGTCCAGGAGCTTCGATGTGCTCCCCTCCAGTCCGAGCCGCCCTTCGACCCGCTTGGCAAGCGCCTCCGGATCGCTATATAGATAGCTCGAGTAGATGAGTAGCAGTGGCAGTAAGGTCAGGAAGAGGTACGCAGACAAAAGCACCGCGTATAACTGCCCATCGGCCGCTTGGTAGCGCCGAACCCAGCCGATCGTGGCCCCCTTCCGCGAGGCCGGATCCTGGTTCTCGATCCAGAGTCTTCCGCGCTGGTATGCGGCAGTACCTCGAGTCTCAGCCGACGCGTACATGCGTCGGGGTCGGGACGGAGGTGCCGCAGCCGAGCCCTCTCGCTCGGGCCGGGTCTCGTCCCTGCTCACTCCCCACCTCTGGCGTCAAGCCGCGGTGACACGCTCCACTCTGCCGAGCGAAGGAAGTTGTCCCTGACCATCGGTGCGGACGCAATCAGCATGTACTTCCTCTCCTCCACTATCGAACCGCCGGCATCGGTGGCTTCAAACTCCTTCAAGTGCCTCGAGTCGCCCGGATCGGATTGCCGAGGTGAACGCTTCGAAGTCCCGTTCGTTTTGGTCGGCGTAGCGTTCCGAGAAGTCGGCGACCGCCTGGTCGAACTCGTCGTCTTTGCCGAGGTAGGCGGTTATCGCGACCGGGTCTCCCGATCGAGCGTGGGCACGGGCAAGCGTCCACCCGCATTGGCGTGCGTAGAAGGCAAGCGCCGTCGGTGTCATCAGCTCGACCATGGCCGAGCCCTTCATGTCGCGGAGCTGGCGCCAATAGAGGTACCGTCCCTCCTGGGCGCCCTTGGTCCAGCCGAGATAGATGTCGCTCGCCGCCTGCATCATCCGCTGTCCTTGAACGACCCGCTCGCCGGGCTGCTTGTAGCGGCTCTTCGGCAGATGATCCTCCAGAACGGAAGCGCTCGCCTCCTTGACCTGCAGGAAAAGGGGATCGTTCTCATCGCGTCCTTGGAGCAGGACGATGAACGCCCGCGTGCCGACGCTCCCGACCCCGACGACCTTGCGCGCCATGTCGACGATCTCGAACTTCTCGAGCAGAAGACGCCGGTCATCCTGCAGGGTCGCGCGGTAAGCGCGAAACTGCTCGTGGATGACATGTTGCAGCTCATCGGCCGAGATGCCGTAGGTCGCATGCAGCTCCCGTGCCGGCACAACTACAGGTGGCTGGCTGACGATCCGGTAGCGGCCATCCACGAGCTCCCCGAGTTTCGACAGCGCCTGCGTGCTGTCCCGCGTGTGAGCCTTCGCGGCGACCTTCGTCGCCCTTTTCGCCTCCTCTTTGGTCGCCTTCTTCTGGGCCTTGCCCTTGATGCTGCCCGCGAAGCTCGCGATCGCAGCCATGAGCGTCTGCTCGGACAAGTGGGCGTACCAGACTTCCATCGTGGACATCTCGGCGAACTCGGCCATTGCCGTGCGGTAGGCGTACAGCGAGGCAAGAGTGGCATCGCGTGTTTCGGCTTTGCTGAAGCCGTTGTTGCGCGCGGCGATCGTGAAGCTCGCCGACATCCGCTTGACGTCGTATTCGAACGGACCGGGCAACGTCTCGTCGAAGTCATTCAGGTCGAAGAGCAGTTGGCGCTCCGGAGAAGCGAACCCGCCGAAGTTCGACAGATGTGCGTCCCCGCAGAGTTGAACAGTGAGACCCGCCCTCGGCGTGTCCGCGAGGTCGGCAGCCATGATCTTGGCTGCGCCCCTGTAGAAGGTGAACGGCGAGGCCATCATGCGGCCGCGACGGACCGGCACCAGGTCGGGCTCACGCGTCGTGTTCTGCTCTTCCAACAGTCCGACCGGGTCGGTTCGATCGTGCGCCGGTTTCCAGCCTGCATGGCTCGATCCAGGCCTCTTCTTACGGAGGGTCTTGCCGTTCGATCGACGCTCCTCAACGCTTGGGTGCTCGATCTTGGTCGTGTTCTTCGGTTCATGTTCGAGTGTGCTGGCGCTCATCGGCTTTCGATCCTCCCTCTAGGTTCTCGGCAGCTCGACGAAGCTCATCTCTCGGCGCCCCGGGGAGCCCGGCGTCGCTATCCAACGCCGGCGGACATCGTCACCGTTCAAGTGCTGAGCGTCATCGCCCTAAACGGATGAACTTCGGCCCGGGGCACCGCAGAAGGCCTCCACGGCAACTTCCACTGGGCGCACCTCCCGCGATTTCGCGATTTGCCGAGGAGACTCATCAGCTTCATCCGAATCGCACGACGACTGATCCAACAGGAGACGGCACGATTCCTTCGGCAACCGTTGGCGATGCTCGGAGAGTGGTTCCATGTCTCTTTCCTGCCTTTGCTCACCCTCTGCGCGGCCTGCCGGCGCATCCGTTCCTGATGCCCCTTTCTTCGAGCGTGAGGTCCTGTCGCTCCAGTACAACTCGAGGCTGCTGGGTCTCGCGGAGACGAATGCGATGCCGGCTCTGGAGGGCGTGAAACTGGCGGCCATAGTCAGCCGCGATGTCGACGAGCTCTTCCAGACCCGTCTCGCCACACATGCCAGGCGAATAACCGAGCTAGAGGGTAACGGGCACGCGCTGGTGAGCCGAGGCGAGTTGTACGACTCGATCCGCCTTGGTGCCCAGCAGCTCGTCGAGCGGGTGACTCTGGCTTTCGCGGAGAAGCTCCGGCCTCGCCTCGATGCGGCCGGCGTCAACATCCTTGACTCGCACGAGCTGTCGAGGACGGAGCAGGCGCAGGTTCGTCGGATCATCGAGGAGCGCATCTTTCCGGCGCTCACTCCGTTGGCGTTCGATGCTTGGCATCCGTTCCCGTTCATCTCTGATCTGTCCGTTACTCTTGCCGTCGTCGTCCGTGATCCACAAACCATCGTGGACCGGCTCGTCTGTGTCGAGGTCCCACGGGGCGTGCCGCGATTTCTCGAGCTCGCTGACAGACAGCGGTTCGTCACGATCGAGCAGGCAATTGGACTCGACCTAAACCGACTGTTCCCGGGGATGGAAGTGATGACCCGTGATTGTTTTCGTGTCACGCGGGCTCGCGGCACGGATTATTGCGATCCCCGTTTCCGGCGTCGATGTCAGGCGAACGGAGCAGTTCGGCTGGAGGTCACGAAGTCCATGCCGCTGGAGGTCCGATCCATCCTTATGCGCGAGCTTGCGCTGGAGCGGTCCGAGGTCTGCGTCGTCGATGGGCTGCTGGGATTAGCCGACTTGTCGCAGTTACCGAAGCTTGCCGTACCGGCTGTTTCATCCTGTTTGGGCGATGCCGGATTGGGATGGGTGGGCCACAGTGGTCGCTTCATGTGAGGAGAGGAGGCCGGGATGGGATTCGTGCGTCGCCGGACACGCAGGCGGACGATGTTGCTGGCGGGTGGTGCGGCTTACGCGGCCGGCAGGGCCGGAAGTAGCGGGGGCGGAGAGGAGGGGTACGGTGAGGACGAGCCGCGGGAAGAGGTTTCTCCAGTCCCGCCGTCGCCGGCACCGACGAGTGGGGGGAGCGAGACCGATGAGATTGAGCGGCTGGCCGAATTGCACGCCGACGGCAGCCTTACCGACGAGGAGTTCGCGGCGGCCAAGGCCCGGATCCTCGGCGTCTGACCGTCGCCGGAGGTTGTCTACGAGTGGAGGAGTGGGTCATGGCTGAAAACGAACGTGCTCAAGTCCTACGGCGTGCCCTCGAGGCGTGTGTCCTAGGCGAGGTCGATGCCTTGCCGGAACTGTTCACGAACGAGGTCAGCGGTTGGTCGCCGAACTTGCTCGTCGGCTCGCTCGAGGAGTTGACCGAGGCGGTGGGCTACAGAGAGGACGCGGTGTCGGATCTGAGCATCGAGGTAGATGCCGTCGACGTCTTCGGGAACAAAGGTTTCATGGAGTACAGGCTGAGCGCAAGGTTCTCCGGTCCCTTCGCCATCGACGAGAACACCGTGATTGAGCCCAACGGACGCAAACTCCTGATCGGGGCCGCGATGGTGGCCGAGTTCAACGGCAACAAGGTCTCGGCGTTTCGTAACTACTTCGACGACGGCGCCCTCATGGAGCAGATGCTTGCAGCCTAGGCCCAGGGCGCCAAATCAGCTCGTGGAACACGCGTACCGACTCGTCGTCGAGGACTCGCCCGACCCGGCCGATCTGGCGTTCCTCGAGCAGCACGTGGAGGCTGCAGCGTTCGCTGCGGCCGGCGTCGCTGAGGCCAAGGAGTTTGGGATCTTCATCCGCGATCGCGAAAGCCGGATGTTAGGTGGCATCTCGTGCACCGTCTGGGGAGGAGCGTGCGAATTGCACGCAATGTGGGTCGACGATGAGCTGAGAGGCCGCCTGCTCGCGCGATCACTCTTGGCGGGAGCGGAAAACGAGGCCCGACAACAGGGCTGTCGACTCATCATGTTCTTCGGCTATGACCTGCTCGCCCCACGGCGCCTCTACGAGCGACTCGGCTATGAGGTCGTCGGCGTGATCGAGGACTGCCCTGCGGGTACCGCAGCCCGCTGGTACCGCAAGGATCTCTGAAATCACGCCCGTCATACCCGCGGTTAATGATGCCCGTCAACGGTGTTGCCCATCGCTTTCGAGCGCCCCATCGATGTCGTAGCCGAGTGCGAGACCGAGGTTAGGAGCCACACTGACGATCCTCGGCGCGCCGAGGATCGGAACCGCAGCAACAAGCGTTCCGACGATCTCCTCGGCCGTCGCACCTGCGTGACGAGCGGAGTCCACGCAGATGGAAAATGACTGGGGCGCAGCGTTGACGGCAATCAGGGCGCCAATCTGCACTAGAGCGTGCGACTTCGGTTCGAGGCAGGATGCGAGGAGGTTGCCTTCCTCACTACCGAGCACCTGGTCGAAGAAGCGGTCGTCGCGTATGGCGAGCCGCCTCAACGTATGCTCGAATCCCTCCAAATTGGCCCTGCTTCCAGAAAGTTGTCAGGGTTACGCTGACAGACTGTCAGCGCGCGGTGGTCGGCGCCTCATCCGAAAGGGACGAATCTTTCGCAGGGTCGTCGAACATGATTTCGGGTTCCGCCGTCCCGGCGAACAGCGTCCTCTTTGAGGACCGACACCCAGCGAACTCGTCGTCCTCGCAACGCAGAGCCCAGAGATTCATGACGCTGTCGAGCGCGTCAGAGTCATGCGCGCAGCCTTGCGATCACCACGCATGAAAGTCGAAGGTCGCCGAACGAAAATGATCCCTTCAGGATGATGCGGAGGCACCCACGGCGTGAAACGCTGTCCACGGACCGAACACGACGTACGTGCACATGCGCCCGGGCAATTGCCTGAGGAGAGCATCGAACGAAAGGAGCACGATGGCTATCGGACCTGTTCAGTTGATCGTCCTGGGGTTCACGGAGCCCAATTTCCACGGCGAGATCATCGAGGAGCTCGAACGGCTCCACGACAGCGGCACCGTTCGAGTGATCGACTCGCTCGTTGTCTACAAAGACGCCGCCGGCGAGCTTGAGGTAGAACATCTGAGCAACCTCACGCGCGACGAGGCGATCGAGCTCGGAACGAAGATCGGTGCCCTGATCGGTCTCGGCATCGACGGCGAGGAGGGAATGGAGGCCGGGGCGGAGGCAGGCGCGCAGGCTGCGACCGAAGACGGGATCGGCTTCTTCTCCGAGGATGAGGTCTGGGATGTCCTAGAAGATATCCCGAATGACAGTGCCGCGGCCCTGCTCCTCATCGAGCATCATTGGGCGGTACCGCTTCGCGACGCGGTCATGCGGGCTGGCGGTTTCCGGATCTCCGACGGTTTCATCAGCCCGACCGATCTCATCGCGGTCGGTCTCCTCGCGGCTGAGGACGTCGAGAAGCACACAGCCGACAAATCCACCGTCGCATCATCGGCCAGCTGACATTCCTGATCGACAACCAATTGAGGAGGAACGATGTTTGGAGCTCGTAGAGTCGCACGGCGGACATCCCGCCGCACGGCACGCCGTCGGGGGTAGTGGCTGTAGCCACTCTCCGACGTCTCGTCTACCCGCCGGCCAGAGAGCCGGCGCGTAGACGAGATGTTCTCGATTTGCCCGCTCGTTTCTATTCACTTTGTGGAGTCCGCGCCCGCGCGCCAGTGGCGCGATTCTGATCACCAAATTCCTGGGATCTATGTCAGATCCCCATCTGCGTCGATTCGGTCTGCGACATCGAGGGCCGGATCATCCGATCCGGATGATGACTCGCGACGCTCGTCGTGACAGCATCCGAAACTCGACCGACCCTAAGCGATCCGAAAAAGCGACGAGGAGATTCGGGCACGCATTTCTTCGGAGCGGACAGGAGGAACACATGCTGTTGGCGTATGCACCGACGTTCTGGGATGTCGTGTGGTGGATGTGCATCTTCTTCCTTTGGGTGCTCTTCATCTACCTCGTGATAGTCGTTTTCATGGACAACTTCAGGCGCACCGATCACGGCGGTTGGGCAAAAGCGATGTGGACGATCTTCATCATCTTCCTCCCCTTCCTCGGCATCCTCATCTACATGATCGCGCGCCCGAACGAGGGCCAGCCGATCACAGGCGCTTAGGGTAAGACCGCCGTAACCGAGTGAGCTCATCGAGGTCGATCGGAGAAGTGCGGGCAGGAGCAGTCGGACCTCGGACGGAGATCGACCTTCGAGCTCCCAAGGGCTTGCCCGTTCCAAAACTCTCTGCTGAGACGCAGCTTCGGTTGACCCCGGGGATCCGCACGAGGTTCGACGGGGCGGGCCACGTTCTCGTCGATTGCCCCGACGGCACGGTCGTCGATCTGGGGCCCAGGGGATACAAGATCCTCGCGCTCTTCTCTCGACCGCTCTCTCTCGGGCAGGCGATCGACGGGCTCGAGAACGAGGAGGGTGGCTCGACGGACTTCGTGCCGACGATGAGCGCCATCAACATGCTGATCGAGGAGGGCGCTCTCGTCCAGCCCGGTCAGGTGCGAGGTCCGACCAGCGGCTGGGCCGATCCAGTGGAGCACGCCCGGATGCTGCACGACGACCGCAGGACAGGTGATTACCTCGCCGCGCTGCAGGAAGCGGTGCGACCGGGGGATATCGTGCTCGACATAGGGACCGGCAGTGGGGTGCTCTCGGTCGCGGCCGCTCGTGCTGGTGCTCGGCACGTGTATGCGGTCGAGGCGAGCGACATCGCCGAGGTCGCAGAGCGTGTGTTCGCCCTCAATCGAGTGCAGGATCGTGTCACGCTGATCTCCGGATGGTCGAGGACGATCGAGCTGCCCGAGCCGGCCGATCTGCTCGTGGCCGAGATCATCGGGAACGAGCCCTTCGAGGAGGAGATCCTCGAGACCACCCTCGACGCGCGACGCCGCCTCCTGAAGCCAAGCGCGCGCCTGATCCCGAACACGCTCAGCTTGCTCGCGCGGCCGCTCCTAATTCCCGAAGGTGAAGCGCGACAGCGGGTGATAGGGCGCGACGCGGTCGAGCGTTGGCGGCGGTTATACGACATCGAGTTCCAACCGCTCCTGGACGCCGCGACGCCGGGCCCGGTGCTCATGCCGACTGAGGGAGAGGTCGCCGCTACGTGGCCGCCCGTCGGTCCTCCGGTCGTGCTCACCACCTTGGATCTCACGTCCTTCGACGTCGTCTCGCTCGAGGCTACGGCAGACCTCGTCGTCGACGGTCCTACCGCAGTCAACGCGATCGCCGTGACCTTTCGCGCCGAATTGCACGGCAACATCGCCCACACACTCGACCCATGGACGCGGCCTACTTCGAGCTGGGCGACTTCGGTCTGGGTTCTCCCCGACCGGCTGCACGTCGGGTCAGGGTCGGTGGTACGTATTCACTACAGCCGTCGCGTCTCGGGAATACCCGACAGGATCAGTTGTGAAGTGGTCACGAGGGAAGCGGCAGCTTCATCCTGTTTGGGCGATGCCGGCTCGAGGCGGGCGGTGCAGAGTGATTGCTCCACGTGAGGAGAGGAGGCCGGGATGGGATTCGTGCGTCGACGGACACGCAGGCGGACGATGTTGTTGGCCGGTGGTGCGGCCTACGCGGCCGGCAGGGCCGGCGGTGGCGGTGGCGGCAGTGAGGAGGAGTACGGCGACGATGACCCTCCGGAGGAGGTTCCTGCGGCGCCGCCGCCTCCAGCACCGTCAAGTGGTGGGAGCGAGACCGATGAGATCGAGCGGCTGGCGGCGTTGCATGCCGACGGCAGCCTTACCGACGAGGAGTTCGCGGCGGCCAAGGCCCGGATCCTCGCCGTCTGACCGTCGCGGACATCTAGCGCTGCCGTTCTTTAAGCGACCGAAGGAGAGACGATGGCTGACATGCTGACCGACGTACTTGTCGCGGGATACCAGGACATCGACGAGGCGACGAGCGACTTCGAGTCGCTGATCGTGCTCGTCAAGGACAAGAAGGTCGAGATCGAAGGCGTGATTCTCGTCACTCACGCGGAGGATGGCAGCGTCGCTGTTCGACAGACGGGCGACAACCTCGGGCGCAAAGGGATGGGTTGGGGCGGGGGGGTCGGACTCGCTGTCGGCCTGTTCGCGCCGCCGCTGCTTGCGTCGGTCGCTGTCGGAGCGGCGGCGGGAGGGTTGATCGGCAAGTTCGTCGACCATAGGGTCGAGAACGAGATCCACGACGAGATCGGCGAGAATCTCCCGCCGGGCTCGGCCGGAATCATCGCCGTGTTCGATGAGGCTCAGCGGCTCGGCGTCGAGCAGGCTCTCGGGGGCGCGTTGCTCCGATCGGTCGTTCAGGGCGACAAGCAAGGTACCGCCGCGCTGAAGGAGTCGCTGGCCGAGGCGATGGGCAAGTTCAGCCCCGACCGAACGGTGCTGCCGATCCCGGATCCCAACTTCGGCGGCACGATCGGGCGGACGCTTGACGCGTCGGTCGCCGACTGGACGATCAACATGACGCCGAAGCCACCGGAGGGCGCTCCGAACGTTCTGCTCGTGCTGATCGACGATGCGGGGTTCGGGAATCCGTCGACGTTCGGCGGGCCGGTCTCGACGCCTGCGATGACGCGGGTGGCCGAGCAGGGTCTCAGGTACAACGCTTTCCACGTCACCGCGCTCTGCTCGCCTACACGAGCGGCGCTGTTAACTGGCCGCAACCATCACACCGTCGGTTTCGGATCGATCGGTGAGTTTCCCGGCCCGTTCCCGGGCTACTCGGCGAATGTGCCGAAGGATTGCGCTCCGTTCGTGCGCGCCCTTCAGGGCAACGGCTACTCGACCGCAGGGTTCGGCAAGTGGCACCTGACCCCCGATCACGTGCAAGGGGCGGCTGGGCCCTTCGACCGCTGGCCGAACGCGTGGGGATTCGACCACTTCTGGGGCATCCTCGGCGGGGAGGCCGGCCAGTACGACCCACTGATCACGCAGGACAACACCACGGTTGGCGTCCCGGAGGGCGACGGCAAGCAGTACTACTGGCCGGACGACCTCACCGACCGGACAGTTCACTGGCTGCACGGCGTACGCGCCCAGGACCAGGAGAAGCCTTGGTTCGTCTACTACTCGACCGGGTGCTCACACGCGCCGCACCAGGTCGCACTCGAGTGGAGTGAGAAGTACCGCGGCAAGTTCGACCAGGGGTGGGATGTTCTTCGTGAGGAGACCTTCGACCGGCAGAAGGCGCAGGGCGTGATCCCTGCGGATGCCGTGCTCACGCCAAGGCCGGACGCGCTGCCCGCATGGGCCTCGCTCTCCGCCGACGAAAAGAGGCTGTACGCACGACAGATGGAGGTCTACGCCGGCTTCCAGGAGAACGCCGACTGGAACATCGGCCGGCTCCTCGACGCGGTCGAGGAGATGGGGGAGCTCGACAACACACTCGTGATTTACATCTTCGGGGACAACGGCGCGAGCATGGAGGGCACGATCACCGGCTCGTTCAACGAGCTGACGATGCAGAACGGAATCGCGCTCACCGCCGAGCAGCAGCTCTCGCTGATCGACCAGTTCGGCGGCCTCGATGCCTGGGGCACCGATGCCTACGCGCCGCATTACGCCTCCGCCTGGGCGTGGGCAGGGAACACGCCCTTCCAGTGGGGCAAGCAGGTCGCTTCGCACCTCGGCGGCA
This sequence comes from uncultured Actinomycetota bacterium, assembly GCA_963762215.1. Lineage (GTDB taxonomy): Bacteria > Actinomycetota > Thermoleophilia > Gaiellales > Gaiellaceae > PALSA-600. The sequence goes on from CAVXKB010000005.1 coordinate 143,704, forward strand.
CGCGCAACGGGATGGTGGTGGCCTGGCCGGAACGGATCAAGGAGGCCGGCGGCCTGCGTGCCCAGTTCACCCACTGCATCGACATCGGACCGACGATCCTCGAAGCGGCCGGGATTCCCGACCCCGAGGTCGTGGACGGGATCACCCAGAAGCCGATGGAGGGGACGAGCTTCCTCTACAGCTTCGAGGATGCGGATGCAGCCGAGCGTCACACCGTTCAGTACTTCGAGATCGTCGGAAACCGAGGGATATACAAGGACGGCTGGTGGGCTGCCTGCAAGCTCGACCGGATTCCCTGGGACCTCTCGCCGCCGACGCTGGCGAGGTTGGCACCTGGAGCGTACGACCCGGAGCAGGACACCTGGGAGCTGTACTACCTCCCAGACGATTTCACTCAGGCGAAGGACCTGGCCACGGAGAATCCGGAGAAGCTCGCGGAGCTGAAGGAGCTCTTCTGGGATGAGGCCGAGAAGCACAACGTATTGCCGCTGCTGGGCGCCTTCTCGGTCTTCTTCGGCATCCTGCCACCCATGCCGACGATCACCACCCAGACCTTCTACGGCGATGTCGAGAACGTCGCCTCCGGGATGATCCCGCGCATCTACGGCCGCTCGTACGCGATCGAGGCGGAGCTCACAATCCCTGCGGAGGGGGCCGAGGGTGTGATTGTCGCCGAGGCGGACGAGATGGGTGGCTTCTCGCTCTGGGTCGACGGGAACGGCCTGCTTCACCACAGCTACTCGATGATGGGCGTCGAACGCTACGAGCAGGTCTCGACCGCCCCGATCCCGGCCGGGGACGTCACGGTCCGTATGCTGTTCGACTCCGACCGGCAGGAACGGTTGTCCGGCGGAACCGTCTCCCTCTACGCAAATGACGAGAAGATCGGTGGGGGACGGATCGAGAAGACGGTCGCCGTCCGCTTTTCGGGGTATGCAGGAATGGACGTCGGCCGCGACAACGGCCTCGTCGTCGACCGAGCCTACGCCGACAAGGCTCCTTATACCTTTACGGGAACAATCAAGAAGGTCGTGTTCGACCTCAAACCAGGCATCCACGACGACGAGAAGGCGCTCCACGAGGCGGGCGCGCATGTCGCGACGGCACACGGCATCAGCGCCTAGATGTGACCACACGGGGTTGCCGTGAAATCGCCTGGCAGAATGAGCGTGGCGCAGCGTGAGGGAGAGTTCCGCAGGAATCGGCCATCGGCTCTTTCGCGCGGTCCCGGCCGTTCAGTGGCTGCCGTCCGTCCGTCTAACTGCGAAGCGGGACCTGCTGGCCGCGTTGGCGGTCTGGGCCGTTCTCGTTCCGCAAGCGATGGCGTACGCAACCCTGGCGGGAGTGCCTCCGGTACGCGGGCTCTACGCCGCCTGCGCGGGACTGCTCATCTACGCGCTTCTAGGAACGAGCCGGCAGCTCAGTGTCGGCCCGAGCTCCGGCGTCGCGATCCTCTCCGCGGCGACGGTCGCGCCGATCGCGGCGGGGAGCCCCGACCGGTTCCTCAACCTGACGGCGCTGCTCGCGCTGATGACCGGGGGACTGCTTGCCCTGGCGGGGATCGCGCGCTTCGGTTTCATCGCTGAGTTTCTCGCCAAACCCGTGCTGGCCGGGTACATGGTCGGACTTGCGCTCGTGATTTTGGTGGGCCAGATCTCGTCGCTATTGGGTATCCCGGGTGGGTCGGGCAACTTCTTCCAGGTCGTTTGGAACGCGGTCTCTAACCTCGACAGCGTGTCGGGCTGGACCGTTGGGTTCGGCGTGGCCTCGCTCGCGCTGATTCTTACACTCCAGACGGTGGCGCCGCAGCTGCCTGCGTCGCTGATCGCAGTCGTCGCCGGGGTTCTCGTCGCCCGCGCTCTCGATGCCCAGGGTCACGGTGTGGCCGAACTCGGGAATATCACCGCGGCCATGCCCGAGGTAAGCGTTCCGAGTATCAGCTTCGCCGATCTCGAGCGGCTGTTCGCGGGCGCAGTTGGTCTTGCCTTGCTGGCCTACGCAGAGTCGATCGCGGCCGCACGCTCGTTCGCCGCCAAGCACCACTACGAGGTGGACGCCAACCAGGAGCTCGTCGCACTTGGCGCATCCAATCTCGGATCGGGCCTTCTTCAGGGCTTCACGATCGACGCAAGCGTCTCCCGGACGGCAACTGCCGACAACGCCGGCCAGCGCTCCCAGCTCGCCGGTCTGGTTAACCTCGTGCTCGTTCTTCTCACACTCGCGGTGCTGACGCCGTTCTTCGCCGACCTGCCGAAGGCGACCCTGGCCGCGGTGGTGATCGCGGCCGTGTTGCCGCTGCTGAGGACGGCAGGCCTTCGCCGCCTCTACAAAATCGACCGGGCAGACTTTTCCATCGCACTTGTCTGCCTCGTCGGCGTCCTGGTCGCCGGAGTTCTGGGTGGCATCCTCGTCGCGATCGTCGCCTCTCTCGTCGCCCTCGTCTACCGCACATTCAGGCCAGAGGTCGCCGTTCTCGGGCGGTCGCCGAACAAGAGAGGCGGACGAGGACGTCGGCTTCCGAGACGTCTCCAGGCACACCGACGTCGAAACGTTTCCGGGTCTGGTCATTTTTCGGTTCGACCAGGAGATCTTCTTCGCCAACGCCACATTCTTCCGGGACCAGATCCGGCACCTGGCACGATCGAACACCCCGCCGGCGCGCAGCATACTCATCGACGCCGAGGCCATCACGCACATCGATAGCACCGCCGTCGACATGCTGAGCGACCTCCATGACGAGCTGTCGTCTGAGGAGATCAGCCTCATGTTTGCCCGGACCAAGGGGCCGGTCCGAGACACCCTCGACCGAGCCGGGCTCGTTCGGCGTTTTGGCGTAGAGAGCTTCTACTCAACACTCGAGGGCGGCGTAGCGGCCTTTACGGCCGGGGCCGCGTCGACGACGGCATACGCGGTTCTCGCGAGAGACCAGAGCAGCGCGATAACGGAGTCCGATCTCGACTCTCACAACTCCACTTGATTCGTCCGCCTGCGCTAGCTGGGCTCGGGAGGTGCTCCGGACGCCCCGCTTCACCGTCCCGAACGACGTCAACGGGGTTTTCGATCCGATGGCAGGCGTCTACGCAGATGAGCAACTGTGGGTTCTCCAAGAGAGGACTGTCGTGGTAGACGGAACCAAGAAAGAAGCCCACACTCCACTATTACTCGGAACCCAGATCCTCTCGAAGGTGGGAGAAGGGTGTTGAGCGAAGCCGGTCGCCTGATTCCGTATGCGCTTCTTGCCGCCCTCAGCCCCCTTGGCTTTGCGGCGACGATCACTGTGATGCGGACAGGCCGTCTGCGAGCCCTTGGCTTTGCCGTCGGGGTGATTGTCGGTCAGTTGCTCGCCTGCACCGCACTGGTTCTTGTGGGAGGCGTTTCTATTCCGTCCCACACGGCGAGCCATCCGACTCTTCAAGGACTCGTCGGCATCGCGTTTGGCCTCGTGCTGCTGGGCTATGCAGCAACCCTCTATCGTCGTTCCCCCGAGCCGCCGCGTCACAGCGCTGAGAGCGGCCGATCGAAGGAGATTCTCGAGCGGCTTGGCCGGGTGCGCGCGTTCACGACCGTGGTCGCGGGGTTCCTGCTCGGGATCGGAGGTCCGAAACGTCTTGTGCTCACCGCTCTGGCGTCCGCCTCGATCGCAGCGGCCGGCGCCAGCGGCGCCGACGAGGCTGCGCTTGTCGTCTGGTATTCCGCGCTCGCGACCGTGCTCGTCTGGCTGCCGGTGCTCGGCTTCCTGGTGCTTGGACAGTGGGCAGTCACCAAGCTCGACCTCGGGCTCGGGTGGTTGACGCGCAACCGGCGTCCGGCGACTGTATCCGTGCTCAGCGTCCTCGGTCTCGTGCTCATCATCAATTCCGCGGCACTGTTTTGACCGTCCGTAGGCGGTTCGGAGGTTCCCGTCGCTCTTTGTCCGATTCGTCCTGATCGGACGATGCGTGGGTTCGTTGCCGAGGTCACACTCGAAACGCACGTTCAAGCTACGTCTGTCAAGGGAGGGGCCATGTGGTGGGCAATCGGTGTCGGCGGCGTGATCTTGTATCTAATCGTGGCACTTACGCTCGGCGTTATGACGCTCAGAAATGGGCATGGATGGATGTTTTTTTTCGGGATCTTCTTCCCAATTCTCTGGATCTTCGGCGCCTTCATGAAGCCAACTGAGAGGATGCAGCCGGCATAGGTGCGAGTTCGGTGGCCTTGGACGTTTCCAGCTCCGCGACCCCGACGGAAGGCGGTCAGACAGTGGGTCGACAAGCCCTACCCGGTACGTCGGGAACCGTTCGCTAGTGAAGGGCGTCGGCCCCCGTGTCTTGATCCTCGGCGGTGGTTTCGCCGGTGTCGGCGCGGCACAGAAGTTGAAGGACGCCGACGTTGAGGTCGTGTTGGTCGACCGGCACGACTACCACACGTTCCAGCCCTTGCTCTACCAGCTCGCAAGCGGCCTGCTCGAGACGACCGCGGTGGGGCACTCGCTTCGCGACCTCCTCGAACACCGCGCTGGCACGACCGTCCATAAGGCCACCGTGACCGCGGTTGACCTCGAAGCGCGGGAAGTGCAGTTCGAGGAGATCGGGCCGCTCACCTACGACTTCCTGGTGTTCGGCATCGGCGCCGAGGTCAACTTCTTCGGCACCGCCGGGGCGCCGGATCACGCGTTCCCGATGTACACGCTTCCGCATGCCGTGCGGCTAAAGGACCACATCCTCGAGCGTTGGGAGGCGGCCGATCGTGATCCCAACCTGATCGAGGACGGCGCGCTCAACGTCGTTGTCGTCGGGGGCGGCCCGACCGGCGTCGAGACTGCGGGAGCGATCGTCGAGCTCTACCGTGCCAACTTCGCCGCTGACTACAAGAACATCCCGCCCGATGCGGCGCAGGTAACGCTCGTCGAGGCGGGGCCCGAGCTCTTCGCGATGTTCAAGCCGAACCTGCGTGACTACGCGGCCAAGGCGCTCAGCGAGCGGACGGTCGAGATCAAGACGGGTGTTGCGGTCGAGTCGGTTTCGCCGACGCGCGTCAAGCTTCGGTCGGGAGAGGTGCTGCGCGCTCACACGCTGATCTGGGGAGCAGGGCTGCAGGGCAACAAAATCGTGCAGTCTCTCGGAATCGAGCTTCAGCGTGGCAACCGAATCGGCGTCGGGCCCGACCTCACCATCGTCGGCCATCCCGAGGTCTACGCGGTCGGTGACGTCGCGGCAATCTCGGACCCGAAGAGCGGACAGGTCCTGCCTCAGCTCGGGTCGGTCGCGTTGCAGTCGGGAGAGCACGCCGGCGAGACGATTGCCCGGGTGCTCGCTGGCAAGGAGACGAAGTCGTTTGCCTACCGCGACAAGGGCACGATGGCGATGATCGGCCGCGGTGCTGCGGTGGTCCAGTTTCTCGGCGGGCGAACCATGAAGGGCGCGAAGGCCCAACTGGCGTGGGGCACGGTGCACCTCGCCCTGTTGCCGACGAACGAAGACCGCGCCAAGGCGGTCGTCGACTGGTCCGGTTCGGCGATGACGCACCAGCGACCCGGCCGAATCACGGTCGAGAGTGACTAGCGACCTGAGTCGCAAGTCAGCGGGCCTTGATGTGAAGCACCGGTCGGATGCATCCCGACGAAATGACTTGGGCCCCGTACCTACGAGATCTCCGCTGCTTCGGGCGCCGGGGTGGCCGAGTTCGCTCTGCGAAATCGGCTCAACGTGATCGCACCGATCGGCAGCGGGATGACCGAGTAGAAGACGCGCCACAGCAGTGCCGCAGCAACGAGCGTGTCGTCGGAGGCACTGCTCAGTTCGATGAGCATCGCGATCAGAACACCGTCGACGACCCCGAGCCCGCTTCCTGTGATCGGAAAAACTGCCCCGGCCCAGAAGGCGATCGCAAATGCTGCGAAGGCCTCGGCCGCGGGCAGTTCTGTGCTCGAGACCCCGAGGAAGCGGAGCGAAGCGAGCAGAATCAGATAAGTCACGAGGAGGTTCGTCGCGACGCCGATCGACCCCAGCGCCCAACCTTCACGCAGCACAGCGAGCGCCTGGATGCGTAGGTCGGCCGCCTTTCCTGGGCCGTCCTCGATGGGATCGCGTCCCGCTTTTACGAGGATCCAGCTTGCAGGCCGTTGCCCTCTCGCACCGAGCCAGCGAGCGTAGCGCTCACGGCGCAAGAAGAAATAGCCGGCGATGACCACGACGCACGTGATCGCAAGCGAAACCGCGCCCGCCAGGACGATCGAACCGTTGACCTCGCTCGTCACGAGCAGGAGGACGAGCGCGACGAACGGAAGCAGAAGTCGGCCGATCGTCGGGAAGAGGAACGAGCCGAACGCCGCCAGCCGGCGGCATCCGCCGGGTAGCCGCCGGCACGGAAATAGCCGTACTGGACGGCGCTCGCGGTTAGGGGCGGGAGCAGTTGCCCCGCGAAGTTCGAGGAGAAATACGCCTCGCTTCCGCGCCGCAGACTGAGGCCCTTCAGGAACACGCGATACATCAACGCCTCGGTGGGCACGCGCGTGATCCCGAGCGCTAGAAGGACAGCCACTTCCCGCGAATCGAGTCGGGCCAGTGCATCCCAGACCTCTTCGTAATCGATGAACTGAGGAAGGACCCAGCCGAACACGAGCAGGAGCGCTGCGATTGTGAGCGCAGGTTTGAGCAAACGCCGCCAAAGAGGCCGAGAGGCGGGTTCGGGAGGCGTTTGCGTCACGGGAGGCTCGAGCTGATTCTGAACTTTTTCCCGGCGGTCGCTCTCGATGCGGCAGACTCGCGTCGACAGAGTTGCTCCTGACTCGAGAAAGGAGAAGGGGACTCATGGGTTTCCTGAGGGGGCGGGATTCGGATAGCGGGACGAAGTACCGGATGCGCGAGAAGGTGTTCGCGATCGGGGACGACTTCTGGGTTGAGAACGAAGAGGGAGAGCACGTATTCAAGGTCGATGGGAAGGCCTTGCGGATTCGTGACACATTTTTGCTCGAGGATGCGGTAGGAGCCGAGTTGCTCACGATTCAGGAGAAGAAGCTGCACATTCGCGACACGATGGAGATCGAGCGCGACGGCCATTCGGTCGCAACGGTGAAGAAGGCGCTGATCACGCCTCTCCGTGATCGCTTCTCAATCGACGTCGAGGAGGGCCAGGACATGGAGGCGAAGGGGAACGTCGTCGACCACGAGTACAAGATCGAGCGCGACGGCAACCGGGTAGCCGAGGTCTCGAAGCGATGGTTCCGGGTCAGAGACACCTACGGCATCGAGATCGCCCCGGGGCAGGACGACGCGCTCATCCTCGCCGTGACGGTCTGCATCGACCAGATGACCCGCGGCTAACGAATGGTGGGAATCGCCCCGCCGGCGGCCGCCTCGCCCGGGTGAGCGCTATGCTCAGGCCGTCGATGACACGGCGACATCGACAATGAGCAACGATTTCGACGCCGCCGGTTCATCGGGGCACCAGGCGCCTCATGTTCATCCGGATCAGTCGAAGGACTCGTAGATTCCCTTCGCGATGAGATAGATGCCGCCAAGCGCGAGAGCGTAGATCGCCAGCCGGTACCAGTTGCGAGCGAACCAGGCGTTGAAGCGGAGCGTCTGGTCGGCGGCTCTCTCGGGTGCGAGGAGATGTCCGAGCAACGGCAATTCGATGAACGCGAATACGATCAGGTAGAAGCACAAGAGAATGACAAAGGTCTTCGTGAACGGATAGCCCCACTCAGCGAGGTCTTTCAGCGCGACTAGCGCGAACGGGTTGGGGAAGAGATCGAGAACGATGCCGGCGGCGAATGCCCAGGCGGCGCCCCGATCCAGCATGCCCTCGAGGCGTTTGTCGGTCCTACTCTCCTTCTCGTGTGCGTCAAGTACGGGTGGTCGTTTGCGACGCATCATGGCGTAGGCGACGATGAGCGCCAGAGATCCCGCGGCAATGTCAACCGCTGGACTCGTCGCGGATCGATCGGTCGTCATGAGCGACGAACCGTTGAAGGCGTAGATAATCACGAGCCCCTCGGTCATGGTTGCTAGCAGGCCACCTGCGAGAAAGCATGCGAGCAGCTTCGCTGGATGCTTGGCTCGAAGCGCGATCAGCGTCACGGCGAGCAAGAGTGGCCAGAGCGCCGCCGCGAACGCTAGCGGCAGGAGCTCAGACGCGTCGGCCGGCACTCGTTCGTCGTCTCTCGCGTGTTTGGCTGTCGGACAGACTTCCGGATCGGGTAGTCGTAGCCGCTCAATGTAGGGAATGATTTTCGGCGTTCCCGCGTGAGGCCGCCTCATACGAACAGCATGATCCGCTTGTCGCCAAGTGGCTTCGGCGTTCCGTTGTCGACCCGCGGTATCGAGCAATCACGGCAAACGACAGGCTCATCCGATTGGTTGAGAACGGCGCCTTTAGGCGAACGTTGCGAACCTTTGGCCGTAAGGCTAAATCTTGATTCTGCCCCGACGCGTCAGCCTGCTCACCGATCCGAACGGAACGAGGCCACGAACTTCAAGCTCGAGAAGGCCGGTGTCGACGCGCACACGATCGCCGGCCAGGAGCTCGGCAATGACCGCGGCGGCGGCCACTGCATGACCTGGCCCATTTCCGGTGACGCTTGAACCTGTCCGAAACCTTGTGTAATTCGTGCGGCTTGACCGTCGCCCGTTTGAGGACGGCGGAAGGCGAGCATCGTGACCACGCGGAACGAGTCGGACAGGAAGGGGCAGACGAGAGTGCACTGATTCGTTCCTGTCAGGCGCCCCCAAATGAGCACGGACGGTGACCACCCGGTGCCCACGCGACTCGAGAAAAGTGCACATTTGCAGGGATGTTCGAGCCCCGTATGGGCCTTCAAAATACCTGCAAAACAGCTATATTCGTATATTCGTTGTCTTGTCTGCGGAGCCTTAGGGCGGTGTGCGGTCCTCAGCGAATCAAGTAGGAACGCGGTTTCCCTCGTTCCAGCACCCCGCTCAGCCTCTTCATTTGTCCAGGATTTGACCATGCGTTGACCTCAGGTGCTACCCCTGAGGTGTGGTCTCAGCGCTTCGACTCGGCGGTGCGCCTGAAGTCTGTGTCGGAGCGGAACTTGAAGGCCTGAGACGGTCGATTCAGCCGGCGGGTTCCGATGGCCAGGTGCTAGGCAGCTGGCGAGAGTGTTCCCGTTGATGTCCTCCCGGCCGCCGTGCGCGTTCGCTGCTCATCGTGCCAGCGCTTGCTTCGCGGCTCTCCGACCTGGTTTCTGGGTCGGCAGCGTTCGCACCGAGTCGCGCGAGCTGAGTGGCATGGGGATGCGCCGAATCACGGGATCGCCGTTCGGACCCGACTGGAGCTTTTCATCGAGAAGGATGTTGATCGCGACGCGGCCGAGCTCATAGTGGGGGAGGGCGACCGTGGTCAACTTCGGCCTCACCCAGGAGGCCATCAAATCGTCGTCGAAGGACACGACGGAGACGTCGTTCGGGACGGTGAGGCCAGCGTCGGCAAGTGCCTGGTAAGCGCCGAGGGCGAGTCGGTCGTTGAAGCAAATCAGTGCGGACGGTGTGGTCTTTCGAAGCAACCGCTGCGTCGCGTCGTACCCGATCTCGGGCTGCCAGTCAGGACAAGGGATCGCGGCTGCGACAGCGACGCCGACCTCGCTGAGTGACTCGGTGATTCCCTGGAGTCGCTGGATCGCGGCGAGGCTGTCCTTCGGAACTCGGTTTGGTGGTGCTGCGCCGATAAGCCCGATCGCGTCTCGGTGGCCGGCTTCGAGAAGGACGCGTGCGACCGTGCGGCCTGCCCCGACCTCATCCGGGACCACCGATGGGATCGTCGATCCGTTAGCAGGAACAGCGTTCAGTAGGACCGCGGGGCCGTGGGTGAGCCCCTTGGGAACGGTGATCTCGCGCGTATACATCGACGCCAGCACGATCCCGTCCACACCGCGGTCATGCATCGATTCGATCAGTTGCTGCTCGAGGTCTCGATCGCCTTCGGTCTCGCCGATGAACAGGAGGATCCCTTCCTCACGGGCGGCATCGAGCGCACCCCAGATCAGGTGGCCGGCAAAGGCCGTTGTCGCGACGGTATCCGAGACGAATCCGATTGTCTTGCTGCTGCCGGTGCGGAGGCTCCGCGAAATGATGTTCGGTCGGTAGCCGGTATCCCTGACCGCTTTACGGACACGGGCTTCCACATCGGCCGAGATCCGCATCTCCTCGCGCCGGCCCGAGAGAACGAACGATGCTGCGGTTTGGGAGACGCGGGCGCTCCGGGCGACATCAGCAAGCGTGATCCGTGTCTTTCCCACTCTCGTCTAACCACCTTCCTGTTCGGACGTCTCTTGACAAACGTATCGACGGGTCGCATTATCTCACACGCGCTATTTCGATTTAGCAGCGTTCTAGTTCGATTTAGCACTCTCCAGCTTCAAGTCTGTCACCCACCGGCCGCACTCACAAAGGGACATAGGAGGAGAACGATGTTTGAAAGCCTTCAATCCGTTCGTCGGAGACGGCGCCAGCCTGGCGGTCGTCCGCTGCTTTCGCTGCTCGCGGTATGCGGCGTGCTCGGTCTCTGCCTCGCGGCGAGTGGTGCCGCGGCGGCAAAGGGGACGTCGGCGCCGACCTTCGCGCAGGCGTGCGGGACGGATCCGATCACGATGCAGGGCTACTTCGAGTCTGGTTTCCCCGACATCACCGACCTGACGTCGGCGTTCACGAAGCAGTACCCGAGCGTCACGTGGAACGTTCGCGAGGATCCTTTCGCCACGATCACGCAAGATGCGCCGCTGACGCTCGGCGGGCCGAATCCCCCCGACCTGATGCGGCTCCCGACGATCGGCGGACTCGTGAAGGACGGCCTGCTGAAGAATCTCGACCCGTATTACAAGGAATACGGTTGGAGTACGTTCCCGGCTTCGCAGTTGGCCCAGCTTCGGACGTCGCCAAGTGGAGTGGGAGTCGGCAGCGGCCCCCTGTTCGCAATGGGGGTCAACTACAGCCTGACCGGCGTGTTCTACAACAAGGCGCTCGCGAAGAAGATCGGGATGACGAGCACCCCGAAGTCGCTGGCGGAACTCGACGCGCTGCTTGCGAAGGCGAAGGCGGCGGGAATCACGCCGATCGAGCAGTTCAACGGCGGCGCGACCGGCGGGCTGCTGTTTCCGCTGCAGCAGTTGATGGCTGACTACGGTTCAGCCGCTCAGATCAACAACTGGGTGTTCGATAAGCCGAATGCGACGATCAACACGGCCGCGAACGTGAAGGCGACCGCGCACCTGCAGATGTGGATCAAGAACGGGTACTTCAACTCGGATGCCAACTCGGTGCTCTACCCGCAGATGATGAGCAATTTCGAGGCCGGAAAGGCGCTGCTGATCTTCGACGGGGACTGGGAGTCCGGGAACTTCGACACACACATGCCGGGGAAGATCGGGTTCTTCCTCACGCCGCCGCTGAACGCCGGCGGTAAGCAGGCCGCGATGTCCGCCCCGCTGACGTATGGCATCGCAGCGAAGGCGCCTCACGCGGACTGCGCCGCGTTCTTCCTGAACTGGGTCGCGACGAACCCGACCGCTCGCAAGATCAACGTCACGGCGGGAGGCTCGAACCCGGGCGGGCCGGCAAGCCTCCCGATCCCGGTTGTGAAGCCGGGCTCGACGACCTCCCAGACCCTGGCGGCCGGGGCGATCGCGGCGAAGGACAACGGTGACATGGGCTTCATCGCGAACGCGAATGGATCGATCTACGCGGAGGCGTGGACACCTGAGGTACAGAAGCTCTTCGGTGGCCGCGAGACACCGCAGGGCGTGCTGAAGTCCGTCCAGGCCGCCTACGTCAAGGACGGGAGCTAGTACACGGTGACGACGTCTGACGCGACGGTGACGCCCGCGCGCGAGGATCGCGCTTCCGGGCGAGTATCGACGTCGCGGGCCCTCCTGGTGGGGGCCCGCGACGCGCGTCTTCACGGTTGGCTCTTCCTGCTGCCTGCACTCGCGGCCTACGGCGTGTTCGTCCTGTGGCCGCTCGTGAACAGCGTCCGCTACTCGCTCTACGCCTGGGACGGGGTGGGGCCCGCGAAATGGGTGGGGCTCGCGAACTACCGGTCCGTGTTCAGCGATCCGACACTGCTTAGCGTCCTAGGTCATGCATTCAAGCTGATCATCTTCTTCTCCGCGATCCCTGTCGTTCTCGGCCTGATCATCGCCACGGTGATGAGGCGGAGCGTTCCCGGCCGGCTGGGCTCGTTCGCTCGCACCGTGTTGTTCCTGCCGCAGGTCGTTCCGCTGGTTGCGGCTGGTATTGCGTGGAACTGGATGTTGTCCTCGGACGGCGCCGTCAATCAGGGCCTGTCGGCGGTCGGCCTGGGCGGCCTGACCCGCGGCTGGCTCGGAGATTTCAGCTATGCGCTGCCGGCAGTCGGGGTCATCGGGATCTGGGTTCTGCTGGGGTTCTGCACCGTGCTCCTGCTCGTCGGGATGAGCAAGATCGACCCTGCGCTGTACGAAGCATCCGAGCTGGACGGGGCGGGTCCACTACGCGAGTTCCTCACGATCACACTTCCGAGCCTCTGGCAGGAGATAGGCGTCTGTGTCACGGTCACGGTGGTCGCTGCGCTGTCGGCCTTCGACATCGTCTACATCTCGACCAGCGGAGGGCCCGGCAACGAGACGATGGTTCCGGGGCTCAAGATCTACCAGTTGGCCTTCTACAACCGCGAGGTTGGGCTTGCCTCGGCGCTCGCCGTCGTCCTGATGGTGCTCGTGCTGATCTGCGTGCTGCCGATCCAGTGGTTCGTCAACAGGGCCAACAGAACGTGAACGTCTCCCGGACAACGAGGCTCAGCGGGACGGCCCTGCTGCTTCTCCTGATCGGCTGGACGCTCCTCCCGTTCGCGAGCCTCTTCACCGCTGCCCTCCACGAATCGGGCACCTACCCGAGCGGCCTCGACTGGCCCTCGAATCCGCACTGGGGCAACTTCGTCGACGCCTTCAATGCCGCAAACATGACGACCATCTTCAAGTCGAGCGTGCTGATCGTGCTCGGCACGGTGCCCGTCACGGTCGTCATGGCCACGATGGCCGGTTTCGCTCTCGGCCAGCTCCGGGTCGTCGGGGGCCGGTTGATCTTCGTGCTGTTCCTGCTCGGCCTGACGCTGCCGTTCGAGGGGATCATCGTGCCGCTCTATTACGAGATCCTCCGGATGGGCTTCCTGGACACCCGCTGGGCGATCATCCTGCCGTTGACGGGCCTGTTCATGCCGTTCGGAGTGTTCTGGATGCGGGCGCACTTCGTGAACATGCCGGACGAGCTCACCGAGGCAGCGCAAATCGACGGAGCCACGACCTGGCAGCTGTTCTGGGGGCTTCACGTCCCGCTTGCCCGTCCCGCGATCGTGTCGCTCGCGATCCTGACGACCGTCTGGACCTGGAACCAGTTCCTGCTGGCAATCGTCCTCGTCAACAACCCGCTCAAGCGGACAATGGCCGGCGCCCTCGGGGCGTTCCAGGGTGACTGGGGCACCAACGTGCCGCTCCTGTCGGCCGGCTCCCTCCTGATCCTGGCCCCGATGATCATCATCTACTTCATTTTCCAGCGCCAGTTCCTATCGGCGCTCCTCCAGGGCTCGCTGAAGGGATAACTCTCGATGGCCGCGCCCCAGACTTTCCGGCCGTCACTGGCAGACCGGGAACAAGACGCATGAGTCTGCGTCTACCCGATAAGTGGGTCTGGGATTTCTGGGTCGTCGAGCGGGGGCCCGAGCATCACATCTTCTACCTGCAGGCGCCACGGGCTCTCGAGATCCCGGAGCTACGTCACCACCATGCCTCGATCGGTCACGCAGTCTCGCGTGATCTTCGTCGGTGGCGGGTGCTGCCCGACGCGCTCCATCCGGGCCCTGGCGGCAGCTGGGATGACCTGGCGACCTGGACCGGGAGCACGATCGAGTGGGACGGGCGCTGGTACATGCTCTACACGGGGATCAGTCGGCGCGAGGAAGGGTTGATCCAGCGCATCGGGCTTGCTGTCTCGGACGACCTGATCACATGGGTCAAGTACTCGGGCAACCCTGTGCTCGAGGCTGATCCGCGCTGGTACGACTTGCTCGACCTGCCACGTTGGCGTGATCAGTCGTGGCGTGATCCATGGCTCGTCCGCAACCCTGACGACGACTCGTTCCATTGCTTCGTCACGGCCAGGTCGCCTGTCGGTGCGAGCGACGGCGCCGGTGTGATCGGTCACGCACGCTCGTTCGACCTGGTGGAATGGGAGGTTCTTCCCCCGGTAACGCAGCCCGGCGATTTTGCGCAGGTCGAAGCACCCCAGCTGGTTCCGGTCGACGGATGGTTCGCACTGCTCGTCTCATGCCAGGCCGAAGATCACTCGCGCGAGCGGACGGAAAGGACAGGGGCAATCGGAGAGACCGGCACGTTCGTTTTCTCCGGGAACGACATGTTCGGCCCCTACACAGCGCCGGGACGCCCAATCGCAGTGCCGGACGGACCACTCGGGCCGCTCTACGCCGGGAAGATCCTCTCGCGAGGCCCCGGGAAGCAGGTGTTCATGGCATTTCGTGGAGACGGCGACCGCGACTTCCTCGGCGAGCTGACCGACCCTCTGCCTGTCACCTTCGACGCCGAGGGTCAGCCTCTCTTGAAGTTCCCGCGAGTTCGAGCCGGAGCCGAACTGTGACGCTCGCTCCGGAGATTCGGTCGCTCCTCGACTGGGGTGCGAGCCTCGCCGAGATCGGCTCGCTGCCACTTCCGCAACGACGCCTGGCTGTCAGGAACGAGCTCGACCGCGAGTTGCGGCGTCGAGGAGTCGTCGTCGAACCGGTTGCCGCGACACTCGAGGAACGAGTCGGGATCGACGGAGAAGAGCTCCGGGTGCGCCTGTTCATTCCCGTCGGTGCTGCGCCGCACGGGGCGTTCGTCCACTTCCACGGTGGCGGATTCGTCTTCGGCACGATCGACTCGCTCGTAAACGACGCCAAGTGCGCGCACATCTGTCGGGCGGCCGGCTGTGTGGTTGCGACGGTCGAATACCGGCTCGCGCCCGAATATCGGTTTCCGACCGCGGTGAACGACTGCTACGAGGCCCTCTCCTGGCTGGCGGCGAACGCGGGCCGCCTTGGTATCGACCCGGACCGGATTGCCGTCGGTGGAGAGTCTGCGGGCGGGAATCTGGCAGCTGCTGTTGCGCTCATGGCCCGGGATCGCGGAGGGCCGAAAGTAGCGCTCCAGTTGCTCGAGGTACCTGTCACCGACATCGGCCCTCACGCCGACGACTATCCGTCCGTAGCGCTCTTCGGCGAGAACTTCGGTCTTGATCGCGCCGAGATGGACGTGTACGCGCAGGAATATCTCGCAGATCTCGATGATGGCTCGAGCCCGTACGCGTCGCCCGTACTTGCGGCCGACGTGACAGGCGTCGCGCCTGCACACGTGATCACGGCCGAGTTCGACATGCTTCGAGACAGCGGCGAGGCGTACGCACATCGACTCCATGCGGCAGGCGTTCGGACAACTCTTCATCGGCGACTGGGGCACAATCATGGCTCGAGCGTCTTGTGGCAGGAGTGGGGCCCTGCGCGCGCGTGGATGGACGAGGTCGTCGATGCCCTGCGGCATGCTCTGACCGACCGCGGCGTGGAACGCCGATGATCGCGGTCGTCGGTGAAGCTCTGATCGATGCACATTCCGACGGAGATGCTCTCCGCGTGTTTCCGGGAGGTGGGCCGTTCAATACGGCGATCGCGCTTGCCCGTCTTGGCGCGCCCGCGTGCTTCCTCGGCGCGCTCTCACGTGATGCCTTCGGACAGTTGCTCGACCGAACGCTCACGTCAGCCGGAGTCGGGACCGAATATGTCACGCGTGTCGCCGCCCCGACCCCGCTCGCTGTCGTGTCTCTGAGCGCTGATGAGCCGTCGTTTTCCTTCTACTTGAGTGGAACCGCCCACGAAGCATTCGATCCGAGTGCCGGTGGGAATCTCGATTCGACGGTCGCTGCCCTCCATATCGGGTCGCTCGCTCTGGCGACCGATCCCCCTGGGTCGGCGGTTGCCGCGTTCGCGGAGCGCGAGTCTGCGAGCCGACTCCTCGTGATCGACCCGAACATCAGGCCTGCCGTGATCGACGATCACGGCGCCTATCTGAGGAGGTTTGAACAGCTCTCGCAAATGGCGGGACTGCTGAAGATCAGCAGTTCTGATCTGGCCTGGCTCTACCGCGACCGGAGCGTGGACAGCGCATGTGAGCGCTTGCTTGGGCTCGGCGCCACCTGCGTCGTCGTGACGCACGCAGCGCAGGGGGCCGAGGGCCGGATCGGCGCCGGCATAGCTCGGGTGAGAGGCGTGCCGGTTCAAGTCGTGGACACAGTCGGGGCGGGCGACGCTTTCTGTGCCGGCCTGCTCGCGTGGCTCTGGAAGTTCGGTCAGCTCTCCGCCTCGGCGCTCGGCGAACTCTCCCTCGAGGAACTGGAGGCCTCCCTCGGTTACGCGAGTGCCGTCGCAGCAGCCCAGTGCAGCAAAGCCTCCGCGTGGGGGCCCACCGCGGCTGACGTCGAGCAGCTACGCGAGTTACGCGCTGCGACCGGAGCCACGTCACGAGAGGGAAGCGATGGCGTCGCTCGAGTTCGATGAGGTCAGCAAGACATACGGCTCCGATGTCTGGGCCGTCCGCGAACTGACGCTCGCGGTGAACAACGGAGAGTTCGTGGTCCTCGTCGGGCCGTCAGGCTGCGGCAAGACGACCGCTCTTCGCATGCTGGCCGGGCTCGAACCGATCAGTGCTGGCGAGATCCGTATCGGAGGCGTGCGCGTCAACGACACGCCTTCGCGTGATCGCGACATCGCGATGGTGTTTCAGAACTACGCGCTCTACCCGCACCTGAGCGTGTACGACAACATCGGTTACGGGCTCAAGGTACGTCACGTGCCCAAAGCAGAGCGGCGCGCTCGAGTCGAGGAGGCCGCGGGAATGCTCGGGCTTACGGACGAGCTGAAGCGCAAGCCGAGCCAGCTCTCAGGCGGTCAGCGGCAGCGTGTGGCTATGGGGCGGGCGATCGTGCGGCGGCCGGAAGCCTTCCTGATGGACGAGCCTCTTTCGAACCTCGACGCTCGACTGCGCGTTCAGATGCGTACGGAGATCGCGCGCATCCAGCGGGAGCTCGGCGTGACGACGATCTATGTCACCCACGACCAGGTCGAAGCCATGACGATGGCCGACCGGGTTGCCGTCCTCCGCAGAGGCGAGCTCCAGCAGTTCGAGACACCGCAGCGGGTCTATTCCAATCCGGCCAACCTCTTCGTCGGGGTCTTCATCGGCAGCCCGGCGATGAACGTCGTCGAGGGCCGCCTCAGTCAGGGCAAGAGCGGCATTGAGTGCCATGTCGGCGACTATCACATTGCGATCCCGGATCAGATCATCGCCATGGAGCCTGCTCTTGCTCAGTCGGTCGGTCGGACCGTCGCTGTCGGGATTCGACCGGAGGCGATCTCGGTCATCCCCGGAGGCCAGGACGGGCTCCGTGGAGCGGTTGTCGTCTCCGAGGAACTCGGTTCCGAGGTGATCTCGCACGTCGAGGTATTCGCGACGTCGGTCAGGGACGAGGCGATAGTCGAAGGCCTTCCGGAGGGCGCGCCGGCCCGAGCTGCTCCGGCCGCCGGTGGCGATCGGAAAGGCAAAGCCGTCATCGTTGCGCGCCTTCCGCCGGAGGCCGACTTCAGACGTGGAACGTCGGTCTCGCTCGTATTCGATCCGAAGAAGCTGCATTTCTTCGACCTCGACGACGGACGCACGTTGCGCAGCAGGAACTAATCCGGGGTCGCGATCGTCTCTAGAGACGGTAGAGAGCTGCCGGTGTCGCCTTCATGATCTCGGCGGCGGCGCGCGTTCCGGCGACCTGCTCGATTGCTGCGGTCGTCTCGCGCCAGACCTGGACGTAGTCACCGTTCAGTAACGCCACCGGCCAGTCGCTTCCGCAGACGAGTCGCTGCGGACCAAACGCGTCGATCGCGACGCGGATCGCGGGCTCGAGATCGACCGCGCTCCACTCGGCCGACGGTGCAACGGTGTTCAGGCCGGAGATCTTTGCGTAGACATTCGGTTGCTCGGCTGCGGAGCGGAGGAGATCTGCCCACGGCTCCATTTGCGGGGTGCCGAGCGGCGGTTTGGCGAGGTGGTCGATAACCAGGGCCAGCCCGGGATGGCGCCGGGCGAGCTCGGGAACGTCGCCGAGATGGTTCGGGAAGACCGCCGGCAGCTCGAGGATGAGCCCTTCATGCTCGAGCATCGAGAGCGCCGGCTGGACGGCCGGTTGCAGAATCCAGTGGGGGTCGGGCTCCTGGTGGGTCAGGTGACGTATCCCCCTGAGCTTGGGCCTCTCGAGGAGCTGGTCGAGCCGTGCTCGCGCGCGTCGCTCGTCGTCGAGACAGCACCACGCTACGACGCCGCCGATCCATGACACATCGTTTGCGAAGCCGAACATGTAGTCGGTGTCTGCGTCGGTTCCGGCGCTTTGCACGAGAATCGTCCGGGTGACGCCTACGGAGCGAAGCAAGGGCTCGAGGTCGTCTGGCTCGAATGCGCGTGCGATCGCCGCATGTTCGGCGGTCATCCACGGCTGCGGAGCCCGTGCCGGATTCCAGAAGTGGTGATGCGCGTCGATGGTCAAAGTTGGAGTGCTCTGACCTTGCGGCGAGGAGAATGCGACGCGAGACCCGGCGGAGGAGTCCTCTGAGGATCGCGGGGATGCGGGGCGATCTTGATCACGGCTTCCGATCGAGCTCTGACCAGAGTTCCTCGGGCACTGGATGTTCCAGAAGGCGGACGTCCTCGGTGATCTCCTCCGGTGTCCGGGCGCCGACAAGGATCGACGTCACGGCGGGATGGCGGAGCGGGAACTGGATGGCCGCGGCGGCGAGTGGGACATCGTGGCGGGCGCAGGCCTGCTCGAGCCTTCGACGTTGTTCGAGTACGGCAGGCGGCGCCGCGTGGTAGTCGAATGTCGTGCCGCCGGCCAGGACGCCGCTGTTGAAGATGCCGGCTGCGAGAAGCTCGACGCCGCGCTCGGCGCAGAGCGGCAGCAGCTCGTCGGTGGCTGAGCGGTCGAGCAGCGTGTAGCGGCCCGCGAGAAGGATCACGTCGGCGTCGCCGCGCTCGACGAAGGTGACCGCAGTCTGCACCACATTCGTGCCGACGCCAACCCGGGGCGCGATCTCCCGCATCGTTTCGACCGCACGTCGAGCCTCCTCCATATTGGCCTCCGGGTCGTGAAGGAGCAGAACGTCCACGGCGTCGAGACGAAGCCGGCGAAGGCTCTCGGTGAGCGAGCGGCGGACGGCCTCGGGGCTGAAGTCGAAGAACGCCTCGAGCGGCGGCGCCCCAAGGAACTCCGAGCTCGCCGCTCCCGATCGAAGCAATCGACCGACCTTGGTCGAGACGGTGTACTCCTCGCGCGGCCGACCGGCGAGTGCCTGTCCCAGACGCTCCTCCGCGAGCCCAGACCCGTAGAGCGGGGCCGTGTCGAAGAAGCGGACCCCAAGGTCCCACGCCGCATCCACCGTGTCGAGCGCAGCCTGCTGCGAGACCTCTGCGAAGAGGCCACCGAGGGGCGACGTCCCCAGTCCCATCCTCGCGATAGTCTTCGATCTCATATGATCGTATTATGTCTTCCGATGACGCGATGAGTGCCGTCTACTACGAGGGGCCAGGCATGTTCTCCGTTCGGGCCGGCCAGGCCCGGCCGCCGGCTGCGGGAGAGGTGCGCCTGGAGGTTGCGTACTGCGGCGTCTGCGGCACCGACCTGCATATTGCGCACGGCGCGATGGACGCGCGAGTTTGCCCCCCGCAGGTGATCGGGCACGAGATGTCGGGGACCGTGGCCGAGATCGGCGAGGGAGTCGAAAGTTTCCAGCTCGGAGACGAGGTGGTGGTGCGGCCGCTCGATCCGCGCGGCGAGACGCCCGCGGATCGCGGCCTGAGCCACATCAGCCGCGGTCTCAAGTTCCTCGGTATCGACGCTCCTGGCGCCCTCCAGCAATCGTGGACCGTCCCGGCATTCACCCTGCACGCGCTCCCCGCCGCGGTCGACCTACGCCTCGGCGCCCTCGCGGAGCCGCTGGCGGTCGCCTGTCACGACGTCCGTCGCGGGGAGGTCCGCGAAGGCGAGCTGGCGGTCGTGAGTGGTGGCGGCCCGATCGGGCTCCTGATCGCGCTCGTTGCCCGAGCCCGGGGAGCCCGGGTACTGATCGTCGAGCCGGACATCACGCGCCGCCAGCTCGCGGAGGAGCTCGGGCTCGACGGGCTCGACCCCGGCTCAGACGATGTGGCGGCCCGAGTCGTCGAGGAGAGCGAGGGGGCCGGGGCCGACGTCGTATTCGAGGTCTCCGGATCGGCCGCCGGAATACTTGCAGCCACCCAGTACGCGTGCCTGCGGGGGCGAATCGTCGTCGTTGCGATCTTTCCCGAGCCGAAACCGGTGGCGCTGTTCGACGTGTTCTTCAAGGAGCTCGACATCCGCGGCGTGCGTGTGTACGAGCCGGAGGATTTCGACGCCGCGATCGAGCTTCTGGCAGCCGGTTCGCTCGATCTCGAGCGGCTGATAACCGCAGTCGAGCCGCTCGGGCGCGTGCCCGAGGTGTTCGAGGAGCTCCTCGCGGGACGGCCCGCGATGAAGATCCTGGTCGACTGCCGCGCGTGAACGCCCGCCCCTTCGATCTCTCGGGCCGGAAGGCGCTCGTCACGGGATGTCGACGTGGGATCGGCAAGGCCGCTGCGATCGCTCTCGCAGCAGCCGGCGCCGACGTCGTCGGTGTGAGTGCCTCGCTCGGCGAGGGCAGCGAGGTCGCCGCAGCCGTCGAGGCGCACGGTCGCAGCTTCGCCGCCTACCGGTGCGATCTCGGAAACCGCGTCGAGGTTCGCGAGCTCATCGGGGCGGTGCGCCGTGACCACGAGAGGATCGACATCCTCATCAACAACGCGGGCACCATCGGGCGTGTCCCTGCGGCTGACCACCCAGACGAGCTGTGGGATCAGGTGCTCGAGGTGAACCTCACGGCCCAGTTCATCCTGGCGCGCGAGCTCGGCCGGGACATGGTCGCGCGGGGAAGCGGGAAGATCGTCTTCGTCGCCTCGCTGCTCTCGTTCCAGGGCGGGATCACTGTGCCGAGCTACACGGCGAGCAAGTCCGGCGTCGCCGGTCTGACCAAGGCACTCGCGAACGAGTGGGCGCCCCATGGCGTCAACGTGAACGCCGTGGCGCCCGGGTATGTCCGAACCGACAACACCCAGGCGCTCCGTGAGGACCCGGTCCGGTTCGAGCAGATCCTCGGCCGCATCCCGGCCGGCCGCTGGGCCGAGCCCGAGGACATCGCGGGAGCCGTGGTGTTCCTCTGCTCACCGGCGGCCGACTACGTGGACGGCGTCGTCCTCCCCGTCGACGGAGGCTGGCTCGGCCGGTGAGCGCCGCACGAGGCCTGAGCGAAGAGGCTGTGCTCGCGACGCTCCAACGGGCGAGGGTGCTACCTGTCGTGGCGCTGGACGACGCGTCCGTCGTTCCCGACCTGTGCTCGGCCTTACTGGCCGGAGGCATCTCCACAATCGAGATCACGTTTCGGACGGCGGCTGCGGCGGCCGCCCTCGAACGGGCCTCGGAAGTTGAGGGAATGGTGGTGGGCGCCGGGACTGTGCTGACCGTTGAGCAGGCGTGTGCAGCGGCAGAAGCCGGAGCCGCGTTCGCCGTCGCGCCCGGGACCGACGACGAGATCGTGGCAGCCTGCGGCGCGCTCGGGCTGCCGTTCTTCCCCGGAATCGCCACGCCGTCGGAGCTCGGGCACGCCCTGCGGCTCGGATGCGCCGCAGTCAAGGTATTTCCGGTCTCGACACTGGGCGGCCCTGCGTTTCTCCGCGCTGTCTCGGCGACCTTCCCCCAGGCGCGGTTACTGCCGACCGGCGGGATCGATGCCGGCTTGCTTGCGTCGTACCTCGCCGTCCCGGCTGTAGTGGCCTGTGGCGGGAGCTGGATCTGCGACGCGCGGTCGATCCGCGAGCGGGACTTCGCCGGGATCGAGCACCGCGCGCGGACCGCGATGGACGGGGCCGGATGACCTGGCCGCTCGAGATCCGGCCGAGGGACGAGTGCCGGTACGACCTGGTGGCGCTCGGGGAGGTGATGCTTCGCCTGGACCCCGGCGAAGCGCGCATTGCCACCACGCGGTCATTTCGCGTGTGGGAGGGCGGCGGTGAGTACAACGTCGCGCGAGGGCTTCGCCGCTGCTTTGGTCTTCGAACCGGGATGGTCACTGCCCTTGCCGACAACCCAGTCGGCCGGTTGATCGAAGATCTGATGCTGCAGGGAGGTGTCGAGCAGGCGGAGCTCGTCTGGCGCGCATACGACGGGATCGGTCTGGAGGTCCGCAACGGGCTCAACTTCACGGAACGCGGTTTCGGCGTCCGGGGCGCTGTCGGCTGCTCGGACCGCGCGAACACCGCCGCGTCGCAGCTGCGGCCGGGCGACGTCGATTGGGACCGGATCTTCGGCGACGACGGCGCGCGGTGGCTGCACACGGGCGGCGTCTTCTGCGCTCTCTCGGAGACAACGCCCGCTGTTGCGCTCGAAGCCGTCTCAGCGGCACGTCGGCATGGCGTCGTCGTCTCGTACGACCTGAACTACAGACCGTCGCTCTGGCGCTCGCGTGGTGGCGCGGCCGCGGCGGCCGAGGTCAACCGTGAGATCGTCCGACACGTGGACGTCCTCTTCGGCAACGAGGAGGATTTCGCCATGGCGCTCGGGTATCCATTGGAGGAGGCGGACGAAGACCTTCTCGAGCTCGACGTCGGGAACTACGAGCGCCTGCTGGGCCGGGTGCTCGAGGATCAGCCGCAGGTCGCTCTCGTCGCCTCGACCCTGCGGAGAGCGCGCACCGCGACTCTCAACGACTGGAGCGCGGTGTGTCGGACGCGCGACGGGTTTCGGGTGGGGCCGTCGTTCGAGGCTCTCGAGATCCTCGATCGCGTCGGCGGCGGCGACTCGTTCGCGTCCGGGCTCATCTACGGTTTGCTCGAGCAGCACGACATCGACACGGGGCTCGCGTACGGCGTGGCGCATGGGGCGCTTGCGATGACGACGCCGGGCGACACCTCGATGGCGACCCGAGGCGAGGTCGAGCGGCTCGTCAGTGGTCGCGCTCCTCGCGTCGACCGTTAGCCGGGCGCGCAGCGACGACCGACACGTATGGACATATGATGTTTGCATGGCCGAGCTTATTTCGTTCCGCCGGTGTGCAGGCGCACCCTTCGCGTGAGCGCGGCGCGACTTGGCGGCCCGCGCGTTTCGCGGCAGTCGTTGTCGAGGAGCTGGCGCGCCAGATCATCAGCGGAGCATTTGCAGTGGATGAGGTTCTGCCGACCGAGCCCGTGCTCTGCGAGCAGTTCGGCTTCAGCCGCACCGTCATCCGGGAGGGCCTAAAGCTGCTCGAAGAGCGTGGCCTCGTGCGGATCGAGCAGGGCCGTGGCACGACCGTCCAGCCCCGCGACGCCTGGAATCTCCTCGATCCGGTCGTGCTCCGAGTCGCCCTCGAGTACGACACCGACCTCTCGCTGCTCGAACGATCTCATCGTCGTACGCCGGGAGCTGGAGCGCGAGATGGCGCGGGCCGCGGCAGGGCGTCTGACCGACGAGGAGCTCGTCGCGCTCGCCCGGAACCTCGAGCAGATGGAAGGATCGTACGGCGACTACGAGCGTTTCCGCGAGTACGACCAGGGCTTTCACGCAATCGTCATGAAGGCCTCCGGCAACGAGGTCGGCCTGACGATCGTGCGCGTCATCCACCGGCACGGTGGGGTGATGCCGCCCCTGGCCTCGGCCGCAAGCCGCGCCGCCCTGAAGGAGACCGCCAGGGATCATCGAGGGATTCTCGAGGCGCTCGCCGCCCGCGACGGGGATCTCGCCGGCGAGCGGATTGCCTCACACATCGAGTCGGCATGGGCTGAACGGAGGGATCGCGCAGTTCGCACTTGACATCGGGTGATCATTCGTATGATGATAGTCCCCGATGCGCATCGCAGCAGTCGACGTCGAACTGGTTCTCCTCCCTGCGGTCTCCCCGCCGTTCGCTTGGCGGCGGGGTCTCCGCGGCTCTGCCCAGGCCCGCACCACCGCGGTGCTGCGGATCACGACTGAGGACGGCGCAGTCGGGGAGGCCTACCACGAGTGGAGCGGGCCGATGCTCGCCGACATCGTCGATCGGGTCCTTCGCGAGGAACTCGTGGGCGAACGGGCGGACCGGAGAGAGTGGCTCTGGCACCGGCTCTGGGAGCTCGACCGGACGGAGGAGTTCCCGATCTGGCTCTTCGGCGTCGTCGACGTGGCGCTCTGGGACCTCGAGGGCAGGGTCCTCGAGGTCCCAGTGCACCGGCTGCTCGGCACCTACCGGGACGCGATCCCGGCGTACGCCTCGACAACGACGTTCTCGACCGTCGAGGAGTACCTCGACGTCGCCGACCAGTGTCTCGAGCTCGGCTACCCGGCGATCAAGCTCCACGCGTGGGGTGACGCGAGGGGCGACGCCGATCTCTGCCAGCGGCTGAGGGCGCACGTCGGGCCCGACATCGACCTGATGTACGACGGGTCGGCCGGGTTCGATCTGCCCGATGCGGTGTATCTCGGTGACGCGCTCGCCGAGGCCGGCTATCGCTGGTACGAGGAGCCGATGCGCGAGTTCAGCGTGACCGCCTATCGCTGGCTGGCCGAGCGCGTCGAGGTTCCGCTCCTCGTAGGTGAGACGTCCGACGGGAGCCACCTCAACACGGCCGACTTCATCGCCTCGGGTTGCGCGACGTATGTCCGGACGAGCGCGAACCACCGCGGCGGCATGACCGGTGCGATGCGCATCGCACACCTCGCCGACTCGTTTCGCCTCCGCGCCGAGGTGCACGGGCCGACCGAGACGGCCGTCCATCTCTGCATGGCGATTCCGAACTGCACCTACTACGAGTCGCTCGTCACGTCCAACCCGGTCGTCCGCGAGTCGCGTGTCGGGCCCGACGGCCTCGTGCAGGCGCCGACCGGGCCGGGAATCGCACTGCCGGCGTTCGTGCTGGAGCAGCGCACGCCGGTGAAACGGTGAGCAGGCCCAACTCGATGCACCACAGCCCGTCTACAGCAAAGCCCCTACGCACGCCAACGCGAAGGAAGGAAGGAGTGCACATGAAGCTCAACCGCCGGTGGCTCGTTTTCTTGCTGCCGATCGTGGCGGTCCTGGTACCGCTATCTGCTGCGTCAACGGGAGGAGCAGCCTCGGGGCCGTCGGGATCTCTGACCGTCTGGGTCGACGCCGTGCGCCTGCCCGTGGCGAAGCTCTACGCCAAGACGCACCCGAACGTGCATCTGAACATCGTCACCTATGACGGTGACGGCAACGGCTCGACGACGATGCAGACGAAGATCCAGCTGTGGAACCGTACGGGAACGGCTGGCCGGACGTGATCTTCACCGAGCAGGCCAACGATCCCGTCTGGATGGGGTCGCCCCCGTTCAACTTCGCGATGGATCTCAAGAGCGTCTTCCCGGCGAAGCTCCTCGCGAACTGGCCTGCACCGTCGATCGGGCAGTGCACGGTCAACGGTCACCTCGTCTGCCTTCAGGACAACCTGGCGCAGGAGGTGCTCTACGTCAACAAGAAGCTGATGACCCAGTTCGGCTACAAGGTGCCGACGACGTGGCAGCAGTGGGCGGCGTTGGGCAAGAAGGTCGCCACGCAGCATCCCGGATACATCGTCGGGAACATCGGCGACTCCTACGGCGCCTGGCTCTACCTGTGGCCCGACAAGTGCCCGATCTCACAGGTCGTCGCGGCGAACACCGTCCGGATCAACGCCAACGACGTGCACTGCACGCGGATGGCGAACCTGCTCGATCCGCTGATCAAGAGCGGCGTGGTTCCGGCCGAGAGCGTCTTCACCGCGGACTTCGCCCAGAAGTGGGGCGGCGCCAGCGACAAGATCCTGCTCATGCCGGGACCGGTGTGGTACGCGAAGGACATCTTCAGCGGGACGCTGCACGTGCCGGCCGGCGAGCTGACGGCGGCGCTGCCGCTGCGCTGGGGAAGCGAGCCGCTCGTGACCGGTCAGGTCGGCGGCGGTCCATGGGTCGTCTCCAACCACACGAAGAACCAGGCGGCCGCTCTCGACTTCGTCCAGTGGGCGACGACCTCGCCGCTCGTGAAGTCAAAGGTCGGTTCCCTCGCGCCGGGCTATCCGTCGTTCGGGCCGATGGCAAGCGTCTGGTTGAACTCGCTGAACAAGGACCCCTACTTCGCAGCTCCTGAGGGCCCGGCCATGAAGGCCGCCGCGCCCCTCGTCTGGACTGGCTGGAGCATGGTGACCTATCCCGATCAGCCCGTCTGGTCGAACACGGTCGTCACGGGGCTCGTTGCCGGGAAGACGCTGAGCTCCCTGCTGCCCGCATACGGCAAAGGGCTCCAACAGAACGCGCAGGCGGCTGGATACAAGGTTGTTCAGACGTAGCTGGTGAGCTCGTCTCCTGTCACGCCGAACTACGCGGGGGCCACGCGACTGCGTGGCCCCCGCAGCCTGCGGGGCCTGGCGTTCGTCCTGCCGTACCTGCCGCTCCTGATCGTCTTCGGCGTCGCGCCGACGATCTACGCGCTCGACCTCGCGTTCACCAACGTCGGCGGCAGTTGGGTCGGCTTCCACAACTTCGTGCGCACCTACCACGACTTCCGCTTCATCCCCGCGTTCAAGCACGTCCTCTTCTATACGACCGTCTGGCTCGCCGCCCTGATGGTCTTTGTCGTCGGCCTCGCGCTCCTCCTCCACGGCCGGGCGAACCGGGTGTCCTCGACCTACCGTTTTCTCTTCTACCTCCCGGGCGCCCTGGCCGGCTCGGCGGCGGTCCTGGTCTGGCTGTTCATGCTCGACCCGAGCGTCAGCCCCGGCTCGTACCTGTTGCACCACGGGCTCGGCGCGAACATCTTCGCCCAATCGATCGCTCCCGGGAACCTGCCGTTCATCTTCGCGATGATCGCGTTCTGGACCGGCGCCGGCGCCTGGATCGTGATCATGTACGGGGCGCTGAACACGATCCCTCCTGACCTCGAGGAGGCCGCCCGCATCGACGGCGCGGGCCCGATCGCGATCGCGTTTCGCCTGAAGCTTCCGCTGATGCGGAAGTGGATCGCCTACATGCTGATCCTCTCGTTCGCGACGGGGACGCAGCTCTTCGTCGAGCCACAGGTCGTGCAGACCGCGAGCTTCGGCCTCGTGCCCGATACATGGTCGGCCAATCAGCTCGCCTATCAGCTCGCCTTCCGGTACGCGGACTTCAACGGCGCCGCCGCCATCTCCGTCGACCTGCTCATGATCGGGCTCGTTGGCGCGGTGCTGATCGTCACGCGCAGCGGGCTCTTCAGGACGGACGACTGATGCGGATCGCGGGGCTGAGCGCCCGAATCGTGGTGCTCACGATCTTTGCCGTCTTCTTCGTCGCGCCGGTCCTCTGGCTTGTCCTCGCGCCGACGAAGAGCGATCAGGCGCTTATCTCGAGCAGCCCGTTCGCGTTCGGGGACTTCCACCACATCGCGCTCGCTTGGAAGCACCTGGACGCGTTCAGCAGCCACGTATACCGCCGTTGGATCCTCAACACGCTCTTCTATTCGTTGAGCGCGACCGCGATCACGCTCGTCGTCAGCGTGCCGGCGGGATTCGGGCTCGCGGTGGGAAGGTTCCCGGGCCGCAAGCTGATCCTGTCGCTGACGCTCATCGTGATGATCGTGCCCAATGCGGCGCTCGTGCTGCCGATCTTCCTCGAGCTCAACACCTTCCATCTGATCGGAAGCGTCCTTTCCGTGATCCTGCCGTTCGCGTTCTTCCCGTTCGGCGTGTACCTGTCCTACATCTACTACGCGACCTCGCTTCCCGGCGATCTGCTCGACGCGGCCCGCGTCGACGGCTGCGGCGAGCTGCAGACGTTCCTACGCGTTGCGCTCCCGCTCGCGAAGCCGGTGGTCGCGCTCGTCTTCTTCTTCAGCTTCGTCGCCGACTGGAACAACTTCTTCCTGCCCTACGTCGTCCTCGCGAACTCGAACCAGTACCCGATCACGGTCGGGCTCTGGGACCTGCTCTCGGCGACGCCGTCGTTCAACCCGTCGGTCGGCGGTGGCGGCCAGTCGGTCCAGATCTTCAAGCCCGAGCTCGCGCTCGCGACGCTGCTGGCTGTCATACCGGTGGCGATCGTCTTCCTCTTCTCGCAGCGCGCGCTCGTCCGCGGGATGTTGGGTGGGGCGGTGAAGCAGTAAATGGCCAGGGTCGCGTTCGAGGACGTCTCGAAGGTGTTCGGCGACGGCACCCGCGCCGTCGACGGTCTCAATCTCGAGATCGCCGACGGAGAGTTCGTCGTGCTGGTCGGCCCGTCCGGTTGCGGAAAGACGACGGCGCTTCGGATGGTTGCGGGGCTCGAGGACATCAGCGCCGGCGCGATCCGGATCGGCGACCGCGTCGTCAACGCCCTCTCACCGAAGAGCCGTGACATCGCGATGGTCTTCCAGAGCTATGCCCTCTACCCGCATCTCTCGGTCTACGACAACATCGCCTTCGCCCTGAAGCTCAAGAAGATGCCGAAGGACGAGATCCGTGGCCGGGTCAGCGAGGCGGCCCACATCCTCGACCTCGAGCCCCTGCTCGCGCGGAAACCGCGCGCGCTCTCGGGCGGCCAGCGACAGCGAGTCGCGATGGGGCGTGCGATCGTGCGCCAGCCGGCTGCGTTTCTCATGGACGAGCCGCTGTCGAACCTCGACGCGAAGTTGCGGGTTCAGATGCGAGCCGACATCAAGAGGATCCAGGCCGATCTCGGAACGACGATGATCTACGTCACCCACGACCAGGTCGAAGCGATGACGATGGGTCACCAGGTCGCCGTGATGAGAAAAGGAGAGCTGCAACAGGTAGCGCCGCCTCAGGAGCTCTACGACAGCCCCGTCAATGTCTTCGTGGGAGGCTTCATCGGTAGCCCGTCCATGAACATGCTCCTGGCGCGGATCGAGCGCGCAGACGACGGCCTTGCCGTGGCGGTGGGAGAGACGCGGATGGCGATCGACGACGAGACGCGCTCCCTGCATCCCGCGCTCGAGGCGCTACGTGGGCCGGGAGATCGTCCTCGGGATCCGCCCCGAGGATCTCGACGACGCGGCGCTCGCGAACGGCGATCCAGCGGCCGCGACTGCAGGGCAAGGTGGAGATGCGCGAGGCCCTCGGCTCGGAGGTGCTCGTGCACTTCACGATCGCCGCGCCCCAGGCCGTCACCGACGACGTGCGCGAGCTCGTCGAGGACGTCGGCGACGACCGCGCCGTCGATCAGCTCGCCGCCGGAGTGGTTCCGAGACGAGGCCACGCTCGTGGGTCGATTCAGTCCCAGGACGCGAGTCCTCGAGGGTGACTCAGTCGAGGTCGTCGTCGACCAGCGCGCATTGCACTTCTTCGACCTCGAGACGGGCCGCGCGATCAGGGATGACGCCGTCGCGCCGGCCTAAGACCTGCTTCCGGCTGTGACGAACCCGCGAACCAGCGCCCGCTGGGAGACGATGAACACGATCAAGACGGGAAGCGCCGCTATCAGCACCGCGAGTGCAAGCGTGGGCCGGGTCGATTCGAAGATGTCCGACAGCCCTACCTGTACCGGAAACTGGTTCTCGTTCGGCAGGATCACGTACGGCAGGAAGAAGTTGTTCCAGTTGGCGACGAAGCTGAAGAAGACGACGAGCGCGATGATCGGCCTCGCCAGGGGGATCCCGACGAGACGGAAAGCCGCCCACTCGCTGCACCCGTCGATCCGCGCCGCATCCAGGACGCCCGGTGGGAGCGCGGTCGCGTAGTAGATGTAGGAGAGATAGACGCCGAAGGGGAAGAACGCGAACGGCAAGATGATCGAGAGCGCGTTACCGATCAACCCCATCGCGTTCAACTCCAGGAAGATCGGGAGCACGAGCGATGCCGCCGGCATGACGATCGCGACGAGCGTGAGCGTCAGGATCAGCTTGCGCCCTCGAAATGAGCCGATGGCCAGCCCGTAACCGGCGGGGATCACGGTCACGAGCGCAAGCGCGGTCGCGCTCAGCGAGTACAGAACCGAGTTCTCCATCCAGCGCCAGTAGATGTGGTTCCCGAACGCGTTCAGGTTCTGCCAGGCGATCTGGACGTTGTGGAGGTTCCCGAGCGCGAGCGGGCTCCTCGTGATCAAGTCGTAATCGGTCTTCGTCGGGGCCAGCACGAGCCATACGAGCGGGATGATGAAGAAGCCCGCGAACCCGAGCAGCACCAGGTGACGGAGGGCTAGCGCGCTGCGGCGGCCGGCGCTGTGCTTGGGCGGCAGGACGGACGTCATTTCGTCATCACCCACCGCCGGAAGCCTAGCCAAGTCGTCCACGCGGAACGCCGGAAGGCCTCGTTGAGGACAGGGACGTGCCCATCGCGTCCGTCTTCTTCGAGCACACCGTCGCGGTCGAAGATCAGCGCCCTCACCGGTTGACGGTGAAACGGTAGATGGTCGTCGATCTGAATGTGCGACCGGGGCGGAGCACGGTGGTCGGGAAGCTGTCGTGATGTGGTGAATCGGGAAAATGCTGCGGCTCGAGAGCGAGGCCCGCGCGTTGAGGGTAGGAGCGGCCGCTCGTCCCGACCAGGCTGCCGTCGAGGAAGTTCCCGCTGTAGAGCTGGAGTCCGGGCTCGGTCGTTTGGATCTCGAGCCTTCTGCCGCATCGCCGTTCCTCAACCGATGCAACAGGGCTGAGGGATCGCCCGTCCTCCTGGTCGATGACGAAGTTGTGGTCGTACCCTCGGGCCAGGCGGAGCTGGTCGAAGTCGTCATCGATTCGCGCGCCGAGAGAAGTTGCAGATGTGAAATCGAAAGGTGTCTCGAAGACCGGAGCGATCTCGCCGGTCGGGAGAAGTGCTCCGTCGATCGGGGTATAGCGTCGGGCGCGCAGGCTGACGAGGTGATCGTCTGTCGTTCCTTCTCCTTCTCCGGCGAGGTTCCAGAGAGGGTGAGCTGTCAGGTTGAGGATCGTTGGCTTATCGGTGGTGGCCGTGAGGTCGATTCGGAGCGAACCCGCGTTGAGGGTGTAGGCGGCCTCGACCTCGAGCGTTCCGGGGTAGCCCATCTCTCCGTCAGCGCTGACATGGCGGAAGACGACACGGCGTGCCGACGCCGCCACGATCCACCACACCTGCTTGTCGAACCCGCGTGGCCCGCCGTGAAGCGAGTTCCCGTCGTCGTTCAGTGGGAGCTCGTACACGAGCCCGTCGAGCGTGAAGCGGCCTCTGCCGATGCGGTTGGCGAACCGCCCGATGATGGCGCCGAAGTAGTGGCTCGGCCCGCTCGTGTAGCCGTCGAGATCGGCGAATCCGAGCACGACGTTCGCCCGCCGGCCGTCCCGGTCAGGTGCCCACAGCTCCTGGATGGCCGCGCCGTAGCTGATGACGGAGACCTCGATTCCGGTGCTGCTTCGGAGCGTGACCCGTTCGACGGCCTTACCGTCTGGAGTGGTACCGAACGGATGCCTCATCGGACGCAATCTCGCAGATCGCGCCGACGCGAAAGCCGAGGTCGGCACATACCGGTACACGTGACTGGACGCTTTCGAGCGTGCGATACTCGCCCGAAGTGATCGTCCCTACAACGGGTGCGGTGCTGCCGCTCGACGCCTCCGGCGACGGCTTTCCCGACGCAGACACGTTTTGCGTCGAGGCACGCCGTCACCCGATGTTCGCGCCTGACGAGGCGGTGGTCGTCGCCCGGGCGCCGGGACGCTTCGACGTCTTCGGCGGCATCGCCGACTATGCCGGTGGGTTCGTCCTCGGCTTCCCGATCGGGCACGCCGTGCTGGCGGCTGCACAGGTTGCGGCGGACGGCCAGGTCGTCGCAATCAGCGGGCGTCGGCGCCTCGCCTTCCCCGCGGCGGATCTCGTCGAGGCGCCGCTCGACGAGCTGGCGGGCCGCTTCGCAGGTGAGGATTCGTGGGCCGCGTATGTGCTGGGACCAGTCGCGCTGCTGGCCAGAGAGGAGCGGCTCCCCCTCACGGGGCTGCGGCTCGTCGTCTCCTCGTCGGTGCCGGAGGGCAAGGGTCTCGGTTCCTCGGCTGCGGTCGAGATCGCTGTCGCGCAGGCGACGGCCGGTGCGTTCGGCCACCTGCTCGAGCCACGCCGCCTGGCGATGCTCGGACATCGCGCGGAGCAGCTCGTCGCGC
This sequence comes from uncultured Actinomycetota bacterium, assembly GCA_963762215.1. Taxonomy (GTDB): domain Bacteria; phylum Actinomycetota; class Thermoleophilia; order Gaiellales; family Gaiellaceae; genus PALSA-600. The sequence goes on from CAVXKB010000005.1 coordinate 175,894, forward strand.
GAGCGCCGTGCGGATCGATGGATCAGATGACGGCAACGTACGGCGAGGAGGCGCAGATCCTGGCGCTGATCTGCCGGCCGGCCGAGATCGTCGGCTCCCTCGCACTGCCGGAAGGGGTCACCCTCTGGGGGATCGACTCCGGCGCACGGCACGCCGTCCGCGATGCTCCTTACCGGCGTGCGCGCTGCGCCACGTTCATGGGGAAAGCCCTGCTCGGCGTCGAGGCCGCGTACCTGACCGAGCTTCGCCCCGAGGACATAGAGGCCGAGCGGCTTCCCGAGCGCATGACGGGCGCCGAGTTCCTGCGCATCCGCGACGGCGTCGAGGACGAGATGAGCACGGTCGAGCCCGAGGTCGAGTACCCGGTCCGGGCTGCGACGCTTCACCCGGTCGAGGAGCACGTTCGCGTCGAGACGTTCCTACGTGTGCTCGAGGAGCCCGTCACGAGACGCCGTGCGCACCTGCTCGGCGACCTGATGGCGGCATCGCATGACGGCTACTCGCGCTGCGGGCTCGGAACCGCGGCGACCGATCGCATCGTCGACGCGGTGCGGGACGCCGGTTGGGAGCGCGGTCTCGTGGGGGCGCGCGTGAGCGGCGGCGGCTGCGGGGGCACCGTCGTCGTCCTCGGTTACGGGGAGGCGGAGCCGGTCGTCCGCCGGCTTGCGGGGAGGCTCGGCGCGGGGCTCGTCACCGGCACGTCGGCCGGAGCAGCCTCGTTCGGGACGCGTGTGATCTAGCCCACGACGCGAACTTCGCAGTCGCGATCGCGCAGCGCCTCGACCACAGCGGGATCAGCCGACCGGCCGGTGATCACCAGGTCGATGTCCGCGACGCTGCAGAGCCGCGCCACCTCGACGCGACCGAGCTTGCTCCCGTCCGCGAGTACGACCCTGCGCGTCGCCACGGCGAGCATCCGCTGCTTCAGTGCGGCCTCGGGCAAGTTGATGTTCGTGACGCCCCCGACCGGATCGACGCCGTTGCAGCCGAGCAAGACGGTCTTGACCGAGATCTGGTCGAGGATGAGCGTTCCGAACGGATCGACGAGCGAATGTTGCAGCGGCCGGAGCGTCCCGCCCAGCACCACCACCGTGATCCGCGGCGTCGCCGGTTCGAGCTCGAGCGCAGTCTTCAGCCCGTTCGTGAAGACGACCACGTCGCTGAGCTCCTCTCGCTCCGCAATCGCACGTGCTGTCGCTGCCGCGGTCGTGCCGACGTCGACGAGGACCGTCTCGCCGTCCTCCAGCAACGCGGCCGCGGCCTGGGCGATCGCCACCTTCTCCGCCGCGAAGCTCGAGATGCTGTCCTCGAACGGCTGCTCCTGGCGCGTTATCGACCGCGGGATCGCGCCACCGCGGATGCGGTGCACCTTGCCCCTGGCCGCGAGGGAGTCCAGATCTCCGCGCACTGTCACCTCTGAGACTCCAAAACGGCTGCTCAGTTCACCGACGCGCACGAACTCGCGCTCCTTGATCTCCGCGAGCATGCGCTCGCGTCGTAGCGACGCCGGAACCGGCGGCTCGGTCGCCTTCGCGCTCACGAGAGCACCGCCGCTTCCGCCGGCGTGACCGTGAAGAGCGAATCGAGCTCGATCGGCTCGGCGCGAACGTCGAGGCCGCCGAGCTGCCGCGCCGCGTCTTCCGGCGCCACGTCGTTGAGGAAGAGCCCGAGCCCGGTCTCGACGCTGGCCCGGATCTTCGTCGCCCCGGGCGCTCGATGCAGGGGATACAGCTCGAAGGCGAGGTGCCAGTCGGGCTCATCGTGCGGCGCCTCCTGCGCGACCATCATGTACGGGAGCGGGAAATCGAAGAGCGCGTCGTATCGGCGAGCGACGTCGCGGAGGGCGAGCGCGAGGTCGCGCTGCTCCGCGGGGAGAAGGTCGGCCAGGCGTCCCAGCCCGTGCCGCCGCGCCCGGACCGCGACCTCAAAGGGCCACCTCGCCGCGAAGGGGACGGCCACGACGAAGCTCTCGTTCACCGAGACGACGCGGCTGGAGCGGTCGTCGGCTTGTGTCGCGGCGCATGAGAGGCAGCCCCGCTCGTGCAGGCGGTGGCGGCGGTGGGCCTCGGACTTTGCCGCCGTGACCGGCGGGAGGTGATCGAGCGCATAGATCTGCCCGTGGGGGTGGGCGATGGTGGCTCCGACCTCGGCGCCGCGGTTCTCGAAGACGCAGACGTAGGCATTAGCGGGATCCGCCCAGAGCTCGCGTCCGCGGTCGATCCAGATCGCGATCACGCGCGCGAGCTCGGTCGGCGAGAGCCCGCCGAACGAGGCCTCGTGCCGGTCGGTGTAAAGAACGACCTCGCAGTGCCCGCGCGCAGGTCCGGTCGGCCCATCCAGGTGCGGCGCCGGGGGCGCGTCGGGCCGGAACGACGGGAACCGGTTGTCGAAGACGGTCGCCTCGTACGAAAAAGGAACCTCGACTCCGCCCGGACAGAAAGGGCACTGCTCGAGGCCGGCGCTCGTCTCCGCCGAGTCGAGCGGTCGCGTGTTCCGCGCGGGCGCGATCCCGACCCACGAGTCCGTGAACACGTCGAGGCGCTTGTGGATCTCGGCGCCGTCGCCTGCTGCGCCCGGCCCCTCAGCTTCGAGGCTCCCGCGCAGCTCCCCATACACGAGCAGGCGTCTTCCGTCGGAATGGGCGAGCGTATGTCTGGGCAGTGACCTCATGGCTTCGGAATCGAGCGTAGTATCGTCGCCTTCGACAATAATAGAAAGATCTGACAAGTGCACCTCTGAAGGCGTGACCGGAGACTCGGATGAAAACGAGAAGGCTTGGGGAGACGGGATACCAGGTCTCCGAGATCGGGTTCGGGGCCTGGGGTATCGGTGCCGACTGGGGCAACGTTAGCGATAGCGAGTCGCTGGCAGCGCTGCACGCCGCGGTCGACGCGGGCGTGACCTTCATCGACACAGCGGATGTGTACGGCGATGGCCGCTCCGAGCGCCTCGTCGGTCAGCTCCTGCGCGAGCGGTCCGAGCCGCTCGTCGTCGCAACGAAGTTCGGGCGCCGTGTGCCGTTCGATCTGTCCCTCTATACGTACGACAACTTCCGGAGCTGGATCGAGCGGTCGCGCGAGAACCTCGGCGTCGACGTCGTCGATCTCGTGCAGCTCCATTGCCTGCCATGGGAGACCTATTACACGCCTTCGGTGTTCGACGCCTGCGACCGGCTCGTCGACGAGGGCTTCGTGCGGGCCTACGGTGTCAGCGTCGAGAAGGTCGAGGAGGCGCTGAAGGCGATCGAATACCCGGGGGTTGCGACGGTCCAGATCATCTTCAACATGTTTCGTCAGCGGCCCGCCGAGCTGTTCTTCTCACGGGCCGAGAAGCGCGACGTGGGCGTGATCGCGCGCGTCCCGCTTGCATCCGGCCTGCTGACCGGGAAGTTCGCGCACGACGTGCGCTTCGCCGGAGACGACCACCGGGCCTACAACCGCCACGGCGAGAGCTTCGACGTCGGCGAGACCTTCTCGGGAGTGGACTTCGAAACCGGCCTCACGGCGGTGGAGGAGCTCCGTCCGCTCGTGCCAGAAGGGGCGACGCTCGCGCAGCTCGCCCTGCGCTGGATCCTCGACTTCGACGCCGTCTCGACCGCGATCCCTGGAGCCAAGACGTCGGAGCAGGCGCGCGCGAATGCCGCAGCCGCCGAGTTGCCGCCGCTGTCCCCGGCGACGCACGATGCGATCGCAGACGTCTATCGACGGCACATCGCATCGCAGGTGCACCCGCGCTGGTAGGCGATTATCCCGCCGCGTCGGCAGTTTCGCAAACGTAACCTGTCCCGTTTAGGCCTGTGCGCGCGACGTACGCCTCCGTTACCTCAGTCGTAAAGGCCTCCGCCTCGCCTGCGTCGGCGAGTGCGACCACCGACCCGCCGAAGCCGCCACCCGTCAGGCGCGCTGCAAGCGCACCGTGATCGTATGCCAGTTCGACGAGGCTGTCGATCTCGGGGGTGGAGACCTCGAAATCGTCGCGGAGGCTCGCGTGCGCGGCGTGGAAGAGCGAGCCCAGCGCACGTCGGTCGGGGCCGTGCGGCGACTCGAGCATGCGCACGCAGGCCCGCACGCGCTCGTTCTCGGAGACGACGTGGCGTAGCCGGCGAATCGCGATCTCGTCGACGTTCGCCACTCGCGCTGCGGCTTCCGCCTCCTCCACCGAGACCTGCAAGGGGCCTGCGCCTTTCAGAGCCACGAGCGCGCGCTCCAACTCGGCGCGTCGCATCGCGTAACCGGAATGCTCGAGCTGGTGTCGGACCCCCGAGTCGAGGACGACGACGGCGAGGCTCTCGGGCAAAGGGATGAGCCGGTGCTCGTCGGAGGCGCAGTCGAGTAGCAGGGCGTGGCCACGGCGAGCGAGCAGGCACACCGCCGGGTCCATCAGGCCGACGGGCACGCCGACCGCCCGGTACTCGGCCTCGCGGCAGACGTGCGCAAGTTGAAGTTTCGAAAGCTCGAAGCCGGCCGCACGGCAGAGGGCGAGCCCGACCGCGACCGTCAACGCCGCCGAGGATGACAGCCCGGCGCCGATCGGCACCGTCGAGGTCACCCAACCGTCGAGCCCGACCGCCGGCCGCCCACGCTCGGTCAGCAGCGCCGCGACCGCGGCTGCGTAGCGCCCCCAGCCGGCGAGGCCCTGCGCCGGTGTCCCGTCGGGCGCGAGCTCCACCAGTGTCTCCGGGAATGCGGCCGACCGGAGCCGGATGGCCTGCGCGTCCGGGCGCCACTTCACCGTGACGCCGCGATCGACGGCGACCGGCAGGACCAGCCCTCCGGAGTAGTCGGTGTGCTCGCCGATCAGATTGACGCGGCCGGGTGCCAGGATCGACGGAGGTGTGGGCATCACTTGTGAAATCTATCGAGACCTGTTATATACGAACATCGAACTGACGATCTAGAAAGTGCCGACCGGGGGCCGTCTCTTCGGGGAGAGCACACTGGTTCGCTCGGGGCCGAGAACGATGTGACAGAAGGAGGAGAGATGGCAACAGATGGGCACGACGACGTCAGCAAGGAGCAGTGGGAGTTCTCGCGACGGCGCTTCCTCAAGCTCGCCGGTGGGACGGTCGCGGCCGGTTCGGCCTACGCCGGGCTTGCCGGGCTGCTCGGCGCAGAGGGTGCCAACGCGGCGACGCTGGCGCGCCAAAACAGCGACACCGCATTCTTCGCGAGCCACCCGAAGTACAAGTTCGTGATGGTCAACCACGTGACGACGAACTCGTTCTTCACGGCGACGATCTACGGGCTCCAGGACGCCTGTGCCATCACTGGTTGCTCGTACCAGTGGACCGGCTCGACGACCGCGATCGTCAGCGAGATGGTCTCGGCGATGGATGCCGCGATCGCCGGCAAGGCGAACGGGATCGGGGTCTGCCTGGTCGACAACACGGCGTTCAACAAGCCCGTCGACAACGCGCTCGGCGGCGGGATCCCCGTCATCGCCTACAACGCCGACGTCGCCGCGGGCGTCCCCAACAACCGGATGGCCTACATCGGCCAGAACAACCTGACAGCGGGAGCGGCGGTCGGCAACCAGATCCTCAGGCTCGGGATCAAGAAGGGCGACAAGGTCGCCGGGGTCATCGCGACTCCGGGAACCGGGAACATCCAGCCGCGGATCGACGGCGCGAAGCCGGTTCTGGTCAAGGCGGGGATCAACTTCGTCGAGGTCGGGACGTCCGCGACCCAGGGATCGCCGGAGTACAACAAGATCGCTTCCTGGTACGCCGGCAACAAGGACGTGAAGTTCATGTTCGGCGTGGACAGCGGTGACAGCGACGCGATCGCGCAGTTCATCCAGAACAACAAGCTGAAGGGGAAGGTCGGCGGCGCGGGGTGGGACGTCGGGACGCCCGTCACGCAGGGGATCAACTCCGGCAACCTGACGTTCACGATCGACCAGCAGGCCTACCTGCAGGGGTTCGACACGCTCATGCAGCTCTTCCTGTACAACGTCTCCGGCGGGCTGATGAAGCCGACCAACACCGACACCGGGCTCGGTATCGTCGTCAAGTCGAACGTCGGTCCGTACCTCGCGAAGAACAGGTTCACGGGAACGAGCTCGAAGCAGCAGACGCTGAAGCCGCCGTCCTCGGTCCCGCACTAGGTCTCACAGGGGTGCACTCGGGTGCTCCAGCACCTGCCGTTGCCCCGGCGGCCGAGCCGCCGGGGCAACGGCAGCATTCCTCGTCGCTCGCGCGCCGGGTCTTACGGCTCTTCCTGTACCAGCGCGAGCTGACGCCGCTCGTGATCACGGTGGGCCTGTTCGTGTACTTCACGATCAGGGCGGGTTCGTCGTTCACCTCCCAGCTCAGCCTCAGCTCGGCCGCCGGCTACGCGGGGCCGATCGCGGGGATCGCGGTCGGAGAGGTGCTTCTGCTCACGCTCGGGGAGATCGACCTGTCGGCCGGTCAGGTGTTCCTGTTCGGAGCGTGGGTCGAGTACTGGTTCCACAATGCCGGGGTGCCGGTCGGGCTGTCGATCCTGCTCGCACTCCTCGTGTGCTGCGGTGTCGGGGCGGTGAACGGGCTGATCACCGTGCGCCTGAACGTGCCGTCCTTCGTCACGACGCTCGCGACGAACTTCATCCTCTTCGGGCTCGTGCTCATCTACTCGAATGAGACGCAGGCATCGCCGGTCCCGCTGTCGGACAAGACGGGCTTCTGGAGCCAGCTCATGGGAGTCTGGATCTGGTCGGAGATCCTCTGGGTGCTGGCGATCACGCTCGTCGCGCACCTGATGCTCACGCAAACCCGTTTTGGTGTCAGGATCGTCGCCACGGGAGGGAACCTGGTCGGGGCGGCGGAGGCGGGCGTGCCGGTCCGGCGCGTGAAGGTGTGGTGCTTCGTGCTCTGCTCCTTCTTCGCCGGCCTCATCGGGATCGTCGACGCGGCCAAGTACGGGTCCCTCAACCCGGGCAACTTCGGCGTCGACTACATCCTCTACGCCGTCGGCGCGTGCGTGATCGGCGGCACCGCGCTCACAGGCGGGCGCGGGACGGTCATCGGCGCGTTCATCGGCGCCATCCTGATCGGCGTCCTCCAGGCCGGGCTGACGGTGATCGGGGTCAGCACGGACGAGTTCTTCGTGTGGGTCGGCGTCGTGATCATCTTCGCGATGGCCCTCAACGTGCAGTTCGATCGGCTCATCGCCAGGAGCCGCGGCGCATGACCGAGCCGACCCCGTCCTCGCGCGTGCCGGCCGCCCTGGAGGTGCAGGGCATCACCAAGCGCTTCGGCGCGCTGAACGTCCTGCGGGGCGTCGACCTCACCCTGGGGCAGGGCGAGGTGCTCGGCCTGGTCGGCGACAACGGTGCCGGCAAGAGCACGCTCGTGAAGATCCTCTGCGGCTTTCAACAGCAGGACGGCGGCCGCGTGCTGCTCGAAGGCCGCGAGGTCGGCTTCCGCTCCGTCGCGGACGCACGCGCGAACGGGATCGAGACCGTCTACCAGGACCTGGCGCTCATCCCCCAGTTGACCGTCTACCAGAACCTGTTCCTCGGCCATGAGATCACGAGGCTCGGGCCGATCCGCTTCCTCGACAAGCGCAAGATGCGTACCCTCTCGCGTCAGTACCTCGACGACATCAAGGTTGACGTGCCGAGCGTCAACGCCGAGACCGACCAGCTCTCCGGTGGGCAGCGGCAGGCGATCGCCGTCGCCCGAGCCGTGCGTGCCGCGAGGAAGATCCTGCTGCTGGACGAGCCGCTCGCGGCCATGGGCGCGCGCGAGTCGCGCCTTATCATCGACCTCGTCAAGGATCTCGCGTCGAGCGGGCGTGTCTCGATCATCGTCATCGACCACAACTACGCGCACCTCTTCGAGCTCTGCGACCGGATCAACGTCCTGCAAGGCGGCCGGATCACGATCGACCAGCACGTGCGCGAGACGTCGCTCGAGGACCTCACCCAGCTGATGATCTCGAGCTATCGCCGGCAACTCGACGAGGTCTCGAACGATGGCGGCTGACGCGCTCGGACAGCTCGAGGCCTGGTTCGTCCCCGGGAGCCAGCACAGGTACGGCGCCGAGCAGCGGATGGGGACGCCTGCCACCGTCACATACCTTCCGGATGCTCGGAGCCGGCGAGGGTATGACGCGCGCTATGCCGAGTACATGCGCCTCCACGACCCATTCGGCCGCGGTGGCGACGACGTGATGAAGACGCTCGAGCGAATTCGCGACGAGACGAAAGACGTTGCCGCGACTACTCCCAGAGGGCGTCGTTGACGACGTTTTCGTATGCCTCCTGCTTGCCGGAGACCGGGGTTGGGTCGATTTTGCCTTCCTCGACCTGATCGGCGAGCTCCGCGAGGGTCACTGTGCCTCCTGTGATGCCTTGCCCGAGGTCGCCGTCCCAGCCTGCGTAGCGCTCGTCGGTCATCCGGGCGAGGCTGCCGCTGTCGGCGAGCTTCGCCGCGGAGATGAGCGCGCGGGCGAGGGTGTCGATGCCGCCGATGTGGGCGTGGAAGAGATCGACCCGGTCGATCGACTGCCGCCGAAGCTTGGCGTCGAAGTTGAAGCCGCCGTTGCCCAGGCCGCCGGCCTTCACGATCTCGTACATCGGTAGCACGAGGTCTTCGACGGAGTTCGGGAACTGGTCGGTGTCCCAGCCGTTCTGGGGGTCGCCACGGTTCGCGTCGACCGAGCCGAGCAAGTCGTGGGCTGTCGCGTAGGCGATCTCGTGGTGAAAGGAGTGGCCGGCGAGTGTGGCGTGGTTCGCCTCGATGTTCAGCTTGTATTCCCCTTCGAGCCCGTGGCGGGCGAGGAAGCCGTGCACGACCGCGGCGTCGTAGTCGTACTGGTGCTTTGTCGGCTCCATCGGCTTGGGCTCGATCAGGAGCGTCCCGTCGAAGCCGATGCGCTGCTTCTCGTCGGCGACGAGGTGGAGGAACCGTGCCAGTTGCTCGCCTTCACGGCGCAGGTCGGTGTTGAGCAGCGAGTCGTATCCCTCGCGTCCGCCCCAGAGAACGTAGTTCGCGCCCCCGAGGCGTTTGGTGACCCCGAGCATGTTCTTGACCTGCGCAGCCGCATACGCAAACACCTCCGGATCCGGGTTCGTTGCCGCGCCTGCCTGGTAGCGCGGGTGTGTGAAGAGGTTCGCGGTGCCCCAAAGCAGGCGAATGCCGGAGCGCTCCTGGTAGGCGAGAGCGTCGTCGGCGAGCGCGTCGAGGTTCGACCTGAACTCGCGAAAGCTCGTGCCTGTAGGCGCGACGTCGACGTCATGGAAGCAGTAGAACGGGACGCCGAGCTTCTCGATGAACTCGAAGGCTGCAGCCATCTTCTCGCGCGCCGCATCCATCGGGTCGCCCGTTCCCTGGGTCCAGGGCCGATCGAACGTCCCGGCTCCGAACATGTCGCTCCCGTTCGCAGCGAATGAGTGCCAGTAGGCAACGCTGATCCGCAGCCAGTCCTCCATCCGCCTCCCACCGAGAACCAGCTCCGGGGCATACGCCTTGAAGGCGAGGGCGTCGTCCGAGCCCGCGCTTGCGTACGGGATGCGAGTCGGAACAGCGCTGAAGAACGGCTGAGTCACTTAGCTCCTATGAAACTCGCCTGGCCTCATCGACGATGGCTCCTTGGACCGGGCCGCCGCCCAGGTAGCGGGCTTCGGCGCTCTTGATGTCTGGTGATGCGGGCTAGCGTACTGCACGACCAGTTTCTGTTTTCCGGGTGGAGAGAGCCGACACTTGCGTCACGTCCGCGTGACCAGCTGCGCTAACTCGCACGGGTCGGAAGTCGTCTGTTTCTGGAGGAGATGGCTCGCCCGATCCCTGACGAAGTCATGTTCGACGCAGGCGGTCGGCCGCGTTGCGAAGAGTGTGCCGCTCACCACTCGAGTGCCGAGGGCCGTGCGGCGAACAGGCTCTTCATCCTCGTCTACCGACTGGCCGGCTACGTTCCGGCACCGGAGCACCCCCACGGCTGGCACGACAACATGCCCGACGAGCTGAACCTTCGTTGCGCGTACTACGCCGCCTACCACGATCGAGAGCACCTCGCTTACGCTGAGCTTGGCTTCGACGAAACGCCGACGAGGTAGCCGCTCCTCAGTCAGATTGCCGTGGAGGGTTTCTCCGGAACGGTCGTCAGGGGCTCTGCGGCTCGCCTTCTGACCGTCAACTGTCGCGCCGACGGGCCTACCCGTAGTAGTCGGCGACCCATCGATGGCGCCGGAGCGCCGCGAGCTGGCTGGTGTCGAGCCGTCCGGCCGCGGCAGCGGCCAGGTTGCGCTCGACGTTGCGTGTCGAGCGCATACCGGGGATGACGACGCTCGTTGCCGGGTGGCTGAGGCAAAACCGGAGCGCGATCTCGGCCAGCCCCTCGACCCCGACGTCGAGATCGTCCGCGATCGCGTTGGCGCGCTCCCACACCTCGCGCTTGCGGTCTCCGGCGAAATACCCGTTGCGGAAGTCGCCGTCCGGGAACGTCGTCTCCGGGCGGACGGAGCCGGTCAGACCGCCCTCGTCGAACGGCACGCGCACGATCACGCCGACGTTCGCCGCTTGGACGGCCGGGAAGAGTGCATCCTCGGGGCTCTGGTCGAAGATGTTGTAGATCACCTGGACTGTGTCGACGACCCCGGACTCGACGAGCCGGATCGCGTTTTCGGGCTGGTGGTCGTTGATCGAGACGCCGAAGTACCGGATCTTCCCGTCGCGCTTCAGCTGCTCGATCGCGTCGAGCCAGTCACCCTGGCCGACCCACTCGTCCGACCAGACGTGGAACTGCTGAACATCGATTGCGTCGAGCCCGAGGTTCTGGAGGCTGCGCTCGGTGCAGGAGACGATCCAGTCGGCCGGGAAGGTCTCCTCGACAGGGACGCCGGCGGGCGCCGGCCACAGCCGGTTCTTCGGCGGGACCTTGCTGGCCACGTAGACCTTCTCGGCCGAGTCGCGGACGGCCGCGCCGACGAGCTCCTCGCTGTGGCCGTCTCCGTAGCCGTGGGCGGTGTCGAGGAAGTTGACACCGCGGTCGATCGCCGAGCCGGAGAGCCCGCAGGGACTCATCGTCGTCGGCGCCGATCCACCCCGTCCCGCCGATACCCCAGGCTCCGAATCCGAGCTCCGAGACCTCGAGGCCCGTCTTTCCCAGCGTCCGGTAGAGCATCACGCCTCCGTTCGGCTCATAGGATCGTCCGCCAACTGAACGTCGGCTCGTAGCCGAGAATGCGGCGCGCCTTGTCGATCCCGAGCAACGTGTCGTTGCCCGTGACGCCCTCCCGGATCGGGACGCCCGGGAAGACCTGGGCCATCAGCTCCCGGCTCGGCTGCTTCATCACCGTGTCGGCCGCGGCGATGACGAACGCGTCCGCCCCGCGAACGTCCGCGGCGAGCGCCTGCTGAACGCTGTCGGCCACGTGGCTCTCGTCGACGTAGCTCCAAAGGTTCCACTTGCGGAGCTGCGGATCGTCCCAGAACGATGGGAACCGCTCGTAGTCGGCTCGTACCATCACGTTCGACCAGCGGAGGCCGACGAAGGTGATGCCGCTCCAGCGACTGAACTGGCGGGCCATCTCCTCGCCGAGCACCTTCGAGAGCGCGTACGACGACTCCGGCCGCAGCGGAAGCTCTTCGTCGACCGGGACGTAGAGGGGCGGCTCGTCGAACGGGAGCCCGAGCGTCGTCTCGCTCGAGGCCCAGACCACGCGGCGAATACCCAGGCGCGCGGCAGCCGAGAACACGGTGTGCGTTGAGATCGTGTTCGTGCGGAAGACGATGTCGGGAGTGGCGTGCACGGGCGACGGAATGGCCGCGAGGTGGACGACCGCCTCGATTCCCGGCAACCGCTCGCCACCACTCAGGGCCTCGAGCGTCTGTCCGAAGTCGGTCAGGTCGGCCGACGAGGAACGGCGCGGGCGAGTCGGGCGAGAACGACTCCGTCGATGCGACGCGATCGACGTTCAGGACCTCGTGCCCGTGCGCCAGCAGTCCACGGACTATCGGCTCTGCCGGCCTTTCCGCTCCCACCGGTGACGGCGATCCTCATCGCTTGGCGGGGGTGCGGCGATCGCCTCCGTTCACCCCATTCCTGCGGCCTGGTGCCGGTCCGGTCGACTCCCTGACGACGAGCTCGGCAGCGAACAGGTGCTGCCGAAGCGGAGCGTCCGGCACAGTGAGCTGCTCGATGAGAATCTCAGCAGCCATCCGGCCGGCCTCGAAGGCGGGCCACTCAATGGCTGTGAGCGAGGGTGTCAGCATCTCCGCGTATTGGGCTGCGATCACCGACACGATCGAGAAATCGTCGGGGACGTGGAGATTCGCGGCCCGCAGGGCACTGAGCAGCGCCGTGAACTGCCAGCCGGTCGTGATTGCGGCCGTGCAGTCCGGTTCCGAGCGCAGCAGCCGCGCCGCGACCGCGAAGGCCTCGCGCGGCGCGTGAGAACAGGCGACATGGATAGGCCGGATGCCGAGGTCGGGGGCGCGCTGCTCGAAGGCATCGCGGGCGACCAGTGCCGACATGTACCCAGCGTCGAGGAGGTCGGGAGGGAAGTTGAAGAGCGCCACGCAGGTGTGACCGAGCCGGGCCAGGTGCTCCAGGCTCGTCTCGACTGCGTCGCCGAAGTCCAGGTCGACGTAGCTGATCCCGGTCGTGTCGTTGGTGCGCCCGATGAGCGTGAACGGGTGCCCGGCCTCCCGCAGACGCTCGACCCGTGGGTCCTCGGCCAGCGTCTCCATCAGGATCACTCCGTCGGCCCGTCCTCCGGCGACGACGCGCGCGATCGTGTCCGGGTCGGTGACGGTCGTCGAGAGCAGCAGCCCATAGTCGCTTCCACTCGTCGCTTCCGTGGCGGCGGCCACGAAGGTCTGCTGCACGGGCACGAGCTGCCACTGCGGTGAAGGCAGGAAGAGGGCGATCGTGTGCGAGGCGCCGCTGGCGAGCGCGCGGGCGGGCCTGTGCGGCCGGTAGTCGACCTCTTCGATCGCCGCCAGGACACGGTCCCGCAGCTTCTGCGAGACCGTCCGCTTGCCGCTCAGGACATTCGAGACAGTGCTCAAGGCGACGCCGGCGCGCTCGGCTATCTCTGCCATCGTGGCCGGCTTCGAGCGCGTCATCTCTCTCGATTCTGTCATGTGTCCCCGGTCAGACCTTGACTCCTACGTGCATTCCTATGTTAACGTCGCGAAGCGCTTCGACAACAGCCTAACAGCCGCACACTCGAGCCCTGAAGGTGACTTTATGCCATTGCTTAGCCCTTTTACCTGTATCGAAGGGTCGGAATGCGGTCAGCCGTTGGGCAGGGAGAGCTCTTCGGTCGGAAAAGTTTTTCGCATGGGTCGAAGCGCTTCGGACAACGCTTCGCTCGATCTCGCCCCAAACTCGCGCTTCAGCCGACCGTCTCACTCGAGAGCCGGACGATCACTGCCGCAAGTGAAGAGGTTGGGCGATTGGCAACGTTCATAGCCAGCGAGACCGGGTTCACCGTGTTCGAGAGCGGCGAGGTTCTCCAGGTCGACGCATGGGGCGAGAACGGCATTCGGGTGCGCTCGACCCTCGGTGGCGCGATCACGGAGACGCCCGGAAGCGCCCTGGTCGGGGACGGAGCTGCCGAGGGCGAAATCGAGGTTCTGGTCTTCGACGACCGGGCGAGCCTGCGCAACGGTGACCTGGTCGTCGAGGTGTACGACAATCCTGAAGAGCGCTTCGTGTCGTTCCCGCCCGTCGTGCGTTTCGCCCGTGCCGACGGCACAGAGCTGTTCAGCGAGGGCGTCCCCGATTTCACGTCGCCTCCACAGCGCCGTTACCGCCGGGGCGGGGGAGACCTCTTCGCGTGTGATGTCACGTTCGATGCCCAACCGGGAGAGCGCTTCTACGGGCTCGGTCAGCACCAGCACGGCCTGCTCGATCAGAAGGGGGCCGTCATGGACCTCGTCCAGCGCAACGCGGAGGTCTCGGTGCCGTTTGCGCTCTCCAGCCGGGGCTACGGGTTCCTGTGGAACATGCCGGGCGTAGGCCGGGTCGAGCTGGGCGCCAACCGCACGAGGTGGATCGCAGATGCAGCCCGGCAGATCGACTACTGGGTCACCACGGGGCCTGCGCCGGCCGAGATCGTGAGCAACTACGTGCGCGCCACGGGCCTGCCTCCGATGCTGCCCGAATGGGCCTCGGGCTTCTGGCAGTCCAAGCTGCGCTATCGAACCCAGGACGAGCTCCTCGAGGTCGCGCGTGAGTACAAGCGCCGCGGCCTCCCTCTCTCGGTGATCGTCTGCGATTTCTTCCACTGGACACGGCAAGGCGAGTGGAGGTTCGACCCGGCAGAGTGGCCGGACCCCCAGGCGATGGTGGACGAGTTGCGAGAGCTTGGCGCAGAGCTCCTCGTCTCGGTCTGGCCGACGGTCAACCCGAACGGCGAGACCTATGCGGAGATGGACCGGCGCGGGCTCCTCGTTCGCAACCTGGCCGGCTTGCCGCTTCAATTTCCCTTCTACGACAAGGGCACCGACGGTCACGCCTTCATGCGCCACTATGACGCGACCAACCCGGAGGCCCGCCGTTACGTATGGGAGAAGATCGTCGACGGGTACCGCCGCTACGGCATCCGGGCGTTCTGGCTCGATGCCTGCGAGCCGGAGCTTCTCGCCGAGAACGCCGAGAACGCCCGGTATTTCCTGGGTCAGGGCTCGGAGGTACAGGGCGTCTATCCCCGGGAGCATGCCCGGGGGTTCTTCGAAGGACTGACGGCGAGCGGCGAGGACGAGGTTGTGCTGCTCTGCCGTTCGGCCTGGGCGGGCAGCCAGCGCTACGGGGCGGCCGTGTGGTCGGGAGACATCGACTCCACCTTCGAGGCCCTGGCCGCGCAGATCCCGGCCGGGCTGAACATCGGCATTTCGGGAGTCCCGTGGTGGACGACTGACATCGGCGGGTTCAAGCACGGCGACCCGACCACGCAGTACTTCCGGGAGCTCGTCGTCCGCTGGTTCCAGTTCGGTGCTTTCTGTCCGCTGTTCAGGCTCCACGGCGTCCGAGACCCGGGCCCGCTCGTCGGGTCGGACATGACGGGGGCTCCCAACGAGGCGTGGTCGTTCGGCGACGAGGCTTACGGCCTGATCCGGGAGCAGCTGTTCCTGCGCGAGCGGCTGCGGCCGTACGTCATGGAGCAGATGCGCGCTGCGAGTGCTACGGGGCTTCCGCCGATGCGCGCGCTCTTCCTCGAGTTCCCGGAGGAGGCGCCGGCCTGGGAGGTAAGCGATCAGTTCATGCTCGGGCCGGACGTGCTCGTCGCCCCCGTGACGACACTCGGGGCGCGGACGCGTGACGTCTACCTCCCCACGGGGGCGACGTGGCTTGATGCCTGGACAGGGAGCCCGGTTGCGGAGGGCGGCTGGGTGACCGCCGATGCGCCCCTCGATCGGATCCCGGTCTACTTGCGCGAGGGCGGGGCTCTGAACAGCCTTTCGGCTGGAGCGGGCGAGTTATCGTGACCGAGCAGATCGCGACCCTCGAGGAGCGCCGGCCCGCTCCGGTCTCACCCGTCGAAGGCGCCCGCTCGCCCCGACGGTTGTCGTCGTGGCGGAAACAGCAGATCGCGGGCTGGCTCTTCCTGGCCCCCGCGATCGCATACGTGCTCTTCGCGTTTGCGCTGCCGATTATCTACAACGTCATCCTGAGCTTCCAGGAGACGTCGCCGGCGACGATCGCCCATTTCAGCGCACCGTTCGCCGGGCTCTCGAACTACCGCTTCATCCTGAATGACCCGACGAGCCGCGAGGCGATCGTGCGCACGTTGGAGTTCACGGTCATCTCGCTCGTCTTCCAGTTCGTCATCGGCTTTTCGCTCGCGTTGCTGTTCACCCTGCGGTTCCCGGGGAGGATGCTTGCGCGCTCGTTGATCATCGTCCCCTGGCTCCTGCCCCTGATCGTGACCGGGGTCATCTTCCGGTTCCTGTTCCAGGCAGAAGGCGGCGCCGTGAACCAGGTGCTCACGACCCTCGGCCTGACCGATCAGCCGGTCCAGTGGCTGAACGATCCGCACCTGGCGTTCACGACGATCCTGGTGGCCAACATCTGGCTGGGAATCCCGTTCTTCACCCTGCTCCTCTACAGCGCGCTGCAGGACGTGCCGCTCGAGGTCAAGGAGGCGGCGATCATCGACGGGGCCAGCCCCTGGCAGAGGCTTCGCCTGGTGATCATCCCGATCATCCTCCCGGTGATCCAGGTCACGCTGCTGCTCGGATTCGTGTTCACGGTGAAGGTGTTCGACCTGGTGATCGGCCTGACCGGAGGCGGCCCGGCGAACTCCACGCAGCTGATCACGACCTGGTCGTACAACCTCTCGTTCCAGGTCTTCTCGTTCGGCGAGGGCGCCGCGCTCAACAACGTGCTGCTCGTCCTCGCGCTGGTCTGTGCACCGCTGTATCTCTGGCTCAGCCGGGGCTCGTTGAAGCAGAGCTCGGGAGCGGGCAGATGAGCCGCATGGAGCGCTCGAGGGCCCTGCGCTGGCTCTGCACGCTCGCGGCGGCCGCCGCCCTCGTGATCATCCTCTTCCCGGTCTACGCGATCATCGTCGGGTCGTTCGAATCGACGAACACGCTGTTCTCGGGCACGTTCTACTGGCTGCCGCACGCCCCGACGCTGGACAACTACCGAACCGTCTTCGGGCATCCGTCGGCAGGCACCCAGGAGACCGTGTCCGGCTCTCAGACGGGCGCAGTGGTCACGAGCCTGCTCGTCGGCCTCGGTACGGCGCTCCTGGCGCTCGTCGTGGCCGTCCCGGCGGCCTATGCGCTCTCGAAGTACCGCCTGAGGGTGACGCTCGTCGTGGTCAGCTCGATGCTCATCGCCCAGATCGTTCCCTCGATCGTCCTCGCGACGTCGCTGTTCATCGTCTTCCACTGGATCGGCCTGGTGAACACCTATCTGGGGCTGATCCTCGCCGACGGGACCTATGCGGTCCCGTTCGCGATTCTCGTCCTGCGAGCGTTCTTCTTCAGCCTGCCCAACGAGCTGATGGATGCAGCGAGGGTCGACGGCGCGTCCGAGTGGAAGACGTTCCGCCTCGTCGTCATCCCGCTGTCCCGCTCGGCCGTCATCACCGTTGCCGTCTTCGCGTTCCTCGCCGGCTGGGGTGACTTCATCTTTGCCCTCACGATCCTGAACGGCGCGGGTATCGAGCCCGTAACGCTGGGGATCTACAACTATCTCGGCAACTACTCGACCGACTGGGGCGCAGTCATGGCCGCGGCAGTCGTCGCGCTGGTGCCGGCCGGGGTGCTGCTGGTGATGGCTCAGCGATACATCGCCAGCGGCCTCACGGCGGGCTCGGTGAAGGGTTAGCGATGAGCACGATGCTGCTGCAACGGGATCAAACGGTTTGCCCCCACGCCACCACCAGCGGAATGGGAGGTGATGGGTGAATTAGAGACCTGAAGGCTGGCTTGTTTCGCCTTGGTGGGCCATTTGTTTTGACTTTTTTCCTCGCCATCAACCGTAAAGGACAGAACCGCCATGAAGCTATTCACAAGGAAATGGCAATGGGGATGCGCAGCCACGATTTTGGCCGCGATGTGCACCCTGGTTGCGTTCTCGGTGGCCAGCTCCGCCGCGACGAGCATCACGCTCACGGAGGAGGATTACTTCAACACTCCAGGCCAGATCGCCGCATTGGCCGCCTATACCAAGCAGTTCGAGGCCTCGCACCCGGGCGTGACGGTGAAGAGGCAGTACGTTCCCTTCGCAAATCTGAACCCGAAACTCCTGACCCAGGCTGCGGGGCACGATTTGCCCAACCTGCTCGCTGTCGACAACCCGTTCGTGTCGACGATGATCTCAACGGGTCAGGTGGTGCCGATCAGCGGGTTGAAAGGCTTCAGCACCAAGGGCTATTTCCCGGCGGTGATCAACGAGGGTCTGTCGAATCACCAGTACTACAGCCTGCCCGTGGCGGGCGCCAACTCGATCGCGCTGATCTACAACATCGCGATGCTGAAGGCGGCCCACGTCGCCCCGCCCAAGACCTGGGCGCAGCTCCTGACCGCTGCCAAGGCACTCACCACTTCGGATCACTACGGGATCGCGCTGACCTGCGAGCCCGCGGAGGACACCACCTGGCAGTGGGAGCCGTTCTTCTGGAGCAACGGGGGTAACGCCACGTTCTCGAACATCGCGTCAGGGCCGGGAGTTCAGGCGCTGAACGTGTGGAAGCAGCTGATCTCGGACGGCTCGGCGTCGAAGGACTGTCTGCAGTGGAGCCAGACCCCGGCCGCGTCGACCCAGTTCATCGACGGCAAGGCCGCGATGATGGTCAACGGGCCCTGGAACTTCCCGACGATGAACCAGTCGAAGCTGTTCTACGGCAAGCAGTTCGGAGTCGTCCCGGTTCCGGTCAACAAGGCCGGACAGCACGTGGTCGTGCCGCTCGGCGGCGAGGACTGGATGGTCAGCAACACCGGCGGCACGAGCGCGCAGCAGGCGGCGTTCGAGTACATCCAGGGCATGCAGACACCCGCGATGGAGCTCTCGCTCGCGAAGCTGTTCGGTTACCTGCCGGCGAAGCCAGCCGTGGCGAACGTCTACCTCAAGCAGGCGGGCCCTGAGTGGGGTGTCTACGTCCATCAGACCCTGTTTGCGCATCCGCGCACACTTGGCCTGGGCGTCAAGTACCCGAAGATCTCCCAGGCGGTGTGGACAGCGATTCAGTCCGCCTTGTCGGGCTCCAAGTCGGTGCAGGACGCACTGAACACGGCCCAGGGCCAGATCGCGACCGTCTTGAAGGGGTAAACAGAACAGCGACAGGCCTCCGAACCGGACCCGGCACCGCGTATCCACCTACTCGAGGATAGGCGGTGCCGGGCGGTTCAGGGGCTCGTAAATCGCTTGGATACGCTTCCTTTCGAAGTAGCTATCGAAGCGCTTCACATACGAACCTTTCGGGAGAATCAATGAAGAAACACGACGAGATGCTCGCGTCCCTGGCGACGCTCGCCACGAGCGTCGCTCCAACGGCCGCCGCTCACGTGCGGCTCCGTCCGATCGACTCGCACGGCGTGGTCATCCGCGACGGGTTGCTCGCGGACCGGCAGCGGGTGAACCGAGAGGTGACGATTCTTCGCGGCGCGGAGGAGCTGGAGACCGCCGGGACGCTGGACAACTTCCGGATTGCAGCGGGACGGGCCTCGGGCACGCGGCGGGGCATGGTCTTCAGCGACACCGACGTCTACAAGTGGCTCGAGGCGCTCGCGTGGGAGATCGGGCGTGAGCCGTCGAGCGAGCTCGAGCGCCTTGCAAGCGAGACGACCGAGCTGGTCGCCGCCGCACAGGAGGCGGACGGATACCTGGACACCTGGTGCCAGGTCCTCGATCCGGCCTGGCGGTGGACCGACCTCGAGATGGGCCACGAGCTCTACTGCGCTGGTCACTTGCTCCAGGCGAGCGTCGCGTTCGCGCGATCCACCGGCGACACGGCCCTCCTCTCGGTCGCCTGTCGCTTCGCGGACCTGATCGACGAGACCTTCAGGACGAGCCCCGAGCTGGGGACCGATGGGCACCCCGAGGTGGAGGTGGCCCTCGTCGAGCTCTATCGGCAGACCGGTGAGGCCCGCTATCTCGAGCTGGCGGACACCTTGACCTCGAGGCGCGGGCACGGGCTGTTCGCAAACGGCCGCTTCGACCTCGACTACTACCAGGACTCCGAGTCGGTTCGCGATGCGAGTGGGATCGTCGGGCACGCCGTCCGCGCCCTCTATCTCGCTTCAGGGGTCACCGACATCTACGCCGAGACGGGCGAGCAGGCGCTGCTCGACTCGATGGTCCGCCAGTGGGAGGACCTCACGACCGCGAAGTCGTACCTGACCGGCGGCGTCGGCTCACGTCACTACGACGAGGCGATCGGCGATCCCTACGAGCTGCCTCCCGACCGGGGCGTACTGCGAGACCTGCGCGTCGATCGCGAGCATCCAGTGGAACTGGCGGATGCTGCTCGTCACCGGTGAGAGCCGCTTCGCCGACCAGCTCGAGCGGACGCTCTACAACGGGTTCCTCTCCGGGCTCTCGCTCGACGGGGAGTCCTTCTTCTACTCGAATCCGCTGCAGTCGCGCACCGGCGAGCGACGCCACCGCTGGAATCCCGTGGCGTGCTGCCCGCCTAACATCATGC
>CAVXKB010000006.1:0-179856 GCA_963762215.1 uncultured Actinomycetota bacterium
GCGCGGGGCGACCCCGACCACATCGCCGATCACGAGGAGCGCGGGCGAGGGGAGGTCGGCCGCCAGGCGGGCGATGTCCCATAGCTCTCCGCTGACCGAGCGGCCGTCGGCGTGCGTGCCGCGGGCGATGACTGCGGCCGGGGTGTGGCGGTCCTTCCCGGCGGCGGTCAGTCCTTTGGCGATTCCGGAGAGGTGGGCGAGGCCCATGAAGATGACGATCGTGCCGGGAGTGCCGGCGAGCTGCGCATAGTCGAGGTCGTCGCCCGAGGCCGAATGGCCGGAGACGAGCGTGACCTGCGCGGACACTCCACGGTGCGTGACCGGGATGCCGGCGGAGGCGGGCACGGCCGAGAGCGCGGAGACGCCGGGGACCACCTCGTAGGGGATACCGGCTTCTACGAGCGCTTCTGCCTCCTCACCGCCGCGGCCGAAGATGAACGGGTCGCCACCCTTGAGCCGAACGACGTCGAGGCCCGACTGGCCGAGCTCGACCAGGAGCTCGTTCAGCTCGGCCTGGCGGAGCTTCTCGCGCGGGATCACGAGCGCATCGGCCGGGGCCTCCTCGACGAGCTCGGGAGCGACGAGGACGTCATAGACGAGAACGTCGCAGCCACGGATCAGCTCGAGGCCGCGCACGGTCACGAGGCCCGGATCTCCGGGGCCGGCTCCGACCAGGAAGACGGTCACGAGAGCCTCTCGGTGACGAGGTCTTCGAAGTAGTCGCGACGCTCCTCGTACGTGTCGAAGCGCTCCTTGACCTCGGGACGCAGGGCGCGCAGCTCCTCGGCCAGGTCGGCGTGCTCGGGGCCCACCAGCTCGGCGATCTGCGACCGCAGACGCTTGGCGAGCGCCGGCGATGCTCCGCCTGTCGAGACCGCGATCGCGATCGGGCCTTCACGGTGAATCGCCGGGAGGATGAAGTTGCAGAGCTCCGGAACGTCGGCGACGTTGCAGAGCATGTTGCGCGCCTCGGCGTCGGCGTGGACAGCCTGGTTCACCGCGGTATCCGAGGTCGCGGCGATCACGAGGAACGCACCCTCGAGGTCGCTGCGGCGATACGGCCGCGCGACCCACTCGACCTCGAGCTCCGAGAAGGCCTCGTGCAGGTCAGGCGAGACCACCTTGACCCGCGCCCCACAGGTCACGAGCCCTGCCGCCTTCTCGAGCCCGACTAACCCGCCGCCGACGACGACGCAACGGCGGCCCGCCACGTCGAGACACGCCATGTAGAAGTCCTTGCTCACAAGGCTCATTCCGCCGCGGGAACGATCCCTTTCTCGTCCGCATAGGCCTGGACGAGGGCGTTGACCTCGGGCTTGCCGTTCTCCTCTTTCTCGAGGCTGAAGGCGTAGTTGATCTTGACGAACGGCTCCCAGTCCTCCGGGATCGCGTCCTCGGGGAGGATCGCCTCGACGGGGCACTCGGGCTCGCAGGCGCCACAGTCGATGCACTCTTCCGCGTCGATCACGAGCATCCGGTCGACCTCGTGGATGCAATCCACGGGGCAGACGCTCTGGCACGAGATGTCCTTTACGTCGATGCAGGCTTCACCGATGATGTACGTCATCGTTCTTCATGCTCCTATCGTCGCTAGCCGGGCTCCGGCTCTTCCGAGCCGAAGAACGATCTCGTACTCCTCCGTCGAGATCGTCACTCCGTATTCTCCAGGTCCGACCGCTGTGACCGAAACCTTGTCGATCGTGCGGCCCTCGAGCGCCTCGAGCGCTCCGTTGAGCTCACGTGCCGACTCGGTCAGCTCGCGGCCGAGCGGCAGCCGGCGGAAGAGCGCCAGCGCCGCCTGCTCGCCCTCGGGCCCGTAGACCGAGCGCAACCGGCCGGTCGCGAGACCGAGCTCGAGCAGCTCCGCCAGCGCATCGGCGTCGTCGCCTTCGACCGAGCCGCCGTCGACGGCCGCCACGACATCGGCAAGCCGGCCGCGGCGGGACTCGTCCTGCACCATCGAGAGGACCGCCTGCGCTTCGGCGCGGGCGACTTCCGCCGCCTCGCCGGTCACGCGGACACTGCCGTTCGAGGCAACACCGTCGCTCAATGCGTGTCCTTGAGGATCGCGTGCAACTCGTGCTCGAGCCCGCCGCTCTCAACCGAGCAGTGGATCCCGCACTCCTTCGGCGCGTTCGTCTCCCACCACCAACGGCCCGCACGGCTCGGCTCGTCGGGCGCGGTCGCCCGAGTGCACGGCGCGCAGCCGATCGACTTGTAGCCCTTGTCGTAGAGCGAGTGGTACGGCACGTCGCGCTCGCGGACGTAGTCCCAGACCTCTTCCTCGGTCCACTCCGCAAGCGGGTTCAGCTTCACGATCGCGCCGTGGTCGTGATCGATCTCGACCTTGCGGATGTTCGTTCGGCTCGCCCACTGGTCGCGCCGCAGGCCCGTGACCCAGGCATCGAGCGAGTGGAGGTGCTTGGTGAGCGGGCGGACCTTGCGGAGGTTGCAGCAGAGGAGGCGCAGGTCGACAGACGTCTTGAAGAGGTCGACGCCGTGCTTGCCGGTCATCGACGCGATCTCGTCGACATCGGGCTCGATCAGCTCGAGGCGCAGGCCCGGGTAGCGGGCGCGCAGCCGGTCGGCCAGCTCGAGCGTCTCGTCGGGCAGCCGCCCCGTGTCGACGCTGAAGACGGGGACGTCCGGATCGATGGCGTAGGCCATGTCGATCAGGACGACGCTGTCGATCTGGAACGACGTCGAGATCGCGAGATTCGGTGCGAACCGCCCGATCGCCCACTCGAGGACCGTCTCGGGCTCCTCGCCTTCGAACTCGATGCTGAGCTCGCCGGCTTCCAGCTCGTCAATCAATTCGATCGAGCTCATTCCGCCTCCTCCCGTTGTCGCAATTTGGCCGGTTCGAGACCGGCGAGCTCACCGAGCTCCTCGTCGCTCGCGCGGCGCGCGAACGACACGAAATTCTCTTCCGGCTCACGCCGTTCCAGCCAGCCCGCGATCAGCCCTTCGACCGCGCTGTCGAGCTCGTCGGTCGGCACGCGCCGGAACAGCGAGCGGCCGATCTCGGGCTCGGGCCCGAGGCTGCCGCGTACGAAGATGTCGTAGGCCTGCCGGCGCACACCGCCGTCGTCCCGCGAGGTCGTCCCCTGGAAGCCGATGTCGCCGACCCAGTGCTGGGCGCAGGCGTGCGGGCAGCCGTCGAGATGGAGCCGCAGGTCGGCGATCTGCATCCCGAAACGCTCGTCGAGGCGGTCGATCAGCGCGCCGAGGCGCGTCTTCGTCTCGGCCACCGAGAAGTTGCAGTGCGGCTCGCCGGTGCAGGCGATCGAGTTGCCGCGCACCGGATTGACGTCGAGCGGGAAGCCGATCGCCTCGAGCTCGGCCGTGGCCTCCTCGACCTTGTCGTTCGGGATGCCCGTGACGATGAAGTTCTGCTGGCGCGTCAGCCGGATGTCGCCGCCGTAGCGGTCGGCGAGATCGGCGATCGCGATCATCTGATCGCCCGAGATGAGACCGAGATGCACCGGGACTCCGATGTAGGAGAGCCCCTCCTGCTTCTGCTCGTGGACGCCGAGATGGTGCGAGGGCTCAACGGTGATGGTCGGAAGCTTGTAGTCCTCGAGCTTGCGCCCGAGCCGCGCCTCGACCCGCTCACGGATCCCTTCCGGGCCGATGTCATCGACCATGAACTTGAGCCGGGCCTTGACCCGGGAGACGCGGTACTTGAGATCCTCCGACCAGACGGACGTGATCGCACCGAGGATCTCGTTCGCCTCCTCCTTCGGAATGAAGACGCCCATGTCGCGCGCGATCCGCGGCACCGACGAGAGACCGCCGCCGACGTGGACGGCGAAGCCCTCGCGGCCGGCGTTGTCGGTCCCGATCAGCGAGATGCAGTTGATCTCCGGCGCATTGCAGCGGTCGGCGCAGGCAGAGATCGAGTACTTGTGCTTCCGCGGCAAGTTCGCCCAGTCGGGGTTGCCGTAGAAGAGGTCGGCCGCGGCGGTGACGGTCGGCGAGGCGTCGAAGAGCTCGTCGCCTGCGATCCCCTGCACGGGGCAGCCGGTGATATTGCGCACGGTGTCGCCGCAGCCGCCGGCGGTCGTGATCCCGGAGCGGTCGAGGTGCGCGAAGATGTCCGGCAGCTTCCCGAGCTCGAGGTAGTGCAGCTGGATGTTCTGCCGTGTCGAGAGCTCGCCGTCGCCCTTGCCGTAGAGGTTCGAGACCTCGCCGATCGCGCGCAGCTCGGCCGCCGACAGCTGGCCCGCCGGAACCTTGACGCGGAGCATGAACGTCCCGATCTTCGGCTTGTCGTGGTAGAGGCCCCACCACTGAAGCCGGACGATGTCCTCCTCGGCGACGTTCTCGTAGCCCTGCGCTATCAGCGCGGGCAGCTCGTCGCGGATCCCGAGCGGCGCCTTCTCGCGCTTGAGCCGCTCGACCGGGTTGCGCTTGAGAACCAGGTCCCAGTCGGCAGGCGGCTTCGGGGCTGACCTACGGTCGACAGTGCTCACGCGATGCCCCTCGGGCGGCGGCGGGGCGCGCCCGCCCCGGCCGCCGAGCGGGGGACCGTGGTTTCACGAAGGAGGGTCGTGTGCACCATCGCGGGCACTGTAGCGAGCGAGCTACAAAAAGTAAAGTCTTGAGCGTCGATGCGCCTCTCATCCACTTCACTTATTACAGTCATGAATCTTCATTCTTTGCAGTAACACCACCCGCGGCCGGTCCGGTTACGGCTACGGTTGGGGCCGATGAGCGACCGCCCGAAAGTCCTGGTCCGTGAGGAGATCGCCGAAGCCGGCGTCGACCTGCTGCGTGAGAAGTTCGACGTCGACGTCGACTCCGACAGCGACCTCGCGTCGATCATCGGCGCCTACGACGGGATCGTGATCCGCTCAGCGACCAAGCTCACCGCCGAGCTGATCAACGCGGGGACGAACCTGAAGGTGATCGGACGTGCGGGCGTCGGCGTCGACAACGTCGACGTGGACGCGGCCACCCGTCGTGGGATCGTGGTCGCGAACGCGCCCGAGTCGAACATCGTCTCGGCCGCCGAGCACACGGTCGGCCTGCTGTTCGCGCTTGCGCGGAACATCCCGCAGGCGCACAGCGCCCTCGTCGACAACCGCTGGGAGCGCTCGAAGTGGGGTGGGGTCGAGCTTGCCGAGAAGACGCTCGGCGTGCTCGGCTTCGGCCGGATCGGCCAGCAGGTCGCGCGCCGCGGGCTAGGGATGCAGATGCATGTCGTCGCCTACGACCCGTTCGTCTCCGCGGAGCGCTTTCGCGAGGCGGGGGTCGAGCAGGACACGTTCGAGGGTGTGCTGGCCCGCGCCGACTTCGTCACTCTCCACCTGCCGCTGAACGACGAGACGCGAGGCGTGATCGGCGCCGAGGCGCTCGCGCAGATGAAGCACGGTGCGCGGCTGATCAACGCCGCGCGGGGCGATCTCGTCGACGACGAGGCCCTGGTCGCCGCCCTCGAGTCGGGGCAGCTCGGCGGCGCAGCGATCGACGTCTTCTCCAAGGAGCCCTACTCGGGCCCGCTGCTCAGCGCCCCCAACATCGTCGTGACGCCGCACCTCGCCGCCTCGACCGACGAGGCCCAGGACCGCGCCGGCGTGATCGTCGCCGAGCAGGTCGCCGCCGCGCTCGACGGCGGAGTCGTCACGAACGCGGTGAACATCCCGTCGATCGGGGGCGAGGACCTGGAGGTGCTCGGCCCGTTCCTGCCGCTTGCGGCCGCGCTCGGCCGGTTCGCACTCGAGCTGGCCCGCGGCGAGCCGGGCACGATCACGCTCGAGTACTACGGCGAGCTCGCTGAGCGCGACACGCGTCTCCTCACGCTCGCGGCCCTGAACGGCGCGTTCCGGGGGCGGGTCGACCAACTCGTGAACTACGTCAACGCCCCGCTGATCGCCGCCGAGCTCGGGATCGAGGTCGTCGAGGTGCGTCAACGCTCCTCACGCGACTTCACGAACCTGATCGCCGTCACGGCCGGTGGCATGCGCGTTGCGGGGACGACGATCGGGCGGGAGCACCGCCTCTGGCTCGTCTCGGTGCTCGGCTTCGAGATCGAGATCGAGCTTTCGCCGCGCATGGTCGTCCTGCGTTACGACGACGTACCGGGCGTGATCGGCCGGGTCGGGACGCTGCTCGGCGAGGGGGGCGTGAACATCGCCAACATGGCGGTCTCCCGCAACCGGGAGGCCGGCAAGGCCGTGATGGTGCTCTCGCTGGATACGCCGGCCGCGCCCGAGGTCCTGGAGCGCCTCGGGCACGGCGCGGACGAGGTCTACTTCGTCGGCAGCTGAAGCAGCTACCTAGAGCGCGAGCGGCACGCCTCTCGGCAGCACGATCGTCGGGCACGGCGTCAGCTCGATCAGGTACGCCGAGGCGGCGCTGATCATCACCGTGCCGTGAACCGCGACGGCCTTGGAGCCGACGATGAGCAGCGATACGTCCTGGCTCGCCCGGTCGGCGACGGTCGCGCCGAGCTTCGACGCCAGCGTTGCTGCTGTTTGCGCGGCGCTCGTGTCGCCTTCCTCGTCGACGGCGGCGATCGTGGTGATCGGCGCGTCGGCGAAGTCGTGGTAGCCGGCCGGCGCGACCGCGACGGCGAGCGACCCTCCCTCCATGAACCGCTGTGCGGAGGCCTGCGGGTCGACGTGACCCGGGGTGGTGCGGTACGCGGAGCCGAACACGATTGCGCTTGCCTGCTCCTTGGCTGCGAGCTCCTTCAGCCCCTCCGGCGTCGATGCGCTGAGCACGACGAAGCGAGGGACGTCCGGGTTTCCGAGCCAGGCCGCGCCGCCTGCGAGCAGGGCGTCGGCCTCGTGCTCCGCCAGTTGCTCCCGCCCGCCCGTCTCTTGCATGTGCCGGACGTATGCGAGCGCGAGCGAAGCACCGGCGTTGGCGAGCTTGCGGCCGAGCGCGAGCGCGTCGCGGTCGTTGTCGGATCCGTCGTAGGAAACGATGATCTTGGTGGCCATTTCGTCCTCTCTGGAATCGGAGGGCCCGGGCGCGCGCTGTGCGCGTCGCCCGGGCCCCTACGACGGTCAGCCGACGGTCGGCTCTTGTGGGGCAGGTGCGGGGGCCGGGACGATCCCGCCTCCCGTATAGCCGAGCGACGGGATGTCGGACGGGTACACCTCGTGCCCGTGGATCGCGATGTCGCCCTTCCTCCAGTTCCTTGTCGCTCATCCGCAGCGGGATGAAGAGCCCGACGAACTTCAGGATGATGAACGTAGCGATCGCGGTGAAGCAGATCACCCACAGCGCGGCCGTCGCCTGCACCCGGAGCAGATGCAGGCTGCCGGTGCCCGAGAACCACGGTGAGCCGTCCGGGTTGATGTAGACGCTCATGTTGGAGTCGGCCAAGACGCCGACCATCAGGCCACCGACGACGCCGGCGAAGCCGTGCGTGTAGATCACGCCGAGCGTGTCGTCGACGTTGCGGAACGGGCGGCAACGGCTGAGGTAGTTGTAGGCCAGGTAGACGACCGAGGAGGCGATGACGCCGATCAGCATCGCGCCGTAGCCGTTGACGAAACCGGCGGCCGGCGTGATCGCGACGAGGCCGACGATCATCCCGTTGACGCTGCCGATCAGCGACGGCTTGCGACCGGTCATGTAGTCCCAGATCACCCAGACGAGGAACGCCACCGCGGTGCACAGGTTCGTGTTCAGGATGGCGGCCGCAGCGTCGGCGCCGGCGTAGTACGGGTCGCCGCCGTTGAAGCCGTTCCAGCCGAGCCACAGGAGACCGGCGCCCGTCGCCACCATCAAGCAGGTTGTTCGGCGCGTCGATCTCGCGGTCTCGCGCAAGTCGTGGGCCGATCACCGCCGCTGCGACGAACCCGGCGACTCCGGCGGCGAGATGGATGACGTAACCGCCCGAGTAGTCGATCGCGCCCTGCTGGGCGAAGTAGCCGCCGCCCCAGATCATGAACGCGTTGACGACGTAGACGCCCGAGATCCAGAGCGGGACGAAGACCAGCCACGCCTTGAAGTTCACGCGGCCGAGGATCGAGCCGAGCATCAGGATCGGCGTGATCGCCGCGAACACGAACTGGAAGTAGACGAGCGTCGACTTGCGGGAAGTGCCAGGCGGGCCCGCCGAGCGCGTCGACGTTGGGAATGGCGGCCTGTCCCTGCTCGGCCATGTGGTTCAGCACGGGCCCGGGCTGCCCGATGAAGTTGCCGAAGAACCGGTCGAAGAAGCCGGTGCCGCTCCCGTCGGCGATGCCGTGCCACGGATGGCCGAAGGCCATGTTGAAGCCGAAGAGGACCCAGACGATCAGGACGACCGCGAAGGCCGAGAACGCAAGCATCATGCTGTTCACCGACCACCGCTTCTGCATGACGCCGCCGTAGAGCACGACGAGGCCGGGGACGCTCATCAGCCCGACGAGTGTCGCGGCGGTCAACTGCCAGGCGTTGTCGCCTGGGTTCAGCCAGGTTGGGTATGGAAGTGGGGCACTTGCAAGCAGCAAGGCTTTCTCCTTTCCGAACGGACGGGTTACCGGGCACGGGGGGCCGATTGAGCTCTGGACCAACACAAAAAGGCCCCAAGACCCGTACAGATAGGTCTTGTGGCCTCGTTGCCCGTGTCCGGTCCTCGGCGACCGAACGGAATGACTCTAGCGTCCCCCGCTCAGGGGAGCAAATCGGAACCGCCGGCGACCGCCGGCAGCAGGATGACGGTCGCTCCGTCCGAGACCTCGGTGTCGAGGCCGTTCAGCAGCCGCACGTCGGAGCCGTCGATGAAGACGTTCAGGAACTGGGGAAGATCGTCCCCGTCGAAGATCCGCTCGCGCAGCGACGGGTACTCGGCGATCAGGTTCTCGAGCACGTCGCGGATCGTGGCGCCGGAAAGCTCGACCTGGCGGTTGTTGCCGGCCTCGGGGCGCAGGATCGGGGGGATGCGGACGGTCGCCATCGGGTTCAAACCCTACACAGCGGCTCCCGGGCTTCCGGCCGGTTCCGGGCGAAGCTCGTCGATCCGGTCGATTCGCGCGAGGTCGGGGAACACCCACTTCCAGATCCCGGCGAGCGCGATCGTGACCGCGCCGCCGATCACGACAGCCGGCACGGCCCCGATCAGCGCTGCGACGACCCCGGACTCGAACGCGCCGAGCTCGTTCGAGGCGCTGATGAACACCATCTCCACGGCCACCACGCGTCCGCGGACCTCGTTCGGTGCGGCAACCGCCGGGATCGTGCTGCGGATGTTGACGCTGATCATGTCGACGAAGCCGCTGACGGCCAGGGCGGCGAGGGAGAGGGCGAAGTTGTGCGAGAGCCCGAAGACGATCATCGAGACGCCGAACGCCGCGACGACGGCGAGGAGCGTCGACCCGGTGTTCCCCCGGATCGGCTTGCGGGCCAGCATGAATGCGGCGAGGAGCGCGCCGACCGCGGGCGCGCTACGCAGCACTCCGAGGCCGAGCGGGCCCGTGTGGAGGATCTGCTTCGCGAAGAGCGGCAGCAGCGCGATCGCACCGCCGAAGAGAACGGCGAACAGATCGAGCGAGATCGCACCGAGCATCACGGGCGTTCGCCTGATGAACTTGATCCCCTCGAGCACGCTCGAGAGCCCCGGCGCCTTCGTTCCCGGCAAGCGCTCGTCGGGCTCCCGTGCCGCGACGAGCGCTGCGACGCCGATCGCGAGCATGACGGCGGCGAACACGTAGACGGACTCCTCGTTGAGGGCGAAGAGCAGCCCGCCGAGCGCGGGGCCGACGACGGTTCCGGACTGGAACGCGATCGAGCGCCACGCCATCGCGCTCGGGATCAGCTCGAAGGGAACGAGCGAGGGGCCGAGCGCGCGTGCCGCCGGGTTCGCGATCGCCGCGGAGACGCCGCTGGCCGCCGGCGAGCACGAGGAAGGGCCAGAGCTGCTTTGCGCCCGCAATCGTGACCACGAGGAGGAGCGCCGTGACGCAGACGCCGAGCGCGAGCGCGGTCGCGAAGACGAGCCGGCGCGGGAGCCGGTCGGCGAGATGCCCGGCAGGGAGCGCGAGCAGGAGCAGCGGCAGGAACTCGCAGAGGCCGATCAGGCCGAGGTCGAACGCCGAGTGATTGATCGAGAAGACCTGCCAACCGACGGCCACCGCGATCATCTGGATGCCGAAGGCCTCCGCGACCAGCGCGATCCAGAGCAGCAGGAAGTCGCGCTGCTGCAGCACGACGGGTAGCCGGTGC
Source organism: uncultured Actinomycetota bacterium (assembly GCA_963762215.1). Classification (GTDB taxonomy): domain Bacteria; phylum Actinomycetota; class Thermoleophilia; order Gaiellales; family Gaiellaceae; genus PALSA-600. The sequence continues at coordinate 10,165 of CAVXKB010000006.1, forward strand.
CGCAAGGCGCCTCTCATCGAACCAGTATGGCCGTCGGGCGCGCCGCGATCGCGACGCGCCCGACGGGCGGGAGGTCAGGCTGCCGGATCGTCCTCGGCGAGGATGCGGTAGATCGAGCGTCGCGTCTCGGCGAGCACCTTGGCCGCTTCGGCGCGCTGCGCGTCGCTGCCGTGGTGCGTGACCTGGCGGGTCGCCATTCCGACCTGCATCGCGAGGTGCATCAGCTCGCGGACGCCGTCGGGCATTCCTTCGCCCGCCTGCTGCCACGGGTTACCGAGCTTCTCGCGGTTCTCCTCGACGTAGGCGCGGCCCGCGTCGGTGAGCTCGAAGACGTTGCCGCCGTCGCGCGCCTCCCCGCGGATCAGGCCCTCGTCGGCCAGGAGCTGGAAGGCGGGGTAGACCGAGCCGGGGCTGGGGCGCCAGGCGCCTTCGCTGCGCTGCTCGATCTCCTGCATCACCTGGTAGCCGTTGCGCGGCTCCTCTTCGATCAGGAGCAGGATCGCGGCGCGCACGTTGCCTCTCCGCATCCGCCGGCCGCGGGGCCCGCCCGGGCCGCCGAAGCCGCGCTGCTTGAAGAAAAAGGGCCCGCCGGGGCCGAAACCGCCGCCCGGGCCTTCGGGGCCTGGGCCCCACATCATTGATCGTTCTCTGTGCATATCGATTCTCCTTTCATATCGCGACAGTATCCGATATATCGAAATGTGTCAAGAGATCGACGTGATTAGGGTATTGAGCCATGCCGGTCGAGAGACAAGCCGAGCGTCTCGCGACGCCGCTCAGCCGCCGCGACAAGAGGTTCCTGCTCGCCGCGGGCGTCATTGCCGTGCTCGCGGTGCTCGGAGGCGTCCTCTACGAGCTCACCAAGAGCGGGAGCCCTTCGGGCGTCAAGTGTTTCAGCGCGACCTTCGCCGCCTCGCTCGGCGGGGCGACTGTGCACTACTGCGGAGCGGCGGCAATCCACTACTGCCGCGTCAACGCGCCGGGGGCGCCGCGCGTCGCCGAGGCCTGCCGCAAAGCGGGCTTCGCGGTCGGCGCGACCCCGTAGCTCCGCCCGTATCCTTGCTGCAATGAAGGTGATCCTCCCCGACGGCAAGGAGCTCGAGCTCCCCGACGGCGCGACCGGCCTCGACGCCGCGCGCGCGATCGGGCCGAAGCTCGCCGAGCAGGCTGTGCTCGTGCGCTCGAACGGCTCCGTCCAGGATGTTCGCCTTCCGCTCGAGGACGGCCAGCCGATCCAGTTCCTGACGACGCGCGACAGCTCCGATCCGGACGCGCTCTACGTGCTGCGCCATTCGAGCGCGCATCTGCTCGCCGAGGCGGTCCGGCGGCTCTATCCCGGCGTCAAGGTCGCGATCGGCCCGCCGATCGAGCACGGCTTCTACTACGACTTCGAGTTCCCGGAGCCGATCGGCGAGGGCGACCTCGAGGCGATCGAGGCCGAGGTCGAGCGGGAGATCGAGGAGGGGCGGGTCTGGAACCGCGAGGAGATCTCCCGCGACGAGGCGCGCGAGCGCTTCGAGGCCGAGGGCGAGCCGTACAAGGTCGAGCTCGTCGACACGGCCCAGGGCGACATCTCGCTGTATTCCCAGGGCGACTTCACCGACCTCTGCCGCGGGCCCACACCTGCAGGACTCCTCGCCGATCAAGGCGTTCAAGCTGACCGGCCTTGCCGGCGCCTACTGGCGCGGCGACGAGAAGAACACGCAGCTGACCCGGATCTACGGCACGGCGTTCTTCAAGCAGGGCGATCTCGACGCGCATCTCGAGCGGCTCGAGGAGGCGAAGAAGCGCGATCACCGCCGGCTCGGGACGCAGCTCGACCTGTTCCACTTCTCCGACGTCTCGCCGGGCTCGCCGTTCTGGCACCCGAAGGGGATGGTGATCTGGAACGTGCTCGAGGATCTGCGCCGCCGCGAGAACCGCGAGCGCGGCTACGTCGAGGTGCGCACGCCGCAGATCTACGACAAGGAGCTCTGGGTCACCTCGGGGCACTGGGAGAAGTACCGCGAGCACATGTTCACGTTCGAGTCCGAGAACCGCGAGTTCGGGCTGAAGCCGATGAACTGCCCCGGGCCACTGCGCGCTCTACTCCGACGGCGCCTACAGCTACCGCGAGCTGCCGCTGCGCATGGCCGAGGCCGGCGTCCTGCATCGCGACGAGCTGACCGGCGCCCTCCACGGCCTCCTGCGGGTGCGGATGTTCTCGCAGGACGACGCCCACATCTTCTGCACGCCTGAGCAGATCGCCGACGAGGTCGCCGGCTGCCTCGACTTCGGCTACGCGATCTACGACAAGCTCGGGCTCGAGATCAAGGTCGAGCTCTCGACGCGCCCGGAGAACCGGATCGGCGCCGACGAGGAGTGGGATGTCGCCGAGGCGGCACTCGCCGCTGCGCTCGACCGGCGCGGGCTCGAGTACACGATCAACGCCGGCGACGGGGCGTTCTACGGGCCGAAGATCGACCTGCACATGCTGGACTCGCTCGACCGCGCCTGGCAGATCGGGACCGTGCAGCTCGACTTCCAGATGCCGCAGCGCTTCGGGCTTCGCTACCAGGGCGCCGACAACGCCGAGCACACGCCGGTGATGATCCACCGCGCGCTGATCGGGTCGTTCGAGCGCTTCATCGGGATCCTGATCGAGCACTTCGCCGGCGCGTTCCCGTTCTGGCTCGCCCCGGTGCAGGTGCGGATCCTCCCGGTCGGGCTCGGCCATCATGCCGCTGCGCAGGAGCTGGCGGCGAAGCTCGCCGGCTACCGCGTCGAGGTCGACGCCTCGGACGAGACCGTCGGCAAGCGAATCCGGAACGGCGAGGTCGACAAGATCCCGTTCGTGATCGTCTACGGCGACAAGGAATCCGACGAGGCGCTCGCGGTGCGCGAGCACGGCGGGGAGCAGTCGACCAAGTCGCTCCCCGAGCTTCAGTCCCTGCTTGCTACTCTTTCGACCTGACAAGTAGGGGCGAAACCGTCTCTCACCTCCCGGACGTGTTTACGGATACGGCTTTGGGGGTTCAACCGAAGTGGTTGAAAACGGTGCTCGCCGCTGCTTGCCAGCGGTTTTCTGCATTTCAACTGCAGTTCGGACTACAGGAGGCACAAACGAGCTTGGTACGGGACATTTGAGGCCGCGGCGAGGTTCTTGGGAACCGCCGCGCCGGCCGGAGCCGCAGGCGCGCGTCAACGACGCGATTCGCGTGCCGCGGGTACGGCTGATCGGTGAGGAAGGACAGCAGCTCGGGATCAAGCCGACCGAAGAGGCGCGCACCTATGCCTACGGCAAGGGACTCGATCTGGTCGAGGTCGCAGCGCAGGCCGATCCACCGGTCGCGAAGGTGATGGATTACGGGAAGTACCGGTACGAGCAGGAACAGAAGGCAAAGCAGGCACGCAAGAACCAGACTCAGATCCACGTCAAGGAGATCAAGCTTCGGCCCAAGATCGGAATCCACGACTACGAGACCAAGAAAGGCCATGTCGTCCGCTTCCTCAACCAGCGGGCGAAGGTCAAGGTCACGATCATGTTCCGGGGCCGCGAGCGCGAGCATCCGGATCGCGGCCGTGATCTCCTCATGCGGCTCGCCGACGACGTCAAGGAGCTCGGGATCATCGAGACCCAGCCGCTGCTCGAGGGTCGCAACATGACGATGGTGATGGCGCCTACCAAGAATGCGGGAGTGAAGAAAGATGCCGAAACAGAAGACAAACTCGGGAGCCAAGAAGAAATTCAAGGTGACCTCAACGGGGAAGCTCCTGCGCAGGAAAGCGGGCCAGAGCCACAATCTGGAGCACAAGTCGCCGAAGCGGAAGCGGGCGTTCAGTAAGGACCAGCCCGTCGCGAAGGCGAACGACAAGGTCGTCAGGAAGCTGCTCGGCCTCGGGAAGGCAGGCCGCTGATGGCGAGGGTCAAGCGTTCCGTCCATGCGCGCAAGAAGCGCCGCAAGGTACTCGAGCAGGCGAAGGGCTACTGGGGCCTCAAGAGCACCAACTACACCTACGCCAAGGAGCAGGTCGAGCACTCGCTCACCTACGCCTACCGCGACCGCAAGAACCGCAAGCGGATGTTCCGGCGCCTGTGGATCACCCGCATCAACGCGGGGGCGCGCGCGCACGGGCTCTCCTACAACCAGTTCATCTCCGGGCTGAAGGCGGCCGACGTCGAGCTCGACCGGAAGGTGCTCGCCGACCTCGCGGTGCATGATCCCGAGCAGTTCGCGAAGCTCGCCGACCAGGCCAAGGCGGCGCTTCCCCAGTAGCGATACGGTCGCGGGATGATTACGTCCCGCGACAACGAGACGCTGAAGCTCGTTCGCAAGCTGGGTGAGCGGCGGTGGCGGGAGAAGCTCGGGCTGTTCGCCTGCGAGGGCGAGGATCTCGTGGCGGCGGCGACCGCCGAGCCGGTGGAGCTGCTCGTCGCCGGGGAGAACGTCGAGCCGGCGCTGCTGGCCGAGGTCTCTTCCGCTGGGCATCCGCCGCGTGTGATCGGCGTCTACCGGCGGGCCGACCTGCCTGGGCCTGCAGCCGCGGGCAGCGATGCTGGCGCTCTGGCGGCTCTCCGATCCGGGAAATGTCGGCACGCTGATTCGTACCGCCGATGCGTTCGGCGCCGCGGTTGCGCTGTCGGAGGGCTGCGCGGACCCGACGGGCCCGAAGGCGCTGCGGGCGAGCGCCGGTGCGATCTGGCGTGTCCCGCTGCTCCCGCTCACGGCCGTTGCGGGCCCCAGGCGGATTGCGCTCGTCTCGACCGGCGGCACGCCGATCGACGAGGCGGACCTCGAGGGCGGTGTGATGTTCCTGCTCGGCGCAGAGCGGGCCGGGCTTCCGAACGAGGTCGAGCGCGATCTCGACGTGACGATCCCGATCGGGTCGGAGTCCCTCAACGTCGCCGCCGCGGGCGCGATCGCCCTCTATGAGTGGCGCCGCCGGAACCCTCTGTAGTCGCCCTTCGGGTAAACCGGTCAGCGAAGCCATGTTCCGCCGCCGCACACCCAGGGGACAGGCACCGTAACGGAAGTGAAACGAACGACGTCAGTCGCGTTTGCGGCAGACCCAGATCGAGTCCTCGTGGCCGGACCAGGCGGTGCCGTCGAACCAGCCGTAGAGGCCCTCGACGACGAAGCCCTCGTTGCCGAGGAGCTCGCGCCACTCGGTCATCGAGATCCAGGCGAGGGAGAGCTCGGACTCGACGCCGTCGCCGCGGACTCGCAGGATCAGCGTCCGGGTCGTCTCGTCCCAGTCGGCCCGCTCGAAGATGCCGGGCTCTCGCTCGAGCCAGCGGCCGTGGGTCTCGGCGATGTCCTCCGGGCCGGGCCAGAAGACGTCGAAGATGAAGTGCCCGCCCGGCTCGAGCAGCCCGTGAACGGCACGAACGACCGCGCGGCGGTCGTCGTCGGTCTGCATGTGCAGCAACGAGCGGAACGGGATGATCACGAGCGGCACCGGCCCCTCGACGGGCGGATCGCGAAAGTCGCCGTAGCGAAGATCGACCGTGACGCCGGCCAGAGCGGCCCGCTCGCGGGCGACCTCGAGCATCCCCTCGGAGAGATCGACGCCGATCACCTCGATCCCCTCGGCCGCGATCGGTACCGCGATCCGCCCTGTCCCGACGCCGAGCTCGATCACCGGGCCGCCCCATTTCCGCGCGCGTTCCAGGTAAAACGCGACGTCCTCGACGACGCTGACCGACCAGGGGTCGTAGAGCCGGGCGATGCGGTCATAAGCGGACATGGCCGGTATGCTGCCCATATGGCGACGCCGGCACGGCCGTTCCTGTTTACCTCGCCCCGGTTCGAGACCGGGGCCGCGGCGCCCGCCGCGTAGCCTCCGCGTTCTCGGGCCGGGGCTGAATCAGCCGACCGAAGCCCTTTCGACCATGGAGAACGAGTGAGCGACAACTGGCAGGAGTACGAGCAGCAGGGCCTTGCGGCGAGCGCAGCCGCGGCGTCGAGCGACGACCTCGAGCAGGTGCGGGTGCAGTACCTCGGACGCAAGAGCGACCTCGCCCTGGCGTTGCGCGAGGTTCGCGACCGCGAGACGGGGATGCTGCTGAACGGCGTGCGCCGGAAGCTCGAGGAGACGTTCGAGACGCGCGAGACCGAGCTTGCCGGCGCGGAGCTCGACCGGCGCCTTCGCGAGGAGGTGATCGACGTCACGCTGCCCGGCGAGGAGCTGCCGCTCGGCCAGCTCCACCCGATCACGCAGGTGCGCCGCGCCGTCGAGGACGCATTCCTCGGGCTCGGCTACGAGGTTCGCGACGACCGCGAGGTCGAGACCGTCGAATACAACTTCGACAAGCTCGCGTTCCTGCCGACGCACTCGGCCCGCTCGCCGCGCGACACGTTCTTCTTCGACGAGAACCACGTGCTGCGCACCGAGACGAGCCCGTCGCAGATCCACATCCTCGAGGAGAAGCCGCCGCCGATCTACATGGTCTCGATCGGACGCGTCTACCGGCGCGACGCGATCACGGCCACGCGCTATCCGATCTTCCACCAGTTCGAAGGGCTCGCCGTCGATCGCGGCCTGACCCTCGCCGACCTTCAGGGGACGCTGCTCCACGTGATGCGCGCGCTCTACGGGCCGGAGCGGCGCGTGCGCTTCCGCACGCACTACTTCCCGTTCACCGAGCCGTCGATCGAGCCGGACGTCTCCTGCGGGATCTGCGGCGGCGCGGGCTGCCGCACCTGCAAGTTCTCGGGCTGGATCGAGATGGGCGGCGCCGGCATGGTCGACCCGCGCGTCTTCGAGAACGTCGGCCTCGACCCCGCGGAGTGGAGCGGGTTCGCGTTCGGCTGCGGACTCGAGCGCACGACCCAGCTGCGCCACGACATCCCTGACATCCGCGCGCTCTGGGAAGGCGACCTGCGCGTCCTGAGGCAGTTCTGATGAAGGTGCCCGTCTCCTGGCTGCGCGACTACGTGGCCGTCGACATGCCGTTGAGCGAGCTCGCGGCGCGCCTCTCGGTCTCGACGGCCGAGGTCGAGGGAATCGACCAGCACGGTGTCGCCGATACGGGCGGCAACCTCGGCCTGTTCAGAATCGGCCGCGTCGTCGAGGCGGAGAAGCACCCGAACGCCGACCGCCTCCAGATCACCAAGGTCGACGTCGGCGAGGCCGAGCCGCGCTCGATCGTCTGCGGCGCCTGGAACTTCGGCGTCGGCGCGACCGTCGGTGTCGCGCTCCCCGGCGCCGTGCTTCCGAACGGGCTCGAGCTGGAGCAGCGCAAGGTTCGCGGCGAGATCTCCGACGGGATGATCCTGGCCGAGGACGAGGTCGGCCTCGGCGGCGAGCACTCCGGGATCATGCTGCTGCCGGAGACCGAGCCGGGAACGCCGCTCGGCGACGTCCTGCCGCTCGTCGACCACGTCCTGCACGTCGAGGCGACGGGGAACCGGCCCGATCTGCAGTCCGTTTACGGCCTCGCCCGCGAGATCGCGACCCTTTACGACCTGTCCCTCACGGCCCCGTCGGGGGACTGTCCCCAGACACGCCCCGAGCGGACGGTCGAGATCCGGATCGACGACTTCGAAGGCTGCCCGCGCTACATCGGTCGGCTGTTCGAGGACGTCGCGATCGGGCAGTCGCCGCAGTGGCTGCGGACGCGGCTCTTCCTGGCAGGCCAGCGGCCGATCTCGAACGTCGTCGACGTCACCAACTACGTGATGCTTGCCCTCGGCAACCCGCTGCACGCGTTCGACTTCACCGCGCTGCACGGCGGCCAGATCATCGTCCGGCGCGCTGCAGCCGGCGAGAAGCTGACCACGCTCGACAGCGTTGCGCGCGAGCTCGCCGCCGATGACCTCGTGATCGCCGATGCCGACCGCGCCGTCGCGCTCGCCGGGATCATGGGCGGCGAGGAGACCGAGATCGGCGAGGCGACGACCACGGTGCTGCTCGAGGCCGCGAACTTCGAGCCGTACGGGATCTTCCGCACCTCCGAGCGCCAGAAGCTCCGCACCGAGGGCTCGAACCGCTGGGAGAAGGGCGTCGACCCCTACCTCGCCGAGCAGGCCGCCGACGTCGCAACCAGGCTCCTGCTCGAGACCGCGGGCGGCACCTGGACCGCGGACAGCGACGTGAAGGGCGCCCTGCCCGAGCGGCCGGTGATCGCCTTCCGCCCCGAGCGCGCCGACGAGGTGATCGGCATCGCGACGCCTCCAGAGCGCCAGTACGCGATCCTCGACCGCCTTGGGTTCGACCGCAAGGAGGGCGAGGTCGTCGCCCCGACGTGGCGCGCCCGTGACGTCACCCGCGAGATCGACGTCGTCGAGGAGATCGCCCGCTTCCGCCTCGAGGACGTGCCGTTCACCCTGCCTGCGCGCCGCGAGATGAACGGCGCACTGACGCGCGACCAGCAGCTCCGTCGTCGCGTCGAGGACGCGCTCGTCGGCCTCGGGTTCGCCGAGATCTACACACCGAGCCTGCGCCCCGACGATGACACGCCGTGGAAGCTCCCCGAGCCGATCTCGGTCGACTTCACCGCGCTCCGTACCTCGCTGCTTCCGAGCCTCGTCGAGGCCGCGCGCCGCAACGTCGACGCGGGCTCACGTGGGATCGCGCTCTTCGAGATCGCCCGTGTCTACATGCCGGCCGGCGACCTTCCGGCCGAGGCGCCGACCGTGGCCGGGATCGCCGAAGGCGGCTTTCTGCACGTGAAGGGCGTCGTCGAGGCGCTGTACCGCGCGGTCAAGGCCGAGCCCGCCTTCAGCCGCTGGAGCCATCCCGCTTCTCCACCCGGGCAAGTCCGCGATTACCGATGCGGGGATCCTCGGCGAGCTTCACCCGCGCGAGCTCGAAGGCGAGTGGGGGGTGTTCGAGCTCGACCTGCGCAGCCTGTTCGACGCAGCCGGCGGCCCGGTCATCTACCACGACGTCATCACCTATCCGGCCATCCGCCAGGACATCGCCGTCGCCGTGCCCGAGGAGATCCCGGTCGGCGAGCTCGTAGCGGCTGCCCGCGAGGCGGCCGGCGAGGAGCTCCGCGAGATCCACGTCTTCGACGTCTACCGCGGCGACCAGGTCGGCCCGGGCAAGAAGTCGGTCGCCTTCTCGGTCGCGTATCAGGCCTCCGACCGGACACTCGCCGAAGAGGATGCGACGCGTCTCCGCGACGCGATCGTCGCTGCGCTGGCAGAGAAGTTCGGCGCCGAGCTGCGCGCTTAGACCATTCGTCCGTCGATCTGCCAGACCGGGCCCTGAGTGCCGACAGGGCGTGAATCCGAGAGAACGCGGAGGACTGTGACGGTACCGCGCATCCCGTCGGCGTCGCAGCGCTCGAAGCAGCGGCGAACCATGCCGGGAGACGCGCCGTAGCCGAAGCTGCTCGCGCTGCGGAACTGCAGGCGCAGTGTCTTGTCGACCCGGCGCGGGTTCATCGGCGCCATGTTCAGGGCGCCGGGCTCGAGGTAGTCGGACGAGGCGAGCTCGACCTCACCGAGCAGGTCGCTCCAATCGGACGGGAGCGTCGCGAGCGCGGCGTCCCAGGACTCGGGAAGCGACGGTGCGGCTGCGCTCTCGGCCACGGCTTCCCGCTCCTCGACCGACGCGATCGTGAGCAGCCCGTGCAGCCGCTCCGCGTCGAGGCGCGCGAGCGCCCGCCGGAAGGCCTCAGGGCTGTGACCGGTGCCCCCGCTGCGGGTGATCAGCACGGCAATCACGTCCGGCCCCGGCCGGAGCGGCTGGAGCGGAGCGAGCAGTGCAACGGCGCGGTCGGTGTCACCGGGGTGCTCGAGCCCCACGTGGATGCGCGCCTCGACCCATCCCTCGGGCAACTCGGCCTGCAGGTCCTGCCAGTCACTGACCAGTGCCATCGCCCGAGAACGTACACTCAGGCCATGGCCAAGGTCGAGAAGAAGCGCGCCCTTTCCGAGGACAAGCTCCGCGACTTCCTGCGCGAAATGCTCCTGATCCGGCGGTTCGAGGAGAAGGTGGAGGAGCGCTTCCGCGCCGGCGAGCTTCCAGGCTTCCTGCACGTTGCCATCGGCCAGGAGGCCGCCGAGGTCGGGGTCTGCGCCGCGATGGAGGACGGCGACGTCTTCGGCTCCACGCACCGCGCCCACGGCCACACGCTCGCGCGCGGAACGCACCCGAATGCACTGATGGCGGAGCTCTACGGGAAGATGGAGGGCTGCTCGCACGGCTACGGCGGCTCGATGCACCTCTACGACGTCGAGCGCGGCAACCTTGGCGCGAACGCCGTCGTCGGCGGTGGGCTTCCGTCACTCGTGGGCGCCGGCCTTGCCTTCAAGCTCAGGGACGAGCCGCGCGTCGCGGTCGCCTTCTTCGGCGACGGCGCCACCAACACCGGCACCTTCCACGAGTCGCTCAACCTGGCGCAGCTCTGGAAGACGAAGACGCTCTTCGTCTGCGAGAACAACGAGTGGGCCGAGTCGACGCCCGGCTGGCAGCACTCGCCGGTCTGGAACGACATGTCCAAGCGGGCTCTCGCCTACGACATGCACTCGATCAAGGTCGACGGCCAGGACGTCTCCAAGGTCCACGACAAGGCGAGCGAGGCGCTCGAGTACGTGCGCTCCGGCGCCGGCCCCGTCTTCCTCGACATCGAGACCTACCGGATGCACGGCCACTACATCGGCGACCCGCAGGTCTACCGCTCCAAGGAGGACCGCGACGAGGCTGCCGAGCGCGACCCGATCGTGCGCCTCCGCGAGAAGCTCGAGGTCTCCGCGGAGGAGTGGCAGCAGCTCGAGGACGAGGTTCACGAGATCGTCGAGGGCGCCGTCGAGTTCGCGAAGAACGGCACCGACCCCCAGCCAGAAGACGCGCTGAAAAACATCTACGCCTAGCTGTGGCCGAGCTCTCCTACCGTGAAGCGGTTCGCGACGCCCTCCAGACGGCGATGCGCGCCGACGAGGACGTCTTCCTCATGGGCGAGGACATCGCCGAGATGGGCGGTTCGATGGGCGTCACGCAGGGCCTCTACGAGGAGTTCGGCGCCGAGCGTGTCCGCAACACCCCGATCTCCGAGATGGCGATCGTCGGCGCCGGGATCGGCGCCGCAATGCAGGGAATGCGCCCGGTCGTCGAGATCATGTACGAGGACTTCCTGACGCTCTCGCTCGAGCAGATCGTGAACCAGGCGGCGAAGCACCGCTACATGTCGGGCGGGCAGCTCAAGGTGCCGCTGACGATCCGCACCCAGGGCGGCGCCGGCTGGTCGCCGGGAGCACAGCACGCGCAGCAGCTCGAGGCGTGGCTCGTCCACGTCCCCGGCCTCAAGGTCGTCTTCGCCTCGAGCCCGGCCGACGCGCGCGGTTTGCTCTGGTCGTCGATCTACGACGACAACCCCGTGATCTTCTTCGAGCACCGGCTCCTGTACCCGGTCAAGGAAGAGGTGCCCGACAGGCTCGAGCCGATCCCGCTCGGCAAGGCTCGCGTGATCCGCGAGGGCACGGACGTGACCGTGATCGCGACCGGGCCGCTCGTCCATCGCTCCCTCATCGCAGCCGAGGAGGCGGAGAAGGACGGCATCTCGGTCGAGATCGTCGACCCGCGCACCCTGCAGCCGCTCGACGAGGACGGGCTCGTGGAGTCGGTCAAGAAGACGAACCGCGCCGTCGTCGCGCATGAGGCAGTCGCAAGGATGGGCTTCGGCGCCGAGGTGGCGGCCGTGCTCCAGGAGAAGGCGTTCGACTGGCTCGACGCTCCGATCGAGCGTGTCGGGGCGAAGTTCGCGCCGCTCGCGTTCGCGCCGGCGATGGAGCAGTTCGTCGTCCCCCAGCCCGCCGACGTGCTCGCCGCCGTCAAGAAGACGCTCGCGAGGGCCTAGTGGCGAACGAGGTCAAGCTTCCCCGTCTCGGGCAGGGAATGGAGAGCGGCACGATCGTCCGCTGGCTGAAGGCCGAGGGAGACCGCGTCGAGAAGGGCGAGCCGCTCTACGAGGTCGATACCGACAAGGCGACCCAGGAGGTCGAGGCCGAGGCGAGCGGGGTGCTGCTCACGATCGCCGTCGCCGAGGGCGAGGTACCGGTCGGGCAGACCGTCGGCGTCATCGGCGAGCCCGGCGAGACCGTGACGATCGAATCTTCGACCCCGGCGCCCGAGGCCGCTGCCAAGCCGGTCGCGCCGACCGAGGAACCGACCTTCCGCGCCGTGATCAACGGCGCGCGGGACAAGACGACCGGGCGCGTGAAGGCCTCGCCGCTCGCACGCAGGATGGCCCGCGAGCGAGGCGTCGCGCTCGAGGGTCTCAGCGGCACCGGCCCGGACGGGCGCATCATCGCCGAGGACATCGAGCGGGCAGAGGCCGCCCCGGCGGAAGCAGCGCCGCGCCGGCCCGCTCCTGCCGCTCCGGCTCGCGTGCCCGCCGAGGTCGAGTCGGTCCCGCTCACGAGCATTCGCCGTACGATCGCCCGCCGACTGACCGAGGCCTGGGAGGTCCCCGTCTTCCAGCTCACCGTCTCGGTCGAGATGTCGCAGGCCAACACGCTGATCGAGCGCTCGCGCGAGCTCGACCCCGACGTCCGCGTCACCGTTACCGACCTGCTCGCCAAGGTTTGCGCGCGCGCGCTCATGCGCCATCCCGACGTGAACGTCCAGTTCGCCGGCGAGTCGCTGCTGCGGTTCCCGTCCGCGAACATCGGGATCGCCGTCGCTGCGCCGCAGGGTCTCGTCGTCCCGGTGATCCAGGCAGTGGAGCGGCTCTCCCTGACGGAGGTCGCCCAGGCGCGCGCGGCGATCGTCGGGAAGGCTCGCGACGCAGCCCTGCAGGTCGCAGACCTCGACGGGGGCACCTTCACGATCTCGAACCTCGGCATGTTCGGCATCGAGCAGTTCATCGCGGTGCTCAACCCGCCGCAGGCGGCGATTCTCGCGGTCGGTGCCACCGTTGACCGCGCTGTCGTCGTCGACGGTGAGATCGTCGTCCGGCCGATGATGACGATCACGCTGACGGTCGACCATCGCGCCGTCGACGGCGGCCCGGCCGCGGACTTCCTGCGGACCGTGAAGACCTTCCTCGAGGACCCCGCGCTAGCGCTATGACCGTTCTCGTCAGGCGCGGGGACCGGCTCGACGTCCCGTTCCTGCGCTCGCTGCTCGCCTTTGCCTACAACTGGCACGTGAATGCGTTCGAGACCGACGTCTCGATCTCGCACTACGTCGACGGCTGGGGGCGGAAGGGGGACGCGTCCCTGGTTGCGATGGAGGCCGGCCACTCGGTCGGCGCGGCCTGGTACCGGCTGTTCACCTCCCTGAACCCCGGCTACGGGTTCGTCGACGGCGAGACGCCGGAGCTGACGCTCGTCGTCGTACCGACGAAGCAGGGCCAGGGGATTGGGAAGCAGCTTCTCGACGCGGTGCTCGAGCGGGCGAAGCTCGAAGGGTTCGACGCGCTCTCGGTGTCAGTGCACCGGGGTGACAGCGAGACCGAGGGCTACCTGGCGCACGGGTTCGAGCAGGTGCACGAGCACGGCGACACGCTCACGCTTCGACGACCGCTGTAATCCACGGCCGTAGCTCTTCGACGAACGCAGGGTCGATTGCGTGGTCGATCGGCGACTCGCGGTAGAGCACCTCGGCGCCGGCGGCCTCGAGCTGCGCGACCGCGCGGTGCCCGAGGTCGACCGAGATCACGGGGTCGTACGTTCCGTGCGCGATCGCGATCGGCGGGAACGGGGCAGGGCCGAGCTCCCAGCCGTCCACCGTGGGGATGAACCCGGAGAAGGCGATCACCGCGGAAGGCCGCGGGCGGCCGAGGCCGAGCCCGACCGCGAGGCTCATGACGGCACCCTGCGAGAAGCCGCCCAGGATGACCTTGTCGTACGGCAGCGAGTCGACGAACTCCGGAGAGCGCGGCATAGCCCTCGGCGAACGTCGCCGGGTCGGGGTAGCCGACCCGCGGCACCGCGTACCAGTGGGCGCCGCCGGGCGGCAGCGAGAGGGGGCCGCGAGGGCAGAAGCCGTGGAGGCGCTGGGCCGGGTCGAGTGCATCGAGCAGGCCGAGCAGGTCGTACTCGCTCGCGCCGCGACCGTGAACGAGGACGAGGGCGCCGTCGGCGGAACCGACCGCCGGCCGGTCGACGAAGATCACGGGCGCGCCGGCCGCGGATCGGGGAGCGGGGTCAGGCGCTTCTCGAGCTCTGCCCGCATCTGCTCGTAGTTCGGCGGCAGCGAGAGGTGCTCGCCGAGCGACTCGAGCGGCTCGTCGGCCGTGAACCCGGGCCCGAGCGTCGCGATCTCGAACAGCACGCCGCTCGGCTCGCGGAAGTAGATCGAGCGGAAGTAGAAGCGGTCGATCACCGGCGTCGGCTGCCCGCCCGCGGCGCGAATCTTCTCGATCCACGCCTCGTGCTCCTCGGGCTTCGACGACCACGCAACGTGGTGAACCGTGCCGGCGCCGGACATGCCGCGCGCCTCGGGAGCCTCGTCGTACACGTAGAACCCGCTGCGCTTCTCGCCGCGCGCCTCCCAGCCCGGCGTGAAGCCGAGCCCCCACAGGAACATCGCGCTCTGCCCGTAATCCGACGAGTACGCCCGAACGCCCGCGAAGCCGCGCAACGCAAGCTCGCGCGGGATCTCCGGGTGATCGGCGATCAGCGGCTCGTTGCCGGAGTCGTCGACGACGAGCTCGAGGGCCAGGCCCTCCGGATCGTGGATCAGCACCGACCCGAAGTTGCGCTCACCGTTCGCCCGTTCGGCCCAGAAGTCGAGCGCCTCCTCGGAGGCGACGCGGAACACGATCCGGTGCACCATCCCGTCGCCGGCGCGGCCGCGAGGCGCGCCCGGGTACTCGAAGAACGTGATGTCGGAGCCGGCGCTGCCGCGCTCGTCGGCATAGAACAGGTGGTAGACGGTCGGGTCGTCCTGGTTCACCGTCTTCTTCACGAGCCGCAGCCCGAGCGTCCCCGCGTAGAACTCGACGTTCGCCGGCGCGTCGCCGGTGATGCACGTCACGTGGTGGATTCCGTCGAGGCGCACTGCCACGCATTCTGCCCACGAAAACGTGGGGGAACCAACAAGGTTCCCCCACGAGCCCCCTCCTCCCGCGTGCCGAATGGCGATTCGCTACGGGCCTCCCGCCGGGCGAAGCCCGGCTCCGGCGGCGGCTGGCTCTGCAATCTCAGCCGCTCGACCCGCTGGACATGCGTCGCGGGGCTAGCATCGACGATGTGAAGTGCGACGTGGCAGTTTTGGGCGGAGGCCCTGGGGGCTACACAGCGGCGATCCGGGCCGCTCAGCTCGGTGCGAGCGTGATCTGCATCGAGGAGGCCCCTGAGCTCGGCGGCACCTGCCTGCGGGTCGGGTGCATCCCGACGAAGGCGTGGGTTCAGACGGCCCACTTCCTGCACCAGGCGCGCGACTCGTTCCCGAAGCTCGGTGTCTCGGTGGGCGAGCCTCAGCTCGACTTCCCGGCGGCGAACGAGTGGAAGGCAGCCGTCGTCTCGCAGATGACGGGCGGAGTCGCCTCGCTCTTCAAGGCGAACGGCGTCCAGTGGGTGAAGGGCAAGGGGACGTTCCGCGACGCGAACACGATCGCGGTGGAGGGCGGCGAGGACGTGGAGTTCACCTCGGCGATCGTCGCGACGGGCTCGTTCCCGATCCGGCCGCCGATCCCGGGCCTCGACTCGGAGCTCTGCGTCGACTCGACCGGCCTGCTCGCGCAGACGAAGGTGCCGGCCCGGATCGCGATTCTCGGCGGCGGGATCATCGGCTGCGAGTTCGCCTCGATCCTCCGGACGTTCGGGAGCGAGGTGACGGTGATCGAGATGCTCGATCGCCTGATCCCGCAGGAGGACGACGACGCCGCCAAGGAGCTGGCCAAGGCTTTCCGCAAGAAGGGGATCGCGCTCGAGCTCGGCAAGCAGTGCACCGCCGTCGAGCAGTCGGGCAGCACCCTGACCGTGCGCTACGGAGACGGCGAGTCCGTCGAGACCGACCTGATGCTCGTCGCGGTCGGCCGGGCCCCGCTCGTCTCGGGCATCGGGCTCGAGGCGGCAGGCATCGCCTTCGACACCCGCAAGGGAATCGGCGCCGACGACCACCGCCGCACCTCGGTTCCCCACATCTACGCGGTCGGCGACTGCGCCGGCTACTGGCAGCTCGCCCACACGGCCTTCCGCGAAGGCGAGGTCGCGGCCGAGAACGCCTGCGGCCACGAAGCCGTCATCGGCGATCCCGCCGTGCCGCGCCCGATCTACACCGATCCCGAGATCGCCGGAGTCGGGCTGACCGAGGCCCAGGCCCGCGAGCAGTATGGCGACGACGTCGCGGTCGGCCAGTTCCCCTGGGTCGCGAACGCGCGCGCGGTGATGCAGAACGAGACCGGCGGCTGGGTCAAGTCGATCCACGAGACCCGCTACGGCGAGCTGCTCGGGCTCGTCATCGTCGGCCCTCACGCGACCGACCTGATCGAGGCGGCCGTCGTCGCGATCGATGCGGAGTCGACGGTCGAGACGATCGCCGACGGCATGGCGCCCCACCCGACGCTCTCGGAGGCGATCAAGGAGGCCGGCCTCGTCGCGCTCGGCCGCGCGATCCACCTGCCGAACCGCAAGCCGCGCGTCGCCGCGACGAAGTAACGGGCCGCCGCACGCCGGCGTCGGTTCGTTCTTGACGATCCCGACGGTCTCAAGGATCATCTTCCTTTCGGGCAGCCCGCGGTATTCCACGCCACCTGCGAATCGCTAGGAAGGGGAGTCATGAGACGTCTTGCGCTTCTCGCCGTTTCAATCGCCGGTCTCGCGCTTGCCGCGTCGGCTCTGGCCAAGGACGTCAACCCCGTGCTGGACGCCGCGGCGATCAGCTCCGCGCAGTGCATGACCCCCGGTAGCGGTGCGAAGCAGGTGGTCGACGTCAGGTTCCAGCTGACGAACTACGCCGACTCCGGGTATGTCGGTGCGTGGGCGTGGGACACGGTCAACCGCCACCTGCGGATCTGGAAGCAGGCCGGCGGCGTCTTCTGCGCCCAGATCAGCGACGACGGCAGCAAGTTCGTCACGATCGGCGGGTTCAGCCCGGCCGGCGGCGGCAACCTGAACGCGGGGGTCACCGGGACGTTCACGGGCGGCTACATCATCGCGGGGATCAACGGCCGGTTCGATCCTCACTACAAGAAGTCGGGTGATCTCGGCTCGTTCGACGCGAAGTGCGACACGCAGTTCACCTGCAACGGCGCGTATCCGTCCTGGATCAGCTACTTCAACGACGTGAAGTCGGGCGGGTTCTCGGCCTGGGGCTGGCTCTACGACGCCGGCACGTCGGGCAAGTGGCTCGACCAGGCGAACATCTCGCCCCCGCACGGCGGCGACATCCGCAGCTCGAAGAACGGCGCTCTAGGCCGGTAGCGCGGCCGCGGCCAGCCGGCGCTCGACGGCACGGCGGGCCCGGTCGAGCGGCGCCGGGTCGCGCACGACGACGTACTGCGCGTTCGCGAGCAGGAGGAACGAGTCGATCTCGAAGGCGAGCTGCTCCGGATCCTCCGACGGGTCGATCGCGCCTTCGGCCTGCGCGTCGCTCGCCGCGCGGATCAGCTCGTCGAACCATTCGCCGGTCAACCGGATTGCGAGATCCCGGACAGGGCCGGGGTGGGTGTCCATCTCGGCGGCGACCGAGGCGAAGAAGCAGCCGCCGGGGTAGACGTCGCTCTCCACGTGCTCGAGGAAGTGCTCCACGAGCGCCCGGAGCCGCCCGAGCCCCGTCGGCTCCGTCAGCGCGGGAGCGACGACGAGCTCGTTGTAGACGTCACCTGCCACCTCGATCGTCGCGAGCTGAAGCTCCTGCTTCGAGCCGAAGTGGGCGAAGAGCCCGCTCTTGCTCATCCCGACCGCGGTGGCGAGACGCCCGATCGAGATGCCGCCGAGCCCTTCGACCGTGGCGAGCTGGGCGGCCTCGCGGAGGATCGCGTTCCGGCTCTTCTCGCCGTCGGCGCGCCGTTTACGCGGCGGGAGGTCGGTGGAGGCGGCGGCTGTCTCGGTCATCTCGTACTACAAGTTAGCACGACCGTTCGTACTTATGATAGAACGAACGATCGTACTAACTAGAGGAGGCAGACACCATGAACCTGATCACACGCGACGAGTTGCGAGCCAAGCTTCACCGGGGAGACGAGTTCAAGCTCGTGATGACGCTCTCCGCGCTCTCCTTCCGGGCAAAGCACATCCCGACGTCGGTTCACTACGAGACGGTCGCGGAGGCTTTCGATGCGCTCGACCCGGCCGAGGAGATCGTCTTCTACTGTTCGGACGTCTACTGCGCCGCGAGCATCTACGCCTACCGGCTCTTCGAGCGGCAGGGCTACATGCGGCTCCGCCGCTACGCCGGCGGGATCGCAGACTGGGAGGAGGCGGGCTATCCACTCGAGTCGGGCTGCGTCCGAGCGCGTTCCGGACTGGTCGCTCGAGGAGCCCGTCCGCGATCGCGCGGCCGCGAGGACGGTGCGTCCGGCGAGGAGAGTGCCTTGGCCGGTCGCGGCGGCTTAAGGTTGCTCGAGGCTGACGTTCAGATTGCGTTGATGTTCGGCTGCTCTCCTGGTACCGGAGATGCCGATGAATCGGCACAATCGAACCTATCGAGGGGGAAGGTGCGCGATGAGTGACGAGAGCAAGGAAATCGAGAGCGGCGCGGACGAGCCGTCGCGGGCGCCCAGGCGGCTCGTTCTCGCCGGTCTTGGCGTGGCGGTGGTCGTGATCGCCGCAGCTGCCGGCGGTGCGGTTGCAGGCCATGAGCTCTGGTCGTCGTCGCGCACCGCGAGTGCGCCGCCGGCGAACAGCATTCCGGCGCCGAGCACCGGCGGCGGCTTCTCGGGCTCGGCGGGCTCCGGCTCGTTCGGGGCTGGATCGGGCTCGGGTTCGAGCTCGTCCGTCGCCGATGCGGTCAGCCCGGGTCTCGTCGACATCAACTCGAGCTTCTCCTACCAGGGCGCAGGTGGCGCCGGCACGGGCATCGTGGTGAGCTCGGACGGCGAAGTGCTGACGAACAACCATGTGATCGACGGCGCGACGAAGATCACCGCGACGGACATCGGCAACGGCAAGACCTATGACGCCACCGTGATCGGCTACGACCCGTCGCATGACGTGGCCGTTCTCAAGCTTTCGGATGCCTCGGGCCTGACGACCGCCAAGCTCGGCGATTCCTCGTCGCTGCGGGTCGGCGACTCGGTCACCGGGATCGGAAATGCCGGCGGTGTCGGCGGAACGCCTTCGAGCGCCGACGGCTCGATCACCGGCCTCAACCAGACGATCACCGCAAGCGACGAGTTCGGCGGCACGAGCGAGCGGTTGTCCGGTCTGCTCCAGACGGACGCCGACATCCAGCCCGGCGACTCCGGTGGCCCGTTGGTCGACAGCCAGGGCCGCGTGATCGGCATGAATACGGCAGGCTCCTCCGGGTTCCAGTTCTCGGGCGGCTCCGGCCAGGCATTCGCAATCCCGATCAACGATGCGCTGAAGATCGCGCTCGCGATCGTGTCGGGTAAGGGATCGGCGACGACCCACATCGGCCCGAGCGCATTCCTCGGCATCTCGGTCGCGCAGAGCGGCAACGGCGGCCTCGGCGGCTTCGACGGCTCGACGCCGTCGACCACGAACGGGATCCAGATCGGCGGAGTGCTGAACGGCGAGGCGGCTCAGAAGGCAGGCCTTGCCGTCGGCGACGTGATCACTGCGTTCGACGGCACGTCCGTCGATTCGCGCTCCTCGCTGAGCGCCGCGATGCTTCAGCATCACCCGGGCGACATCGTCAAGCTCGACTGGCTCGATACCTCGGGCTCGTCGCACAGCTCGTCGGTCGTGCTCGGCAGCGGCCCGCCTGCCTGATCGCTCGCTCGCAGCTCGCCGGCCGGCGGCGGTCAGCCGGCGAGCGCGACGAGCTGCCTCGACCTCGACGGCGAGGCCGCCAGGCAGCTCGGCTACACCGATTGCGCTGCGTGCACAGACCCCACGCTCCTCGCCCCAGAGCTCGGCGATCGCGTTCGTGAAGCCGTTCGCCACGACGGGTTGCCCGCCGAAGTCGGGGGCGGAGCGCACGAGCACGAGCACCTTGAGCCACCGGTCGACCCGGTCGAGCGACCCGAGCTCGTCCTTCAGGCTCCGGCACATGAGGTGCGCGGTCGTTCGGGCGGCGAGCGCGGCGGTCTCGATGTCGACGTCGTCGCCGACACGCCCGAGCCGGCTGTGGTCGCCGTTCCCGGACAGGTAGGCGAGCCCGTCGTGCACGACGACCGGCTTCAGCCGCGGCGCGAACGGCAGCGCCGGCGGTGTCGGGAGCTCGATCCCGAGCTCGATCAGCCTGGCTTCCGGAGGCATATTTCGAGGCTATCCCACACGGGCGTATGATCGGCGCGCGGGCGAGGCACTCGACACGGGAGGTTCAGAGATGATCGGCGGCGAGGCACTCAACACGGGAGGTTCAGAGATGATCGGAGCCACTGTTACGTTCGACTTCGACGGGCCATTCGATCGCGAGCGCGTCGTCGGCGTGGCAGCGAACGCACGCGCGATGTTCGAGGGCATGCCTGGGCTGCGCTTCAAGTTCTTCACCTTCGACGAGGCCGAGAAGCGCGCCACGAACTTCTATGTCTGGGAGTCCAAGGAGGCCGCCGTGGAGTTCTACTCGGACGAGCTCCGGGCCCGGGTGACCGAGCTCTATGGCGTCATGCCGACGATCGAGTTCTTCGAGATCGCAGAGATCGTCGACAACTCCGGGGGTTAGTCACCCCACCAACCCTCGTCGGCGGTCACGCCGTCGCCGCCTTCCGGCCGGTCCGAGCCGATCGCGAGGATCTCCAGCCCGTCTGGGCCGGCCGAGAAGCCGCGGAAGGTTCCGGGCGCGACGCGGACGACATCCCAGGCGCGAAGATCGGTGAGCTCGTCGTCGAGCTTCACCTGGCCCGAGCCGCTCAGCACGAGGTAGACCTCTTCCTGCTCCTTGTGCGTGTGCCCGCTCTTGCTGCGCCGCCCGGCGGCGTAGCGGAAGTGGCTGAGGCCGATGTGCTCGGACTCGAGCGGGCTACGGGCGAAGCGGGCCTCGGTGGTCGAGCCGCCCTCGGCGGCCTTGTTCTCGAGCTCCATCAGGTTGACGATCGTGTAGCCGGGCAATGTGACCCTCCTTGTCGTTGCAGACGCGCGCACGCAAGCGCGCAACCTCGTATAACGCGTCGTGACCCTGCGAAATGCCGCAGCTCCCGTTCCGAGCGCTCGGATTCGCGGCGAGTAGACTGGCCGGCGTTGGAGCCGTCCGAGCAGCTGGTGCACGTGGTTGGTGCCGGCCCCGTCGGGCTTCTGCTCACTGCGCTTCTCCAGTCGATCGACGGGCTCTCCGTGCGGCTCTACGAGAAGCGGAACGACTACACGCGCACGAGAATGGTTCAGCTCGCGCCGTATCTCGTGGCTGACTCGCTCGAGACCTATCGCTCGGACCCGATCGACGAGGACAGCGTTGCGGCCATCTTCGATCCGCGTGAGCTCGACGAGGGTCTCGCGTTCAGGGACGCGATTCCCCCGGACCTGATGGAGCTGCTGCGCGGCTGGGCCGTGGGGTTCTGCCCGCTGAACGCGATCGAGCAGTCCGTCAGCGACCTGATCGATTCGCGCGGGTCGGGCACGGTCCAGCGCAGCTCGGCGATCGTCACGGCGGAGGAGGCGATCGCGATGCTCGAGCCGGGGAACATGCTGATCGATTGCACCGGCCGCAACTCGCTGCTCAGAGATCGCCTTGTGCCCGGCGCCGTCGGAGCTCGACGGAGGCGCGAACACGCTCAACGTTCGGCTCGAGTACGCGCTTGTGATCACGTTCCTCTACGGCCAGCCGTACGACTGCAACGAGTACTGCAAGTACTACAAGAACGTCGAAAACGCGCAGTACAAGTTCATCCCGATGGTCCAGCGGACGCACTACGACGGCAGCGTCAGCCACGTGACCGGCATCGTGAACATCACCGCCGAGGAGTACGAGGCGATGCCGGCGCAGGTTCGACGGCGAGTGGCTGCGCGAGAGCTTCCCCGACGTCGCTCTGTCGATGGACCGTTTCATCGACAAGGTCAAGCAGGAGACCCACGGCGAGATCATCGGGGACCTCGAGATCGTCCGGATACCGCTCGATCTCTACCGCGCCCGGAACGCGACCAGCCGCCGGTGGCTGCAAGCTGGGTCGAGCAGCCACCCGTTCTCGGCCTCACCCGTGTTCCTCGCCGGTGACTCGGCGATCGGGTCGCCGTACTTCCAGTCGATCTCGCTCGGGTTCGAGTGCGCGATGTACCTGGCCGGGCTGATCGCGCAGCCCGACCTGCCGCTCCCGGAGCTGCTCGATCGTTACGAGCTGCACATCTACAAGCAGTGGCTCCGCGTCTACATGCGGAGCAAGATGATCAAGCACAACAAGGATCTGTTCGAGTCGATCGACGACCCGATGGCGCTGCTCGACAAGCTCCACATCTACTAGACGGGCAGTTCCGCGATCTCGCTCACGTGGAGCTCAGCTGAGTCGTTTGTCGATCAGATGGGCCAGCGTGAGCCGTGTCGCCATGCTGCCGTTGGTGTCGAAGTCGGTGGTCGAGAGCGTTGCGATTCCGCGTCCCTCGACGAACTCGATGATCGTGACGTAGATGCGCTTCGGTGTTCCGTTGGGTTGCTCGTACGCGAACGCGTACCCGACGGCGTGGTCGCCGAGGTTGTCGAGCTTGAGTTGGCGCGCCGAGGTGGTCTTCAACGAGCTACCGAAGGCCTTTCTCAGGGCTTCGGCCTCGCAGGCGGCGGTTCCCGGATGAGTGTCCACCGTGAACTTTCCGATTGCGTCGGCGGGCGTCGCGAGGATGTCCACCGAGGAGCCCACGAACCCGGCGTGCCCCACCTTGGTGGGCTGAAAGTCCGCCTCCGCGCGCCCGGTGAGCGTGTAGGCGGCGTAGTCCTGCCAGGAGCAGACCGGCGCGGCGTTGTCGGGCGTCGTCGAGAGAGGAAGCCAGCCGGGCGGAATACCGGCGAGATCCGACTTTCGCACTTGCGCTCCCGCAGCAAGGCGATTGTCCGCCGGCGTCAGCGCGAGATGTTCGAGCCTCGGGCTCCGCGCTGCCGCGGAAGTCGCTGTTGACCCCACCGCGAGGAGCAGGCACACAAGAATCCCGGCACGCCGCATACGGTCGGCATCAAAACACCGAGCTCGGGTAAAAGCAACTTTCAGCCGTTGATGTTGCCGGGCTATCCGGCATGCGGGCTAATCTGAAGGCGTGTTTTCTGTTCTGCTGACACCTGTTGGCTCCCGAGGGGCGACTGGGCCGGCCTAATCGGACAGAAGAGGGAAGCGGTTCCGCGGAACCGCTCAGACGAAGATCGCATCGTCCTCAGCGGTCCTCGCCGTCCCAGTAATCGAGCTCCGGGCTGCGGCGAATCACGTGGTCGAGTGACTCGTCGTGCCGGCCCCAGACGCCAATCTTGTCGCTGTCCGGATATTCGATGATGCCGAACTCGTGCTTGTTGGAGAAAAGGGCGACGCGGACGGCGTCGTCGCTCGCGTTGTGGACACGGTGCGCACCCTGCGGCCCCACGAGGAAGCAAGCGACATCACCCGGCTCGAGCGTCTGTTCGCCGTCGGACGTCCGAACCGTCGGTGTTCCGGAAACGACGATCAGCCATTCCTCATCGCCCCAGTGGAAGTGATAGGGGCAGATCGCCTGTCCCGGCGGTAGGTCGTACACCGTCATCGCGAGGCGAGAGGCTCCGAGCCTCGGCGCGAGTTGGGCTGATTGGGCGTGATATCCGGGCGGATCACTCTCGTCGCCGATTGTGTCGCCGCGAAAGAGGTTGAACGTATCCATGGAGGAAGTATTGGGAGTACCTGCCGAGGCGGCCAACCGTCGTCTCCGGCCTCAGGGGGTGAGCTTGTAGACCTCCTGCCCGAGGGTCGCGAGCTTCGAAGGCTCGGCCCCGTTGGCGGAGAGGTCCGCGTAGAGCGGGCCCTTGCGGAAGGTGAGGTAGTCGACCGGGGCGTTGTTCCCGGCGCCCGTCCCGACGGTGAGGGTGGCGGTGCCGCCGAAGCCCGCCGGGTGCGTCTGGCTGATGATCCGAACGCCGCCGGAGCCGCCCACGTTCTTGTAGTAGGAGAGGTAGACCGAGATCGTCCCGACCGTCTCGTTGCAGGTCACCTGCTCGTACTTGCCCGAGCCGTAGGTCTTGAGCTTGCCGGTAGAGGCCGCGGCGCCCGCCTTGGCGGTCAGGCTCTGCGGGTGCGAAGAGGCGAGGATCGTGCACGGGTTCGGGAGCGCCATGATCCGCGCCGAGGAAGCTGAGGCGAGCGCCAGGCTCGCGAGTGCCGCCGCCGCGAGCATCGCAAGCGGCCTCATGCGGAGCGGGATCGTCGAAAGGCCACACGCATCCATCGCCGGCTCTCCTACCGTGATCTCCGGGCCGGGTCAGCCGGCGCCGCAGGGGTGTCGGCCGACCCTAACAGCTCGTCTGTGCTGATGCCATCGTCGCCGTGCGGGCCGATCCCTGGCTAGGTGGGGCTCGAGGCGATGAAGACTGCGGTTGAGGCGGTGATGGTTCGTGTTCCGTCGAAGTCCGGCACGCGTGAGGCGAGATGGCGATGAGCGACCGAGTTGGCGATGTAGTTCCGCATGTCGTCGGCGCTCATCTCGACGGTGGCCGGGAGGTCGACCATTCGGACGTTCGCATAGTGGGCTTGGAGAAGTTGCCGGCCGGTCTCCCGCATGAAGAGTCCGTGGCGGCGTCCGAGATCGCGGCCGACAAGGGCCCACATCTCACGGAGCTGGTCGTAGCCCATCGTTGCAGCGACGAGAGCCGGCGCCACGCGGGCGAGCTCGGCGAGCGCCCGATCGACATCGGCGACGTGGTAGAGCATGAAGTTTGCGACCGCGGCATCGAAGGCGCCGTCGACTGATGGAATCGCTTCAACGCGTGCCGATCCGCGCGTCGACGCCACGGGCGCGTGCGAGGTCGACCATTTGTTGGGACTGGTCGAAGGCGACCACTTGCATTCCGGCGGCTTGTACTCGCGCTGCGAAGTCGCCGGGGCCGCAGCCAAGCTCGATGACGCGCTTCGGCTCGAGCTCGAGCAGGGCGTCGAACGCGACGTCATACGCGGGCGGCCCGGTGCGACGGGACCAGAGTGCCCAGCGGGCGGCGAAGCGTGAGGGGTCGGTGTACTCCTGCCGGACAATGTCCGGATGATCCTGCTCACGATCGTCGTGTTTTGAACTCATGATCGGTGAGGGGGTGTCCCTGAAACGGCGGAATCCCATCTGAGAGCGTATGGGGTCTGAAAACGTTAGCGATCCATCGATCGCCAGAATGCGATCGTGGAGGATGTACCGGAGCTGATGGTGCGCGATGCAGCACAATGGCGCGCCTGGTTGGCGAAGCACCATGATTCCTCGGCGGGGATATGGCTCGTCCTGGCCAAGAAGAAGACGGTCCAACCGACCAGTCTCAACCACGATCAAGCGCTTGAAGAGGCACTGTGCCACGGCTGGATCGACGGCCAACTCCGAGGCCGCGACGCCGATACCTACTACCAGCGCTTCAGTCGCCGCCGCAGGCGCAGCGCCTGGTCGAAGCGGAACATCGCGATCGCGGAGCAGCTGATCGCAGCAGGTCGCATGCATCCAGCCGGGATCGCCGAGCTGGAGAGCGCGAGAGCCGATGGTCGAAGCGATGCCGCCTACGCGGGCTCTGCCAGCATCGAGGTGCCGGACGATCTCGGCGCTGCACTGGCCGCCGAGCCGAAAGCGCTCGCAATGTTCGAGAACCTCAGTCGCCAGAACCGCTACGCGATCCTCTATCGGATCACTACCGCCAAACGAGCGGAAACGCGAGAACGCAGAATCATGCAGTTCGTCGAAATGCTGGCCCGCGGCGAGACGATCTACCCACAGAAGCGCAAGTGATCAGGCGCTCGACGAGGCCGTTACGCGTGCCCACAAAGGCGGCTTTGGGCTTCCTTGGTCGAGCACCGCAGCGAGCCTAGGAAGCCGCGGTTGCCGGTTGCGCTGGTCAACGCCGTGTCGGACCTACACCTTCCCGCCGCGTTGGTGGCGCGCTCTCAAGCCGAAGGCCGGCGAGGCAGTAGAAGGCCACGTAGGCAACGGTCAAGAAGCTCGTCAGCACTAACAACGAGCCGAAGAGGCGTGGATGGCGAAGTGGATTCTCGAGTTCCGTGTCGATCACGTGGGCGACCCTGAATGGGTGCAGCAAGGCGTCCCAGCTGTTGAAGCCGATGAAGCGACCAACGTAGACGCCGAGGCTTCCCAGCGCGAGAACGGCAACGACGCCGACCCAACTTACGAGAGACCCTGCCGACTGCCGCGACAGCGTCTGCATCAGGTACAGCGAGAAAAACCCGAGCAACAACGCTGTCCAAGCGAACGCTGAAAGCATGAGGCCGTCGTACCAGAGTGGCGTCGTCGGGGACTCGTGAAGATGGATGAAGTCCGTAAGCATGTAGGGCGCGTTGGGAAAGAACAGAAGCCAGAGCACTCCGAGGGCCGTCGCTATCAGCCCGAGCCCGCGACGCGCACACCAGTAGGCCGAAGCAGCGAACGCGACCGGAACCCAGGCCAGGAAGAGATTCCAGTCGAGAAAGCGATAGAACGAGTCGTGCCTGTACCGGGTTCGGAACTCTACGAGAGAAACACAGAACACAGATGCGACCGCGAGGGCAACCACCAGGCCAAGCACGCTGAGGGCCCGACGATCCCGCATGTCAGCAGTCGCTCCCCAGCAGGTCGGACCACCCAATCCGGCGCAGCGAACCTGTCACCGGCGAAACCCTATTCGCTCAACGACGGGTCGAGCTCGACATCGCGTGGAGGATCTGACAGTTCCGGCGGAGGGATCGACGCTGCCCGAGCGATCGCGCTGACCTGTGCGAGCGTTTCGCTACACACCCTGAGAGCACAAGACGACGGCCTTACACTCCCCAGGTGCGTCTTTGGATCGGTGGGCTAGTCGTTGCGGTCGTCGTCGTTTGCGCGGGCGCGGTTCCGGTGAGCACCTCTACTCCGCAAAGCAGGTGGCAGCCGCGTTCGCGAAGCAGGGCCTCCCGGTCGTCCCGGTTCCCAAGAAGTACTTCACGGCCGCGAACCAGAATTTCCCCGGCGTGGTCCTCTATTCGAAACATGCCGACACGCTCGTGGTCAGCATCTATCAGGGAGGAGGGGCGGAGTCGCAGGCACAATCAGCGTTCGCAAAGAACACGAAGCACGGACAAGCTGGAGAAATCGACCGCCTCCTGCGAAACATCTACGTGCTGGGCAGCGGATTGACGCCGCGCCAGGAGCGCCAAGTTTCCCAAGCGATAACTCTTCTCGCGAGCGACGGTCCGTGACATGAACCGCTAAGAAGCCGCTCGTCAGGCGAAACCACACCTGACTGCGCGAGACGGCATGAAGGCAATCAGCCTGTGAGCCGCCGAACGTTTCGACCGTCGGCGCTCATCACGTAGAGGCCGAATCGGCCGCCATGGTTGCTCACGAAGGCGATCGTCTTCCCGTCGGGTGACCAGGCCGGATGCCTGCTCGCGGCGCTCATACCGGCGAGCCGACTCTGCTGGCCGCTTTTCATGTCGAGCAGATAGATCCCTTGCACGCGATTGGCTGCGCGCGTGAAGGCGATAGATCGACCGTCAGGCGACCAAGCCGGGGCGACATCGGCGACGCTCCTGACAAGACTGTGGCGGTCTTCGCCGTTCCAGCGCATAACGTCGAGATCGATTCTCCCCATGGTGCCCTGATCGCCGGAAACCGAATAACGGAGGAAGGTGATCAGTTGGCCGTTCGGTGACCATGCCGGGAATGCAAGAGACGAGGATTGAACCCGATAGAGCAGGCGCTTGCGGGCGCCGCTGCTGGTGATCGTGTAGATGGCGGATCCAGTGCCGGATGTTCCCGCAAAGATGAGCGAACGGCCGTCGGGAGACCACGAGGCACAGGTCCCGCCCGCCGCGCCCGTCGCCAGGTGGTGCGCGTCTGCGCCATCGGCGTTCATCACATCAAGCTGATCCCCCGCTACGAAGGCGATCTCGTGCCCGTCGGGTGCCCACGCCGGGCAGCCGATCTGCGAATGCGAGCTTGCACTCAACCGACGCTGATCCCCGGCCGTCAGCCTTGATCACATAGATCGCGAACCCGCCGTCAAGGTGGTTCGAAAGCCCGGTGAAGGCGATTGTCGCACCTACCGGAGACCAAGAGGGCTCCTCGTAGGACGGCGGTAGCTAAAGGTCTGACGGAGTCGGCGGGCAGCCGTGAGGATGCGATGGGAGCGGGCCGCTCACCCCGGCCACGAGGGAATGGAAGTCCGTTGTGGGCAGGGACGGGGCGTTGGGATCCGGGCCCGGCGCTGTATCGGCGAGGTAGAGCACGCGCCCTCTACGGGACATATTGAAGGCATGGAAGTCACCTCCGATGCTCACGGTGTGCTGGTAGGCGTACTCGTACATAAGAGCTGCCTGGGCCGCGGTCTTGTAGACAGTGACAGAGAATCTGAACGTTTGCTGGCAGCCAGCGTAGGTGTAAAACGCCTGCTGCGGCAGAACCGGGTTGCCGTCGAAGTACCCCTCGGCAGCGGTCATCGGCTCGGTGGTGTAGCCAAGCCGGTTCAGGCGATTTTCGATCGCGGTCGCGAGCTTGTCCTTCCCGGTGGCTCCAGTCGCGGCAAGGAGAGTTGGCGCGAGGAAACCCGCCGCGATAACGAGAGCAACTGCGCTAAAGAGACCTCGTCGACTGAACACGTGTGCACCTCCGGCCGTGCTCCAAGAAAGATAGCGAGCCTGAGCCAGCGTTTGTTTTCAAACGACACTCGATTCGAGAACATGGGCTCTCGGCTGTGCCAGCGCCCCTACGCCTGAAGCGCGTCGCCGCCGGGCTCAGGCTGCTGCGGTCTTCGCGAGGTGCCGCTCGACTGCCTGCGCGCAGCGGCGCCCCTCGTTGATCGCCCACACGATCAGCGACTGGCCGCGGCGGGCGTCGCCGGCGGCGAAGACGCCGGGGAGGGACGACTCGTAGCGGGCCGCCTTCACGTTCGAGCGCTCGTCGCGCTCGACGCCGAGTTGCTCGAGCAGGGTCTGCTCGGGGCCGAGGAAGCCCATCGCCAGCAGCACGAGGTCGGCGGGGCGGCTCTCGGCGGTGCCGTCGATCAGCGAGAACGGGGGCTTGCCGGCGTTCTGGGCCCAGTGGATCTGCTCGACATGGCCGTTCGAGCCGGTGAACTCGGTCGTGGAGATCGCGAAGTCGCGCGAGCCGCCCTCCTTCAGGGCATACGGGACGCGCAGCTTCATCGGCCACAGCGGCCACGGGGTGACCTCGTCCGGGCGGGAGCGCGGAGGCTCGCCGATCAGCTCGATCTGGGTCACGGACGCCGCGCCTTCGCGGTGGGCGTTCGCGACGCAGTCGGCGCCGGTGTCGCCGCCGCCGATCACGATCACATCCTTGCCGGCAGCCGTGATCACGCCCGGGCCGGAAGGCGGCTCGGGCGCGCCGGGCATCATCGGGCCCTCCTCGCGGGCGACGAAACGGTTGCGCTGGTAGAGGTAGTCCATCGCGAAATGAATCCCGTCGAGCTCGCGGCCGGGCACCGGCAGGTCGCGCGGGACCCGCGAGCCGGTCGCGATCACGACCGCGTCGAACTCCCGCAGATCGTCGACCGAGACGTTCCCGCCGACGTCGGCGCCGAAGCGGAACACGACGCCCTCGTCGGCCAGCTGCTGAACGCGCCGCTCGACGATCCACTTCTCGATCTTGAAGTCCGGGACACCGAAGCGAACCAGCCCGCCGCCCGCCTCGTCGCGCTCGAAGACCGTCACCGCATGGCCGGCGCGGCGGAGCTGCTGGGCGCACGCCATCCCGGCCGGTCCGGCGCCGATCACGGCGACCGAATGGCCCGTCTCGCGCCTCGGCGGCTTCGGGCCGATCCAGCCCTCGTCCCACGCGCGGTTCACGATCGCGAGCTCGATCTGCTTGATCGTCACCGCGTCGCCCTCGCGGATCTCGAGCACGCATGCTGCTTCGCACGGAGCGGGGCAGAGGCGACCCGTGAAGTCGGGGAAGTTGTTGGTGCGGTGGAGCTGCTCGATCGCAGCCTCCCAGCGGCCGCGGAAGACGGAGTCGTTCCAGTCCGGGATCAGGTTGTTCACCGGGCAGCCGTTGTGGCAGAACGGGACGCCGCACTCCATGCAGCGGGCACCCTGCTGCGCGAGCTCGGCGTCGGCGAGCGTGTCGACGAACTCGTGGTAGTCGAGCACCCGCTCGGCGGGCGTACGCTCCGGGTTGTCGACCCGGCTCAGCTTGAGGAACGCGCCGAGCTCGCCCATCAGACCGCGGTCCCGCTCTCGACCTCGGCGCTGACGAAGCCCTCGCCGTTCGACGAGACGACATGCTCATCGGGATACTTGACCGCGCCGTTGCCGGCAGGCGAGCAGCTCGAGGGCGGCGCGGTAGTCGCGCGGCATCACCTTCACGAACCGTGGCACAGACTCGTCCCACGAATCGAGCAAGCGCTCGGCGACGACAGAGCCGGTGCGCTCGAGATGCTCCTCCACGAGCGACCGGACGAGCGCATCGTCGGCCGCGTCGAGCTCCTCGAGATCGACCAGCTCGTGGTTGCAGCGCCCCGAGAAGCCGCCGTCCTCGTCGAGGACGTAGGCGATCCCGCCGCTCATCCCGGCCGCGAAGTTGCGGCCCGTGCGGCCGAGGACGACGACATGGCCGCCGGTCATGTACTCGCAGCCGTGGTCGCCGACGCCCTCGACGACCGCGTCCGCGCCCGAGTTCCGGACGGCGAACCGCTCGCCCGCGAGGCCGCGGAAGAACGCCTTGCCCTTCGTCGCGCCGTACAGGACGGTGTTGCCGACGATCACGTTCTCCTCGGCCGCGAACGTCGCGCCCGCAGGAGGCCGGATCGCGATCGTGCCTCCTGAGAGGCCTTTGCCGGCGTAGTCGTTTGCGTCCCCGGTGAGCGTCAACTCGACGCCGGGCGCGAGCCACGCGCCGAACGACTGGCCTGCAGAGCCATGCAGCCCGAACCTGACGGTCCCTTCGGGCAGTCCCTTCGCGCCGTGAGCGACCGTGATCGAGTGCGAGAGAAGCCCGCCCACCGTCCGGTTCACGTTTCGGACGCGGACGTCCGCCGAGACCGGCGTCTGGTGCTTGATCGCCGCCTCGGCGATCCCGATCAACTCCCAATCAAGGGCGGACTCGAGCGGCGAATCCTGCTCGCGCGTTCGCCGGAGCGGGGTCCCCTCGGGAACGTCGGGTGCCAGGAGCAGGTTCGAGAGATCGATCCCGCGGCCCTTCCAGTGCTCGACCGCCTCGTCGGCGACGAGCAGGTCGACGCGGCCGATCAGATCCTCGAATCGCGCGATTCCGAGCTCGGCCATGATCTTGCGTGCCTCCTCGGCGACGAAGAAGAAGAAGTTCACGACGTGCTCCGGCGTGCCCGCGAACCGCTCGCGCAGCACGGGGTTCTGGGTGGCGATCCCGACCGGGCAGGTGTTCAGGTGGCAGGCGCGCATCATCACGCAGCCCGTCGCGACGAGCGGGGCGGTCGAGAAGCCCATCTCGTCGGCGCCGAGGAGCCCGGCGATCACGACGTCGCGGCCGGTCTTCAGCTGGCCGTCGGTCTGTACCCAGATCCGTGAGCGCAGGTCGTTCATGACGAGCGTCTGCTGCGTCTCGGCGAGGCCGATCTCCCATGGCCCGCCGGCGTAGTGCACCGAGCTGAGCGGCGAGGCGCCGGTGCCGCCGTCGTGGCCGGAGATCAGGACGTGGTCGGCGTTGCACTTCGCGACGCCGGCGGCGACGGTGCCGACGCCCATCTCGGACACGAGCTTCACCGACACCTGCGCGCGCGGGTTCGCGCAGCGGAGGTCGTAGATGAGCTGCTTGAGGTCCTCGATCGAGTAGATGTCATGGTGCGGCGGCGGCGAGATCAGGCCGACGCCCGGTGTCGTGAAGCGGATCTTCGCGATGTACTCGTCGACCTTGTGGCCGGGCAGCTGGCCGCCCTCGCCGGGCTTCGCGCCCTGCGCCATCTTGATCTGCAGCTGGTCGGCGTTCGCCAGGTAGTTGATGTTCACGCCGAAGCGGCCCGACGCGACCTGCTTGATCGCCGAGCGGCGCGAGTCGCCGTTGGCGTCGCGCACGAAGCGGACGGGATCCTCGCCGCCCTCGCCGGTGTTCGACTTGCCTCCGATCCGGTTCATCGCGATCGCGAGGGTCTCATGCGCCTCTCGTGACAGCGAGCCCAGCGACATGGCACCGGTCGCGAAGCGCTTCACGATCTCCTCCGCCGGCTCGACCTGATCGAGCGGCAGCGGCTCGGCCGCCTTGCGGAACTCGAGCAGCCCACGCAACGTCGCCTTGCGGACGGCCTCCTCGTTGACGAGCTTCGAGAACTGCTCGTAGCTCTCGTAGCCGCCGTGGCGCACCGCGTGCTGCAGCAGCGAGATCGTCTCGGGGTTCCACTGGTGGTACTCGCCCTCGTTCCGCCACGCGTAGACGCCGCCGAGCGGGAGCAGATCGCCGTTCTGGGGGTAGGCGCGGGCATGACGGTCGAGCGCCTCGCGGGCGATGATCGCCGAGCCGATACCGCCGATGCGCGACGGGGTGCCGGTGAAGTGGCGGTCGACGAGCTCCGGCTCGAGCCCGAT
Source organism: uncultured Actinomycetota bacterium (assembly GCA_963762215.1). Classification (GTDB taxonomy): domain Bacteria; phylum Actinomycetota; class Thermoleophilia; order Gaiellales; family Gaiellaceae; genus PALSA-600. The sequence continues at coordinate 42,776 of CAVXKB010000006.1, forward strand.
CGCCTCGAAGATCTGGGCGCCGCAGTAGGACGGGATCGTCGAGATGCCCATCTTCGAGATCGTCTTGAGGAGCCCCTTGGCGATTCCCTTGATCGCACGCTTCTGCGCCTCCTCGGCGGTGAGGCCGGGGAGCCAGCCGTCGTCGACGAGCTCGGTCAGCGTCTCGAGCATCACGTACGGGTTGACCGCCGCGGCGCCGTAGCCGATCAGCGTTGCGAACTGGTGCACGTCGCGCGGCTCGCCCGACTCGATCACGAGGCCGGCCTGCAGGCGCGTGCCTTCGCGGACGAGGTGGTGGTGCACCGACGAGACGGCAAGCAGTGCGGGAATCGCGACCCGGTCGATCCCGACCATCCGGTCGCTCAGGATCAGGATGTTCACGCCGCGCGCGAGTGCGTCGTCGGCCTCGCGGCAGATGCGCTCGATCGCCGTGTCGATCCCGGCCGGGCCCTCGGCCACAGGCCAGGTGATGTCGACCGTGTGCGCCTTGAAGATGCTCGAATCGACTTGCCGCAGTGCCTCCAACTGCTTGTCGAGCAGGATCGGCTGCTCGATCACGAGCTGGTGAGCGTGCTCCGGCGACTCGCCGAGCAGGTTTCGCTCAGAGCCGACGCTCGTCGCGACGCTCATCACGACCGCCTCGCGCGTCGAGTCGATCGGCGGGTTCGTGACCTGCGCGAAGAGCTGCTTGAAGTAGCTGTAGAGCAGCGGCCGCTGGTCGGAGAGCACCGCGAGCGCGAGGTCGTTGCCCATCGAGCCGATCGGCTCGTCCGCGTTCCGCGCGAGCGGCGCGAGGACGACCTTCATGTCCTCCTCCGTGTAACCGAAGGCGAGCTGGCGCGAGCGGAGCGGCTCCTCGCGCGGGACGCGCGGCGCACGCTCGGGCAGGTCGCCGAGATGAACGATGCCCTCGTCGAACCACTTGCCGTAGGGCGCGCGGCCGGCGATCTCCGCCTTGATCTCCTCGTCCTCGACGATCCGGCCGCGGGCCAGGTCGACCAGGAACAGATGGCCGGGCTGCAGGCGCCCCTTGCGCAGGACGTTCTCCGGCGGCTCGTCGAGCACGCCGGTCTCGGAGGCGAGGACGACCCAACCGTCCTTCGTCTCCATCCAGCGGCCCGGGCGCAGGCCGTTGCGGTCGAGCGTCGCGCCGATCACGGTGCCGTCGGTGAAGGAGATCGACGCCGGGCCGTCCCACGGCTCGGTCAGGCAGCCGTGGAAGGCATAGAAGCCGCGGAGCTCGTCGCTCATGTCCTCGCGGTGGTCGTAGGCCTCGGGGATCATCATCATCATCGCGTGCGGCAGCGACCGGCCTGCGAGCACGAGCAGCTCGAGCACGTTGTCGAAGTTGGCCGTGTCCGAGCCGGCCGGGCGGACGACCGGCAGCACCTTGTGCAGGTCGTCGCCGAAGAGCTCGGAGGCGAGCTGCGACTCGCGCGCGCGCATCCAGTTGACGTTGCCGCGCAGCGTGTTGATCTCGCCGTTGTGCGCGATCATCCGGTACGGGTGCGCGAGCTCCCAGCTCGGGAAGGTGTTGGTGGAGAAGCGCGAGTGGATCAGGACGAGCGCGCTCTTCATCCGCTCGTCGAGCAGGTCAGGGAAGCAATGGCCGACCTGCGGGGCCATCAGCATCCCCTTGTAGACGATCGTCCGCGCCGAGAAGCTCGGCGATCACCAGGTCGGGGCCGGCGGCGATCTCGGCGATCCGGCGGATGACGTACAGCTTGCGCTCGAACGCATCGCGGTCGGTCGCAAGGTCGTCCGAAGCGGCGACGACGAGCTGACGGATGATCGGAGCAACCTCGCGGGCCGTCTCGCCGATCAGGTCGAGCTGCGTCGGGACGTCGCGCCAGGCGATCACGCGCTGCCCCTCGCCCTCGACCGCGTCGACCAGGATCTGCTCGAGCTCGGCCCGGCGTGCCTCGTCGTCCGCGGGCAGGAAGCAGACGGCCACGCCGTAGGCCCCGGCCGGGGGAAGCTCTTCGGTGATCACGGCCCGGAAGAACTCGTCGGGAAGCTGCAGCAGGAGCCCTGCCCCGTCACCGGTGAGCGGGTCGGCGCCGGCCGCTCCGCGGTGCTCGAGGTTCTCGAGCGCCGTCAGCGCCCGCACGAGCGTCTCGTGCGAGGGGATCCCATCCAGGCGCGCAACGAACGCGACGCCACACGAGTCGTGCTCGAACGCCGGGTCGTACAGCCCGACAGGGGCTGTGGGGCGTCGTCTCGGATTTTCGGAATGGGAGGGAGTGGCGCCTAGCGTCACTGTTGAGGCCTTTCGTGTGGAATGGCCCCCGCCGCTTCTTGTGTTCTAGCCGGCGGGGCGGGAAAAATCGCCGACTAGCGGGTAGCCTTCGAGCGCGCCTTGGCGGCCTTCAACGTCACATTCGCCGAGGTGCGGACGGGCATCGTCCACCCAGGATAGGAACTCGGCGGGTTATCCGCAAGTTGGACCCTCTCCGGACAGCCATAATCCCCGTCTATGGAAACCGAGCAGGTGCAGGCCGAGGCGCGCGAGCGTGCGCGCGAAGAGGACGTCTTCCGCTACTACAAGCTCGCGAAGAAGGCCGAGTGGGCGATCGAGGACCTGCCCTGGAGCGATTCCCCGCCGATCCCCGAGCTCCGCGGCTCGCCGCAAAGACAGGCGCGGCGGCGCGACGTCTGGCGCTCGGTGATCACCCAGCAGCTCCAGGCCGACGAGCTCGCGGTCGAGATGGCGACCCAGCTCTTCTCGATGGCGCCCCACGCCGACGCGAAGCTCTACTACACGACGATGGTGCAGGACGAGGCGCGCCACACCGAGGCCTGGCTCCAGCTGATCGAGCTCGCGGGCGGCCACGGCGAGCGCGACCCGTACCTCGACAAGATGGCGCGGCTCGTGATCGACGCGGACACGCTCGAGGAGAAGGTCTTCCTGATGCAGGTCTTCTTCGAGCGGCTGATCATCCCGAAGTTCCGCGCGATCGCGAAGTCATCGCCCGGTACCGTGCTCGAGAACCTCTGCAACCGGCTCGCGATCGACGACGGCATCCACCACGGAGCCGGTGTCGCCTACGAGCGTGTCCTGCTGCGGGTGGCAAGCAAGAAGACGAAGGGCAAGCTCGTGAAGGCCGCGAACACGCTCCTCCCGGTCTTCGTCGAGCACGAGCTCTGGCGTCCCCGCGAGCGCGCCTGGATCGGCGACGCGATGCGCTCCGCCGACATCGCCCGGCTCCGCAGCGAGGTCGACCACGGCGTCCGGCTGGCCCGGTCGCTCGGCGTCGACGTCGGCGACGTCCAGTTGCCGTTCTAGCGGCGTATTCGGATTGCGTTGAGGTCGTTCGCCACGACCTCGTCGGCGCGGACGATCAGGTCTTCGACGTCGTCGTGCTCGGCGTGGATGTAACGGCCGGCCAGGGCGTCGGCGCGGCCGGAGGCGAGGACGTGGACGAGCTGCGGGGCAAGCTCGGGCGGTGTCCACGGGAGGTTGTCGCCGTAGCCCGAGGTCATGTCGGTCTTGACGAGGCCCGGGCTGATCAGGAAGACGCTGATGCCGTGCGGTGCGACCTCTGAGGCGAGGTACTCGGCGAACCGGCCGACGGCGGCCTTGCTCGCGCCGTAGCTCCCGTTCTCGGTGTTGGGGCCGACAGGGAGGTAGGAGGCGCCGGAGCCGAGGATCACGATCCGGCCCGCGCCGCGCTCGATCATCCCGGGCAGGACGGCGCGGCAGCAGAGATAGGTGCCGAGGACGTTCACCTCGAAGACGTGCCACCAGTCGCCCGGCGACACGTCGAGCGTCGAGCCGTCGGGGGACGCGATGCCGGCGTTCGCGACGAGCAGGTCGATCCGGTCGTAGGTCTCCTCGGTCGCGCGCACCATGCTCGCGACGTCGTCCGCGTTGCTGATGTCGCCGACGAGCGCGATCGCGTCGAGCTCCTCGGCGGCCTGCTCGACCTGCTCGCGGGTGCGTGCGCTGACGGCCACCTTCGCACCGGCTCCTGCGAGCTCACGTGCGATCGAGAGTCCGATCCCGCGGCCTCCACCGGTTATGAGCGCAACCGAGCCGGTGAGGTCGTCGCCTGCCATGGCCCGAGCCTAGCGGCCGAGGTTGGTGCCGAGCGTCTTCGGGAAGTTGGTGTGCTCGGCCGGGACGACCGGCGAGCCGATGTCGAGCTGTACCTCGGTGTGGTTGGTCAGGGGCACGTTGCGCGGGTTGCCCTTCCACACCTTTCCGTCGTAGAACGTCGTGACCTTGCCCTTGTAGGCGCCGACCCCGGTGGTCGAGAGCTTGATGCCCCAGATGTCGAAGAACTGGCCGAGGTCTGAAGGCCTGCCGCTTCGGTGCCTCCATGTGGATGATCCCGTCGAGTGCGTGCGTGTGGAGCCACATGATGCAGCTCCCCGCGACGACGAACGGCCCGGCGCTCGTCTGCTGGCCCTCGAGCGGCGGGCCGATGCCGACGCCGTAGGGCACCTGGTACGCCTTGCCCTTCACGAAGATCGTCAGGTGGGCGTGGACGTGGTAGTCGAGCTTCTCGCCGGCCTGGCACGGGATCCCGTCGATCTTCTGGCCGAGCTTGACCGCCTGCACGCTGGCGAAGACCGGGCCCTTGGGCACGGGGACGTTCTCGGGGCCGAGCGGCCCGGGTGAGATCGCGGCACCGGCCGTGACCGCCGTTGCCGCAGCTGCGAGCAGGGCCAATGCGAGTGCGCGCGGGTGCCGCATCTGTCCATCAAAGCACGCCTTTGATATTTAAGTTGACACTTACGTAAGCTATGCCTTACACTCAGGACATGGAGACTGCGCTCAAGGCAATCGCCGAGCCGCGCCGCCGGCGGATCCTCTCGCTCGTTCGAGACGAGGAGCTCTCCGCGGGCGAGATCGCGTCGCACTTCGACGTGTCGCGGCCAGCGGTCTCACAGCACCTCACCGTGTTGAGGGAGGCGGGGCTCGTGGACGAGCGACGGAACGGCACCAGGCGCCTGTATCGCGCCCGGCCCGAGGGGCTCGCCGAATTGAAGGCGTTCCTCTCGGAGTTCTGGGACGATCGGCTCGAGGCGCTGAAGCGCGAGGCCGAGCGAGAGGAGAGGAAGAAGCATGGAAAGGACACTTGACCTGCTCGAAGTGCGGCGGGAGATCGAGATCGCAGCAAGCCAGGAGACGGTCTGGGAGCTGCTCACCGATCCCGCGAAGGCGCCAAGCTGGTGGGGCCAGAACGCCACGTTCGACCTGCGCGAGGAAGGCAAGTTCCGCATGGAGGTGAGCGCCGGGAGCGTCGCGAGCGGGAAGTTCACCGAGATCGAGCCGCCGCGCCGACTGGCGTTCACGTTCGGCTGGGAGAAGGGCGGAGCCGGCCCCGAGCTACTGCCGGCAGGGTCGAGCACGGTGCAGATCGAGCTCGTGCCGACCGACACCGGGACGCTGCTGCGGCTCGTGCACTGGGGCCTGCCGAACGCGGAGGCCGTCACGAGCCACGGCGAGGGCTGGGATCACTACCTCGGCCGGCTGGCCACGGTCGCGTCCGGCGGCGACCCGGGGCCCGATCCCTGGGCGACACGGGCCGCCTGACAGATTTGAACACGACGGAGAAGGGAGATCACGATGGGTAAGTACGTGTACGCATACAAGGGTGGGAGCCTGTCAACCACCGAGGAGGAGCGGAACGCCGCGATGGCCGCATGGGGTGCCTGGTTCGGCGGGCTCGGCGACTCGGTCGTCGACATGGGCGCGCCATTCGGCGGGTCGGCCGCGACGTCGGGCAACGGCTCGACGGGCAACGCGCCGTCGGCGCTGACCGGCTACTCGGTCGTCACGGCCTCGAGCCTCGAAGACGCGGTCTCGAAGGCGGGCGGCTGCCCGATCTTCGCGAACGGCGGCGACGTCGAGGTGTACGAAGCACTCGAGATGTAGCTGAGACTTCGAGCAGGTGGGGGCTCGCCCCCGCCTGCTCAGCCTTACTGCTCCGGCGCCGGCAGAGCCGGCACCTCCGCTCGAGCTCCGTCGAGCCTACGCTCGTGCCTCAGCGAGGTAGCGCAGCAGCTCGACGACCGTCGCCGCCGAGATCGCCAGGTCCTGGACGGAGATCCACTCGCGCACAGAGTGGTACTCGTTGCCGCCGGTGAAGATGTTCGGGGTGGGCAGACCCATCTCGGTCAGCCGCGAGCCGTCCGTGCCGCCGCGGATCGACGTGAGCTTCGCGTCGAGCCCCACCCGCCGTGCCGCCTCGAGCGCCGCATCCAGCACGTGGGGGACCTCTTCGAGCGCCTCGCCCATGTTCCGGTACTGGTCCCAGCGCTCGAACGCGACGGTCGCGCGCGGCTCGTCCGCGACTGCCTCCTCGGCCAGACGGCGGACGAACGCGTCGTGCTCCTCGAGCTTGGCTCCGTCGTGGTCGCGCAGGATCAGCGTGACCTTCACTGCCGCTGCGTCGCCCTCGATCCGATACGGGTGCGCGAACCCCTCGCGTCCCTCGGTCGTCTCGGGCGAGAACGAATCCGCCGGAAGGCTCTCGACGAACCGCGCTGCGAGCTTGACCGGGTTCACGAGCTTGCCCTTGGCGCTGCCGGGGTGGACGCCGACTCCGGTGAACGTGACCTCGAGCTCGATCGCCGAGAACGTCTCGTTCTCGATCTCACCTACGACCGCGCCGTCGACGGTGTAGGCGAAGTCGGCGCCGAAGTGCTCGAGATCGAAGTGATCGGTGCCGTGGCCGACCTCCTCGTCGACCGTGAACGCGATGCGCGCACGGGCGCGCGGCACGTCGGGATGCTCGATCAGCCACCTGGCGGCAGCCATGATCTCCGCAACGCCCGCCTTGTCGTCGGCGCCGAGGAGCGTCGTACCGTCCGAGGTGACGATGTCGTGCCCGACTCGCTCGGCCAGGAGCTCGCTCGTCGCCGGCGAGAGCACCGGGCCGCCAGGGAGCACGATCTCGCCGCCGTCGTAGTCCCGCCAGATCTGCGGGTCGACGCCCGTCGCGGGCGCGTCCGGGCTCGTGTCGACGTGCGCGACGAGGCCGACGGTCGGGCCGTCGTCGCGGCCGACCGGCTCGAGCGTCGCGAAGACGTAGCCGTGCTCGGTCAGCTCGACGTCGGCGAGCCCGAGCCCGCGGAGCTCATCGGCGAGGAGCCGCGAGAGGTCGAGCTGCTTGGCCGTGCTCGGGTAGGACTCCGACGCGCGATCGGACTGCGTGTCGATGCGCGCATAGCGAACGAGCCGGTCGAGGGCGTCCTCGGCGAGCTCGGCGGCAAGCGGCGATCCGTACGGGGCCTCCACGGCCGGAGAGTCTACGAGCCGCGCGGCTCAGACGCGCCGCGCGCCGACGTAGTGCTTGTGGTACCAGGGCTCGCTCAGCGTGTCGATTCGCACCCACGAGCCCGTGTGCGGCGCATCGATGAACTGGTCGTTGCCGAGATAGATCCCGACGTGGTCGAGCGCATCGAAGAAGACGAGGTCGCCCGGCTGCAGCTGTGAGACCGCGACCGGAGCGCCGAACTCCCACTGGGCCGCAGCGAAATGCGGCAGCACCACTCCCAGCTGGGCGAACACGTAGGTGACGAGCCCCGAGCAGTCGAACCCGGCGGGCGTCGAGCCGCCCCACAGGTACGGCACACCCAGGTACTGCAGCGCGATCTGCGCGGCGCTCGGGTGGCCCGGAGGAAGATCCGACGTGGGGACGAGCGGGCTCGGGTTGATGAACGGGCCCGAGGCAGTCGTGATCGGCGGCGGAGCTGTCGGGGTTGTCGTCGTCACCGCCGGGGTCGTCGTCACCGCCGCCGGAGTCGTTGTCGTGCTGCCGTCTGGCGTGGTCGTGGTCGTCGCTGCTGCAGCCGCGCGCGCCTGAGCTGCCTTCGCGGCCGCGGCCTGCTGAGCTGCCGCTTGTCTCGCTGCCGCCGCTGCGGCCGCCTGGGCCGCTGCGCGCGCCTTGATCTCGGCCTCGACGCGGGCACGTGCGATCGCCGCAAGCCGCGCCTGGCGGGCGCGCTCAGCCGCCTCGAGCTTCTCGACCTGTCCCTCCACCTTCTTGAGCAGCGTGCGCCGCTCTACGAGCCCCTGCATGATCTCGGCCTTTCGCGCCGACAGCTCCCTGACCGTCGAAGCCGCCGCGGCGCGGTCGCGGTTCAACTGCTGCACCTTCTGCTCGAGCGCTGCCTTGGCGGAGGCCGCCTGGTTCGTGATCGCGGTCGCCCGGCGGCTGATCGCGTTCTCGGCATCGGAGAGCGCGAGCATGTCGCCGAGGTTGCGCGCGCCGAGGATCACATCGAGCGATGAGGCGTGAGGCGAGGTGTAGAGCCAGACGACGAACTTCGCCGCGCGTCGCTGCGCGAGCTGGTAGCGCGCCTTCGCGGCACCCAGCTGTGCCTGCTCGGCTTTCAGGTTCTTCCGGAGCGCCTGTAGCCGAACGCGCGCGCCGTCGTACTGCTCCGAGGTGGCGTTGAGCTGCTCGTCGATCGCCGAGATCTCCTGCAGCACCTGGGCCGCCTCGGCTTTCTTCGCCGCGATCTGCGGCGTGCGTCGCCGGCACGGCCTTTGCGCACACGGCGGTCAGGGCGAGCGCCCCGGCCAGCGGGATGAGGAGCCTCAATCGCATCATCGGTCGTTGCGGCGCCCGTTGTCCTCGCCGGACGCGGGTCCCCCTACGGCATCTGTCACGTGTTTCCTGCACTCGATCGTCGACTCACGTGCTCGCGGGCCGGCGTCCCACTACAATCGCTGACGTGTCGGAGGCCGTACGCAAGCGCTTTGCCGAGACTGCCCCGGCGATCGCTGAGATCCAGGACCGCAGAGCGGCCGAGACCGAGGAGCGTCTCACTCAGCTCCTCGACCTTAGCGGAGACGAGCGCGCACTCGATGTCGGCACCGGGGCGGGTGCGCTCGCGCTCGGCTCTGGCCTCGCTCGTCCAGGGCGTGATCGGCGTCGACATCGTCCCCGAGCTGCTCGAGGAGGCCAAGAAGCGCGCTCCGGTCAACGTCGAGTTCGCGAACGGCGACGCGTACGAGCTGCCCTTCCCGTCGGATGCCTTCGATCTCGTCTCGACGGCGAGGACGCTCCACCACGTGCAGCGGCCGGAGCTCGTGCTCGCCGAGATGAACCGCGTGCTGCGACCGGGCGGGACGATGCTCGTGGTCGATCAGCTCGCCCCCAACGATCCGCTTGCCGCGATCGAGCTCAACCGGTTCGAGCGGGCGCGAGACGAATCCACGTCGCGGATCCTTGCAGACGTCGACCTCCGCGGGCTGTTCGATTCCAACGGGCTCGTCCTGCGGCGCTCCGAGGTGTATCCGGAGGAGCGCGATCTCGAGAGCTATCTCGATCTCGCGGGCTGCCACGGCGACGAGCGCGAGAACGCGCGCTCGCTGGCGCCGACGCACCGAACCGTTCACTACGGCTGGTACGTGCTCGAGAAGCCGGAGCTCTTTTAATCTTGAGGGGGGACTATCCAGAGGAACGCCATCGGCGTCGAATGAGAGGATAAAGCCGATGGCTCTCATCACTCCCTCAGCGAGCGCGCGCTAGGGTCCCGCGCCGATGGCACCCCGGATCCTGATCCTCACCGCAAGCGTCGGTGAGGGGCACGACGCGCCTGCGCGTCGCCTCGCCTGCCAGCTGCAGGTCGAGCGCCCCGACATCGAGGTGATCACGGAGGACTGCCTGCCCCACATGGGGCGGACCGTGTCGACGCTCAGCGAGAGCGGCGCCCGCGTCGTCTTCTTCCGCTTCCTCTGGCTCTGGGACGTCGGCTTCTGGGTGTTCGCCGGGTTCGCGATGACCCGGAGGGCCACGCAGTGGATGCTCACGCGCTTCGGATCGCGCGGGCTCCTGAGGCTGATCTCCGACCGGAAGCCGGACATCATCGTCTCCGTCTACCCGCACGCGACCGAGGTGCTCGGGCGGATGCGCCGGAACGGCCGGCTGCACATCCCGCTCTGCGCGGTGATCACCGACCTGGCCGCGCTTCGGTACTGGGCGAGCCCCGGCGCCGATCTCCACCTCGTCACCCACCCCGAGTCGATCGAGGAGGTTCGCTCGATCGCCGGCGAGGACAACCCCGTGCACTGCGTCAGCGGCTTCACCGAGCCGGAGTTCCTCGTCCCGCGCGAGGTCTACGAGGCGCGGCAGGCGCTTGAAGCTCGATCCGGGCGCGAAGATCGTGCTCGTCTCGGGCGGCGGCTGGGGCGTGGGCGACGTCGAGGGCGCAGTCCGCGAGGTCCTCGAGGTGAAGGGCGTCGACCAGGTCGTCTGCCTGTGCGGCCGCAACGAGGAGCTCCGCGACCAGCTCGCCCGCGACTTCGACGGCGACAGGCGCGTGCGCGCCGAGGGCTTCACCGACGACATGCCGGACTGGCTCGCCGCGGCCGACGCGCTCGTGCACTCGACCGGCGGCCTCACGGTGCTCGAGGCGCTGATGCGCGGCTGCCCCGCGATCTCCTACGGCTGGGGCCGCGGCCACGTCCGGATCAACAACCACGCGTTCAAGCGCTTCGGGCTGGCCCAGGTCGCGGCCACCCCTGCTGCGCTGCGCGACGCCGTCGCGACCGCGCTCGAGTCGGGACGCACCGCGATCGACTTCTCGGATCTACCGTCTGCGGCCTCGTTCGTCCTCGCCGAGGTCGAACCGCGAGTGCCAGAGACGGTGCATGCGGCCTGAGAGAGCTGTCGCCACTCTCGGGCTCGGCGCGCTCGCCGTCTGGTGCGCTCCTGCCGCTGCGCCCGTAGCTCCGCCGATCGCGACGTGGTTCGGGATCCCGCTGCGGCTGCCCGGCCGCGGCCTCGCGATCACGTTCGACGACGGGCCGCATCCGGAGGGAACGCCCGCCGTGCTGGCCGAGCTCGACCGCGCGGGAATCCGCGCGACCTTCTACCTCGTCGGCGAGCAGGTGGCCCGATACCCCGCGCTCGCGGCGGAGATCGCCGCCGCCGGCCACGAGATCGGGATCCACGGCCACCGGCACACGCTGCTCCTTCGCCGCAGCCCGGCCGCAGTACGGGACGATCTCGACCGCGCCGGCGCCGTCATCGGCGAGGCGACCGGCGTCCAGAGCCTCTCGTACCGGCCGCCCTACGGCGTCTTCAGCCTCGCCGGGCTACGGCTCGCCCGGGAGCGCTGGGCGCCGCTCCTCTGGTCGCACTGGGGTCGCGACTGGGAGGCGAAGGCAACCGGCTCGTCGATCGCCGCGCTCGCGACCCGCGATCTCGGGCCCGGAGCCGTCGTGCTGCTGCACGACAGCGACGCCTACAGCGTCACGGGCTCGTGGCGTCAGACGGTGGCTGCGCTGCCGGCGGTGCTCGACGCCGCGCTCGCGGCCGGCGAGCCGCTCGTCACGCCGAGCCAGTCGACGTAGCGGCGGACACCCTCGGCGAAGCTCGTCCTGGCCTCCCAGCCGAGCTCCTCCCGTGCGCGTGCGCTCGAGGCCTGGCCGAACTTGAGGTCGACGGGCCGGTCCGGCACCTGCTCGACCGGAACGTCGGCGACCAGCTCCCGGACCGTGTCCGCGATCTGCTTGACGCTGACCTGCTCGTCGCCGACGAGGTTGTAGATCCGGCCGGCGCCTGCAGGAGCGAGCGCGGCGACCATCCCCTCGGCGAGGTCCTCGACGTAGACGAACTGGCGGGTCTGGCTCCCGTCGCCGGCGACGGTGAGCGGCTCGCCGGCTGCGGCCTTGTTGATGAAGGCCGGCACGACGGCGGCGGGACGGGCGCGCGGGCCGTACGGGATGCCGAAGCGCAGGATCGTGGTCGAGACGCCGTACATCGACTCGTAGGCGCGGCAGTACATCTCGCCGGCGAGCTTGGTCGCCGTGTAGAGGTGCGGCGGGAGCACGAGCGGGGTGTCCTCGTCGTGCGGCTCGGGGCCGGGCGCGTTGCCGTAGACCCACACCGTGCTCGCGTAGAGGAAGCGGCTCAGCTCGACCTCGCGCGCTGCCTCGAGGAGCGTGAAGGTGCCGCGCGTGTTGACGCTGTCGGTGCGGACCGGGTCGCCGACGACCTGGTTGACGTCGGCCATCGCCGCGAGGTGGAAGATCGCGTCGCAGCCGTCGAGCGCCTCGCGCACGGTCGCCGGCGTCGGTGAGGTCGCCGATCACGGTCTCGACCTCGGCCGGGTCGTGGTAGGGCGAGGGGATCAGGTCGATGATCCGCGCCTCGTGGCCTGCAGCCGCGAGCTTGTCGACGACGTGCGAGCCGATGAACCCGGCGCCGCCGGTTACGAGAGCCTTCATCTTCCCAGCTACCCGGAGACGGCCTGGAGCTCGGCTGCCACCTCGGCGGGCCGGTAGTAGAGCGGCGCGCACCAGTGGTTCTCGGCGACCCAGTCGGTGTTCGGCAGGTCGACCGTGTGGCCCATCAGGCGGTGACAGGGCTCGTCGTAGACCTTGCCGGTCGACCGCTCGAGCTCCTCGAAGACGATGTACTTGTAGTAGCCGGAGACCATCCCCTCGGGAAGCTCGAGCCGCGCGGGATGGATCGGGTCGAGCTCCTCGCGGGCGATCCGGTTCTTCCAGGCGACGATCTCGTCCATGCGCTCCGCACCGAGGACTCCGACGGCCGCCGTGAACTCGTTCATCCGGTAGTTCAGGCCGGGCTGGGAGTAGTCGGGCTTGCCGTAGTTGCGGAAGGCACGGGCGTACTCGACGAGATCCGGGTTCTTGGAGACGAGCAGGCCGCCCTCGCCCGTCGAGATCGTCTTCGTCGGCGCGAACGACCAGATGCCGGCGTCTCCGAACGAGCCCGGCTTGCGGCCGTTCCAGGAGGCGCCGTGCGAGTGGGCGCAGTCCTCGATCAGGACGATCCCCTCGGCGTCGCACAGCTCGACGATCCGGTCGACGTCGAACGCGATGTGGCCGCCGATGTGGACGAGGAAGACGGCGGCCGGCTTGTGCTCGTGGACCTTCCGCTCGAGATCGTCGAACGACATGCAGAGGTCATCGCGGTTGCAGTCGACGAACTCGACCTTCGCGCCGACCTCGACGCACGCGAGCGGCGTCGCCATGAACGTGTTCGAGGGGCAGAGGACGGTCTTGCCGCGCAGCTCGAAGAACTCGAGCGCAGCGAGCGCCGATCCGGTCCAGGCCGACGTCGCCACCGACGGCAGTCCGTTCCACGCAGTCCAGGTCTCCTCGAACTGCTTGACGAGCGGCCCGTCCGACCACTGGTTCGTGTCGAGGATGCTCTCCCAGAGGGTGTGCAGCCGCTCGCGGTCGCGGTGATCGAAGCCGATGGCGAACTTTTCGAATTCCATATGGTGGGGCACCGCCCGTTCTTTGTTCGAAGGAGATCCGGGCGGCGAAGGCACCGGAAGGATGCCGAACCTTATCTGAGCCGCCTCTCGCCAATGCGCGGGAACGGGTCACGTCAGGTCTTGTCGCCGACGAGGCCGTACACGCCGATCGCGAGCACCACCACGCCCGACGAGGAGCACGAGCCCGGGAACGAGCGTTGCGAGGAACCGGTCGACGCTCGCCTTCATCCGCTCGAGCCAGCCGCGGACACGGTCGCCGGCGACGACGCGTGCTCCGAGGATCAGGAACAGGGGGAGCAGGAAGCAGACGTTGAAGAGGACGAGCAGGACGATCTGGGTCGGGATGCTTTCGCCCGACTCGACGAGGGCGGCGATCACCGCGAGGTAAGGGATCGCGGTGGGGAACTCGACGATCGCGATTCCCGCGCCGACGACGAGCGATGAGCGCTGGAGGCGATCCGTGTTCGACACGTGCTTCGCGACGCTCTGGCGCTTGATCCAGAGGATGCCGGCGAGGACGATCAGGATGCCGCCGACGGTGATCTCGATCAGGTGCTTCGCCTCGGTGCCGGGATGCGGGAACAGGTCGAGCAGGTACTTGCCCGGCCCGAGCGCGACGAGGATCGCCGGCGACGAGGTTGACCGCGAAGAAGCCGACGATGAAGCCGCCGAGCGCCTTGACCGGGTTCTTGCCGGCGGCCAGATAGATGCCCGGCACGAGCGTCGTCGGGTTCATCGAGTCGACGAGGCCGACTCCGACCACGAGGAGGAGGAGATGCTGCACGGGGCCCAGCTTGACAGCGGACCTAGATGATGCGGGGGCTCACCGAGCGCGTGGCGTTTTCATCCTCCGCCTCCGTTGACCATCTGCTCTGGGCTCTAGCGGGGGTTCCGCACACGACCCTCAGAAGCGGGATCACCTTACTCGCGCCGCGCGCTCGGTGAGGGCGTCGACCATATTTCAACTCGGCGGCCGAACGGCAACTCGGAACCGTCAGAGTTTCGTCGCTCGTTGCGAAAAAAGCTTCAGGCCGTGTCCGGGGCGGCGGCGCGTGACGTGAGCAGCTCGATCGGGATCACGTCGAGCGCGCGCTCGTGCGTCGCGCCGAGCACGACCTCGGGTGCGTGCCCGGCCTGGTGGGCTTCGAGCCAGCGGGCGGCGCAGAGGCACCAGCGGTCGCCGGGCTCGAGCCCCTCGAACCCGTACTCCGGGTGCGGCGTCGAAAGGTCGTTGCCGGCGGCCTTGCTGAACTCGAGGAACCCGGCCGTGACGACGACGCAGACCGTGTGGCTGCCGAGATCCTCGGGCCCGGTGGAGCAGCAGCCGTTGCGGTAGAAGCCCGTCATCGGCGCGGTCGAGCACGGAAGCAGCTCACCGCCGACGACGTTCACGTCCGGCTCGAGAGGCATCGCTTGAGCCTAACGCGCTAGCGGCGGCGGAGCGAGGCATCCGTGAGCGACGGCGGCCTGTAGCCGGAGTCGTTCGCGTCGTTCAGGTTCATCCCGGGCGGGACGATCTCGTCGAGGCGGTCGAGCAGCTCGTCCGAGAGCTCGACGTCGGCGGCGCCGAGCTGGCTCTCGAGCTGCTCCATCGTGCGGGGGCCGATGATCGCCGAGGTGATCGCCGGGTGGCGGATCGTGAAGGCGATCGCGAGGTGGATGAGGCTCATCCCGGCCTCCTCGGCCAGCACGGCCAGCGCGTCGGCGACCTCGAGCTTGTGCTGGTTCGCGGGGATCGACATGTCGTAGCGGCCGGGGAGCCGGTTCGACCGCGTGCTCCCGGGAATCTCGGCGTCCTTGCGGTAGCGGCCCGACAGCCAGCCGCCCGCGAGCGGGCTCCAGTTGATCACGCCCATCCCGTAGCGCTCGCAGACCGGCAGCACCTCGCGCTCGATCCCGCGGACGAGCAGCGAGTACGGCGGCTGCTCGCAGACGAACCGCTCGCGGCCGCGGCGCTCGGCCGTCCACTGCGCCTCGACGATCTCGCCGGCGCCGAACGTCGAGCTGCCGAGGTAGCGGATCTTCCCGGCATGCACGAGGTCGCTGAGCGCGCCGAGCGTCTCGTCGATGTCGACGCGCGGGTCGGGGCGGTGCACCTGGTAGAGGTCGATCCAGTCCGTGTTCAGGCGCTTCAGGCTCGCCTCGACCTCCTGGAAGATCCAGCGCCGCGAGTTGCCGCCCCGGTTCGGGCCCTCGCCGAAGCGGAAGTGGAACTTCGTCGCGAGCACGACCTCGTCGCGGCGGCCGGCGAGCGCCTTCGCGACGATCTCCTCCGACTCGCCCGACGAGTAGACGTCGGCGGTGTCGACGAAGTTGATCCCGGCGTCGAGCGCCGCGTGGATGATGCGGATCGACTCCTCGTGATCGGTGTTGCCCCACGCGCCGAACATCATCGCGCCGAGGCAGAGCGGGCTCACTTCGAGGCCGGTGCGGCCGAGGAGGCGGTACTCCATGCCGTGACCCTAGCCGTCGGGACGTGGCTCGAAGAGCGACTTGCAGAGTTACACCACTTTGAGCAAGACTGATGTAACATGGAGAGCGTGAAACGGCTGCAGATCATGATCCCGGTCGAGATGGATCTCGCACTCGAGCAGCGGGCGCGTGCGGAGGGCGTCTCGAAGGCCGAGCTGGTCCGCAGGTACGTGGGCGAGCGCGTTCGGCCGCTGCCGCCGCTCCACGAGGACCCGATCTGGGAGCTCATCGGGATGATCGAAGGATGGGCCGGCACGGACGACTCGATCGCGCGTGGACGACATCGTCTATCCGCGATGATCTTCGTCGATACGTCGTTCTGGATCGCCGTCACACGGGACAAGGACGTGCACCATGCGGAGGCGGCGACGCTTGCTGGAGCGGCATCAGGACCAGTTGCTGGCCTGTTCGAATCATGTGCTCGGGGAGACGTGGACGCTCACGCGCAGGCGCCACGGCCATCACGCCGCGATGACCGCTGATCGAGCGGATCGCTCGCGCACGTGCGAGACCGAGCTCTTCGCGCGACCGAGGAGGACGAACGCCTCGCCTGGTTATGGCTCAGGAACCGGCCCGAGCGCGAGTACTCCTTCGTCGACGCGACGAGCTTCGTCCTGATGCGCCGGCACGCGATCCACGAGGCGTTCGCCTTCGACGGCGACTTCGCCTCGGCCGGGTTCGTCGAGCTAAGAGCCTGATCAGGCGTCGCGGCGGGCGAGCAGCACCGCTGCCACCGCGACCGAGACTGCCGCGTAAACGCAGAGCAGGCCGAACCCCGTCCAGGGAGCGAGGTCGTGTGGCCCGTGGTTGAGCGTGAAGATGTCCGCGCCCGCGTTGCTCGGCAGGTACTTCGAGATCGCCTGGTTCCAGCTCAACGGCAAGACGAACATCAGCGGCGGGATCACGAAGATGACGCCGACGTAGAACGAGATCCCACCGGCGGTGTTGCGCGTGATCGCGCCGAGGCCGAGGGCGAAGACGCCGATCACGGTCAGGTAGAGCGCCCCTCCGATCACCGTCCGGGCTACGCCCGGGTCCGTGAACGAGACCCTGAGGATCTGGTGCCGGTCGAGGATCTTCTGCGTCCCGAAGAACGCCGCCAGCACTGCCGGAACCGCAAGCACGAACGAGACCGTGGCGAGCACGACGATCTTGGCCCACAGCACGGGCAGCCGCTTCGGAACCGCGCCGAGCGAGGCGCGGATCATCCCGGTCGAGTACTCGCTGCTGATCACGAGCACGCCGAGGACGCCGATCGCGAGCTGCGCGATTCGGACGCCGACGAGCGCGATATCGAGCGGCTGGCGCGCGAGCTGCTCCTGAACGCTCATGTGCGACCACCGGGCATCGGTGATCGTGGCGGCGAGCAGCGGGATGCCGATCGCGAGCACCACGGTCACGAGCAGCGACCAGCGTGTGGAGCGCAGCGAGCGGAACTTCGTCCACTCGGACAGGATCACCCGGCCCTGAGTGACGCGCAGCCGTGAGGCCCAGTCGGGCGAGGGCGTCGCGGGGACCGCGCTCATACCGTTACTCCCTCGGGCTCGCGCGGCTCGGTGGCGCCGACCAGGCCGTGGTACTCGACATCGCCGCGGGTGACGTCCATGAACGCCTCCTCGAGCGAGACCTGAACCGGCGTGAGCTCGTGCAGCGCGATCCCGTTCACCGCTGCCGCGTCGCCGATCTGCTCGGCGGTCAGCCCTCCGATCTCGAGTGCGCCGTCGTCGGTCGGGGTGATGGTGACTCCGGGGCCCACGAGTGCGTCGTGCAGCTCTGTCGCGCGGGGTGAGCGCACCCGGACCAGATCCTTCGAAGCCTGGCGCAGGAACTCCTCGACGCTCAGGTCGGCGATCAGCCTGCCGCGCCCGACTACGATCAGATGCTCGGCGGTCAGGGCCATCTCGCTCATCAGGTGCGAGGAGAGGAACACGGTGCGGCCCTCTGCAGCGAGCTCCTTCAACAGGTTGCGGATCCACTGGATCCCCTCGGGGTCGAGGCCGTTGGCCGGCTCGTCGAGGATCAGGATCTGTGGGTCGGCGAGCAGCGCCGCGGCGATCCCGAGCCGCTGGCCCATGCCGAGCGAGAACTGCCCGACACGTTTCCGGGCGACCTCCTGGAGACCGACGCGGTCGATCATCTCGTCGACCCGCCCTCGGGGAATCCCGTGGGTCTGCGCCAGCGCGAGCAGGTGGTTGTACGCCGAGCGGCCGGTGTGGACGGCGCGCGCCTCGAGCAGCGCGCCGACCTCGTGGAGGGGCGCCGGGTACTCGCGGTAGCGCTTCCCGTTCACGGTCACCGTTCCCGCGGTCGGGCTGTCGAGCCCGAGGATCAGCCGCATCGTCGTCGACTTCCCCGACCCGTTCGGCCCGAGGAACCCGGTGACGGTCCCCGGGAGCACGGTGAACGTGAGGCCGTCGACGGCCCGCTTCTCCCCGTAGTCCTTGGTCAGGCCTTTTGCCTCGATCACGTCCCTCGACGATACCCGCCCGATTCTGAGAGACCGGTTAAGCCGCTCAGTGGAGGACGGCGACCTCGAGCGACACGACCATCAGCCCGAGGGCGCCGTTGGCGAATCCCGAGAGGAGGGCTCCCACCCAGTGGTCGTACGCACGCAGTCCCACCGCGAGGCCCCAGCCGAACAGCTGGACGATGCAGACGATCAGCGCAAGCTCCTCGGCCGCGTTGTCGCTGAGGACGCCGACCCAGCCGAGGAGCAGGACGAACACCGGCGCGAAGGACGCCTCGACGAGCGGCCACTCCGCGCTGGCGATCTGCGCGACCCGGTGCGGGCCGAGCCGCCGCTCGCGCCGATGCAGGCGCTCGCCGACGATCGCAGACCAGACATGAGCCAGGAAGAAGACCCCCATCGTCGAGAGCACCGCGAGCGCCGTGGTCTCCGCGTGCGCGTGCTCGCCCCGGAACGCCTCGATCAGCGCCGCGGCCACGATCGAGCCGTAGACCGCCGCCGCGTAGTGATCGGCCTTGTCTTCGACGAAGACTTCAGGGAGCTCGGGCACGGCCACGAGCATTCCACAACCGCCCGGCGCGGAAGATTCGACCAAACTGCGGGAACCGTTCGGGTACCCGCCGAGGGCGTTTGTATGGTGTCCGCTCCGCATGGCCGACGCACCGTTTGTTCATCTTCACGTCCACTCCGAGTACTCGATTCTCGACGGTGCGTGCCGGATCCCCGACCTCGTCAAACGCGCCGCCGAGCTCGAGATGCCGGCTGTCTCGCTCACCGATCACGGGTCGATGGCGGGCGCCGTGCAGCTGTTCAAGGCGGCCAAGGGAACCGGCGTCAAGCCGATCGTCGGCTGCGAGGTCTACGTCGCCGACGACCGCCACGCCCAGAAGAAGGGCTACGCCCACCTCACGCTCCTCGCGTCCGATCAGGCCGGCTACTCGAACCTGATCAAGCTGTCGAGCCTCGGCTACCTCGAGGGCTACTACTACAAGCCGCGCGTCGACTGGGAGCTCCTCGAACGGCACGCGCCCGGCGTGATCGCGCTCTCCGGCTGCCTCTCGGGACGGGTCTGCAAGGCGCTCGAGGAGAACCGCGTCTCGGATGCGGGCGCCGAGCTCGACCGGCTCGCGCAGGTGTTCGGCCGCGACAACGTCTACGTCGAGCTGCAGAACGCGCACCTCGAGGTGCAGCAGCGGATCCTGCCGCAGCTCATCGAGCTGGCAGGGACCGCCAAGCTCCCGACCGTCGCGACGGGCGACGTCCACTACCTCCGGCACGAGGACGCGCGCGCCCACGAGGCGCTGCTCTGCATCCAGTCCGGCGACTCGCTGAAGAACCCGAACCACTGGAAGTTCGACACCGACCACTTCTACTTCAAGACGGCCGAGGAGATGGCCGGCGACTTCCCCGGCCAGGACGCGGCGCTTCGGCGCACGCTCGAGGTCGCGGAGCGCTGCAACGTCGAGCTCGCGCTCGGACAGGATCCTGCTCCCGAAGTTCCCCGTGCCCGACGGCCGCGACGCGTTCGACTACCTCGTCGAGCTCTGCGAGAAAGGGCTGACGAAGCGCTACGGGACAGTGACCGACGAGCTGCGCGAACGCCTCCGGTACGAGCTGAAGACGATCAGCGAGATGGGGTTCACCGACTACTTCCTGATCGTCTGGGACTTCATCCACTTCTCGAAGCAGCAGGGGATCAGCGTCGGCCCGGGTCGCGGCTCGGCAGCCGGGAGCATCGTCTCCTACTGCCTCGAGATCACCGACCTCGACCCGATCAAGTACGACCTGATGTTCGAGCGGTTCCTGAACCCGGGCCGCAAGACGATGCCCGACATGGACATCGACTTCGCGGTCGCCGGCCGCGAGCGGGTGATCAACTACGTGACCGAGAAGTACG
Organism: uncultured Actinomycetota bacterium; assembly: GCA_963762215.1. Taxonomy (GTDB): domain Bacteria; phylum Actinomycetota; class Thermoleophilia; order Gaiellales; family Gaiellaceae; genus PALSA-600. Next base: position 62,824 of record CAVXKB010000006.1, read on the forward strand.
GCCGCGACCGCGTCGCGCAGATCATCACCTTCTCGACGATGGCCGCCCGCGCCGCCGTCCGCGATGCCGGTCGCGTGCTCGAGATCCCCTACGGCGCCGTCGACCGGATCGCGAAGCTGATCCCGGAAGGACCGGGCCAGACGCTCGAGGAGTGCATGAAGCCGGGCGCCGAGCTGCGCAAGGCGGTCGACTCCGACGCCGTCGCGAAGGAGATCGTCGACCTCGCCCGCCCGCTCGAAGGGCTGACCCGCGCCGACTCGATCCATGCCGCCGGTGTCGTGATCGGCGCCGAGCCGCTGACGAATGTCGTGCCGCTCCAGCAGAAGGGCGCCGACCAGGAGGTCGTCACCCAGTTCCAGATGAAGGACGTCGAGGCGCTCGGGCTGCTGAAGATGGACTTCCTCGGGCTGCGCAACCTCGACGTGATCGACAAGGCCGTCGAGCTGATCGGCGACCTCGACATCGGCAAGCTCCCGCTCGACGACAAGAAGACCTACGAGATGCTCGCCCGCGGGGAGGCGACCGGCGTCTTCCAGTTCGAGTCGTCGGGCATGCGCGACGCGCTCCGGCAGGTCAAGCCGACGGAGTTCGAGGACATCGTGCGCTCTGGGCGCGCTCTACCGGCCGGGCCCGATGCAGTACATCCCGACCTACGCCAACCGCAAGCACGGCAAGGAGCCGGTCACCTACCCCGACCCGCGGCTGAAGCCGATCCTCGGCAGCACGTACGGGATCTCGGTCTACCAGGAGCAGTCGATGGCGATCGCCAAGGAGATCGGCGGCTTCTCGCTCTTCGAGGCCGAGGATCTCCGGCGCGCGATCGGCAAGAAGGACCACGCGCTGATGGCGTCCCTCAAGGGGAAGTTCATCGAAGGGTGCGTCGAGAACAACACCTCCGACTCGGTCGCCCGGCAGCTCTGGGAGGACATGGAGAAGGCGCAGGACTACTCGTTCAACAAGGCCCACGCCGCCTGTTACGCCCTGATCTCGTACCGCACCGCGTGGCTGAAGGCGCACCACCCGTGCGAGTACATGGCAGCGCTGATCAGCTCGGTGATGAGCACCAAGGATCGCGTGCCGTTCTACGTCAACGCCTGCCACGAGATCGGGATCGAGGTGCTGCCGCCCGACGTCAACGAGTCGCAGACCGACTTCGCCGTCGTCGGCGGCAAGATCCGCTTCGGGCTGAACGCCGTGAAGGGCGTCGGCGAGCTCGCGTGCCGCACGATCATCCGGGCGCGCGAGGAGGGAGGGCCGTTCGAGTCCGTCTGGGACTTCACCGAGCGCGTCGATCCGTCCGTCGTGAACAAGCGCGCGCTCGAGTCGCTCGTCAAGTGCGGCGCGCTGCCCGGCTCCCGAATGGGGATGCTGCAGGTGCTCGAGCAGGCGCTCGCCTACGGCCAGAAGCAGCAGGCCGACCGTCTCGCCGGCCAGGGCTCGATCTTCGACGAGGGCTTCGGCGCCGCCGACACATCGGGCGAGCGGCACCATCCGCCGGTCCCGTCCGAGGAGTTCGAGAAGCCCGACCTGCTGCGCCTCGAGAAGGAGACGCTCGGCCTCTACGTCTCCGAGCACCCGCTCTCGTCACTGCGGTCGGAGCTGCGCGCGAAGACCGACGCGACGATCGCCGAGCTCGAGCGGCGCCGCGACGGTGAGAGCGTCGTCGTCGGCGGGATCATCAGCGAGGTCAGGCAGCTCCTGACGAAGCGCGGCGAGCAGATGGTCTTCCTGCGGCTCGACGACGTCACCGGCGGAATCGACTGCGTCGTCTTCGCCGCCGCCTACGCAGCCGCGGGCGAGCTCTGCACGACCGACCGGATCATCGTGGTCAAGGGCCGCGTCGATCACAAGGAGGGCGAGACGAAGCTGATCGCCCAGGAGATCTCCGCCTTCGAGTCGGTCGCGGCCAAGCGGACGGTGCGCCTCCGGATCGACGCGACGAAGGCCGCAGCCGGGATCATCGGCGAGCTCGCGACGCTCCTCAAGGAGTTCCCCGGCGAGAGCCAGGTGTTCGTCGACTGCGTCACCTCGCAGGGGCCGGTTGCCCTCCGGCTCGGGCCCAGCTTCCGCGTCGAGCCGGACCCGGATTTCTACGCCGAGGTTCGCGCGCTGCTCGGCGAGTCCGCGCTCGCCTGATCTTGGCCGGCCTGTAAACGGCTGCAAAGCTGCCTTTTCTGCGTTTCGCGGCGAAAAACGCCTGTCGGCAACCCGTTAATTCTCCGTAAATCCGTGCCTGAAGCGGTACCAACAAAACCCTCTAAGGCGTTTAACCGAATGTACCGATGTACAGGACGAAGGAGACCTGAATCGATGGCCGCAACCGAGCTAGACCCAGTCGAAACCGAAAGCGAGAGAGTCGAGCGCTGGCGCGCCGAGACACTCGAGAAGGTCGGTTACGACATTGTCTCCGCCCACGAGCTCGCCCACAGGCCGGACGTCGACCTGCACCGGGCAATCGAGCTCCTCGAGCGCGGATGCAAGCCGGAGCTCGCGCTGAAGATCCTGCTGTAGGCCTCACCCTTCACGCCCGCCGCCGAGGCGGCGGGCACTCGAAGCTTTCCACCTCGCTTTCTCGGCGAGCATGGGCCAACCCCGTGCTCGCCGAACTCGTTGGCGTCAAATTCGTCGATTGCCAACGCAGAGCGTTGGTCGCGCGGGCAGAATCCCTGCCGATGGGGCTCGTCGGATTCATCCCTTCGCCTTCGAGCGGAGTCATTCATCTCGGCCCGCTCACGATCCATCTCTACGGGCTGACGCTCCTCGTCGCGATTCTCGCGTGCGTCTGGCTCACCACGATCCGCTGGAAGCGGGTCGGTGGAGACAGCGACCTCGTCATCCGCGTCACCGTCTGGGGCGTCGCCTTCGGGGTGATCGGAGCCCGGCTCTACCACGACCTCACGTCGTGGAACGAGGTGCCGACGCCGAAGTGGCAGGGCATCTTCGAGGTCTGGCACGGCGGTCTCGGTGTGTGGGGCGGGATCCTGCTCGGGACGATCGCCGGCGTGATCGTCGTCCGGCGCGCGGGGGTCAGCGGCACGGCGTTCATGGACGCCGTCGCGCCCGGGCTCCTGTTGGCGCAGGGGATCGGCCGGATCGGCAACTGGTGGAACCAGGAGCTCTACGGCAAGCCGACGTCGCTGCCCTGGGGCCTGAAGATCGATCCGGCGCATCAGGCGAGCCTGCCGGCGCAGTACGTGGGCGCCAAGGCGTACCACCCGACCTTCCTGTACGAGCTGATCTGGGACTTCGTCGGCGTCGGGCTCCTGCTCTGGCTCGACCGCCGCTACAGGTTCCGGCCGCCCGCGCTCTTCGCGCTCTACGTCTCGTACTACTGCTTCGGCCGCTTCTTCGAGGAGCTCCTCCGGATCGACCCGTCGCACCACTTCGCCGGTCTCCGGATCAACGCCTGGGTCTCGGTCGTTCTCTTCGCCGGCTCGACGGCGTTCTTCATCTGGTGGCAGCTGCTCGGCCGCGGAGGCTCGGGCCGCGAGGGCACACCGAAGGTGCGGCCACGGCCTCAACCCGACCCCGCCCGGCCGAAGATGGTCGTCCCGAAGGGACGCGTCAGATAACTCCTCCCCAAGGGCCGCGTCCGGTAGGCAGGGCTAGCCTGCCGCGGATGGCAGCGGCGACCCCGGTCGGAGAGCTCGGCCTCGATCTCGACGCCTTCGAAGGCCCGTTCGACCTCCTCCTGACCCTCGTGCTCCGCGAGGAGCTCCCGCTGCGCGAGGTCGACCTCGCCGAGATCGTGATCGCCTTCGTCGAGCACCTGGTCGAGCGGGATCAGCTCGACCTCGATGCGTGCGGCGAGTTCCTCGTCCTGATCTCGGCGTTGCTCGAGCTCAAGGCCCGGGGGCTGTTTCCCGACGAGGACGCCGAGCTCGCCGAGCTCGAGCCCGAGGTCGCCGCCGAGGAGCTCGCGCGGCGCCTCGCCGAGTACCGGCGGGCGAAAGAAGCCGCGGCCTGGCTCGCAGAGCGGCTCGAGGCCTCGCGCGACCGTTACTTCCGGCTCGGCCCGGCCCCGCTCGCGCCTGCCCGGCCCGAGCCCAAGTTCGCCGCCCAGCCGCCGTCCAAGCTCGCCGATGCGATCCGCGCGCTTGCCGTCGAGCCGCCCCAGCTCTCGACCTCGCACATGGCGCTCGCGTTCCCGCCGGTATCGCAGTTCGTCGAGCGGTGGCGCTCGCTCCTGAAGCGCCGCGCCCGGCTCGACTTCGACCAGGAGGTAGCCGGGCTCTCGCGCGTCGAGGTCGCGGTCGCGTTCCTCGCGCTGCTCGAGCTTGCCAAGCAGCGCGAGCTCGCATTCGCCCAGGCAGCCCCCTTTGCCCCGATAAGGATTACCCGCCCATCTGCAGAAAGGAGCCTCCAGTGGACCGCCCACTCCGCCTAGTCGCCTCGAATCCGGTCGAGGAGCTTGCCCGCACGATCGAGGCTCTGCTCGTCATCGCCTCCCTGCCGCTCTCCGAGGAAGAGCTCGCCGACGCGACGCAGGATGATCCGGAGCGCGTCTCCGATGCGCTCGAGCTGCTCGCCGAGCGCTACCGCGAAGGCCGCAGCGGCATCGTGCTCGAGCACGTCGCCGGTGGCTTCGCTTTCCGCGCCTCGCGCGCAGCCGCGGAGGCCTGTGCCCGTCTCTTCGAGCGGCCCGGTCGAGCGCGGCCTTTCGGGCGCGGCTCTCGAGACGCTGGCGATCGCCGCCTATCTCGGGCCCTGCACGCGGCCCGAGATCACCCGCATCCGCGGCGTCAGCGCCGACGCCGCCGTGTCGGGGCTGGTCGAGCGCGGCCTGCTCTCGGAATCCGGCCGCGATCGCGACTTCGGGGCCGTCCGGTACGCGACGACGCCGCTCTTCGAGCGCGTGTTCGGGCTCCAGTCGCTGGCCGAGCTCCCCCGGCTCGACGATGTCGGGGCGGACACGGAGCAGATTCGCGAGCGGCTCGAAGCGGTCGCCGAGAAGCGCCCGGCGTAATGTCGGGCCCCGCCTCGGCCTACCGTTCGGCCGTGGCTGTTCTTCGAGCCGTCGGGGAGCACGACGCCGGTGAAGGTCGCGCACGAGCCGTCGTTCGACGCCCAGCCGATGTTCACCGGCGGGGCGGCGCACTCCGACCTCGTCAACCTCGCTCTCGACGACGAGGCGAAGGTCAGCGGCACCAACATGGCGGTGATCGTCACGCCGGCCAAGGGCGGCGGCAACGCGATCGGCGTGATCTACCTCGACCGCAAGGGCAGCCGATCATCGGGTCGTACGTCGTCGGGATCAGCAACCACTACGTCACGATCGTCGAGGTCATCGGTTCCCAGAAGGCCAAGACGATCTACCGCCACTCGGCGTATTAGCCCTTGCGCCTCAACGCCTGGCTAGCGCGTGCGGGTGTCGCGTCCAGGCGCGGCGCAGACGAGCTGATCAAGGCAGGCAGGGTCACCGTCAACGGGCAGCCGGGGGCTCTGAACACTTTCGTCGAGTCGCGCGACCACGTCGAGCTCGACGGCCGTCGGCTCGCGTTGCAGCAGCTCGTCTACGTGCTGCTGAACAAGCCGGCGGGCGTCGTGACGACCGCACGCGACCCGGGTGGACGCCCGACCGTCGTCGGTCTCGTCGGCCACGAGGCCCGGATCGTCCCGGTCGGCCGCCTCGACGCCGACACGACCGGCGTGCTGCTCCTGACGAACGACGGCGAGCTCGCCCACCGGCTCGCCCACCCCCGCTACGAGGTCGACAAGGTCTACGTCGCCGACGTCGACGGCGACCCGTCGCCCGCGACGCTCGCCGCCCTCGAGCGCGGCGTCGATCTCGACGACGGCCGCACCGCTCCGGCGCGCGCCCGCCGCGTGAGCAAGGGACGCGTCGAGCTGATCCTCCACGAGGGCCGCAAGCACCAGGTGAAGCGCATGCTCGCCGCGGTCGGCCACCCGGTCCGGCGCCTGCAGCGCAGCCGCTACGGGCCGCTCACCGCGGAGGGCCTCGAGCCCGGCGAGTGGCGCGAGCTCACGCCCGACGGAGCTCGCCGCCCTCCGAGCCGAGCCCGGTGGGGACACGTCTCGAGCCTAGTCGCGAGTGACGAAGCCCATCCGCTCGTACATCGAGCGGAGGGTGGGCGCCGCGGACTCGCTCGCCTTGTCGGCGCCTGCGCCGAGGAGGCGGATCAGCTCGGCGGGATCGCTGCGGAGCTCGGCGTACCGCTTCTGGATCGGCTCGAGCAGCCCGACTACCGCCTCGGCGACATCGCCCTTGAACTGCCCGTAGCCGCCGCCGTCATAGCGGGCGTCGATCGCCTCGGCCGACTCGCCGGTCGCGACGGTCATGACGTCGATCAGGTTCGTGACGCCCGGCTTCTCCTTGTCACGGCGAACCTCGGAGCCCGAGTCGGTGACCGCCGACTTGACCTTCTTGCGGATCGTGTCCGGCGGGTCGAGCATCAGGATCGTCCCCTGCGGCGTCCCGCCCGTCGTCGACATCTTCTTCGTCGGCTCCTGCAGGTCCATGACCCTCGCCCCGATCTCCGGGTAGACGCCGGACGGGACACGGAACGTCTCGCCGAACCGCGTGTTGAACCGCTCGGCGATGTCGCGCGCGAGCTCGAGATGCTGCCGCTGGTCGTCGCCGATCGGGACGAAGTCGGTCTGGTACAGCAGGATGTCGCCCGCCATCAGGATCGGATAGGTGAAGAGCCCGGCCGTCAGGAACTCCTGGCGCTCGCCTTTCTCCTTGAACTGCGTCATCCGCCCGAGCTGCCCGTAGCTCGTCACCGCCGAGAGCAGCCACGCGGCCTCGGCATGCGCCTTCACCTGGCTCTGGGCGAACACCGTCGAGCGCTCCGGATCGAGCCCGGTCGCGAAGAGAAGCGCCGCGAGGTCGAGCGTCCGCTCGCGCAGGTCGGCCGGATCGAAGTCGACCGTGATCGAGTGCAGGTCGACGATGCAGAAGAACGCCGTCCCGCCCGCCTCGACCGCCCGCTCCTGGGTCGCGGCGTACTGGCGGAACCCTCCGGAGTAGTTGCCGAAGTGCTTGGCGCCTGTTGGCTGGATGCCGGAGAAGATCCGCATGCATTGACTCTAGCCTCCACCCCTACACTTGCCCCATGGCTGTAGTCGATGATTCCACCTGGTCCCCGTCGTCCTGGCGGGACCGCGAGGCGCTCCAGCAGCCGGAGTGGCCCGACGAGGCGCGCGCCGCAGAGATCCGGCGCCGCCTGCACACCCAGCCGCCGCTCGTCTTCGCCGGCGAGGCGCGCCAGGTACGGGCCGCGCTGGCCGACGTCGCCGCGGGCCGCGCGTTCCTGCTCCAGGCAGGCGACTGCGCCGAGTCGTTCCACGACTTCGACCGGCTGACCGAGAGCGGCGCGGCCTACTCGGCCGTCGCGGTTCGCGAACGGCTGAAGATCCTGCTCCAGATGGCTGCCGTGCTCACGTACGGCGCCGCACTGCCGGTGCTCAAGATCGGCCGGATCGCCGGCCAGTTCGTGAAGCCGCGCTCGAACGGCGTCGAGAAGACGGCGCTCGGCGAGATCCCCGTCTTCCGCGGCCACATGATCCACGACGACGCCGCGACCGCCGAGGCCCGTGTCCCGGACCCCGAGCGCATGCTCGAGGGCTACTACCACGCCGCCTCGACGCTGAATCTCGTCCGGGCGTTCACGAAGGGCGGCTTCGCCGACCTGACCCAGGTGCACGCCTGGAACCAGGACTTCGTCGCCACCTCGCCCCAGGGCCAGCGCTACGAGACGCTCGCCTCCGAGGTCGAGCGCGCGCTCCAGTTCATGGCCGCGTGCGGGATCGACCTCGCCGCCACCCCGCAGCTCCACCAGGTCGACGTCTGGACCAGCCATGAGGGGCTGCTGCTCGACTACGAGGAAGGCCTGACCCGGCGCGACTCGTTCACCGGCGACTGGTACGACTGCTCCGCCCACATGCTCTGGATCGGGGACCGCACCCGGGAGCTCGACGGCGCGCACGTCGAGTTCTTCTCCGGCGTCCACAACCCGATCGGCGTCAAGCTCGGGCCGAAGGCGACACCCGAGGAGACGGTCGAGCTCTGCGAGCGCCTGAACCCGGATCGCATCCCCGGCCGGATGACCCTGATCGCGCGTCTCGGCGCCGACCACGTCGAGGAGCTCCTGCCGCCGCTCCTGCGAGCCGTGAAGGCGGCGAAGCACCCGGTCGTCTGGACCTGCGACCCGATGCACGGCAACGGCTTCACGACCTCGAGCGGCCGCAAGACGCGCCACTTCGACGCGATCATGACCGAGATCGAAGGCTTCTTCACCGCGTGCCGCGCCGAGGGCGCGTGGCCCGGCGGTGTTCACCTCGAGTACACCGGCGACGACGTCACCGAGTGCCTCGGCGGCTCCGAGGGCCTCGCGGAGGAGCACCTCGATGCGCGCTACGAGACGCTCTGCGATCCGCGCCTGAACGGCCGGCAGTCGCTCGATCTCGCGTTCCGGCTCGCCGAACTGATGCGCCGGAGCTGAAATGGCCCTTCAGCGGCTCGCGATCGTCGGCACCGGTCTGATCGGCGCCTCTATAGCCCTGGACGCCCGCGCCTCGGGCGCCGCGGTCACCGGCTGGGACCCCGACCACGAGGCGCTCGCCCAGGCTGTCGAGCGCTCCGCGGTCGATCCGGCGGGCTCGCTGGAGGAGGCGGTCGCCGGAGCAGAGCTCGTGGTCGTAGCGGCTCCGGTCGCGGCGCTCGCCGAACAGGTCGCGGCGGTGCTCGCCGCCACGGGCGACGAGACAACCGTCACCGACGTCGGCTCGACGAAGACCACCGTCGTCGCAGCGGCCGGCGGGTCACCGAGGTTCGTCGGTGGGCACCCGATCGCCGGCAAGGAGGTGCACGGTGCCGCCCACGCCTCGGCGGGGCTCTTCGAAGGCGCCACCTGGTTCCTGACGCCCACGGCCGAGACGAGCCCGGAGCGCTACGCCCTCGTCCACGGCTTCGTCGGCGAGCTCGGAGCGTTCCCGCACGCGATCGAGCCGGCCGCCCACGACGAGCTCGTCGCACTCACGAGCCATCTACCGCACGTGCTCGCGAACGTGGTCGTGAACCAGGCGGGCGCGACGCGCGTCGAGGGGCACGAGCCGCTCGCGAACGCCGGCGGCTCGCTGCGCGACATGACCCGGATCGCCGGGGCGAATCCCCGGATGTGGATCGACGTGTTCCTCGACAACGCCGACGCCGTCCGGGCAGGGCTGGCCGAGCACCGCCGCAGGATCGAGGAGGTCGAGGCCGCGCTCGAGCGGCGAGACGGCGCCTTCATCGCCGAGTGGATCGGCGAGGCGGCGGCCAACCGAGTCCGCATGCTCCAGGCGGCTTACGGCGATCCCGGCGCCCTCCAGCGCGTCCAGGTGCACATCGCCGACCGCCCGAACGTCCTCGCGGAGATCATGCAGACGTTCGGCGCCGCCCGGATCGAGATCCGCGACTTCGAGCTCGACCACATCTCACCCGAGCAGGGCGGCACGCTCACTCTGCTCGTGAGCGGCGAGGACAATGCGCACCGCGATCCAGGGCCTGCTCGAGAGCCAGGGCTACGGAGTCGTCGTGTCGCCGGTCGTCGAATGAAGATCGAGCCCGCCGCCCGGATCGACGGCCACATCGCCGTTCCGGGCGACAAGTCGGTCTCGCATCGGGCCCTCCTGATCGGCGCGCTCACCGAAGGGGAGACACGCGTCTCCAACTGGGGGCGCTCAGGCGACACCGAGTCGACCCTCGGCGTCGTCCGCGCCCTCGGAGTCCAGGTCGATGAAGAAGACGTCGACACGCTCGTCGTCAGCGGCGTCGGCCTCCGCGGCCTCCGCGCGCCCGACGCACCGCTCGACTGCGGCAACGCCGGCACGCTCGTCCGTCTCGTCGCCGGGATCCTCGCCTTCCAGGACGGCCGCTTCGAGCTCACCGGCGACGAGTCGCTCTCCCGGCGCCCGATGGGGCGGATCGTCGACCCGCTGACCGAGATGGGAGCGTCGATCGACTCGACCGAAGGCTGTCTCCCGCTCGTCGTCGAAGGCGGCGCTCTCACCGGGATCGAGTACACGCTTCCCGTCGCGAGCGCCCAGGTGAAGTCGGCGATCGTGCTCGCCGGCCTCGGCGCCCAGGGGAAGACGACCGTCCACGAGCCGCCGGCGACCCGCGACCACACCGAGCTGATGCTCGCCGCGGCCGGAGCGCGGATCACCCGCCGCCAGGGCTCGGTCACCGTCGAGCCCGGAGGGACGCTGAGCCTTCCCGAGGTGTTCGTCCCGGGGGACATCTCGTCGGCGGCGCCGTTCCTGGCCGCCGCGGCGCTGCTGCCCGGCTCGACGCTGACAGTCCACGACATCGGGCTGAATCCGCTCCGCACCGGCTTCCTCGACGTGCTCGAGCGGATGGGCGCCCGCGTCGGCTTCCTGAACCGCCGGAACATCGCCGGCGAGGCGATCGGCGACGTCGAGGTCACGGGCGGCGAGCTGGTCGCGACGACGATCGGCGCGGCCGAGGTGCCGAGGCTCGTCGACGAGCTCCCGCTGGTCGCGCTCCTCGCCGGCATGGCGCACGGCGTCACGACCGTCGACCGGAGCCGAGGAGCTCCGAGCCAAGGAGTCCGACCGGATCGACACGGTCACGACCGCCCTCCGTGCGATCGGGATCCACATCGAGGCTCGCCCCGACGGCTTCGTCGTGCGGGGCGTCCCCGCACGACCACGCGGCGGCTCGATCGACGCCGGCGGCGACCACCGCATCGCGATGCTCGGCGCGGTTGCAGGGACGGTGTCGCAGGACGGCGTCCGTCTCGCGGGCGCGGAGAGCGCATCGGTGAGCTTCCCCGGCTTCTACGACCTGCTCGGCACCCTCGTCCAGACGGGCGAGGTCGGAGAGTGACATCTGTGACTGGTGCCCCGATCGAACTACCCTTCGCTCCGTGATCGTCGCAATCGATGGACCCGCCGGCGCCGGCAAGAGCACCGTTGCCCGGAGCCTGGCCGAGCGGCTCGGCTTCCGTTACCTCGACACGGGCGCGATGTACCGGAGCCTGACCTGGCTCGCGCTCCGCCGCGGCCTCGAGCTCGGCGACGGCGCCGCGCTCGGCAGCCTGGCGGAGGAGAACCCGGTCGTCTTCGACACCGGTGGGCGCGTCTACATCGACGGCGCCGACGTCACCGACTCGATCCGGCAGGTGCGGATCGACCAGAACGTCCCGGTCGTCGCCCGCCACCACGAGGTGCGGGAGGTGATGCGGGAGCGCCAGCGCGAGCTGGGGGCCGAGGGCGACGTCGTGATCGAGGGCCGCGACATCGGCACGGTCGTGGCGCCGCAGGCCGACGTGAAGGTCTACCTCGTCGCCGATCCGGCGGTCCGGGCGGCTCGCCGCCAGGCCGAACGGCCCGACATCGGCGCGGACGCACTGGCGACCGATCTCAAGCTGCGCGACGAGTCCGACCACGTCCGCATGCAGCCGGCCTCGGACGCGGTCGAGATCGACACGACCGAGCTCGGCATCGAGGACGTGATCGCGCGGATCGAGGGTCTCGTCCGCGCCCGATCCGCCGTCTGATGGCCTACGGCGACTTCGCCTGGAGGACGTCGCGCTGGTGGCTCACGCCGCTCACGTCCTTCCTCTGCCGCTCCCGCGCCTACGGGCTCGAGCGCATTCCCGAGACCGGCGGCTGCGTGCTCGCGATCAACCACCTGGCGTGGGTCGACATCCCCGTCGTCGGATCCCAGTCGCCGCGGAACATCAACTACGTCGCCAAGGTCGAGCTGCTCGGCGTTCCCGGCTTCGGCCGGTTCCTGGCCTGGCACGGGATCATCGACATCAAGCGCGGCGAGTCCGACCGCGACGCCGTGCGGCTGATGCGCCGCTACGCCTCGGAGGGACGCGCGATCGGCCTCTTCGTCGAGGGGACGCGGCAGAGGCACGGGCGCCCGGGGACGGTGCAGCCCGGCTCGGCGATGGTCGCGATCCAGGAGAATGTGCCGGTCGTGCCGATCGCCGTCTACGGCACCCAGTTCTGGAAGCCCTACAACTTCGCGCCCTGCTCGATCGCCGTCGGGGAGCCCTTCCGGTTCGAGGGGATCTCGAAGGGCGGGAAGGGCTACAAGGAAGCGAGCGCCGAGATCGAGCGCCGCCTGAACGTTCTCTTCGACTGGCTTGCCGACGTGCACGCGCGCGGCCGCCCAAAGGGGCTGACGCCGCCGCTATGAGCGAAACCGAAGACATCATCGAGCTCCCCGTCCCCGACCTGCTCGGCACGGTCGCGATCGTCGGCTTCCCGAACGTCGGCAAGTCGACGCTGATCAACCGGCTGACGTCGAGCCGGGCCGCCGTCGTCCACGACACGAGCGGTACGACCCGAGACCGCAAGGAGCTCGTCTGCGAGTGGGCGGGCAAGCAGTTCCTGCTGATCGACACCGGCGGCGTCGACGTCGTGAGCAAGGACGAGGTCTCTCGCTCGATCGTCGAGCAGGCACGCCTCGCGATCCGAGAGGCCGACCTCGTGCTCTTCATCACCGACGCTCGCGCCGGCGCGATGCCGGGCGACGAGGAGCTGGCCGAGATCCTCCGCCTCGCCGGAAAGCCGGTGCTCCTGATCGCGAACAAGATCGACGACCCGTCACAGAACACGCTCCTGTTCGATCTGCACCGTCTCGGCCTCGGCGACCCGATCCCGCTCTCCGGGATGCACGGGCACGGCACCGGCGACCTGCTCGACGACGTCGTCGCCCGGCTCGAGGACATCGGCGAGGCCCGTCCCGTCGTCGGCGACGAGGCGATCCGCGTCGCGATCCTCGGCCGCCCGAACGTCGGCAAGTCGTCGCTCTTCAACAAGCTGATCGGCGGCGAGCGCACGATCGTCTCGGAGGTGCCGGGAACCACGCGCGACTCGATCGACACCGTGATCGAGCGTGAGGGCAAGAAGTTCCAGCTCGTCGACACCGCGGGCCTGCGGCGCAAGCGCAAGCAGCGGCAGGGCATCGAGTACTACTCGGAGCTGCGCGCGCTCGAGTCGGCGGAGCGCGCCGATGTCGCGCTCGTCCTGATCGACGCGAGCGAGGGAATCGTCGAGGGAGACCTTGCGGCTGCCGATGTCGCCCGCAAGGCACAGTGCTCGACGCTGATCGTCCTGTCGAAGTGGGACCTGACGACCGTGGACATCGAGGATGTGCGGCCCGAGCTGCTGCGCCGCCTACGCCAGCGCCCGCCGATCGTGACCACGTCGGCGAAGACCGGGCGCGGAATCACACGCGTCCTCGAGCGGGTCGAGGAGCTCTACGAGAAGCACGCGGGCCGGATCGGCACCGGTGAGCTGAACCGCTTCCTCGGCGAGCTGAAAGAAGCCCGCCAGCCGCCGTCGAAGGGCCGGAAGCGCCTCAACCTCCTCTACGGAACGCAGGTCTCATCGCGGCCGCCGCGGTTCCGCTTCACGGTCAACGACACGAGCCTGATCACGCGCGACTACGGGTACTGGGTCGAGAACGAGCTGCGCGAGCGGTACGGGATGCAAGGCGTCCCGGTGACGATCGACTTCCGCCGCCGGTCGTGAACGGAAGGCGCCCAGGGGCGTGAGATCGGCGGTAGTGGTCGGCGGGGGCTCCTGGGGAACAGGGTTCTCGCGGTTACTCGCGGACCGCGGTTTCACCGTGGTGCTCGCCACGCACCGTGCCGAGGACGCCGCGGCGATCCGCGAGACGGGGCACAACCCGCGCTTCATGTCGGACGTCGACCTCTCGGACGTGACGGCGACGACGATCGACGAGGCGCCCATCGAGGAGGCGGAGCTGATCGTGATCGCGCTTCCGAGCCGTGTCTTCAGGTCCGTCGTGCAGGCCCTACCGGGCTCGGCACCGCTCCTCAGCCTGACCAAGGGGCTCGACCCCGAGACGGGCGATCGGCTCTCGACGCTCGTCGAGGGGCGTCCGGTAGCCGTGCTGTCGGGCCCGAACCACGCGGAGGAGGTCGCGGCCGGGTTGCCGGGAGCAACCGTGGTGGCGACCGAGAACGCCGCGTTCGGTCGGCAACTCCAGGAATCCCTGAACTCGGGCGTGTTCCGCGTGTACCTCAACGACGACCTGATCGGAGTCGAGCTCTGCGCGGCCGCCAAGAACGTGATCGCACTGGCCGCCGGCGCCTGCGACGGCCTCGGGGTCGGAGACAACGCGAAGGCCGCTCTGGTCACGCGGGGCCTCGTCGAGATGGCGCGGCTCGGGGAAGCTGCAGGCGCCGACTCGGAGACGTTCTCGGGTCTCGCCGGCATGGGAGACCTGATCGCCACCTGCTGGCACCCGAGCGGCCGGAACCGCCGAGCCGGAGAGCTGATCGCGCTGGGCCGCAGCCCCGAGGACGCCGCTGCCGAGATCGGGCAGGTCGTCGAAGGCCTCACGACCGCCCCGGTGCTCCGCGATCTGGGGCACCGCCTCGGCGTCGAGCTCCCGATCACCGAGGGCGTGTGCGCGGTTCTCGCCGGGAGCCCGCTGATGGAGCTCGCCGTGGCTCTGATGGGTCGCAAGCCGACCGATGAGTGACCACAAACGGCACCTTGCCCGCTAGGGTGTGGAAATGGCCACACGCTCGTACTCCATCAGCTCCGAATCGGTCACCGAGGGTCACCCCGACAAGGTCGCCGACCAGGTATCGGACGCCGTCCTCGACGCCGTCCTCACCGACGACCCGACCGGGCGCGTCGCGTGCGAGACACTCGTCACGACCGGCCTCGTCGTCGTCGCCGGCGAGATCACGACGAGTACCTACGTCGACATCCCGCGGCTCGTCCGCCGCACGATCGCCGACATCGGCTACACCCGGGCGAAGTACGGCTTCGACGCCGAGACGTGCGGCGTGATCGTCGCGATCGACGAGCAGTCGCCCGACATCGCCCAGGGTGTCGACAACGCCTTCGAGGTGCAGCACGACTCCGGCGACGACGATCCGCTCGATCGCGTCGGCGCCGGCGACCAGGGCTTCATGGTCGGGTACGCGACGAGAGAGACGGAGGAGCTGATGCCGCTGCCGATCACGGTCGCGCACGCGCTCGCCCGCGGTCTCGCCGACGTGCGCAAGCGCGGGATCGTCCCGTACCTCCGGCCCGACGGAAAGACGCAGGTCACGATCCGCTACGAGGTCGACGAGCACGGCCGCCAGAAGCCGGTCGAGATCGAGCGCGTCCTGATCTCGACCCAGCATCGCGAGGGCGTCGACCCGGAGAGCACGATCAAGCACGACCTGATCCAGTACGTGCTCCCGCAGTGCCTCCCGCCCGAGTACTACGACGAGAGCCGCCTGAAGGATCCCGAGTTCCTCTACGTCAACCCGACCGGCAAGTTCGTGATCGGCGGGCCGATGGGGGACGCCGGCCTCACCGGCCGCAAGATCATCATCGACACCTACGGCGGGGCAGTCCCGCACGGCGGCGGCGCCTTCTCGGGCAAGGATCCGACGAAGGTCGACCGGTCCGGCGCCTATGCCGCGCGTTATGTCGCGAAGAACATCGTCGCCGCCGAGCTTGCGGAGCGCTGCCAGATCCAGGTCGCCTACGCGATCGGGGTCGCTCACCCGTTCTCGATCCATGTCGAGACGTTCGGAACGAACAACGTCGACGAGGCGCTGATCGAGAAGCTCGTCCGCGAGGTCTTCGACCTCCGGCCGGCCGCGATCCTCCGCGACCTCGACCTCCGCCGGCCGATCTACGGCAAGACCGCCACGTACGGCCACTTCGGCCGCAACGATCCCGACTTCACCTGGGAGCGGACCGACAAGGTCGACGCGCTCCGGGCAGCGGCAGGGCTCGACGCGGTCGGCGCAGTCTCCGGTTAGAACCTCTAACTGAATGCCGCCCGTTACAGGGGCGCGATGGGTGCGTGCGATGCAAGGACGCAGGGCGCACCCATATGTCACATATGGGTGCAACCGAGGACGCAGTCAGCGCGCGTGCACAGCGCGTCCCGGTACATGGCGTTCATTCAGTTAGAGGTTCTAGGTTCTCAGGCCGTCGGGCGGACGAAGAGGCCCGCCGAGGCCTTCTCGGCGATCGCCATGTCGTCGCCGTCCAGCCGCACATGGAGCTGGCCCGCAGCCGGCTTCGCCGAGTCGAGCTCGACGCTCGCCCCGGGCACGAGCCCCTGGTCGTAGAACCAGTGCAGTAGCTCGCCGTCGTGCTCCGCGAGCCGCACGATCGTTGCGCGCTGGCCGGGCTCGAGCGCCGAGAGCGGTTCGAGCTCGTGGTTCTCGGTCTGCTCGAAGACGGTGTCGATCGGCCAGCCGTGCGGGCAGCGCTCCGGGTTCCCGAGCCGCTCCCAGATCCGTTCGACCATGTCGTCGCTGAACGTGTCGCCGAGCTCGTCGGCGTGCACGTGGGCCTCGGCCGCGGTGTAGCCCATGAAGTCCGTCAGGAGCCGCTCGATGATCCGATGCTTACGCACGGCCCGCTCGGCCCGCTCCTGCCCCGTCTCGGTGAGGATCGCCTCGCGGCGCTCGCCCCGCTCGACGAGGCCCTCGGCCTCGAGCCGCTTCAACATCTCGCCGGCCGAAGCGCGCGAGACGCCGAGCATCTCGGCCACGCGAGAGGAGAGCGTCGGCACCGACGTCTCGCGCGGGTGGTACTCGCCGATCGGGAACGCCAGGAAGTAGATCGTCTCCAGGTATTCGTCGACGGAGTGCCCGGCTGCCATCTCGCAGAGATCCTACCCCGGGCCCGCCGACCGCCCGTGACCCCCGCCTCGTACCCTTCGAAGGGTTGAGCTCGTTCTTCCATGCGGTGCGGGTGTTCGGCGACCAGCTCGCTGCCGTGCGCTGGGAGTTCCTCGCGCTCGCGCTCGGCTTCTTCTTCATCCGGCTCATCTTCCGGGCGTGGGCGTGGCGAACGATCCTCTGCGCCGCCTATCCCGGCGAGCGGATCAGGTTCCGCAGCGTCTTCGGCTCCTATCTCGCCGGCGTCGGAGTCAACTCGATCGTTCCGGCACGCGCGGGCGACGCGGTCAAGCTGTACCTGATCAAGCACCGGATCGAGGGCGCGACCTACGCCACGCTGACCCCGACGCTGGTCGCCGAGACGATCCTCGACATGTTCGTCGCCGGGACGCTGATCGGCTGGGCGCTCGCAATCGGCGCCTTGCCCACCCACCAGGTCTACTCGCGGCTCCCGTCGGTCGATTGGGGCTTTTTCGTCAAGCAGGCGAAATGGACCGAGATCGGTCTCGCCGTGGTCGTCGGTGCGCTCGTGATCGCGCTCGTCGCGTTCATCGAGCATGGCTCGGACACGCGGGAGCGCGTGATGCGCGGGTTCGCGATCATCCATCACCCGCGCCGGCTCGTCACGGGCGTCGTCGTTCCGCAGGCGCTGTCCTGGGTGTTCCGGGTGGCGACGGTCTACTACTTCCTGCTGGCATTCCAGGTGCACGCCACGATCCACAACGCGCTGCTCGCCCTGGTCGTCGACTCGCTCTCGACGCTCTTCCCGGCGACCCCGGGTGGGGCGGGCACGAAGCAAGGCCTCATCGTCTTCATCTTCCGCGGCGAGGCGATCAGCAGCTCGCTCTTGCTCGCCTTCAGCGTCGGCATGAACATCGCCGTCGTCCTGTTCAGCGTGATCCTCGGAGGCTTCGCGATGTTCATGATGGCGCGCACGATCTCGTGGCGGCGGCTCCGGCACGCCGATGTCCAGGAGCAGGAGGCCTAGCGGCGCTCGGCGGGCCCGGGGCTACAATCGAGGCGTGGTGCGGAGGGGGATAGCCCTGCTTACGGCGGTGCTCGGGGCCGCGGCCCTCTGCGGCGGAGGCAGCGCCGACGGGCCGCTCTTCTCCTCCACGGTGTTCTTCCGGATCACCTACCACCCGGACTGCACGTTCTCCGTTGCGATCGACGGCGGCGTGACGATGGACTCGGCGACCGGGACGGGCGCGACGATCCCGCCCGGGCCTTACTCCGTCTCGGTTCGCACGCCACTTCCGGACGACACCTGGAACCCTTCGTTCTGCACGACCGCGAAGTTCTCGCTCACCGGTCCAGGGGTGAGCTACACCGCGATACTCGGCAACGACCTCGGCCCGTACAGCGCGACGTTCAACCCGAGCTTCGCCCCGGCGTCGACCTACACGATCGTCGACGGCAATCGTCCATCCCAGCCGGTCGTGTTCACGACGACCGCGACCGGGACGAGCACCTCGCTGCTCCCGCCGCCTCCGGCCTCGACCGCGACCGGCACGGGATCGGTGCAGGCGCCGCTCATGGGGTCCGGAATCGTCCCCTACCGCGGCGCGCTCTCCGCGACGGTGGCGAGCTCGAACTCCGCGACCGTGACGGTCAGCGGCAAGCCGCTCGCCTCGCTCAAGGCTGGCCGCTACGACTTCGTGGTCAAGGACGAGTCGGCGCACGCGGGGCTGTTCGTCCAGAAGGTGACCAGGAAGCCGACGGCGCTCACCGGAGTCGCCTTCGAGGGCAAGCGCACGGTCAGGGTGAACCTCACTGCCGGCAAGTGGGCGTTTTTCGCCAAGAGCGGCCGCGAGACGCAGTTCGTCGTCACCAGCTGACACACTCACCTCCCCTGTGCCCTACGCGTCGGTCTTCCCGCTCGTGACTGCGCGCGCAGTTGCGCGCCCGTTCACGTACGAGGTCGAAGAGGGAGTGGGCCCGGGGGCGATCGTGACGATGCCGTTCGGTCGGCGCCGGGCGCGGGGAGTCGTGGTCGCCCTCGAGGACAGCTCCCCGGAAGGCGTCGTCCCCGTGCCGATCGACCGGGTGGTCGGGCAGGTCCCGCCGGCGCTCGTCGAGCTCGCACTCTGGATCGCGGCGTACTACGGCTCGACGCCGGCGCGCGCGCTCGCGCTGGTCGCGCCGGAGCTCCCGAAGCGGCGCAAGGAGCAGGCGCCACCGGCCGAGCGGCAGTCGTTCGGCGGCGAGGCCGAGCCCGACGAGCTGCTGCCGGAGCAGCGAGTGGCGACCGACCGCATCGTCTCAGCGATCGACGCCGGCTCGGGCGGCGCCTTCCTGCTCTACGGGCCGACCGGATCCGGGAAGACCGAGGTCTACCTCCAGGCCTGCGCTGCAGTCCTCGAGCGGGGGCTCGGGGCGATCCTGCTCGTGCCGGAGATCTCGCTGGCGCCGCAGACCGTCGGACGGGTTCACGCCCGGTTCGGCGACCGGGTCGCGATCCTCCACTCCGGGCTCACCGATGCGGAACGGCGCGACGAGCGCGTCCGGATCGCGAGCGGCGAGGCGCGGATCGTCGTCGGGGCCCGCTCTGCCATCTTCGCGCCGGTTCACGGGCTCGGGCTGATCGTGGTGGACGAGGAGCATGAGGCGTCGTACAAGCAGGACTCGGATCCGCGGTACGACGCGCGGACGGTTGCGGTCAAGCGCGCCGCGCTGGAAGGGGCGGTCGCCGTGTTCGGCTCCGCGACGCCGCGCCCGGAGAGCTGGGCGGCGCTCGAGCACCTCGAGCTGGGCGGCCGGGTCGGCGCAGACCTGCCGCCGGTCAAGGTCGTCGATATGCGGCGCGAGGCGGGGTACCCGCTGTCGGCGCCGCTGCTCGGAGAGCTCCGGCGGGTGCTCGAGTCGAACGGGAAGGCGATGCTGTTGCTCAACCGCCGCGGGATCGCGCCGGCGCTCCATTGCCGGGCCTGTGGCGGCACGATCCGCTGCCCCAACTGCGACGTCGCGCTCGTGCTGCACCGCGATGCCGGGTTGACGTGTCACCACTGCGGCCACCTCGAGCCGGCTCCGGAGACCTGCCCCACGTGCGGCTCGTCCGAGCTCGCGCGGCTCGGCGCGGGCACGCAGTGGCTCGAGCGCGAGCTCACACGCGAGTTCCCCGGCCTCGACCTGATCCGGCTGGATGCCGACACTGCGACCAGCCCGGAGCTGACGTCGGCGACGCTGCGGCGCTTCTCCGAGGCTGGCCGTGCGGTTCTGCTCGGAACCCAGATGATCGCCAAGGGACATCACTTCCCCGGTGTCGAGCTCGCGGCGGTCGTCGACGCCGACGTCTCGCTCGGCTACCCGGATTTCCGGGCCGAGGAGCGCACCTTCCAGCTGCTCACCCAGCTCGCCGGCCGGAGCGGCCGTGACGCGCCGGGACGGGTGATCGTCCAGACCTTCCAGCCCGATGCCCGGCCGATCGTGCATGCGGCCCGCCATGACGTCCGCGGCTTCCTCGCGGAGGAGCTCGACCGGCGCGCGGCGCTCGGCTACCCGCCCAACTGCCACCTCGTTCGGATCATGGCCTCGGCCGCCGAGCCCGGGCCGGTCGCGCAGGTGCTCGAGGAGATCAAGGCCGGCATGCCGGAGGTCGATCTGCTCGGGCCGGCGCCGCTCCTCCGGCTTCGCCGCCGGCATCGCGGCCAGCTGATCGCGAAGACCGACAGGCCCCGCGCGGTCGCGACCCGCGCCGCGGCCCTGCTGGCAGCCGCCGCCCCGGCCATGCGCCGCGCCGGCCTCACCGCCGTCGTCGACGTCGATCCGCAGTCGCTGTAGCCCGGCCGAGGTCGGATCCGGCAGAATTGAGGCGGTGAAGAGACCCAGGGCAGAGGAGATTCTGGGCGAGTGGGGGGTTCGCGACGTGACGCCGCCCTCGGCGCAGGAGCGTGAGCGCCTGGAGGGGGAGCATGAGCTGAACACGCTCGCCGGCGTGCCGCTGCCGCGGCGGATCCGGCGATTCCGGCCCGAGCCCGACTCATACGTCGCCTCGCTCGGCGGCCCGCTGCCCTACATGCAGCGGCTGAAGACGATCGAGGAGGAGATCGACCGTCACCGCGAGCGGCTCGCGAAGGCCTACGCGCGCCGTCGAGGCGACCCGGCCGCCTGGCGCCGGCGTGCCGAGCGCTGGAACTTCTCCGAGGTCAACGACCTGATCGAGCGGCACAACCACTGGTATCCGATCGAAGCACGGCTCCCGATGGATCCGCGAACACGCGACTTCGTGAAGGTCGGCGGCCGCGATTTCCGCGTCGAGCCGCTCGACGCCGAGTGGGTCCTCGAGCACTTCCCCGCCTGAGCTGTCCGTACTGGCAGACTGTGGCCCACCTTGGCGCACGAACACGACCACGACCACGACCACGAGCACGGCCACGACCATGCGCACGATCACGCGCATGACCACGACCACGCGCATGACCACGACCACGACGACGAGCTCAGCGAGGAGCAGATCGAGTCGATCCGCAACCGCGAGCGCGAGGAGCTTCGCCGCTTCGCCCTCGCCCAGATCCGGCAGTACCCGGATTACGCCCTCCGCCTGAAGGCGAAGGACGTCACGGAGTTCGACGACTACCTGAACGCGCTCGTCGAACGGATGCTCCACATGATGCACGACGCCCAGGGCGTCGGCCTCGCGGCGACGC
The DNA here is from genome assembly GCA_963762215.1 of uncultured Actinomycetota bacterium. Lineage (GTDB taxonomy): Bacteria > Actinomycetota > Thermoleophilia > Gaiellales > Gaiellaceae > PALSA-600. The sequence goes on from CAVXKB010000006.1 coordinate 84,125, forward strand.
AGCTCGGGATCCTGCAGCGCGTGTTCGTGTTCGAGCTCGAAGGCGAGGCGCCCCAGGCCGTCGTGAACCCGCGGATCGTCGACGCATCCAAGGAGACCGAGACCGACGAGGAAGGCTGCCTGTCGCTCGAAGGCGTCCGCGTCCCCGTCGAGAGGCCGACCAAGGTCACGCTCGAAGGCGTCGACCCAGAGGGCCGCGAGGTGCGCCTCGAGCTCGAAGGGCTTGGCGCCCGCGTCGTGCAGCACGAGTCCGACCACCTGGACGGCGTGCTGATCATCGACCGGACGGACGAGGAGCATCGCAAAGAGGCGATGGCGATCCTCCGTCCGAAGACAGTCCTCAGGTAGTGCGGCTCGCCGTCGCCGCGACGGCCCCCTTCGGCGCCGACGTGCTCGAGCGGCTCGCCGCGTCTCACGACATCGCCTACCTGCTCACGCGCCCGGACGCACCTCGTGGCCGGGGCCGAAAGCTCGCACCGCCCCCGGCGAAGGAGACGGCGACCCGGCTCGGGATCCCGGTTCACCAGCCCGGGCGGCCCGACCTGCCGCAGGATCATGTCGATGCCGTGGTCGTCTGCGCGTACGGGCTCCTGATCCCGGCCGACCTGCTCGAGCGCGCCCTCTGGCTCAACGTGCACCCGTCGTTGCTCCCGCGCTGGCGCGGCGCGGCACCGGTCGAACGCGCGATTCTCGCCGGGGACGAGGAGACCGGAGTCACGATCCACGAGACGGTGAAGGAGCTCGACGCCGGCCCGATCGCCGCCCAGGAGGCATTCGCGATCGCTCCCGAGGACGACGCCGGCGCTGTGTTCGCCCGGTCGGCCGAGATCGCGGCACGACTCCTCGACGGTGTCCTTCCCGCCCCTTCCTTCAGTCCGCAACCCGACGCCGGCACGACCTACGCCGACAAGATCGGCCCTGCGGACCGCGAGCTCGATCTGGGTGACCCGGTTGACGCATGGCGCCGCGTGAGGGCTCTCTCCCCGCACATCGGCGCCTGGGCCACGTTGCATGGTCGCCGTGTCACCGTCTGGAAGGCCCGCCTCGAAGGCGGCGAGCTCATTCCGGTCGAGGTGCAGCCGGAAGGCAAGCGCCGGATGGCCTACGACGAGTTCCTGCGCGGTATTCGCGCGTGACGGCGCCCGCCCGCACTGCGGCCTACAAGGTGGTGCGCCGGGTCTTCGAGGACGAGGCGTACGCGGACCGGGCGATAGCGTCCGCCGCCGCCGGTCTCGATCCACGCGACCGGGCGCTCGCCCAGCGGATCGCCTACGGCACGGTTCAGCGCATCCGCACGATCGACCACGGGATCGACCTGCTCGGGAGCCGGCCCGCGCGCGACCTCGACCCGCCCGTGCTGGCTGCGCTTCGGATCGCCGGCTACGAGATCGCCTGGAGCGAGGCTCCGCCGCACGCCGTGGTCAACGATGTCGTCGAGCTCGTCCGCGACGCGGGGCTTCCGCACGCGACGGGCTTCACGAATGCCGTGGCGCGCAGGCTCGCCGAAGGCTTCCCGGCGCTCGTCGCGTCGCTTCCAGCGGGGCCACTTGCCGAGTCGTACCCGGACTGGATCTACGAGACCTGGGTGCGGGACTGGGGAGAGCAGGAGGCACTGGCGCTGATGCGCGCCCAGAACGAGCCGGCCGAGCTCGTCGTCCGGTCCGAGGTCGCGGTCGGCGAACCGACCGACATCCCCGGCGCGTACCGGCTCGAGCGGGGCCACGTCGAAGGCACCGACGAAGGCAGGATCTGGCAGAGCCGCGGCTCGCAGCTCGCCGGGCTCGCGGTCGGCTCACGCGACGGCGAGAGGATTCTCGACGCGTGCGCCGCTCCCGGCGCCAAGACGACGATGCTCCGGGGCCAGGTGACCGCGGTCGAGCTCCATGCCGGCCGCGCAAGCGAGCTCGAGGAGAACGTGCGGCGGCTGGGAGTGACGAACGTCCGTGTCGTCAACGCCGATATCCGGGAGCTCGACGAGCACGGCTTCGACCGTGCGCTCGTCGATGCGCCGTGCTCAGGCCTCGGAGTCCTTGCCCGCCGCCCCGATCTCCGCTGGCGGGGGATCCCGCTGCCCGCCCTGCAGCTCGAGTTGCTCCAGGCCGCGGCCGAGCGGACCCGCAGCGGCGGGACAGTGCTCTACTCCGTGTGCACGATCAACTCGGACGAGAACGAGGCCGTCGTCGACGCCTCGGCCCTCGAGCCGGAGCCGCTCGGAGAGGAGTGGCCCGGGTTCGCGCATCCCAAGCGTCCCGAGTTCCTGCTGACGACCCCCCACCGGCACGGGACGTCGGGCTTCTTCATCGCCCGCCTACGCGTCGTCTGACTCGTCGTCGGGCACGGCGACCGCGACGAGCGGCCGTTCCTCTTCCGGCCTGCGGGCCGGGCTCGACCAGGGAACGAAGACGATCTCGGCGGCATGCACCTCCGGAACGATCAGGATCGCGTCCGGGTCGCGTGAGGCGCTCCACCAGAGATCGCAGCGCCACCCGTCGTCGCGGTAGGCGAGCCAGCCTCCCTCACCGGCCTCTGCCAGGCGCCGCAACGCCTCGACCGCTCTCGAGCGCGGGAAGATCGTGACGGCGAGCTCGTAGTTGTACGGGTCGGCCCAGTGGCGCTCGGCCTCGGTCGACACGGTCGCCTCGCCGATCAGCTCGATCACGTCCTCCTCGATCTCCGCGGCGATGCGCGCGGCGTCGATCCCGTCCGTGATCTCCGTGAACAGGCGAAGCTCGATGCAGTCGCGCGCCTCCTCGGTCGCAGGCAGGACGCCGACGGGCACGCGCTGACCTCCGTCGTCGTGCGCGAGGCCTGTCGGCTCGAGCGCGTCCTCGGGGAGAACGGTCAGGGAGTCGTGCGTCGCCGTCCCGGGGAGACGGAGGGTGACGTTCCAGCCCGTGCCGTCCTCGTTCGGGCCGCAGACATCCTCCACGACGGCCTCCTCGCCCGTACCGGCCACTCGCACGATCTCACCGGGTCGAAACTGCGGTTTCACCGACGTGAGCGTAGCGCCACCTGGGATCCGATCACATCCCTCGACTGTCAACTCCTGGACGGATCTTCTACGATCGGTGGTCCGGGATGACCTGGCAGGACTGGATCAGAACGGTCGAGGTCGCACCGGTTCTCGTGCCCGGGCCGCCCGATACGGTCGCGTCGCAGGTCGACGCGCTCGTTCGAACGGGCTGCAGGATCTTTCATCTGCACGTGCGCTGGGATCTGGCGGAGTTCGAGACGGCGCGGCTCGTCTCTCCGCTGATCCGGCGCTATGACGGTGTCCTCGAGCTTCAGATCGAAGGGCCCCTCGATGCGGACATCTGCTCCGAGGTACTCGCTGCGGGCGGCTCGAGTGTGACCTTCGAGCTCGAGCCCTGGGTCGATCCCGAGGCCGCGATGGCCGCCGCGCGCTCGGCCGGGCTGCAGGTCGGAATCGCGTTCGACCGGTCGACAGACCTCACCGAGGCGGCGGCCTGGGCGGCAAAGGCCGACCTCGTGCGGTGCCCAGGCGGGCCGCTCCTCGACCAGGTGCGAGACGTCCGCCTGCTCTCGCAGGCGCTTCCGCCGGGCGTCGTGATCCAGGTGGGTGGCGGGATCAACCACGAGAATGCACGCGATCTCTACGACGCAGGTGCACGCGTGTTTCTCGTCCGCACGGCGATCTTCGGCCGCGAGGATCTTCCGCGGTCCTACCGGCGGCTGGTACAAGCCTTCGCGTGAGTCTCGCCAGAGCGCTGCAGGTCGCCGCGGATGCCGCGGATCGTGCCCGTCCGAAGCCCACGGTCGGAGCCGTGGTGGTCAAGGACGGTGACGTCGTTGCGGAGGGCGCGACCGAAGCAGGCGGCCGCCACGCCGAGGTGGTCGCGCTCGACGCGGCCGGCGGGCGGGCCCGCGGCGCGACGCTGTTCGTGACGCTCGAGCCGTGCGCTCACCACGGCTCCACGCCACCCTGCGCCGACCGCGTGATCGCCGAAGGCGTCGCGCGCGTCGTCATCGGCGCCCGCGACCCGAACTCCGAGGCCGCCGGCGGAATCGAGGCACTCGAGGCGGCGGGCGTCGAGGTGGAGCTGGTCGACTCCTGGGAGGCCAGGCGGCAGAACGAGGCGTGGCGCGTCTGGGTCACACGACGACGGCCGTTCGTCACCTACAAGGTCGCCGCCAGCCTCGACGGACGGGTGGTCGTGCCGGGGCGCCGATGGGTGTCCGGCGAGGAGAGCCGGCGGCTCGTCCACGAGCTTCGCGCAGCTTCCGACGCGGTCGCTGTCGGAATGGGCACGGTACGCGCCGACACCCCGAGTCTCGACGCGCGAGACGTTCCCGTGCCTCGCGGACAGCCGCGGCGGCTCGCCTTCGGCCGCGGGCCGCTGCCCGATGGATCCCCGCTCGAGCTGCGCTCCGGCCCGCTCGAGGACGAGCTGCGGGCTCTCGGGGACGAGGGCGTCCAGTCGCTTCTGCTCGAGGGCGGCCCGACCCTCGCAGGCGCGTTCCTCGAGGGCGGGCTCGTCGACAAGATCATGCTCTTCGTCGCGCCGGTGGTCGCCGGAGGTGACGGGCCGCACGCCCTACCACGGCTAGCATCGGTGCTCGACCTTTCCCACCTGAGCGCCCGGCTGGTTGGAGAGGACGTCCTGCTCGAAGCTTATGTCCACGAGCCCTGACGGAGGCCGATGGCTGCCGACTCCGAATTCCAGCGCACCGATGACGAGCTCGTCAGCCTGCTCTCGCAGTGGCTCATGCGCTCGCTCGGCAACGATGAGCTGCGCAAGCGGGTCGAGGAGATCGGCACGGCCGAGCTCGCCCCCGGTCAGCGAGCCGCGGTCGACGAGCTGCTCGTCGCCCTCGCGAACGCGTTGCCCGGCGAGCGCGGCGACCTCGAGATGCTCGTCCGGGAGACCGTCGAGTCACTGGCATACGGCGACTGACGGATCCCGCGGGCGCTCGCCCCGGCGCAGGCCGGCGGATCGTCCTTTGCCGCCGGTTGTGGACGAGAGTTAAGGCAACCGGCACAGACACGTCACAACTGTCCCGCTAGCGTCTTCGGTGGGACCAAACCCCGGGTGGGTGGGGTGCGGACCGTGCGGGTGTGGGCTGGTTGAGCGTCGGCGCGTCGGGCGGGGGCGACTGGGCTCCTCGGTAGCCTTGGAGCCGTGTTCACGGGCATCGTCAGAGAGGTTGGCGTTGCGGCGGCGATCAGCGGGGCGCACGACGGCGTCCGGCTGGAGATCGACGCGCCGGATACCGCAGCGTTGTCCTCGCTCGGCGATTCTGTGTCGATCGACGGCGTCTGCCTGACCGTCGTCGCGGTGGGCGCGGGACGCCTCGCGTTCGACGCGGTGCCGGAGACGCTTGCGCGCACCTCGCTCGGCAGCCTCGTCTGCGGCGCCCCCATCAACGTCGAGCCGGCACTCAGAGCAGGCGAGCCTCTCGGCGGTCACTACGTCCAGGGGCACGTCGACGGTGTCGGAGTCGTCCGAAGCGTCGAGGACGAAGGCGACGGCCGCCGCATCTGGATCGACACTCCACCCGACGTCCTTCGCTACGCCGTCGAGAAAGGGTCGATCGCCGTTCACGGTGTGAGCCTCACGGTCGCCGAGCTCGACGAGGACGGCTTCGCGATTGCCCTCATCCCGCATACGCTCGCCGCGACCACGCTCGGCGATCTCACGCGCGGGCGGCTCGTCAACCTCGAGGTCGACGTGCTCGCGAAGTACGTCGAGCGACTCCTGCTGGGTAGCGCGGGCTAGCCTTCTCCCATGGCAGTCACGACATCCTTCGCGACCATCGAGGATGCGATCGAGGAAATTCGCGAGGGTCGCATCGTCGTCGTGGTCGACGATCCCGACCGCGAGAACGAGGGCGACCTCGTCGTGGCCGCGCAGTTCGCGACCCCCGACGCGATCAACTTCATGGTCACGCACGCACGTGGGCAGGTCTGCCTCTCGCTCACGGAAGAGCGCGCCGACCAGCTCGGCCTGGCGCTGATCGCGGCCCCTGGCGAGTCGTCCCGGCTCGGCACCGCCTACACCGCCGCGATCGACGCTCGCGAGGGGATCTCGACCGGGATCTCCGCTGCCGACCGAAGTCACACCGTCCAGGTTGCGATCGCGCCGGACGCCAAGCCGACCGACCTCCTTCGCGGTGGTCACATCCAGCCGCTCCGTGCCAAGCCGGGCGGGGTGCTCCAGCGAATGGGCCAGACCGAGGCCGCCGTCGATCTCGCACGCCTCGCCGGGCTCAACCCCGCCGGCGTGATCTGCGAGGTGATGAACCCGGATGGGACGATGGCCCGCGTGCCTGACCTGATCGCCTACTGCGAGCGCCACGACCTGCGCATGATCACGATCGCCGACCTCGTCGAGTATCGCCGGCGCCACGAGAAGCTCGTCGAGCGCGGCCCCAGCGTCCGGATCCCGACCCCGTACGGCGAGTTCACCGCGACCGCATTCCGTGAGTGCCTCACGGGCAAGGAGCACCTGGCCTTCGTCAAGGGTGACGTCGACGGCGCCGAGAACGTCCTCGTCCGAGTCCACTCGGAGTGCCTGACGGGCGATGTCTTCCACTCGCTCCTCTGTGACTGCGGCGAGCAGCTCGAGCTGGCCCTGATCCAGATCTCGCGCGAGGAGCGGGGCGTCTTCCTTCATATGGCGCAGGAGGGCCGCGGGATCGGCCTGCTGAACAAGCTGCGCACCTATGAGCTCCAGGCGCAGGGGCTCGACACCGTCGAGGCGAACATCGCGCTCGGGTTCCCGCCGGACGCTCGCGAGTACGGGATCGGAAACCAGATCCTCGCGGAGCTCGGGCTGACCACGATCCGCATCCTCACGAACAACCCGAAGAAGCTGACCGGCCTCGACGGCTTCGGCCTGACCGTCGTCGACCAGGTGCCGATCGAAGTCGACCCGAACGACGAGAACCGGCGCTATCTCGCCGCCAAGCGGGATAAGCTCGGTCACCGTCTTCATCACCAGGATCTGAAGATCCCCGACTGGGAAGCAGAGAGCCAAGATGAGTGACCAGCACGACGAGTTCCCGCCCGCCGAGCCCGGCCCGGCGATCGGTACCGGTGAGCCGCCCGCCGACATCCAGCGGACGATCGCCTACCCGCCGCCCCCCGCCTACCCGGAGACAACCGTCTTCGCGGCCGAGCCCGAGGCGGCAGCCGTCGACCAGCCTCCCGAGGAGGCCCCACAGGACGAGGACGAGCCCGAGGCCGAGGCTGCGGCTGAGCCCGCGCCCGCCGCGACCACCGTCGAGGAAGAGCCCGACGTCGCGGAGCAGGCAGCAGAGGCGGAGGAGGCCGAGGATCCGTTCGGCGACTGGCCGCAGCCCGAGAGCGCGGCGGTGATCGAGGACGTCCCCGAGTCGGGTGCAGCCGAGCACGTCGCCGGCGAGATCGACGTTCCGGATGGCTACACCGTGCTCGAAGGCACGCCGAGCGGTCTCCGCCGGTCGGTCGCCGTCGTCGTCTCGCGTTACAACGGCGGCCTGACGAACAAGATGCTCGCGCGCGCGATCGAGGCGCTCGAGGAAGCCGGTGTCGCCGCCGACGCGGTGACGATCATGCCCGTCCCCGGAGCGTTCGAGCTGCCGCTTGCGGCGATGGCGCTCGCGAAGACCAGGCGCTACGCGTGCGTCGTCGCACTCGGAGCGATCGTCCGTGGCGAGACGGCGCACTTCGACTTCGTCGCCTCCGAGGCGGCCTCGGGCCTTCAGCTCGCGGCGATCGAGACCGGCGTGCCGGTCGCATTCGGGGTCCTGACCGTCGACACCGTCGAGCAGGCCGAGGCGAGGATCGACCGGGCGGCGGACGCGGTGCAAACGGCCCTCGAGATGGCCGACGTGTTCGCGCAGCTGCGCGCCAGCGCCCGCAGCTGAAGCGCTCCGTCCGCTACTCTGGGCGGCCGAATGTCGAAGATCTGCTCAGTCTGTGGGAAGCAGCCCGGTTTCGGGCACAACCGCTCGCACTCGATGGTTGCGACGAACCGCCGCTTCGATCCGAACCTCCAGCGGGTTCGGGTGCTCGTGAACGGCGTCGCCCGCCGCGCCTATGTGTGCACTCGCTGCCTCAAGGGCGGCAAAGTGCAGAAGGCCGTCTAGCAACCGCGGCTCCAGCCCGGGCGTCTAACGGGCAGTGCCTGACCTGACCGTTGACACGCCCCGTGGGGCGATCACGATCGCCCGCGACGTGGTTGCCGAGATCGTCGCCGAGACTGCGGCACGCTGCTACGGCGTGGTCGGGCTCACGGCAGGCTCGAAGGTCGGGAAGCTGCTGCGCCGCGCAGGCGTGACGGTCGGCGGAGAGGCCTCGGCACTGCGGATCGGCCTGCACGTGGTCGTCGAGCACGGGCTCAACCTCGCCGAGGTCGCCGCGACAATCCGCTCGCAGATCACCTACGACGTCGAGCGGTTGACGGGGCTCACGGTCGAGTCGGTCGAGGTCGTCGTCCAGGACGTCCGGGTCACATGAGGGTGCACGTGCTCGAGCTGGCTCGTGGCGCGCTCGCGGCGATCGAGGCCGCCCGCAGCCGGATCGACGACCTGAACGTCTATCCCGTGCCCGACGGCGACACCGGGACGAACCTGTCGCTCACGGTTCGCTCGATCGTCGAGGCGCTGGAGGGGAGTCAGGCGGATGAGCGCTCGGCTCTCGCTCACGAGGTCTCCCGCGCCGCGCTGATGGGCGCCCGCGGGAACTCGGGCGTGATCCTGTCGCAGATCGTGCGCGGCGCGGCCGAGTCGCTTGCTGCGTCGGACGACCTAGCGAAAGCGTTACGTGGGGCCAGCGACGCCGCGTACCGGGCCGTGCGGAAGCCGGTCGAGGGGACGATGCTCACCGCCATTCGCGAGCTCGCAGAGGAAGCCGAGGCAGGCGGCGACCTCGCCGCGGTGATCGCGCGTGGAGACGACTGCGTCCGCCGCACGCGTGAGCTGCTGCCGGCGCTGACCGAGGCCGGTGTCGTCGATGCCGGAGCCGCCGGGCTCGTCGAGATCCTGCGCGGCATCGTTGGAGCGCTCGAGGGCGTGCCGCCGCCGCCGGCGCCCGCAGTCGATCGCCCGTCCCCGACCGTCGAGTCGGTTCATCAGCATCTCTCGGAGTTCAGGTACTGCACCGCCTTCGTCGTCGAGGGCGACCGCCTGGATGCGGACGAGCTCGAGCGTCAGCTGGAATCTCTCGGCGACTCGCTGCTCGTGGTCGGGGACCCCTCGGCGCTCAAGGTTCACGTCCACACCGATGACCCGGGCCGCGCTCTCTCGCTCGGCGTCGCGCGCGGGACGATCTCGAACGTCGAGATCGCGAACATGCATGTCCAGACGCTCGAGCGCGAGCGGCGCTTGCTCCAGGCGGTGCCCGATCCGTCAGACGTCGAGTGCGTTCTCGTCGCGGTCGCCGCCGGGTCGGGGAACCGCCGCCTGTTCGAGAATCTCGGCGCCCACGTCGTCGACGGCGGCCAGACGATGAACCCCTCCACCGCCGAGCTCCTCGCAACGGTCGAGGCGAGCGGGGCGCGTGAGGCGATCCTGCTGCCGAACGACCGGAACGTCGTGCTCACGGCCGAGCATGCGGCCGAGGCCGCAGCGATCCCGGTGTCGGTCGTCGCGACGACGACGATCCAGGGAGGGCTGGCAGCGGTGCTCGCGTTCGAGCCCGGCCGGAGCCGTGAGGAGAACGTCGCCACGATGAGCGAGGCGGCCGACGACGTCGGCACCGGCGCCGTGACGATCGCGTCCCGGGACGTCGAGACCAACGGCATCTCGATCCGCAAGGGCTCCTGGCTCGGCCTTGCCGACGGAAGCCCGGTCGCGGGCGGAGACACGTTCGACGAGGTCACGCGTGCGGTCGTCGCCAGGCTGCTCGAGCGGCCGCGGGGGATCCTCACGTTTCTGACCGGCGAGGCTCCGCAGCCCCTCGACGGGCTGCTTGCCGAGCTCGCCGACTCGCACCCCGAGCTCGAGCTCGAGGTGCACGAGGGCGGCCAGCCCCACTACGCCCTGCTGCTCGCCGCCGAGTGACCTTCTAAGCTCCGCCGGTGGCCGGCGTACGCGTGGTGCTCGTCGAGGACAACCGTCTCTTCCGCGAGACGCTCGAGCTCCTCCTGGGGCTCCGCGAGGGGATCGAGGTGGTCGGCTCGGTCGACGGTGGTGCCGAGGCCGTCGACGGTGTGCGGCGAGCTCCGGCCGGACGTGGTCGTGATCGACTACCGAATGCCGGGCCTCGACGGCGCCCAGGCAACCCGCGAGCTCCTCAGGGTCTCCCCCGAGATGCAGGTGATCTGCCTGACGGCCTCGGTCACCCACGAGGAGCGAGAGCTCGTGCTGGCCGCGGGCGCGGTCGCGTGCATCACGAAGGACGAGAACCTCGATCGGATCGTCGACTCGATCCTTGCCGTCGGGGCGGGGGCGTCGTGAACCTGACCGCAGCGAACACGGCGATCGTCCTCGACTCGACCGCCGACTTCCCGGAGGGCCCGGAGCGCTTCCCGAACTGGCGGATCGTCCCGCTCTACGTCAACTTCGGCGAGGAGAGCTTCCGCGACTACGTCGATCTCGGGCCCGACGAGTTCTACGCCCGGCTCGCCGATGCCTCGGTTCAGCCGACGACCTCCCAGCCGACCCCGGGTGACTTCCTGGCGGTGTACGAGGAGCTCGCCGGGACGTACGAGCGGATCTACTCGCTCCAGCTCTCCTCGACGCTCTCGGGCACGTTCGCGAGCGCCGAGGCTGCCGCGGCCACGGCAGGCGAGGCCGTCCGCGTGGTCGACACCCGCACCGTCTCGGCGGCCGTCGCGATGCTGGCGCTCGCCGTTCAGCGGCGGCTCGAGGCCGGCACGACCGACGAGGAGATCGAGGCGCTCGTCGAGCGCTACCGAACCGGTCACGGCCTGCTCTTCACCGTCGACACGCTCGAGTACCTCGCACGCGGCGGCCGGATCGGCCGCGGTGCCGCCTTCGCCGGGACGCTCCTCAACGTGAAGCCGATCCTGGGGATCGAGCAGGGCGAGGTCGTGCCGCTGAAGCGCGTCCGCGGAAGCCAGAAGGCGCTCGAGGAGCTCCGGGCGATCGTCACGGCCGCCACGACCGACGAGCCGTCGCTGCGCATCGGGCTCGCGCACGCGGCGGCGCCGGAGCGCGTCGCAGCGCTCGAGCAGATCATTCGAGAGGCGCGACCGCAGGCGGTCATCGAGATCGTCACGGATCTCGGCGCAGTCGTCGGCACCCATGCCGGGCCGGGCACACTCGGTCTGTTCTGGTTCGACGACCTCTCAACGACCTGAGTCGGTCCTATACTCGGGGGCGGTGGTGACCGCGACCCCGATTCGCACGGGCTTCTCCGGCGTGGTCCGGGACGGCGAATGGCCCCGTCCCCGAGGCTACGGCCGGCCCGAGCGGCTCGACCTGCCGCTCGAGACCCTGCCGGCCGTCGGCCCGACGCTTGCGAAGAAGCTCCGGCAGCTCGGCCTGCAGACGATCGGCGACCTGCTGCTTCGGCGCCCGCGGCGCTACGAGCCGGCCGCCGGCGAGGTCGCGATCTCGCAGCTCTGGGGCGACGAGGAAGTCGCGATCTCCGGCGTCGTCGAGTCCGTCCGCGTGCGGCGGCCGCGGCGGCGGCTGACGATCCTGAACGCGATCATCCGCGATGACACGGGGTCGATCACCGCCAACTGGTTCAACCAGCCGTGGCTCGCTGACAAGCTCCTGCCGGGCACCAGCGTGCGGCTGCGCGGCCGGTTGTCGCGCCACGGCTTCGAGGTTCGCTCGTACGACCTCGAGGAAGCGCGCGCGACCGCCGACCATGCACCTGTCTATCGCGCCAGCGAGCAGGTTCCCTCGACGAGGATTCGCGAGCTGGTGCGCTCGGCGCTCGAGCTCCACGCACACGACGTGCTCGACCCGATGCCCGCCGAGCGAGCAGGGCCGATCCGGCGCGATGCCCTCTGGGCGGTGCACTTTCCCGTCGACCCCGAGCAGGCCGAGTACGCACGGCGCCGGCTCGCGTTCGACGAGCTGTTCGCGCTCCAGCTCGCCGTCCTTCGCTCGCGGGTCGAGAGCGCGCCGGGCAAGGCTCTGCCGCCGCCCGGCGAGCTCGTCGCACGCTACCGGGCGGTGCTGCCGTTCGAGCTGACCGAGCACCAGGAGCACGCGATCGCCGAGATCGACCGCGACCTCGGACGTGACGCGCCGATGCAGCGGCTGCTCCAGGGCGACGTCGGCTCCGGAAAGACGGCGGTCGCTCTCTACGCGCTGCTACGCGCGGTCGAGGCGGGTCGCCAGGGAGCGCTGATGGCGCCGACGGAGACGCTTGCCGAGCAGCACTTCCTCACGATCGAGGGCATCTGCGCCGAGCTCGGGGTGAGCGTCGTGCTGCTGACCGGGAGCGCCGGCTCCGCGAAGGCTCGCGCGGCGATCGAGAGCGGGGAGGCCGAGATCGCGGTCGGCACGCACGCGCTGATCCAGCGGGGCGTCGTGTTCGCCGATCTCGCGGTCGCTGTTGTCGACGAGCAGCACCGGTTCGGCGTCGAGCAGCGCCAGGCGCTCTCGGGCCTACGCCCCCATCTGCTGCACATGACCGCGACGCCGATCCCGCGCACGCTCGCGCTGACCGTGTTCGGCGAGCTCGACGTCACGGAGATCGCGAAGCCGCCCGCGAGCCGCAAGCCGATCGTCAGCGCCTGGGTCGGCGCGGAGCGCTCGAGCGAGGCGTACGCGCGGCTGCGGGTTCACCTGGACGCGGGACGACAGGCCTACGTCGTCTGTCCGCTGATCGAGGCGTCCGAGACCCGCCTTGCGCGCGCCGCCGAGGAGGAGGCCGAGCGGCTGCAGCGTGCGGAGCTCTCCGGGTACCGGATCGGGTTGCTCCACGGCCGGCTCAAGTCCGCGCGAGCGCCGCGAGGTAATGGGTGCGTTCAAGGAAGGTGAGCTGGACGTGCTCGTCGCGACCACGGTGATCGAGGTCGGAGTCGACGTCCCGAACGCGACGATCATGATCGTGCAGGAGGCCGACCGGTTCGGCCTGGCGCAGCTCCACCAGCTCCGCGGCCGCGTCGGCCGGGGCGCCGAGCAGTCGTACTGCCTCCTGATCTCCCGGCCCAAGCTCGAGCTGACCGACTCGGCGCAGGCGCGCCTCGAAGCGCTCGTCGAGACCTCGGACGGATTCGAGCTTGCCGAGCGCGACCTCGACCTCCGCGGCGAGGGCCAGCTCCTCGGCACGAAGCAGTCCGGCCTCGGCGATCTCCACTTCACGAAGCTCCGCGCCGACCGCGCCCTCCTCGAGCAGGCCCGCGAGCTCGCTGCCGCCCTGGTCGCCGAAGACGGCCCGTGGCAGGACGCCGCCGGCGCCCTCCTCGCCGACCTCGACGCCGCGAGCCTGGCCTGACCGTCCTCCGAGCCATGCCCCGGGCGTGTCCGGGCAGGCCCACCGAGTGCGCGCGTCGGCCCGAAGAGCCATGTCCGTGCCGCAGACATGTCCTGCCGGGCAACGGAAGTGCGACAAACGATCCACAGCCGGCCGTTAGGCTCATGGTCGTGAGGATCATCGCCGGCGAGCACCGGGGGCGGCGGATCGTCGCGCCGAAGGGGACCGAGACACGGCCGACGTCGGACTTCGTCCGGGAGTCGGCGTTCAACCTGATCGGGTCGGTCGACGGTGCGAGCGTGCTCGACCTGTACGCCGGCTCGGGGGCGCTCGGGATCGAGGCGCTCTCGCGAGGAGCGAGCCGCGCCGTCTTCGTCGACAGCTCACGCGACGCGTGCCGGACGATCGGCCAGAACCTCGAGCACATCGGCCTGAAGGCCACCGTCCTCTGCCAGGACGCCGAGCGCGCCCTCGCGCGCGACTACGGCCCGTACGACCTGATCCTCGCCGACCCGCCCTACACCTTCACCGCCTACGAGCGGCTCGCCCCGCACATCGTGCGGCTGCTCGCGCCCGACGGGCTCGCAGTCATCCAGACTCCGGCCACCCTCGAGCCGGCTCTCGAAGGGCTCGAGGTGCGTACCTCCCGCAAGTACGGGTCCGCACGCCTTACGCTGTTCGAGCCGTGATCACCGCAATCTGCCCAGGCTCGTACGACCCCGTCACGAACGGGCACATCGACGTGATCCAGCGCGCGGCGAAGATCTTCGACCGCGTCGTCGTCGGAGTCGTCGGCAATCCGCAGCACAAGACGGCGCTCCTCCCGATCGAGGAGCGCGTCGAGCTGCTCCGCGAGGCCGTCGCGCCGATCAAGAACACCGAGGTCGACGTCTTCAAGGAGCTCGTCGTCGAGTTCGCCCGCCGCTGGGAGGCGACCGTGCTCGTCAAGGGCCTCCGCGTCATCTCCGACTTCGAGTACGAGTTCCAGATGAATCAGCTGAACCGCGCGCTCGCGCCCGAGATCGAGACGCTGTACGTGATGTCGAGCCCGCAGTACAGCTTCGTCTCGTCGAGCGGCGTGAAGGAGATCGCCTCGTTCGGCGGAACTGTCGATGAGTTCGTGCCCGCGGCCGTCGCCCGGCGCCTCAAGGAGTTGTTCCCGAGGGGTAGAGGCGGCGCCCCACTCAACTCCCAGGAGTAGGATTCCGACCCGATGGACGTTCTCGTTCTGATCGACAAGCTCGACGACCTCGTGCACAACGCGAAGGCCGTGCCCCTGACCGACCAGGTTCGGATCGATCGCGAGGAGATCTACGACATCCTCGATCAGATGCGCGCGACGATCCCGGAGGAGATCAAGCAGGCCCGCTGGATCGTCAAGGAGCGCCAGGAGATGCTCGCCGAGGCCAAGCGCGAGCAAGACAGGCTGCTGCAGGAGGCGCGCGAGCAAGCCGTGCGCGAGGCCTCGCAGACCGAGATCGTGAAGCTCGCCGAGCGCCAGGCGCAGGAGATCATCGACGAGGCCCGCCGCACGGCGCGCGAGACCCGCCTCGAGATGGAGGACTGGGCCGACGGCATCCTCGCCACGCTCGAGTCGAACCTCGACAAGTTCCTCTCCGCGGTTCGCCGCGGGCGGGAACGCCTGCACGAGCGCTCCCAGGAGGACATCGGGATCGGCGGGCCGCCGAGCGTGGACGACCCCAGCTACTAGCGCCCGGCGTCTACGCTCGTAGCGTGACGAGCTTCGATCTCAGGAAGGCCAAGCTCCACCCCGGGCAGGAGCATCGCGAGGCGCTCGACGTCGAGCTGCCCGCGTTCGAGTTCGGCGGTCAGCGCTATCTCCCCGTTCCCGATCAGGTCCCGGCCCAGCTCGTCGTCGGGAGGGCGGTCACGGGCACCGTCTTCACGCTCGACTTCACCGCGCGCCTCCACGGCCCGTGTTACCGCTGCCTCGGCGACGCCGTCCTCGAGGTGCCGATCCACGCGCTCGAGTACCAGGCCTCCGAGGCCGACGACGACGAGCTCCGAACGCCGTACGTCGTCGACGGCAGTCTCGAGGTCTCGGACTGGGCGCGCGATGCCGTCGTGCTCGCGCTGCCCGAGAAGATCCTCTGCCGTCCCGACTGCGCCGGCCTCTGCCCCGAGTGCGGCAAGAACCTCAACGACGAGCCCCACACGCACGAGGAGACCCCCTCCGATTCCCGCTGGGCCGCTCTCGAAGCGCTGCGCGAGACCGATTAGCTACGCTGATCCTCGCTCATGGCTGTCCCGAAGAGGAAAACATCGAAGTCGAGGCGCGACAAGCGCCGCGCGACGCACTCGCTCGAGGCGCCGCGGGTGAACACCTGCCCCCACTGCCAGTCGCCGAAGCTCGCCCATCGCATCTGCCCGACGTGCGGCACCTATAAGGGCCGCGAAGTCGAGCGGTTCAACTTCCCCGGCTAGCCCATGACCCGCGTCGCAGTCGACGCGCTTGGTGGGGATCGCGCACCCGAGGAGATCGTCGCAGGCGCGCTTGCCGCTGCCGCGACCGGCATCGACGTCACGCTCCACGGCCCCGAGGGCCTCGACACGGGCGGCCTCCCGCTCACCGTCGCCACAGAGGTGATCGGCATGTCGGAGAAGCCCGCCGAGGCTGTTCGGGCCAAGCCCGACTCCTCGCTCGTCAGCGCAGTTCGCGCGGTCGCGGCCGGCGATGCCGACGCGGTCGTGTCCGCCGGGAACACCGGCGCGATGCTCGCCGCCGGCCTGCTCCATCTCCGGCGCCTCCCCGGTGTCCTCAGGCCCGCGATCGCGATCCCGATGCCGACGCGAAACGGCGTCTCGCTGCTCCTCGACGCCGGCGCCAACGCCGATTGCCGTCCCGAGCATCTCGTCCAGTTCGCGGTCATGGGGTCGGTCTTCAGCCAGGAGATGCTCGACGTTGGCGCAACCCCAGGTGCGCCTGCTCTCGATCGGCGAGGAGCCGGAGAAGGGCAACCAGCTGACGATCGAGGCGCATGAGCTGCTCGCCGCGGCCGACGGGATCGAGTTCGCCGGAAACGCCGAGGCACGCGAGCTCCTTCGCGGCGCCGCCGATGTCGTCGTCACCGACGGCTTCACCGGCAACGTGGCGCTGAAGCTGCTCGAGGGCGGGATCAAAGAGCTCCTCGAGCTTCTGCGTGAGGAGATCGAGTCGACCACCCGCGGCAAGATCGGCGGCTTGTTGATCAGGCCCGCTGCGCGCCGGCTCCGCACCAAGCTCGATCCCGACACCTACGGCGGCGCCTACCTGCTCGGCTTGAACGGCCTGGCGGTCATCTCGCACGGAAACTCGGGCCGGCGCGCGATCGAGAACGCGATCGAGCTCGCCGCTCGCGGCGCCGATCACAGGGTTGTCGAGCGGCTCGCCGAGCGCCTGCCGGAACGGGAGCGTACGGCACCCGCAAGCAGGGTCAGCCCCGCTGTGTAGAATCGGCGCGCTTCGAAACCCCAGCAATCAAAACCGATCGATGAGGTGACATGGCAGCGTCCAAGGAAGAGATCTACGAGCGCGTCAAGGAAGTCCTGACCGAGCAGCTCGGCGTCGACGAGAGCGAAATCACGCTGGAGGCGTCCTTCCAGGAGGATCTCGATGCCGACTCGCTGGACCTCGTCGAGCTGATCATGGAGCTCGAGGATCAGTTCGGGATCAAGATCTCCGACGAGGATGCGCAGAAGATCACGACGGTCGGCCAGGCGGTCGACTACGTCTCCTCGCACCAGTAAGGGTCTCTCCCAGCTGATCGCGGAGCTACCGCCCGAGCGGCTGGCCTCGGTGTTCACCCATGCGAGCTGGGCGGCGGACCGCACCGAGTCGTACGAACGGCTCGAGTTCCTCGGCGACTCGGTGCTCGAGCTGTCGATCGCGCACACGCTCTACGAACGCTTCCCCGAGTTCGAGGAAGGGCAGATGGCGAAGCTCCGCTCGCAGGTCGTCTCGCGGGCGAGCTGTGCCGTGATCGCCGCCGAGCTCGGTCTCGGCGAGCGCCTGCTCGAGCTGCACCCGGGCCCGGAGAGCGACGAGCCGGAGCGGCTCTCGCGCAACCGGAACGTCCTCGCGGCTCTGCTCGAGGCCGCGCTCGCCGCGATCTACCTCGAGCACGGGTTCGAGACGGCCTCGGCCGCGATCGTCGACACTTTCGACCCGCGGATCGAGTATGCGCTCACGCACAAGGTCGATCACAAGACCGAGCTGCAGGAAGAGCTCGCGCGTCGCGGCCGGTCGGTGAGCTACACGCTGCTCGCCTCGGAGGGCCCTGCTCACGAGCGCCAGTTCACCGCCGCTGCCCTGATCGACGGCGAGCAGGCCGGAGTCGGCACGGGCGGCTCGAAGAAGGACGCAGAGCAGGGGGCTGCCCGCGAGGCGCTCGACGGGCTCGAGCCGCTGCCCGCTCCCGAGTAGGAGCGGTGTCCGCCGCGCTCGGCAAACTTCGCCGCGCGTGCACCTGAAGACGATCAAGCTCCGTGGGTTCAAGTCGTTCGTGGACCCGGTCGAGGTGCGCCTCGAGCCGGGCGTCGCGGTCGTCGTCGGACCGAACGGCTCGGGAAAGTCGAATATCTCCGATGCGATCCTCTGGGCGACGGGGTCGCTGAGCCCGCACGAGCTGCGCGCGGAGAAGCCCGACGACGTTCTCTTCGCCGGGGCGGCGGGGCGCAAGCCGTCGGACTTCTGCGAGGTCGAGCTGATCTTCGACAACGAGGACGGCGCCTGGCCCGACCTTCCGTTCGCGGAGGTGTCGCTCGCGCGCAGGCTGCACCGCGGCGGCGAGGGGCAGTACCTCGTGAACCGGGCCGCGGTTCGCCGCCTCGACCTGATCGAGCTTCTGTCGGATGTCGGCCTCGGCGGCGGCCTGCGGTCGATCATCTCGCAGGGCAGTGTCGAGACCGTGCTCGGCGCGAAGCCGGCCGAACGGCGCTCGCTCGTCGAGGAGGCAGCCGGTCTCGGCCGCTTCAAGCTGCGCCGTCACCGGGCCGAGCTCAAGCTTGCGCGAGTAGCGATCCAGGTCGAGCGCGCCCGCGATCTCGAGGACGAGGTGAAGAAGCGTCTGCGCCCGCTCGCGCTCCAGGCGACCGCGGCCGAACGCGCCGCGAAGCTCGCGGAGGAGGTCGCGCGTGTGGAGGCCGCGATCGCCTCGCTCGATCTCGCCCGTCTCGGCGCGCATCGCGCGACGGCGGAGAAGCAGCGTGCGGCAGAGCTCGCGGCGAGGAAGGAGCTCGACGCGAAGCTGGAGACGCTGCTTGCAGCGCGTGCGAAGGCCGAGGAGGAGCTCACCGACGCCGCCGGCGGCCGCGAGCGGGCGACCGCGACGCTGTACGAGCTGAAGGCAGGCACGGAGCGCATCGTGATGCGTCGCGAGGCCGCCGAGTCGTTCGCTGCGCGGCTACGCGCTGAGCTCGCCTCGATCCCCTCGGACGCGGAGCGTGCGCGGCCGACAGGCCCGACGCCGGCTCAGCTCGCGCGCGCCGCCGACGAGGCGGAGCGCCTGCGCGACGACCTGACTGCCCGCGTCGACCTCACCCGTGAGCGTCTGGGGGCACTCGAGCAGTCGCTGGCCGAGCGCGAAGGACTGCCACCTGCGGCTCGCGAGCTCGCCGAGTCCGGGGAGCGGCTCGCCCTTTCCCTGCTCGACGTCGACTCCGGCTCCGAGCGCGCCGTCGCTGCAGCGCTCGGCCATCGAGCTTCCGCGGTGCTCGCAGACAACCCCGCGCGGGCGCTCGAGCTCGTCCAGCGGGTCCGGGCGGCGGGGCTCGGGTCCGTCGTCGTCCTGGTCGACCGCGATCCACGTGAGCTCGTCGCGGAGCTGGCGGTGGTCCCGATCGAGGACCTGCTCGCCTCGGCCGTGCCGGCCGTGACTGCCGAGGGCATCGGCTGGGATCCAGTTCGCGGCGAGCTCTGGTTCGCGGGTGAGACGGCCGAGGCCGTCCTGCTCGAGCTGGAGGCCCGGCGCCGTGCTCTCGCCGTCGAGGTCGAAGAGCTGGCAACCCGGGCCGAGAACGCCGCTCGGACGGCCACCGAGGCGGCAACGGCAGCGCGAGCGGCCGCTGCGGCCACGGGGACGACCCGCGTGCATGCCGATCCCGCCGTGCTTCGGCGGATCGCGGCGTGCGCCGACCGGCTGGTCGCCTCCCTGACCTTCGAGGTCGAGTGGTTCGAAGCGCCGCTTCGCCAGGTCGCCGACGCGGGCGGCGAGCGCACCGCCGAGCTCGGGGCCGACCTCCGCCGCCTCGGCGCGGAGGAGGTCGAGCTTCGCCGGGCAGCCATGGAGGCGGCGGAGCGGCTGACCGCGATCGACGTCGACCTCGCGCGCACGGGTGCAGAGCACGACGAGGCGCAGCGGCGTCTCGCCGAGGCCGGGGCCGAGCCCGTCGAGGGCGACGACCCGGCCGAGCTGGCGATGCGCCTCGCCCGTCTCGAGCGCCGCCGCGAGCAGCTCGGCCAGGTGAACCCACTGGCCAAGGAGGAGTACGAGGCCGAGAAGGAGCGTCTCGACGAGCTCTCGGCCCAGCGCGCCGACCTCGAGCTCAGCCTCGAGGAGCTCGAGAAGCTCCGGCGCGAGCTGACCGAGACGGTCGAGCAGCGCTTCGAGGAGACCTTTGCCGCGGTGGAGCAGCACTTCGCCGAGGTCGTCAAGACGCTGTTCCCGGGCGGGGAGGGCCGCCTGCGCCTCACCGAGCCCGAGGACGAGGGCGAGGAGCCGGGCATCGAGGTCGAGCTTCGCCCCGCCGGCAAGCGAGTCACCCGCCTGTCGCTCCTCTCGGGCGGCGAGAAGGCGCTCGGCGCGATTGCCTTCCTGTTCAGCCTGTTCCTCTCCCGGCCGAGCCCCTTCTACCTCCTCGACGAGGTCGAAGCCGCGCTCGACGACACCAACATCGGCCGCTTCACCGGTCTGCTGCGCACTTACGCCGACGAGGCGCAGTTCATCGTCGTGACGCACCAGAAGCGCACGATGGAGGCCGCCGACATCCTCTACGGCGTCACGATGGGGACAGCCGGCGTGTCGCAGATCCTCTCGCGCCGCCTGCCGCACGAAGCCCCCGCGGCCGCGACAGCTTGAGGGCCTTCAGCTGTTGACGACGATCGCGTAGCCGGCCGAGCCCGCCGGGCGGCTCGAGAGCAGCCAAGCACCCTTGGCGAAGGTAACGAGCAGGGAGCGGGTGCCGACGTAGCGTTTGCCGGTCACCTGCTTCGCTGCGTGGCCCTTCTCGACCAGCACGAGCCCGCTGGACGTGCTCCGGTCGGTGACGCTGATCCGATAGCTGCCGGCTTCCAGGCTGCCCACGCTCTTTCCCTTGAACGACACGATGAGCCTGCCGGCGGCGGTGACCACGACGGACAGCGTCCCGCGGGTCGGAACGACGTCGGAGCCCACGATGTCCTGCGATGCCGCCGGCTTCCCGCTCTTCGGCGATACCGCCGATCCCGGCGCGGCGCCCTGGATGTCCGCCGTTGTCGTGAACCGGTAGGCGATCCCCGGCAGCGCGTCGTCCGTCCACGTGTACAGCGAGCTCGGCTGCAGCGTCACATGCTCGGTGTCGGTCTCGAGACCGCCCTCGTTGAGGTTCGAGAGCAGGTCGACGGCCGGGCCCGAGAGGTGGAAGTAGGGGAGGCCCGAGGGCAGCCCCATCGGGCCCGTGATCACCACGGTGTAGTAGCCCGCCGGGATCGCATTCGGTGCCCCGCTGGCCGTCCCGACCGATGTGCCGTCGGGCAGTGTGACGGCGATCGTGCTGTTGGCGGAGAAGGTGACGTCGAGCGTGAGCGCCGTTGCGCCGGTGGCGCCGCTCGCAGTGAGCAAGGCAGGCGCCGACGAGAGCGCGGCCGCCACGACGATGCCGCACGCGAAGCATTTCGCCCCCACGAGGGAAGCGTAGCGCCAGGCCTCAAGAGGCAACTGCGACCGGCCGATACGAGACGAATGAACGCCTTCGACGGTTTCGAGAGGCGCTCGGGCGCCGACAGACGGCGCTCGGCCGAGAAGCGGAACGGCCTCGCCGTCCTGATGGGCGGCTGCTCGGAATGCGACCGGATCGCACCCTCGCCGTGGGAGATGCAGGACGAGGGCTGGGAGATCATCGCCGATGACCTCGGTCTCGTGCGCATTACCTGCCCGGCGCATTTCGGCCCGGAGCGCAGCAGCGACGACGTTCCCGACTACCTCGTCCTCTCCGAAGACCACCAGTAGAGGCGCGCGGGTCGCGAGCCCGACGAGAGGAGGCCCGTGATTCTCAGGCCAGCTCGACGAGGCCCTGGGCAACCCAGGCCTTCAGCTCGTCCGAGCCCGTGAACGGCGCGCCGTCGGCTTCGGCGCGCGCCAGCACCTCGTCGGCCGACGCGCCGGCCTCGAGGCCCGCGTACAGGTAGACGAGGGCCGAGGAGCGCGGCCCCGTCCGGCAGGTCACGAGCGTCGGTCGTGGCAGCGCGTCCAGCGCTGCCATGTGCCGGCGGGCGATCTCCATGTCCATCACGGTGGCGCCGTCGGAGACGATGTTGATCGACTCCGGAACCGCCGCCTCGACCTGCGCGTACGACATCCCGCCTTCGACCTCGGCGAACTGCTCGCTGCAGAGATAAAGCCACGAAGCTGCATCGGCGTCCCGCGCGAACGCCTCGGGATCCGCGACGAGGCCGCGGTTGAACGTGAGATCGGTGGGCCGTTCGAACTCGGGCATGGGGGAAATCTAGCGCCCCTTGACGCCGGAGTCTCAGATCCGCAGAGTCCGATCTACGCCCGCCGGCGTCGCCGTGCTGGCAAACGAAGGAGGAGAGAGATGTTCGCTCGTGTCGCAACGTTCGAGGGAATCAACGTCGAGGCCGCCCAGTCCAGCATGAACGAAGCCGAGGCGATCATTCGGCCGACGCTGTCCGCGCTCCCCGGCTACGAGGGGGCGCTCGAGCTCGCCACCCAGGACGGCAAGTTCCTGTCGATCACGCTCTTCGACTCGATCGAGAACGCCTCCGCGGCGGAGTCGACGTTCGACGTCGACCTGCCGGCGAAGCTCGGTCACATCTTCCAGGAGTGGGCGGGGACCCGAACGTCGGTCGATCACTACATGGTGGTCGGAGACGATCGCGCGTAGGACAGGGCGCAGCGCCCGGTAGCGTTCGCCGCCATGGCGAGGAGCTGGGCCGAGTTCCTCGGCGATGCCGAGGGGCCGTACGAAACAGAGGTGGCACGCCGGGGGTTCGCCTCGCGGCTCCGCGAGTCGCTCTCGCGGTCCCGGCGCGCGCTCACCGAGCAGCTCGCGGTCGCAGCCTTCGACCCCGGGGACGCGAGCTCGTGGGAGCGGCTCGAGGAGGCCCTCCTCGGCGCCGACGTCGGCGTCAAGGCGACTGCCGAGCTCGTTGCGCGTCTCGAGGCCCGCCAGGATGTCAGCGACCTCTCGGAGGCGCTGGCCGAGGAGATTGCGGCGCTGTTCGGGCCGCCACCAAGCCTGGCCCTGACGACTAGGCCGTCGGTGATCCTCGTGGTCGGCGTGAACGGCACCGGCAAGACGACGACGATCGGCAAGCTCGCGCAGAAGCTCCGCGAGCACGGCCGCTCGGTCACCGTCGGCGCCGCCGATACCTTCCGCGCAGCCGCCGAGGAGCAACTCGAGGTCTGGGCCAAGCGCGCCGGCGCCCAGTTCGTCGGCGGCGAGCGCGGCGCCGATCCGGCGTCGGTCGCCTACGACGCGGTCGGTGCAGGCGGCGACGTCGTGATCGTCGACACCGCGGGGCGGCTCCACACCCAGACGAACCTGATGGACGAGCTGACGAAAGTGCATCGCGTGATCGGCCGCCGGCTCGAAGGGGCGCCGCACGAGGTGCTGCTCGTGCTCGACGCGACCACCGGTCAGAACGGGCTGCAGCAGGCGAAGCTCTTCTCCGAGGCGGTGGGTGTGACCGGCGTGGCACTGACGAAGCTCGACGGATCGGCGAAGGGCGGCATCGCGGTGCCGATCGCGTTCGAGCTCGGGCTGCCCGTGAAGCTGATCGGCGTCGGCGAGGGGCTCGACGACCTGCGGCCGTTCGATCCGATGGATTACGCGCGCGCTCTCGTCTCGGGCTGACCTCCCAGGCTGCTCTCAGCGGGCTCACAGGCGTCGGGTGGAGGATGGCTCTCATTCGACGAAAGGAATGGTGAGAGCAATGGAGCAGAGGATCACAAGACGCGAGGCGCTGGGTGCCGCGGGCGCCGTCGGCGCGGCGCTGCTGGTCGGCCGCAACGGGCTGCCGGCGCTCGAGCAGATCGTCTCGGCGGCCCCAGCAGCCGCAGCCACGAAGGCGGCGACCGTCGCAGTGACGCCGAGCATGACCGAGGGGCCCTACTGGGTCGACGAGATGCTCCGCCGCTTCGACGTGCGCGCCAACACGGGCAGTTCGACGACCGTCCAGGCGGGCGTGCCGCTGACGGTGAAGATCAACGTGCTGGACGCATCCGGCGGCGGCCCGATCAACAACGCCCACGTGGACATCTGGCACGCAAACGCCTACGGCCTCTACTCCGACGAGTCCGGTCAGCAGACCGGCGGCGGAACGACCAACGGCAACACGACGGGCCAGAACTTCCTCCGCGGCTACCAGGTCACGGGCGTCGACGCCCGTGCCGGAACGGCTCCGGTGAACGGCCAGGTGACCTTCAAGACGATCTGGCCCGGCTGGTACAACGGCCGCGCCATCCACATCCACGTTCGCGTCCGCACCTACAACGGCAGCGCGGTCGTGACGAACTACACGACGCAGATCTTCTTCTCCGACGCCGACAACGCGACGGTGCTGAACGGCGCGGCGCCCTACAACACGCGCTCGCCGAAGACCGACCCGACGACCGATGAGACCGACAACGTCCTCCCGAGCTCGGCGGATGCGACGAACATCGTCCCCGTCACCGGAAGCATCGCCGACGGGTTCGCTGCGACGTTCACGATCGGCCTGACGGGTGTCGCGTCCAACGCCTCGGCTGCCTCGTCGACCGACACGAAGGTCTCGGCGAGTCTCGCTTCGGCGAAGGTGACGAGGTCAGCGAAGGGCGTGCGCGCGCTTTTCCTGTCCGTTCACGCGGGTGAGAAGCTGACCGCGCACGCAAGCCTCGTCCGTGACGGCAAGACGCTCGGCAGCGGCACCGGTCAGCTCTCGGGCGGAACCCACACGGTGCGCGTGACCATCCCGACGGCCGTAGCCTCGGGCGCGGCGACCGCGAAGCTCACGCTGACCGACGCCGCCGGGAACACGAAGAGCCTGTCGAAGCAGGTGACCGTCCCGGCGTAGCGACTAGGCTCGCACGTCGAGATGGCAAGCGCAGCGCCACCAACGCCCGCCTACGCTCGGAACATGCGCCTGCTCGGCCATTCGGACATGGGCGGGCGCCCCGACGGGCAGCAGGTGATGGTCAACCAGGGGTACGCCTACGTCGGGCACATGTTCTCCCAGGGGTTCTCCGTGATCGACGTTCGCGACCCGCGCGCGCCGAGAGCGGTCGGGCACGTGCAGTGTCCCGATGGGACGTGGAGCCTTCATTTGCAATCCGCCGACGGCCTGCTGCTCGTCGCGAACGCGCAGGATCTCGGGCGCGTGAAGACCCTCGAGGACGACCGGCAGTACTACTCGGGCTCGATGAGCGAGCGCCTGGCAGGCGAGAGCGATCGCGGGTACGCCGCGGGTGTACGGATCTACGACACCTCCGATCCCGCCGCGCCGCGCGAGATCGGTTTCGCCCCGATCGACGGTGTCGGCGTGCATCGCGTCTGGTACACGGGCGGCCGCTGGGCGTACGTATCGGCGATGCCCGACGGATGGAGCGACTTCATCTTCATGGCGCTCGATGTCGGCGATCCGACGAAACCGGCGTATGCAGGGTCTTTCTGGCTTCCCGGCATGCACACCGCGGGCGGCGAGACACCGACCTGGGGCGAGCGAAGGTACTCGTGCCATCACGGGATCGTCTCGGGCGACACGGCCTACGTGACCTGGCGGGACGGCGGCGTCACGCTCGTCGACGTCTCCGATCGCTCGAACCTCAGCCTGATCTCCCATCGCAACTGGTGCCCACCGTTCGGAGGTGGGACTCACAACGCCCTTCCGCTTCCAGACCGCGATCTCATGGTCGTCGTCGACGAGTCGGTGCTCGAGCGCCGCGAGGACGGCGTCAAGCACATCTGGACGTTCGACATCCGCGCGCCGGAGAACCCCGTGTCGATCTCGACCTTTCCAGTCCCCGACGAGGACGACTACATCGCCCGGGGCGGTCGTTTCGGCCCGCACAACGTCCACGAGAACCGGCCCGGAAGCCTCGTCAGCTCGACGACCATCGTCGGCACCTACAACAACGCGGGCGTCCGCGTCTACGACCTCTCGGATCCGTACCGGCCGCAGGAGGTCGCAGCGCTCGTCCCTCAGGTTCCGGAGCGGATGATCGACGACCGCCCCGGAAGGACGCGTGCGCTGACGATCGTCGACGCGTTCGCCGACGCAGACGGGCTCGTCTACGCCAGCGACCAGAACGGTGGGCTGTTCACGATCGAACGGCTCTGACGGCCCGACCGGGGGCGGTGGGTCAGCGGTCTTCGTCGGTCGCGGCGATCTCCTCGCACTCGAGGCAGATCCACTCGTCCCGTTGTGATTCGCGCGCGCTCAAGGCTGCCGGGACCATGGTCACGCCGCAGACAGGGCAGATGGGCGGGCGGTCGTCATCCATGTCCCCAGTATGAGGGGCGCAGGCGTCATGATCAGGGCGAGATGAAAGCCGTGACCGCTGCCGAGCGGCCCGATCTGTTGGAGCGAGCGTGGGTGGAAACGACCGACTCCATCCCCGAGTACAACCACCACGGCGACGTGATCAACGCGTACTGGAGCCGCCTGACGAAAGAGCGGCCCGAGTTCCAGTTCGTCCTCCTCGACGAGGCGAAGACGATCCTTGCCCGAGGGCACTCGCTGCCGATTCGATGGGACGGGAGCATCGAAGACCTCCCAGCCGGGATCGACGGCGCGATCGCCCGAGGCTTCGACGAGGGCGGCGAGAACGCTCTCTGCGCCATGCTGATCGCGGTCCCGCAGAACCACCAGGGTCGTGGCGTCAGCGCGGTGGCCGTCTCCGAGCTGCGCGGGCTCGCCGCGCGCCACGGCCTTTCGGCGCTGATCGCTCCGGTTCGCCCGAACTGGAAGGAGCGCTACCCGCTCGTGCCGATCGAGCGATATGCGGCCTGGAGACGTGCCGACGGCTTGCTCTTCGACCCGTGGATGAGGGTCCACGAACGCGCCGGCGCCACGATCCTGAAGCCCGAGCCGCGCTCGTTACGGATTTCCGGAACGGTGGGAGAGTGGGAGGAATGGACGCAGATGGCGTTCCCGGAGAGTGGCAACTACTGGTTCCCGGGCGGGCTCACCACCGTCGAGATCGACCATGAAGCCGATCTCGGAAGCTACTGGGAGCCGAACGTGTGGATGCACCACGCGGCTTGATCGAGCCTTGTGGCAGAGCGGCCACAGCCACAATCGATCCGGGCGAACGCGGTCAACATCGCGGTCGACCGGTTCATCGAGAACTCGTCCTCGCTCACTTGATGGACAACGACGGGCGAGAACGGACGAGCATCAGAGTTCAGCCTATCGAGCTGTCCAGGGACGTTAAGCGCGAATTAAGCGCCTCTGCGGACGCTTCCGAGCGCACGCCCCCCGCTACGGAAGACCAGACTCGAAAGGATGGCCGAATGAGCAAGAGGCACCTAATGATGGGCAGTTCCGCGATCGCCGTGCTCTTCGCGTTTCTCGCGACGAGCGCCGCGTTCGGATCGAATCGCCAGGGCGGAGTCACGATCAAGGCGACCGACAAGGGCGAGACCTACGCCATCAACAAGAGCGCGACCGACAGGATGTATTTCGCGCCTGGCACGATCTCGGTCAAGAGCGGCTCGACACTTACGTTCACCTACGAAGGGAAGCCGACCTCGGAGCCGCACACGATCTCCGTGGTCGGCCAGAAGGACCTGCCTGGGACGGACTCGCAGATCAACGGATGCGAGAACGGCGGCAACAAGGTCTGCAACGCGATCATCGGCGGTCTCATCCGCAACCCGAAGGCACCTCCCGGGCCGTCGAACGACATCGCTCACTGGACCGTCGACAAGGGGAGCCCCGGGCTCGACGGCGCCGGCGACAGCATCGCGATCGAAGGTGCGAAGCACAGCTCGATCTCGATCAAGGTGACCGCGCCCGCCGGTACCAAGCTCTCCTTCTTCTGTGTCGTGCATCCGTGGATGCACGGGACGATCAACGTCACCTAGCGGGGTGAGTCGGGAGGGGCGGTCGGACGGCTGCCCCTCCCGATAGCGCGCCTGCCGACCGGGCGATCGTCGAGCTCATCGGCGGCGCGCCCATCTACACTGGCTCGATGTTCGACACCCTTTCCGAACGGCTCGGTACGGCGCTCGGCGGCCTGCGCAAGGGCGGGCGCCTCGACGAGGAGTCGATCTCCCGTGCGATGCGCGAGATCCGGCTCGCGCTGATCGAGGCCGACGTCAACCTCGAGGTGGTCAACGACTTCGTCGCGCGGGTGCGCGAGCGGGCGCTGGACGAGGAGATCGCCAAGGGGCTGAACGCGGGTCAGCAGGTCGTGAAGATCGTCCACGAGGAGCTGACCGAGCTCCTCGGCGCAGAGACCGCCGAGCTCGAGCTCAAGCGCGAGGCGGTCATCCTGCTCGCCGGCCTTCAGGGCTCCGGTAAGACGACGACCGCCGCCAAGCTCGCCCGCCGGCTCAAGGCCAACGGCCGGAAGCCGGGGCTGATTCCTGCCGACCTCCAGCGTCCCGCCGCGATCGACCAGCTCGAGCAGCTCGGCCGGCAGATCGGCGTTCCCGTCTTCCGTTCGGACACGACCGATCCGGTCGAGGCCGTTCGCTCCGGGCTCGAGCGCGCGCGGGCCGAGGGCCTCGACACGATCATCGTCGACACCGCCGGTCGTATCCAGGTCGACGAGGATCTGATGGAGGAGCTCGGCCGCGTCCGGGAGGCTGCCAAGCCGACCGATTCGCTGCTCGTGCTCGACGCGATGACCGGCCAGCAGGCCGTGGCCGTCGCGATCGCCTTCCAGGAGCGGATCGACATCGACGGCCTCGTTCTCACCAAGCTCGACGGCGACGCCCGCGGCGGCGCCGCGCTCTCGGTGAAGAGCGTCACCGGCCGCCCGATCATGTTCGCCTCGACCGGCGAGAAGCTCGACGCGATCGAGGTGTTCCACCCCGAGCGCATGGCCTCGCGGATCCTCGGGATGGGCGATGTCCTCACACTGATCGAGCGTGCCGAGCAGGCGACCTCCGAGGACGAGGCCGCCGAGATGGAAGCTCGCATGCGCAAGGGGCAGTTCACCTTCGACGACTTCCTGAGCGCGCAGAAGATGCTCCGCCGGATGGGGCCGCTGCAGGGCGTGATGAAGCTGATCCCGGGCATGGGCCAGCTCGCCGACGCCGACATCGACGAGAGCAAGATGAAGCGCGTCGAGGCAGTTGTGCTCTCGATGACCCCGCGTGAGCGCTCGATGCCGCACACGATCGACGGCAAGCGCCGCCTCCGCATCGCGAACGGCTCCGGAACGACCGTCCAGGACGTCAACCAGCTCCTCGAGGCCCGCAAGATGATGGAGAAGATGATGGGCCAGATGGGGAAGGGCAAGATGCCCGCAATCCCAGGAATGGAGGGGCTGACGGGCGCCGGCGCACCAGGGGCGCCGACCCGTGCCGTGGCACCGCTCGAGCGCCGCTCAGGGGCGAAGAAACGGAAGGCCAACAAGAAGCGGTCCGGTCGTCGGTAACCTAGAGGCATGGCAGTCAAACTCCGGCTCACTCGCGTGGGCTCCAAGAAGAATCCGATCTACCGCGTTGTCGCGGCCGACTCGCGCTCGCCGCGTGACGGCAGGTTCCTCGAGATCGTCGGCCGCTACAACCCGCAGACCGAGCCTTCCCTGATCGAGCTCGACGACGCAAAGGTCAAGAGCTGGCTCGACAAGGGCGCGCAGCCGACCGAGGCCGTCGCCCGTCTGATCAAGGTCAAGGGCATCTCGTAGGGCATCGTGGCCGAGCTACTCGCGTATCTCGCGCGTGAGCTCGTCGACGATCCCGGCGCCGTGCGTGTGGACAGCGAGGAGCGCGACGGCGCGCTCGTCCTGCTCCTGCACGTGGGGCCCGACGATGTCGGCAAGGTGATCGGGCGCGGCGGGCGCATCGTCCGTGCGCTCCGCACCGTCGTCCGGGCAAGCTCTGCCCGCGACGGGCGGCGCGTGCTCGTCGAGATCGCGGATTGAGCGGGCCCGAGCGGGTCGTGATCGGCCGCGTCGGCCGACCGCACGGCGTCGACGGTGCGTTCTTCGTCGAGGACGCGAGCGACGATGCGCGCTGGTTCAAGCTCGGGTCGCGCTTCCTCGCGGCCGGAGCCGAGGCCGAGGTCGTCGTCGCGCGCCGCGGCGCCGGCGGTCGCCCGGTGATCCGGCTCAACCGGGAGGTCGGGCGCGGCTCGCTGCTCGAGGTTCCCGGTGAAGCGCTGCCGGCGACCGAGGAGGGCGAGTACTACATCTTCCAGCTGCGTCGGGCTCGAGGTCGTCGAGGAGGGCGGGCGCAGCCTCGGACATGTCGCCGACGTGCTCCCCGGCCCCGCGAACGACGCGCTCGACCTCGGCAACGGCGTGCTGCTCCCGCTGGTCGAGGCGTGTGTCCTGTCCGTCGATCTCGATGCGGGGCGTATCCTGGTGGCAGCCGGATTCTCCGAGCCCGACTGACCGCCTCCTTTGCGCCTAGATGTCTTCACCCTCGTTCCGCATGCCTACGCCTGGATCACCGAGCAGCGCCCTGTCGCAGCAGTGCTGGGCCAGGAGCTCGACCTCCGGCTCTACTCCTACCGCGACACGACGCCCGTGTCGGGCGGCAGCGTCGACGACACGCCGTACGGCGGCGGTGCCGGGATGGTGCTCCGCGTCGATGTCGTCGCTGCGGCCCTCGATGCTGCGTACGGTGGGCAGCCGGCACACCGGGTCGTCGCGCTCAGCCCGCAAGGTCGCCCGTTGACGCAGGAACTGGTGGAAGCGCTCGCGAAGGAGGAGCACTTGACGCTCCTCTCCGCCCGGTTCGAGGGCTTCGACGAGCGGATCGTCGAGCACCTCTGCACGGACTCGATCTCGATCGGGCCGTACGTCCTGTCGAACGGCGACCTGCCGGCGATGGTGCTGCTCGACGCGATCGCGCGCCGGCTTCCGGGTGCCCTCGCGGAGGGCTCCGGCGAGCTGGAGAGCTTTTCCGAGGAGCTCGACGGCAGGCTCGAGTATCCGCACTACACGCGCCCGGCCGAGTTCCGCGGCTGGCGCGTTCCCGACGTCCTTCTGTCGGGCGACCACGGCCGAATCGAGAGCTGGCGGAAGGAGCATGTCCGTTGAGAAATCCCATCGACCGCCTGACCGTAGGGCTGCCACGAGGCCTACGGGTCACGATCGACTGGCTCGTCACGATCCTCGGCGCGATCCTGATCGTGCTCGCGATCAAGCAGTGGGTGATCAACCCGTACCGGATCCCGTCCAGCTCGATGGAGCCGACGCTTCACTGCGCGCTCCCGGGTGAGGGCTGCCTGGCCAAAGGAGGGCTCTTCAGCGGCTCCGACCGCGTTCTCGCCTGCCGCATCTGTTACGAGATCGGCGGCCCCACGCGCGGCGACATCGTCGTCTTCAACACGCCCCCGAGGGCGCTGACCGCCTGCGGCACGGGCGGGGTGTACGTGAAGCGGCTGATCGGCATGCCGGGAGACACCTGGGCCGAGAAGAACGGCTACGTCTTCATCAACGGCCAGAAGCTCGACGAGCCCTACATCAACCCGCAGTACCGCGACCACTTCAGCTTCAAGGCGCAGAAGATCCCGCCGGGGCACTACTTCATGATGGGCGACAACCGCGCCGGATCCTGCGACTCGCGCCGGTGGGGAACGGTGCCGCGTGCCAACCTGATCGGCAAGGTTGTCGCGACCTACTGGCCCCCTGGACGGCTCTCGATCCAGGAGATCTTCGCTCGGCTGTAGGTCACAGGGCCGAGGCTTGCTAGCATGATCCGAGCCTTCCGGGGCCTATTCGCCCTGAGCAGAGCCCTCTCACCATGAGCACGATCATCCAGGAAATCGAGCGCAGCCAGCTGCGCGAAGTGCCGCGCTTCAAGGCCGGCGATACCGTCCGCGTGCACTTCAAGGTGATCGAGGGCACCCGCCAGCGCGTCCAGGTCTTCGAGGGGATCGTGATCAAGCGTCAGGGCGCCGGAGTGCGCGAGACCTTCACGGTCCGCAAGAACTCCTTCGGCGTCGGCGTCGAGCGCACGTTCCCGCTGCACTCACCGAAGATCGACAAGCTCGAGGTCATGGCGATCGGCGACGTGAACCGGGCGAAGCTGTACTACCTCCGCGGCAAGGTCGGCAAGAAGGCCCGTGTCCGCGAGTTGCGCCAGCACTAGCACCGCCCTTT
The DNA here is from genome assembly GCA_963762215.1 of uncultured Actinomycetota bacterium. Taxonomy (GTDB): domain Bacteria; phylum Actinomycetota; class Thermoleophilia; order Gaiellales; family Gaiellaceae; genus PALSA-600. The sequence goes on from CAVXKB010000006.1 coordinate 115,948, forward strand.
TCGGCCACTAGGCGCGCGCCGCCTCCGTCGCTATCCTCGCCCGGTGGCTCAGCGAACCGCTCCCCGGCGAACCGGGCTCAGGCTCTTCTCGTTCGACCGTCGGCTCGGCGTGCGCTTCGTCGCCGGTGCCGACGAGGCCGGTCGCGGGCCGTTGGCGGGGCCGCTCGTCACCGCGGGCGTGCTGCTCGATCTCGATCGGCTGCGCGACCATCGCGTCCGCCCGCTGGCGTTCCTGAACGATTCGAAGCAATGCGGGCCCGAGCGTCGCGAGGAGCTCTACCGAGCCGTCGTGGCCGCGGCAGAGCGTGTGTCGGTTCACGTGTTTCCCCCCGGCGTGATCGACCGGGACGGGCTGCACAAGTCGAACCTGCGCGGCCTGCGCGAGGCGCTCTGGGCCTGCCAGCCCGCGGATGTCTGCCTCGTGGACGGCTTCAAGCTGGGGCCCCTCGCCCCGGTGCACCGGGCCGTCGTCGACGGCGACGAGAAGAGCGCCGCGATCGCCGCCGCCTCGATCGTCGCGAAGGTGACCCGCGACCGCTACATGCATGCGGTCGACGCGCTCTACCCGGGATACGGCTTCGCCTCGCACGTCGGCTACATCACTCCCACGCACAGCGCCGCCGTACGGCGGATCGGTCCGAGCGAGATCCACCGGCGCTCGTTCCAGGCACTGTGTTACAGGACCGAGTCCGACGTCGAGCTCGTCGCGGCCGAAGCCTAGGCACCCCTCCGAGCGTCGCGCCGCGTGGTGGTACCGCCTCCGCGGCTACCGGCTGCTCGACCGCAACCGCTGGGTGGCCGGCTACGAGCTCGACCTGGTCGCGCTCCGGGGGCACACGGTCGTCTTCTGCGAGGTGAAGTACAAGTCGGGCCCGCGCCTGGGGCGACCCGCTCGAGATGGTGACGCCGGAGAAGATCCGGCGCGTGCGCAGGGCGGCCGAGGTGTGGCTCGCCTTCCGCCCGCAGTACCGCGGCTACGCCGTTCGCTTCGACGTCGTGGCTGTGCGTGGGCGTGAGCTGCAGTGCCTGAAGGGCGCGTTCTAGCCCTGGTGGACCAGGAAAGGGCTGCTCACCCCCGAATCAGTCCGGATGGCGGCGACCCAGGATGCGCTGTACGCCGAGCTCGACGTCGAGCTCTCATGGTCGGAGCGCGAGCTACCCGAGCGGGAGCGCACGAAGCACGTCCATCGCCTCCATCCGTATCTCGGGAAGTTCATCCCGCAGCTCGTCGAGGAGCTCCTCCGGCGTCACGTTGCTGCCGGAGGGCGCGTGCTCGACCCGTTCGCGGGCTCCGGCACGACGCTCGTGCAGTCGCTCGAGAGCGGGCACGAGGCGACAGGGATCGACCTGGCGGCGTTCAACTGCCTCCTGATGCGGGTCAAGACCGGCCGCTACAACCTCTTCACTCTGGAGCACGACCTGCGGGACGCGCTCGGCCGGTACGAGCGTGGCGAGGGGTCGGCCGGCGCGGCGACGGGATATGTCGCGACGTGGTTCGCGCCGCAGGCGGCCGAGGATTTGCTGCGGTTCCGCTCGCTGATCGGCGAGTACGAGAACGCCGACGTACTGCGGATCGTGCTCGCGCGGGCGGCGCGCTCGGCGCGCCGAACATCCCATTTCGACCTCGACTTCCCGAGCGCCCCCCAGATCGAGCCGTACTGGTGTTACAAGCACAAGCGCGAATGCCGCCCGGTCGAGCACGCCGACCACTTCGTGCGGCGCTACACACTCGACACGCTGACGCGGCTCAAGGCGTTCGCGAAGGTGCGTGGACCGGGGGAGGCGCGTGTCCTGCACGGGGACTCGCTCGAGGTCGATCCCGGATCGGGGTTCGACGCGGTGATCACCTCGCCGCCGTACCCGGGGCTGATCGACTACCACGAGCAGCATCGGTACGCCTATGAGCTGCTCGGCCTCGACGACCTGCGGGAGCGGGAGCTGGGAGCCGCGGCCGCCGGCTCGAGCCGTGACGCGCTCGGTCGGTACGTCGAGGGAATCGCCGGTGTCCTCGGACGCTCGTCGGAGGCGCTCAGGCCCGGGGCGCCGCTGCTCGTCGTCGTGAACGACCGCCGCGAGCTCTACCCCGAGGTGCTCGAGCGGGCCGGCCTGCGGCTCGACGGTCGCTACCGGCGGCATGTGAACCGGCGCACGGGCCGCCGGGCCGGCGAGTACTTCGAAGACGTGCTCGTCGCGCGTCGCGCGTAGGGCAACCCTTCTCGAAAACCGGCACGAAGCTGTGACACTTTTCGCTCGCTCGATTGTCTAAACTGACAACATGATCGCGCGTGCAGTCACTCATGCTCTCGTCGGTCTCGAGCCCCGGCGGGTCGAGGTCGAGGCGCACGTCGAGCTCGGCGCTCCGAAGTTCGCGATCGTCGGCCTGGCCGACCGGGCCTGCCAGGAAGCCAAGGAGCGAGTGCGGAGCGGGATCGAATCGGCCGAGCTCGACTGGCCGGGCAACCGCATCATCGTGAACCTCGCGCCGGCCGACCTGCGGAAGGAAGGGCCGGGCTTCGACCTGCCGATCGCACTGGCGCTCATCGCCGCTTCCGGCCAGATCCCGGTCGGCTGCCTCGCCGGGCACTCCGCCGTCGGCGAGCTCGCGCTCGACGGCCGGCTGAGGCCTGTGCCCGGTTCGCTGGTCGCTGCCGAGGGCGCGAGACGGAACGGCTCGCATCGTCTCGTGTGTGCCGCAGAGTCGGGGCCGGAGGTGGCGCTCGCGGGAATCGAGCCGATCCCGGTCCGCCATCTCTCGGAGGCGGTGGCGTACTTCCGCGGCCACGGGGATCCGCCGGCGCCGGCCCCGGCATCGTCGGCCGACCGATCCCCCGTGCCGCCCGACCTGGCGGACGTGCGCGGCCAGGAACGGGCGCGGCGCGTGCTCGAGATCGCCGCCGCCGGCGGTCACAACCTGCTGCTCGCCGGCCCTCCCGGGATCGGCAAGACGATGCTCGCTCGACGGCTGCCCGGGATCCTGCCGACGCTCGACGACGCGGCGGCGCTCGAGGTCACCCGGATCCACTCGATCGCGGGCGTGCTCGACCCGGGCGCCGGGCTGATCCGGACGCCGCCGTTCCGGGCGCCGCATCACACCGCCTCTGCGGCCGCGATCGTCGGCGGCGGCTCGAATCCGCGTCCGGGCGAGGCCACGCTTGCGCATCGCGGAGTCCTGCTGCTCGACGAGCTGCCGGAGTTCGCCCGCAACGTGCTCGAAGCGCTTCGCCAACCGCTCGAGGACGGCGTGATCGCGATCGCGCGGGTCGGCGGCCGGTGCACGTTCCCCGCGAAGTTCCAGCTCGTTGGGACCATGAACCTTTGCCCATGCGGGGGCAGGGGCGACGCGGCGGCCGGCTGCTCGTGCTCGCCGCAGGCGCTCGACCGTTACCGCGACCGTTTGTCACGGGCGCTGCTCGATCGCTTCGACCTCGTCGTCGCACTGCCTCGACCACGCGCAGCCGAGCTCGCCGGGGCGCCGAGCGAGGGCTCGCCGGCGGTTCGCGACCGCGTGCTGATCGCGCGAACGGCGATCGGCATGCGCTCGAAGATGTCGGCTGAGGGAGAGGAGCTGCTCGGCCGCGCCGTTGAGCGGCTGCCTCTGTCCGGGCGGGGCCGCGCGAAGGTCGCGCGGGTGTCGCGGACGATCGCGGCGCTCGCCGGAGCCCAGAGCATCGCGGCCGAGCATGTTGCCGAGGCGCTGTCATATCGCTCCCCGTCGGAGCTCGGCAGGTGAGCGAACTCGCCCTCGCGATGTTCGCGGCCTCGCGGGACATGCACGCGACCGACCGCGAGAGCCGAACGGCGCGGTTCGCCGCCTTTGTCGCGTCGTTCGACGACGCGGCCGAGCTTCGACGTCTCACCGAGGGCGGCTATCGCTGGATCGGCCGCTCCGACGCGGCGTTTCCGGCGCGACTGAAAGCGATCCACGACCCACCTCCGGGGATCTTCCTGCGCGGCGCTGCTCCCGTTGAGATCTTTGCCCGCCCGGCGGTTTCGGTCGTCGGTGCGCGCGCGTGCAGCGACTACGGGGCGCACGTCGCGCGGTCCCTGTCGCGCGACCTCGCGGCCGCGGGCGTCGTCGTGATCTCAGGGCTTGCCCGCGGCATCGATGGCTGGGCCCACCGCGGCTGTCTCGAGGCAGGCGGTGAGACCGTCGCCGTGCTCGGCTGCGGCATCGACCGCGACTACCCGCGGGCGCACACGTCGCTTGGGCGCGAGATCGGCGAGCGTGGGCTGCTCGTGGCCGAGTATCCGCCTGGCGTCGCCCCGGCCCCGTGGCGGTTCCCGGCCCGCAATCGCATCGTCGCCGGTCTGGCGCTCGCAACGGTCGTCGTCGAAGCGCGCGAGCGGAGCGGGGCGTTGATCACGGCCGACCTCGCACTCGAGGAGGGGCGGGAGGTGCTCGCGGTTCCGGGCGAGATCACGTCGGCGCTGTCGCAGGGCGCCAATGCGCTGCTTCGCCTCGGCGCGACCCCGGTGACGTGCGCAGCGGACGTGCTCGAGGCAATCGGGATCGAGCCGCCGACCTCGGCGCCCCAGGGACCGGCGGCAGGCTCGGCCGCGGCGATCGTGCTCGCTGCGATCGAGGCCGGCGCATCGACCGTCGACCAGATCGCCCGTACGACCGGATTGACCCCAGGGCAGGCGGCCGGGGCCCTCGTCGAGCTCGAGCTCGACGGTCGCGTCGAGGTCAGAGCCGGGATCTACAGGAGGTGATGCACCGACCGTAGGATCAGCCGCTCGTGATGACAACTTCATATTGGCTCGCTCAGCCGCTGTCGGCAGTGCCCGTCAGCGACGCGTCAGGCCCCGTCGACGTGATTGTCGTCGGCGGTGGCGTCACAGGATGCTCCTGCGCGCTCACGCTCGCCCGAGCCGGCCTCCGTGTGAGGCTCCTCGAGGGGCAGGAGATCGCCTCCGGCGCAAGCGGCCGCAACGGCGGGTTCGCGTTACGCGGTCTCTGCCCGCCGTACGACGAGGCCCGCGAAACGCTCGGAGCCGACCAGGCCCAGATGCACTGGGCGCTGACGGAGCAGACGCTCGATCGCATGTCGGAGCTCGCGGGCGACGCTCTTCGCCGGGTCGGGAGCCTTCGGCTTGCGGTCGACGCCGACGAGCTCGAGATGCTGCGTCGCGAGTACGAGGCCCTCCGCGACGACGGCTTCGAGGCCGAGTGGCTCGACCCCGTTCCGGAACGGCTCCGACGGCTCTTCGCGGGTGGCTTCGTCCATCCGGGCGACGGCGCTCTCGAGCCCGCGGTCTGGGTGAGGAGGCTCGCGCAGCACGCAGCCGAGGCCGGAGCGGAGATCGTGGAGTGGCGCCCCGTCGAGCCCGATGAGGTCGACCGGCTCGATGCCGAAGTGGTGGTGCTCGCGGTCGACGGGATGACCGATGCGCTCGCGCCCGAGCTCCGGCCGTTCGTGACGCCGATGCGGGGTCAGGTGCTCGCGACCGAGCCGCTCGAGCTGCTCTACGACCGGCCGCACTACGCACGCGGGGGCTACGACTACTGGCAGCAGCTTCCGGACGGCCGGCTGATCCTCGGAGGGCGCCGCGACACGAGCGTCGAGACCGAGCGCACGGCCACCGACGAGACGACCTCCGCTGTCCAGGGGCAGCTGGAGGCATTCGCCGAGCAGCTCTTCGGCCGGAAGCCCGAGATCACTCACCGCTGGTCCGGATTCTGGGGCCAGACGGCCGACCTGCTCCCGCTCGCGGGGCGGCTGCCGGGCAGCGACCGGGTCTGGGTCGCGGGCGGCTACTCCGGCCACGGAAACGTCCTCGGCTTCGAGTGCGGCGACCTGGTCGCCCAGGCGATCCTCGCCAAGCCGACGCCCGAGCTCGCCGCGTTCGACCCTGCCCGAGCGCTCACGCCGGGGGTCGGCGGCGCGTAACCGCCGACCCCCAGAACGACTGTCTACGCCGCAGCGGGCGAGCCCGAGGCGCTCTTGCCGCCCCTCATGAAGAGCACGATGCTCGCGGCGATAACCCAGATCCCGGCCCCGACGAAGCCGAGGAAGCCCGCGGGCGTGAACGAGGCAAGGGCGAGCACGAGACCGACCCAGCCGAACCACCTCAGCGCCCCGCGCTGCGGGATCATCGCTCCGGCTGCCCCGAGGAGCATGATCGCGATCCCGATCCCGAAGGGAAGGAAGTCATCGTTGTCGATCGCGTTCAGCGCCTGGAGCGCCACGGGGTCGAGGCCGTGCTTGGCGCCGTCGGCCAAGGCCAGATGCATAGCCGCTCCGACCAGGAATCCCGCGACAGCGACCATTCCACCACCGAAGAACAGCGACCCCCACACCTGGCCCTCGTCGCGGATCAACGCCCAGGCCGAGGCGACGAATACCGCAAGGAAAGCGGCGCCGATCGCGAGCACGAAGGCCGCCGCGGACTCCTTCGAATGATGCTTCGAATAGAAATCCGCGATCTCGGCCGGCGTCTTCTTGAGGCTGGGGGTCTTACCGCCAAGTGGTACGAAGGCGACTACCACGAGTACCACGAACACAATGCCGCTCAGGGGCGCAAGACGTCTCAAGCTGCTCCTTTCGGTCGGTGATGGGGACCCCGTCCCGCGATCCTCTCACGGAACCCCGCCGATTCAAAGCACGCCGCTAGAGAGCGAGCGAGCGCAGTTCGAGCTCGCCGGCGCGTCTCAGCGCGGCCAGAGCAATCGCCAGATCCTGAATCGCGAGACCGGTCGAGTCGAACGTCGTGATCTCCGCGGGCGACTCCCGACCCGGCTCGTCCCCCGCGAGGACGCCGCCCAGGCGCCCGACGCCCGACTCCTCGACGAGCCACGCCTCGACCGCATGCGCGAGCTCGCCGCCGTGGCTTGCCTGCTCCCAGTCGTCGCAGAACATCCGGGTGCGAGCAAGCTCGCCGGGCGAGATCTCGGCCTTCCCCGGTCCGTCGGCCCCCATCAGGCTCACGTGCTGGCCCTCCGCGAGCGAGCCGTCGTCGAGCAGCACCTCGTGGCCCGGGGTCACCGTGACGAGCAGGTCGGCACCGAGCGCCTCGTCGAGCGAGCCCGCGACCGACGCGCCGAGCTCGTCGGCGGCGCGCTTCGCGCGCTCCGCGTCGACGTCCCAGAGCGACACGTCGCAGCCGCGGGCGAGGAACGTCCTTGCCGCAGCGCGGCCGTTCACGCCGGCGCCGATCACCGCCGCGGTTTTCGCATCCGCCCGGCCGAGCGTCTCCGCCGCAAGCACGGCCGCTGCGCCCGTCCGGAGCGCGGTCACCGCTCCCGCGTCCAGCACAGCCCGCAGTTGCCCCGTGTCCGCATCGGAGAGCAGCACGAGCCCGCTCACGGTCGGCAGGCCCTGCGCCGGATTGCCCGGGAACGACGTGACCCACTTGAGGAGCGCGAACCCGCCGCCGAGGGCCGGCATCGCGCGGAAGTCGCCCGCCGGGTAGTTCGTGACGTACACCTTCGGCGGCATCGTCCACTCGCCGCGGTAGTGGGCGACGAACGCGTCCCTGACCGCCTCGACGGCGACCTCGGGCGGCACGGCAAGCTCGACGTCGCGGCCCGCGAAGACCGGGACGCCGCCGCCGGTCACAGCGCCTTGACGCCCGCGATCAGCTTCAGGACCGATTCCTTGGCGTCGCCAAACAGCATCGCCGTCTTCGGATCGAGGAAGAGCGGATTGTCGATCCCCGCGAAGCCGGTCGCCATCGACCGCTTGCTGACGACGATCTGCTTCGCCTGGTCGACGTTCAGGATCGGCATCCCGTAGATCGGGCTTCCGGGCTCGTTGCGCGCGGCCGGATTGACGACGTCGTTCGCGCCGATCACGAGCACCACATCGGTCTGCGGGAACTCAGGGTTGACCTCGTCCATCTCCTTCAGCGCGGTGTACGGCACGTTCGCCTCGGCGAGCAGCACGTTCATGTGGCCAGGCATCCGCCCTGCGACCGGATGGATCGCGAACGTCACCTCGATCCCCTTCTCCTCGAGCAGGTCGGAGAGCTCCCGCACCGCGTGCTGGGCCTGAGCGACCGCGAGCCCGTACCCGGGCACGATCACGACCTTCTGCGCGTACGAGAGCATGATCGCCACGTCCTCGGCGTTCACCGAGCGAACGGTGCCTGTCAGCGCGGTCGTGGACCCCGCCCCCGCCTGCACCTGCCCGAACGCGCCGAAGAGCACGTTCCCGAGCGACCGGTTCATGGCCTTCCCCATCATCATCGTGAGCAGCGTCCCCGAGGCGCCGACGAGGGCGCCGCTGACGATCAATACGTTCGAGCCCAGCTCGAAGCCCGTCGCCGCCGCCGCAAGGCCGGTGAAGGCGTTCAGCAGCGAGATCACGACCGGCATGTCCGCCCCGCCGATCGGCAGCACGAACAGGACGCCGAAGACGAGCGCGCCGAGCACCATTGCGACGAGCACCCACTGCTCCTCGTAGCCGGCGACGATCGCGATCCCTCCCGCGATCAGCGCGCCGAACAGGCCGAGGTTGACGATCTGCTGGCCGGGATAGGTGATCGGCCGCCCCGACAGCAGTTCCTGCAGCTTCGCGAACGCCACCATCGAGCCGGAGAACGAGATCGACCCGATCAGCGCCGAGAGCACGATCGCGAGCGAGACGTCCCGGTGCAGGTTGCCGGGCTCCGGCACGAGCAGATGGAACTCCGCGATCGAGACGAGTGCCGCCGCGCCGCCGCCGACGCCGTTGAACAGCGCCACCATCTGCGGCATCGCCGTCATCTTCACGCGCCGCGCGCCGACCGCCCCGAACGCCGTGCCGATGGCGGCACCGACGATGATCTCCCAGTTGATCGCAACGCCCGGCTGGGCAAGCGTCACGGCGATCGCGACCGCCATGCCAGCGGCGCCGACGAGGTTCCCGCGCCGGGCGGTCCGCGGCGACGACAGGAACCTGAGCGCCAGCACGAAGCAGATGATCGTGATCAGGTAGAGCAGGCTCGAAGTGGTGTGTCCCACCTACGACCCCTTGGGCTTGTCGTCGCCGTCAGTCTTCTTCGGTGGCTCGCGCCGCTTGAACATCTCGAGCATGCGGTCGGTGACGACGAACCCTCCGACCACGTTCGCCGAGGCGAGGATCATCGCCACGAACCCGAGCCAGGCAACGACACCGCCGTGGGCGGTGCCGGCGATCAGGATCGCGCCGACGATCACGATCCCGTGGATCGCGTTCGTCCCCGACATCAGCGGCGTGTGCAGCAGCGTCGGGACCTTCGAGATCACCTCGATGCCGAGGAAGATCGCCAGGGCGAGGATCGTCAGCTCGACGACGAGCTGTGCGTAATGGCTCATTCAGCCTCCGGTCGTGTGACGCAGGCGCCTGCGGTGATCTCGTCTTCCCAGTCGAGTGAGAGCTCGCCCGACGGCGCCAGGTGCTCGAGCAGGGCGGAGACGTTGCGCGAGTAGAGCTGGCTCGCGTGGCCGGGCATCGCGCTCGGAAGGTTCAGGGTGCCGACGATCGTGACGCCGTTCACGTCGATCACCTCGCCGGGACGGGTGACCTCGCAGTTGCCACCCGTCTCGGCGGCGAGGTCGACGATCACCGACCCCGGCCGCATCTTCTCGACGGCCGAAGCCGGGATCAGCTTCGGTGCCGGGCGGCCGGGAATCGCTGCGGTCGTGATCACGAGGTCGAAGTCGGGGATGCGCTCGGCGAGCGCCGCCTGCTGCTGGGCCTGCTCTTCCGGCGTCAGCTCGCGGGCGTAGCCGCCCTCGGTCTCCTCTCCGACGACGCCGAGATCGAGGAAGGCCGCCCCGAGCGACTGCACCTGCTCGCGGACTGCCGGGCGCACATCGAAGCCGGACACCACCGCGCCGAGGCGGCGCGCGGTCGCGATCGCCTGGAGGCCGGCGACGCCGGCGCCGAGGACGAGCGCTCGCGCCGGTGGGATCGTTCCCGCGGCGGTCGTCAGCATCGGCAGGAACCGCGGCAGCCGGTCGGCGCCGATCAGAACAGCCTTGTATCCGGCCACGGTGGCCTGCGACGAGAGCGCGTCCATCGCCTGCGCCCTCGTCGTTCGCGGGATCGACTCCATCGCGAAGGCAAGCACGCCCTTCTCGCGGAGCTTCGCGATCCGGTCCGTCTCGGTCAGAGGCTGCAGGAACGCAATGAGCAGCTCGCCCGCATTCAGCCGCGCGAGCTCGTCCTCCGTCGGCCCCGCGACCTTGACGATCGCGTCCACTCCACTCCAGGCGTCATCGCTCAACTCCGCCCCCGCATCGGCGTACGCAGCGTCGGGATAGCCCGCCGCCACGCCGGCGCCGCGCTCGACGACAACCGTGAAGCCTTCGAGCCGGCCCACGCCGTCTGGAACGAGCCCAACACGCTGCTCGCCGCTCGAAATCTCCCTGGGAACGCCTACCCTCACTGCGCGCGCGACCCTACCGGAAACAGGTCGCCAGCCGCCGCACCGGAACGGGGAACCCGCCCAACTAGACTCGTAACTCTTGGCGGTCACCCACGATCTCGAGACCTACGGCCTGATCCTGCTGTTCGCCCTTGTCGCGGTCGAGTCGTGCGGGATCCCGCTTCCGGGCGAAACCGCGCTGATCGCCGCGGCGGTGCTGGCCTCGAGTGGCCGTTGGAACATCGTCGAGGTGATCGCGATTGCGGCCGTCGCAGCGTTCGTCGGGGACAACGTGGGCTACTGGATCGCAAGGAAGGGCGGCCGTCCGGTGATCGCGAAGATCCCGATCGCGCGCGACTCGCTGCCGAAGCTGCTTCCCAAAGGCGAGGTGTTCTTCCAGAAGCACGGGCCGAAGACGGTCGTGATCGGCCGCTTCTTCGCCGGGCTTCGCGTCACCGTCGCGTGGCTCGCGGGCCTCAGCCACATGGAGTGGAAGAAATTCGCGCTCTACAACGCTCTCGGCGGGATCCTCTGGGCGGTCGCGATCGGTCTCGGGGCGTACTACTTCGGGCAGGCCGCGATCAACGCCATTACCGAGTACGGCTTGTATGCGGCAATCGTGATCGCCGTGCTCATCGTGGCCGCATTCTTCGGGCACCGGATCTGGGCGCGGCGGCGCAAGCGTGCGGAGGGTGCGATCGAGCCGATTTCCGAGCTCGAATCCAACCCGGCCGAATGAGACAGGGGTTACCCTTGTTGGCAATGAAATCTGGCACTGCCGCATGTCGCGGGCGTTTTTTGCTTGACTTCTGTCTCGACCGTTTCGTCAAGGAGGCATTTTCGTGGCCCGTAGAACCGTTCTTGTCTGTGACAATTGTGGAAAAGAAGTAGGAGAGAACAAAGGCGCCGCCTTGCGCGTCACGTTTACCGACGCACGCCGGGGCTCGAAGGTCGCCGATCTATGCGACTCATGCGCCGGGGACATGCCCGGCCGTCCGGCTGCTCGTCGCGGCCGCCGGCCCAAGTCCGTCGCAAGCTGAGCTCGACTCCCAGAGTCGGGGGAAGGGTGGTTTCCCCCGACTGCGGCTCACCAGGAACGTAGACACCGTCGCGTCAGGCGATAGACGCTCGTTCAGACACGTCTCGTTCGGGCTCATTTCCGCCCGACCCCGGCCTTGGGCGGGGCGCCGACCTTTGAGCGCGGGGCGTTTTCTCAAGGATCAGGTAGAGAAAACCCGCCCCGATCAGGACCCAGCCGCTCAGCTCCGCGTCGTGCTTCACGATACAGCGGATCTGGTACGCCCACGAATCGGGATTGAGAACGACGAACGCCTTACTCTCCGCGAGGTGGATCGCGAAGGAGATGATCAGCAGCAGGCAGCCGGCGCGAACGATGCCGCGGGCACCCGTCGCTTGGCGCCACAGCATCACCAGAGCAATCACCGTGAACGGGAGTGCGAGTACGAGGACATGGGGTGGATTCCAGACCCGGAGGATGAGTATCAGGGCTAGCGCGCCCGAGAGAATGGCTGGCACGGCACTGTGTGTGCGCTTGGCGAAGATCGCCGAGAAGATGACCGCGAATGCACACGCGAGAAGGCTGACGATCCCGAAGATGCTCGCGTGAGTGTTCGAGTTGAGCGATCGGAAACGCAGGTCGAACACCCCGAAATCGATCGCCTGCGTCACGGCGAGCGCGGCCGACAGAACGATCGCAGTCAAGACGGCCCAGATGAATGGCGGGTCTGTAGAGATGATTGCGGTGCGAAACCCTCTGATGGCCATGATTGTGCCATTTGGACTGGAACTGCAGGCAGTCTGATGCCGCCGCTGTTCGGCCTCGGGACAGCGCCCCGCGAGGAGCGCCAACGGCTCGTCGCGATCCCGCCGACGCTCGCCGGGGAACTCGCCCGACCGCTGAATCGCGCACGCAGCGGCAAACGATCACGCCCCGGGGCGGCTCACCGTCAGGGCGCAAAACTACGATGGCTGCGTGACACTCAGCCTGGTTGCAGGGCCCGCAAACGCGGGCAAGGTCGCGCTCCTGCTCGAGCGCTATCTGGCCTGCCTCGACGACGAGCCGTTTCTGATCGTGCCGAACCGGGCGGACGTCGCCCGCGTCGAGCGAGACCTGCTCGAACGGGCGGGCTGCCTGCTCGGCGGCGCGATCGGGACGTTCGACGACCTGTTCGAGAGGATCGCCGGCGGCGACCCCGGCGCAAAGCCTGTCGCGCGCGGTGCGCAGCGCGCCCTGATTGCCCGCCGCGCAGTGGCCAACGCCCGCAAGAGCGGTGCCGAGCTCTCCGCCTCGGTCCGTTTCTCGGGCTTCGCCGATTCGCTTCTTGCGGCGCTCGCCGAGCTCGAGGGCGGGCTCCTCGACCCGACCGACCTCGAGGGTGACCTGGCAGTGCTCTTCGCCGCCTACCGCGCGGAGCTCGACCGCGTCGGGCTCTGGGATCGAGACCTGCTGCGCCGGAACGCCTGCGAACGGCTTCGCTCCGATCTCGCCGCCTGGAACGGTGAGCCCGTGCTCGCTTACGGCTTCGAAGACCTGACTGCCGCCGAGTGGTCGCTGCTCGAGGCGCTGGCCGGCCGCTCCGAGGTCTGCGTCTCGCTCCCCTACGAGCCTGGCCGGGCCGCCTTTGCCTCGCTGGCGCGCACGGCCGGCGATCTCGCAGCGCTCGCCGCCGGTCGAGTCGAGGAGCTTCCGCCACGCTCGGCGGAGTTCGCGGCCCCGGCCCTCGCCCACCTAGAGCGGGCGTTGTTCGAGCCGGGCGCCGAGCAGCAGGCGATCGGATCTGCCGTCCGGTTCCTCGCCGGCGCCGGAGGGCGCGGGACACTCGAGCTGGTCGGAGACGAGCTGCTCGGCGCGATCCGCGACGGCACCCGGCCCGAGGAGATCGCCGTGATCGTCCCCTCCGTCGAGCGCTATCGAGCGCTGCTGGAGACCGTATTCGGCAGTCTCGGGATCCCCTATGGGATCGAGGCGACGGTTCGCTTCCCGCTGACCCCGCTCGGGCATGCGCTCCTCTCCCTGCTTCGGTTCACCTGGGGCGGTGGTGGCCGCCGGGAGCTCTACAGCTTCCTGCGGTCGCCGTACTCGGGGATCGGCCGCACCGGTGTCGACTTCGTCGAGGGGAGGCTCCGGGGCCGGGCGATCGACGCTCCGGGTCGTGTCGAGGAGGAGACCGAGCGTCTCCGAGAGGCGCCGCTCGTCGCGCTGCGCGAGCTTCGGGACGCGCCGTCGCCGCTCGACGGCGTCAGAGCATTGGCCGGCTCGATGGTGCGATCCGCCTACGGGCTCGACGCGCCCCCGACGGGCGAGCATGCTCGGCTCGACCTGCGGTCGTTCGCCGCGGTCACCCAGCAGCTCGACGAGCTCGCCTCGCTCGAGCAGGCAGGTGGGGCGCTCGAGCAGGAGGAGCTGCTCGAGGCTCTCGTACGGCTCGATGTCCCGGGGCCGCCGTCCGGCGAGCCAGGACGCGTAGCCGTTCTCGACCTGCTTCGGGCGAGGACACGCCACTTCGACACGGTCTTCGTTCTCGGGCTCGAGGAGGGCAGTCTCCCTCGGCGCGGCTCGGGCTCGCCGTTCCTCGACGACGACCGGCGCAAGGAGCTCGGCGCCCGGCTCGAGCGGCCGGATCCGGTGAGCCGCGACCGCTACCTCTTCTACACCGCGTGCACGCGCGCATCCCGGCGCCTCTACCTCGTCCGCCAGGCAGCCAGCGACGAGGGCTCGCCAGTCGAGGAGAGCCCCTTCTGGCAGGACGCTGCCGCAGTCTTTGCGCCCGACGACGTCGAGCGCGCGACGCGCAGGCGCGCGCTCTCGGAGCTGACCTGGCCGGTCGAGACCGCCCCGACCGAGCGGGAGCGCCTGCGTGCCCTCGCCCGGCTCTCCGCGGACCCGGACGGCCGCGACGTCGCGCTGGCGCTCGCGGCCGCGAACGGCTGGACCCGCCGGCTCGGGCGTGCGCTCACGGCCTTCGAGCGGGACACTGCCCTCAAGAACCCCGTGGTGCGGGAGCAGCTCGGCGGGCGCACCGTGTTCGGCGCGACGGAGCTCGAGCGTTTCCTCGACTGCTCGTCGGCCTGGCTGTTCGAGCGCGTCATCGACCCGAAGACGATCGACGCCGAGTCCGACGCGCTCCTCCGAGGCAAGATCGCCCACCAGGCGCTGTATGCCTTCTACTCGGGCCTCCCGAAGGAGCTCGGTGCCGAACGCGTGACGCCGGAGATTCTCGAGCCCGCGATCGCATTCCTCGAGCGCTGCCTCGACGACGCTCTCGGCTCGGGTGTGCGACTGGAGCTGCGCGACGTCGAGGCGGCCGAGCTGCGCGAGTCGCTCCGGCACGACCTCGTGCGATTCGTGCGGGCGGAGGCCGACTCGAAGGTGGGCTTCCTGCCGAGGCGGTTCGAGGTCGGGTTCGGCACCGACCGCTCCGCGCCCGAGCTGCAGCGCGGGCTCGAGCTCGGCGACGGCCTCTTCATGAGCGGCAAGATCGACCGGATCGACATCGATCCGATGAGCGCGCGTGGGATCGTCCAGGACTACAAGTCGGGAAAGGGATCGTTCTCGGCACGCCAGATCGACGAGGAACGGCGGCTCCAGGTGCCGCTCTACATGCTCGTCCTGCGCGACCTCGCGGGAATCGAGCCGCTCGGCGGCCTCTACCGCGCGCTCTCGGGAGCCCGCGCCTCGCGTGGGATGCTCCGCGCCGAGTCGCGCGACGATCTCCCGGGCTACAAGCCGGCCGACTACCTCGACGAGGACGAGTTCTGGGAGCAGGTCGAGGCAGCCCGCGAGCACGGGCTCGGCGCCGCGCGCCGGATCCGCACTGGTGACGTCGCGCACGATCCCAAGGGCGGCGAGTGCCCGACCTGGTGCGACCTCTGGACGATGTGCCGGGTGGCGCGCCCGTGAACGAGCAGCAGACTGCCGCCGTCGAGGCCCGCGGCGAGGTCTTCGTCTCGGCTGGAGCCGGGACGGGCAAGACCTCGGTGCTCGTCGAGCGCTTCGTCCGCGCCGTGTGCGACGAAGGCCTCGATGTCGCGTCGGTGCTCGTCATCACCTACACGCGCAAGGCGGCCGGAGAGCTTCGGGCTCGCATCCGCGCCGCACTTCTCGAGCGCGGGCGGCCCGACCTCGCACGCGAGCTGGACGGGGCCTGGATCTCGACCATCCACGGGTTCTGCAGCCGGCTGCTTCGTGCGCATCCATTCTCGGTCGGGATCGACCCGCGCTTCCACGAGCTCGACGAGGAGCACGGCGCCGTTCTCCGCGGAGAGGCGTTCGACCGCGCGCTCGAGGCGTTCTGCGCGGCGGGCGACTCCGAGCGGCTCACCCTGCTCGCGACGTACGGGAGCAAGCGCCTCCGCAAGATGCTCACGGGCGTGTACGAGACGCTGCGCTCGGCGGGACGCGAGCTGACGCTCGAGCTGGACGACCCGGCAGATCTCGACGGCCGCCTCAGTGACCTGCGCGGTGCCGCACAGGGTCTGCTCGAGGATACGGGCGCGACCGAGAATCATGTCGCCGCGGCCCAGGCCGCGCTCGACCTTCCCTCGCTTCCCGACACGCTGATCGACCTTGCGGCGCTCCGGACCCGGGGTGCGCGGGCCGCGACCTTCGAGGAAGCACGCAAGAACGTCGAGAAGGCAGCGCTCGAGCTGGTCGCAACCCGCGACAAGGCGCTCCTCCAGGAGCTGCTCGACCTCTTCGCGGCCGAGTACCAGGCCGGCAAGGAGCGCGAGTCTGCCCTCGACTTCGAGGATCTCCAGCTCCTGGCGCGCGACCTGCTCGTCGGAGACGCTCGCGTCCTCGAGGCCGAGCAGCTGCGGTTCCGCTGGATCATGGTCGACGAGTTCCAGGACACGAACGCGCTCCAGTGCGAGGTGATCGACCTGCTCGGGGGAGGGCCCGCGAAGGAGATGTTCTTCGTCGGGGATGAGTTCCAGTCGATCTACGGGTTCCGGCATGCGGACGTCGGTGTCTTCCGCGAGCGCCGAGCAGCGGCCGAGCAGCGTTTCTCGCTGACCGAGAACTACCGCTCGCGTCCCGAGGTGCTCGCCGCCGTCAACCATGTCTTCGGCGAGGAGTTCGGCGACGGCTACCAGCCGCTCGCCGCGTCGGGCGAGTTCCCCGACCCCGTCTTCGGGCACCCGGTCGAGCTGCTCCTGACCGACAAGGAGTCCTACCGCGAGTCCGGTGAGCACTGGCGCCGGGCAGAGGCCCGCGCGATCGCGCGCCGCGTGCGTGAGCTCGTCGATGCGGGCGCCGCGACGCCGGGTGAGATCGTGCTCCTGTTCGCCGCCGGAACCGACGCGGAGCTGTACGAAGAGGAGCTCAGAGCCCTCGATCTGCCCACGTACCGGGCCACCGGGCGACGCTACTTCGGCCAGCAGCAGGTCGTCGACCTGCTCATGTACCTGCGGCTCCTTCGCAACCGCTACGACGACGAGGCGCTGACCGCCGTGCTCGCCTCGCCGTTCGTCGGCGTCTCGAACGACGGCCTCGTGCTGATCCGCAGGCACGCGGGCCGGCGGCCGCTCTTCACCGGGATCGAGCGCTCGCTGCCCGTCGCATTTTCCGAACGGGACGAGCGCCTCGTGCGCGCGTTCAAGCAGCGCTACGAGCGGCTCGTGGCGGCTGCGGCCCGAACGTCGCTCGAGCGGCTCTGCGAGCTCGTCATCGCCGGCCACGACTACGACCTCGCGGTGCTCGCGCGCTGGGACGGCCGCCGCCGGTACGCGAATCTCCGCAAGCTGATGCGGCTCGCGCGCACCTATGAGGAGGTCCGGGGCCGCGATCTGGAGGGCTTCGTCGGCTTCCTGCGCGACCAGGAGACCCTGGGCGCCGCCCAGCTCGAGGCTGTGTCCGAGGAAGAGGGCGCAGACGCTGTGCGCCTCCTGACGATCCACGCCGCGAAGGGGCTCGAGTTCAAGGTCGTCGTCGTTGCCGACGCGGGCCGAGATCTCGGCGGGCCGCCGCCGGCCGACGAGATCCTCGCGCTCTCCGATGGACGCTTCGGCTTCAAGGTCGTCCACCCGACCTCCGGTGAGCGCAAGGCCGTCTTCGGCTACGACGAGGTGCTCGACGCCGACCGCGAGGCCGGCCGCGCGGAACGGCTGCGCCTCTACTACGTCGCGATGACCCGCGCGGTCGACCGGCTCCTCGTCTCCGGCGCCGTCGGCGAGGCGCGCGACACGCCGATCGGCTGGGTGCTGTCGAAGCTCGATTGCGAGGAGGAGCTCGGCGGCGAGGCCACCGTGTTCGAGCTCGAGCGCGGCGGCGCCTCGTTTCTCGTCCGCATCGACCGCGCGAGCGAACCGGAGCCCGAGCTGGAAGCGCCCGAGGCCGGGGAAGGGCAACTGGCGCTGTTCGACGAGCTGCCGTCGACCCCGCCGGCCCGCGGTTGGCTCCTGCCCGAGCTCGTTACGGTGCCGGAGCCCGCGTTGCACCACGCGCGCCAGCTCTCGTACTCGGCGCTCGCCCTCTTCCAGCGCTGCTCGTACCGCTACTACGCCGAACGCGTTGCCGGGCTCCGGGAGCGGCGCGCGGCGCCGACGGAGAGCGTCGGGCTCGCCGCGACCGAGATCGGCGATGCGGCGCACCGGCTGCTCGAGGTCGTCGACATGGCAAATCCGGAGATGCCCGGCCTCGACGTCGTTCGCGAGTGGTACCCGGAGGTGAGCGGCGAGGAGCTCGAGCGCATCGCCGCGTTCGTCCGCTCGTACTGCGAGTCCCCGCTCGCACGGCGAGTCGCGAGCCTCGACGGCGCCCGGCCCGAGCGGCCGTTCGCGTTCGTCCATGACGGCGTCCTGCTCCGGGGACGGTTGGACGTGCTCTACCGCCGCGAGGGCCGCGCACTCGTCGTCGACTACAAGACGAACTTCCTCGGCGAGCGCACCGCGGAGGAGGTCGTCGAGTCGGAGTACCGGCTGCAGCGCCTCGTCTACGCGCTCGCGTGCTTCCGGGCAGGGGACGACGAGGTCGAGATCGTCTACTCGTTCCTGGAGCGTCCCGACGGGGTCGTGTCGGCGACCTTCACGCGTGCCGATCTTCCCGGGCTGGAGGCCGAGCTCTCGGCGGTGATCGCGAAGGTGGGGGCCGGCGAGTTCACGCCGACGCCGAGCACGTTTACCTGCGCCGGCTGCCCGGCACTCGACGTCATCTGCGCCGGGCCGAAGCTGCGCGGCGGGCCTGCCGGCGGCCCCGTCACCGAGCCGGCAGGCCTCGCTGCAGCCTAGAGAAGGCCCTGCCTGGCCTCAGTTCGAGGCGTAGCCCTTCAGGCCGCCGAAATCGACCAGGACGCACGCTTCGTCCCCGACCGTCCACGCGTCGTGCCCCGGCTGCATGTCGAACACATCGCCTGGGCCGACCTCGACCTCTGCCCCGTCGTCGCCGACGACCTTCATGCGGCCCGAGACCACGTAGCCGATGTGATGCACCTGGCAGCTCTCGGTTCCCTGGAGCGGCTTGACGTCGTTCGACCAGCGCCAGCCCGGCTCGAAAGTGCCGAGGCCCACGTGGCCCGTGGCGAGCTTGACGAGCTCGACCTGCCCGTGCTCGACGAACTTGCGGATCTCGTCGGGTGAGTCGAAGTTCTTCGCTTCCTGTGCCATGCCCACTCCACTCCCTCGGTTGCTTGATGCGATCGTCTCACTTGCGGTCGGGGAGTGCAACGGCGGCTATCGTCGCGCTCGTGGCGCGAAGCTACGTCTCCGAGGCGCGCCGAAAGGTGGGCCCAAAACGCGACCGCATCCGGCCCGTGATCGAGCGCCTTGCCGTCGAGCACGCCGACGCCCAGATCGCGCTCACGTTCCGGAGCCCGCTCGAGCTGCTCGTCTCGGTGATGCTCTCGGCGCAGACGACCGACGTGAACGTCAACCGCGTGACGGAGAAGTTGTTCGTGAAGTACCGGCGGCCCGAGGACTACCTGGCGGTTCCGCGCGAGGAGCTCGAGCAGGACATCTTCCAGACTGGCTTCTACCGTCAGAAGGCGAAGTCGCTGCGCGGCACGATGGAGATCCTGATCGCCGAGCACGGGGGAGAGGTGCCCGAGAGCTTCGACGAGCTGCTGCGGCTACCCGGTGTCGCACGCAAGACCGCGAACGTCGTCTCGGCCGAGCGCGGCAATGCGCAGGGGATCGTCGTCGACACGCATGTGCGCCGGCTGTCGCAGCGACTCGGCTTCACGCGCCAGGAGGATCCGGTGAAGATCGAGCGAGACCTGGTCAAGCTCGTCCCGCGCGCGGACTGGGCTCGCTTTCCGCATCTGCTGATCTGGCACGGCCGCAGGGTCTGCGACGCGCGCAAACCGGCCTGCGAGAGGTGCGTCCTTCTCGACCTGTGCCCGAGCGCCCGCTATTCGGGGGTGAGCGCCACGAGCATCCCGCCGTCGTCGTCGTAGGCGGGGAAGAAGTCGGCGACGATCTTCTTCTCGATGCCGGCATGCGTGCGCAGCGAGAGCTCCTTGCCGAGCTGCCGCACGCCCCATTCACGGACGGTGGCGATCGGCTGGGGGTCGGAAAGGTGGAAGGCCTCGGCGACGTCCCGGCCCATCACATCCGGCTCCTCGTAGCCCGTGAGCTCGAAGACTCCGTGCCCGGTCGCGAGGATGCGCGCGTCCTGGTCGCAGACGACGAAGCCCGTCGCAGGCGCCGGATAGTAGTCCTCGAGCAGCTCGAACATGAACCCGAAGCTGCAGTTGTGGCACGAGGGCGGCTCCTGGGACAGGCCTTCGCGCCCGTCGTGGTCGACGCGGCGGGTCTTGCAGCGGGGACAGATGAAAAACGGCACGGGCGAATCCAGGCTACAGGGCGACTTTGGGCGGCTGTATCGCTACGCGACGAGCGTCTTGTCGCTCTCCGTCTCGAGCTCCGCGAGGTACCGCTCGGCGTCGAGTGCACCCATACATCCGGAGCCCGCAGCGGTGATCGCCTGGCGGTAGGTGTGATCCTGGACGTCGCCGACGGCGAAGACGCCGGGAACGTTCGTCTCGGTGCTGCCCGGCTGGGTGATCAGGTAGCCGTTCTCGTCGTGGTCGAGCTGGTCGACGAAGAGCTTCGTGTTCGGGTCGTGGCCGATCGCTACGAAGAAGCCCTTCGGCCTCGACGTCGCGCAGCTCGCCGGTGTCGGTGTTGCGCAGCCTCAGCCCTGACACCATCGTCTCGCCGAGCACCTCCTCGACGGCGTACGGCGTGAGCAGCTCGATCTTCGGGTTGGCGAGCGCGCGGCTGACCATGATCTGCGACGCGCGGAAGTCGTTGCGGCGGTGGACGAGCGTGACCTTGGTGCCGAAGCGCGTCAGGAAGAGCGCCTCCTCGAACGCCGAGTCGCCGCCGCCGACCACGACGATGCGCTTCTCCTTGAAGAAGGCGCCGTCACAGGTGGCGCAGGCGGAGACGCCGCGGCCCTGGAGCCGCTGCTCGGAGTCGAGCCCGAGCCAGCGCGCGCTCGCGCCGGTCGCGACGATCACCGACCGGGCCTGGTACTCGTCCTTGTCGACCCAGATGCGGAACGGGCGCTCGGAGAAATCGACGCGCGTCACGTCGTCGGTGACGAACTCCGCGCCGAACCGCTCGGCCTGGCGCCGGAAGTCCTGCATCATCGCGGGCCCCATGACCCCGTCGGCGTAGCCCGGGGTAGTTCTCCACGTCGCTCGTGATCATCAGCTGGCCGCCCCACTGGAACCCTTCGATCACGAGTGGCCGCAGCTCGGCGCGCCCCGCATAGAGCGCTGCCGTGTAGCCGGCGGGGCCACCGCCGATGATGATCAGGTCGCGTACCTCGTGCGTCATTTGTCTCTATTCCTCCTGAAAAGAACTTTCGCAGTATTAAACGACAAGACGCTGCGAAACGTTCCTCAACTCAGGCTACGCCGCGTCTGCGCGAGGCGGAAGCTCGAAGAGAGATTCACTGTCGTCTGGCGCCGCTGAGAGTAGCGGGCGCGACTGGGTCGAGACAGGCGGCACCTCGGGCAGCTCGTCGCCGCCGACGCCGAGCTCGGGGAACTTACGCGCGGTGACGAGCACGCGGGTCTCGAACGACGCGACCGCGTTGTTGTAATTCTTGATGGCAGCGTCGAGCGACTTGCCCACCCCGGAGAAGTGGCCCGTGAACACTCCTAGGCGATCGTGCAGCTCGCGCCCGAGCTTGCTCACCTTGCGCGCGCTTTCGGCGACGGTCTCCTGCTGCCAGCCGTAGGCCACGGTGCGCAGGAGCGCGATCAGCGTCGTCGGCGACGCGGGGATCACGCCGGCCTCCACGCCGGCATCGAGCAGCGACGGGTCGTGGTCGAGCGCGGTGCGGAACAGGGACTCGTCGCCGAGGAACATGACGACGTACTCCGGTGCCGGCTCGAACTGCTGCCAGTACTGCTTGTGGCCGAGCTTCGTCATGTGGTCGCGCACGAGCCGCGCGTGGCGCGCGAGATGTGTCCGGCGCGACTCGTCGTCCTCGGCCGCAGCGGCGTCGAGGTAGGCGTCGAGCGGCGCCTTCGAGTCGATGACGATGCTCTTGCCGCCCGGCAGCTTGACCACGAGATCGGGCCGCAGCAGCCGGCCCTCGTCGTCGCGCTCGCTCGGCTGCTCGACGAAGTCGCAGTGCGCGAGCATGCCCGCCATCTCGACGACGCGCTTGAGCTGCACCTCGCCCCAGCGGCCGCGGACGTGCGGCGCGCGGAGTGCGGTGACGAGGCTGCCCGTCTCCTTCTGGAGGCTGCGCTGCCCCTCGGCGACGAGCCGGAGGTGCTCGTCGATGCCGGCGATCGCCGTGAGCCGCTTCTGCTCGAGCGCCTGCGACTGCGCATCGAAGCGCGCGAGCGTGTCCTTGATCGGGGCGAGCTTGGCCTCGGCGAGCTCGAGCAGCGACGTCGAGCTCTGGGCGAGCGCGCTGCCCGTGAGCGCCTTCAGCTGCTCGTCCCACTGGCCCTGCGTCTTCTCGACCAGCGCGAGCTTCTCGTCGGCCGCGGTGAGCCGGGCGCGGTACGCGCCGATCTCCCCGCGCGCCCACAGCCAGAGACCGATCCCTCCGGCGACGAGCCCAACGGCGAATGCCAGCAACGTAGTCATTGAGCCAAAGAACGCTATGGACCGCATCGGACGGACAAGGGGCAGATTTCCGGCCCCGGCGAAAAAGTCGCAAAGAGCATGTTTTTCGCGAGAGCCGGGGATTGACCGCAGGCCGCAGCGGCAGATAGCTTCCCGCACGTCGGATCCGGTAGGTCTTCGGACTCGCTGGATCCGGCACTCAGCTCCGGTGGGTCCTCGGACTTGCCGGAGCTGATTTTTTGTGGTCCCGGACCGCTGAGGGAACAGCCGTTCGCCCCGCTAGCCTTCCTGACCGTGCACGAGGCGTTCGCCCCGGGCGGCGCCCTCGCCGCGACACTTCCCGGCTTCGAGGCCCGGCCCGAGCAGGCTGCGCTCGCCGATGCGGTCGACACCGCGCTGGCCACGGGCGAGCACCTGCTGGCCGAGGCGGGAACCGGAACCGGGAAGAGCCTCGCCTATCTGCTTCCGGCGCTCGAGTCGGGCCGCCGCGTCGTCGTCGCCACCGCGACCAAGGCGCTGCAGGAGCAGCTGCTCTCGAGCGAGGTGCCCGCGGCCGCGAGAGCGCTCGGGCGCGAGGTCGACGTCGTCGTGCTCAAGGGCCGCCAGAATTACCTCTGCCGCAAGCAGCTTCAGAGCTTCGGGCCGATGCTGCTCCGCGATCCGCGCGACGAGGCCGCCTGGGAGGAGCTGCAGCCGTGGATCGCCGAGACGGAGACCGGCGACCGCGCGGAGCTGCCGTTCGAGCCCTCCGACGCACTGTGGGCCGAGCTTGCCGTCGGCTCCGACCGCTGCGCCGGGCGCCGGTGCCCGCTCCTCTCGTCGTGCTTCGCGGAGGCCGCGAAGGCTCGCGCCTCGGAGGCCGAGCTCGTGATCGCGAACCACGCGCTCTATTTCGCCGACCTGGCGGCGGGTGGCGGCGTGCTGCCGGAGCACGACGCCGTCGTGTTCGACGAGGCGCATCGCCTCGAGGAGACGGCGGCGACCTGGCTCGGCGGCCGCGTTTCACGCGCCGGCTTGCGGCGGCTCGGGAACGACATCGAGCGCGCGTGCCGGGAGGCCTCGGAGCCGGTGCCCGCACGGGCCTTCGACCGGGTCGTTCAGGCCGGCGAGCGGCTCCTGCTGGCGGTCGCGCCGCCCTCGGGCCGGCGGCGGCTGCGCGAGATCCCGGTCGAGACGGCTCTCGTCCTGATCGACGCGCTCGCGGCGCTCGCCGACCAGCTCGACGGCCGCGCCGAGGGTCTCGACCAGCTCTCGCGCCGGGCGCTCTCGACGGCAGCGCAGGTCGAGGCGTGCCTGGAGCCTGCCGGGCTCGAGCGTGTGGTCTGGGCCGAGCCGGACGCGATCGCGTGGGCGCCGGTCGACGTGTCGAGCCAGCTGCGAGACCAGCTCTGGGACGACGGGCCGACCGCGATCCTCGTCTCCGCGACGCTCACGACGGGTGAGGACGCCCGCTTCGTCCGCAGGCGCCTCGGGCTCGACCACGCCCGGGAGCTCGTCGTCGGCTCGCCGTTCGACTTCGGCGAGCAGGCCTTGCTCTACGTGCCGAGCACGATGCCCGACCCACGGTCCGACGGCTACACCGAGCGCGTGGCTGACGAGGTCGTGGCGCTGCTCGGCCTCTCGCACGGCCGCGCACTCGTCCTCACGTCGAGCTATCGCGCGCTCGACATCCTCCGGTCGCGGGTCGCCGGCCGGGTGCCGTACGACGTGCTCGTCCAGGGCGACGCTCCGCGCGAGCGCCTGCTCGAGCGGTTCCGGGACGAGGTCGATTCGGTGCTGCTCGCCACGTCGACCTTCTGGCAGGGCGTCGACATCCCCGGTGAGTCGCTCTCGCTGCTCGTGATCGACAAGCTGCCGTTCTCTGCGCCGGGCGACCCGCTGCACGAGGCGCGCTGCGAGGCCGTCGAGGCGGGAGGGGGCGACTGGTTCCGCGACTACGCGCTGCCGACGGCGATGCTGCAGCTGCGCCAGGGCTTCGGCCGGCTGATCCGCAGCCATGACGACCGCGGCGTCGTCGCGATCCTCGACCCACGCCTCCGGACGAAGCCCTACGGCCGCGCCTTCCTCGGCGCCTTGCCTCGCG
Source organism: uncultured Actinomycetota bacterium (assembly GCA_963762215.1). Classification (GTDB taxonomy): domain Bacteria; phylum Actinomycetota; class Thermoleophilia; order Gaiellales; family Gaiellaceae; genus PALSA-600. Next base: position 140,414 of record CAVXKB010000006.1, read on the forward strand.
CGCCGATCTCCGACGACCGCGCCGCCGTGGCGGCGTTCTTCGGGGCCGCGGCGCTCCAGTCGGCCTAGCGGGTGCGCGATCGACCGACGCCTGATCCTGCTGCCCTCCCTCGTCGCGGCGTTCTTCGTAGGAACGCTGCACGGGGGCGCGACCGCCGCCGTCCCCCAGACCCCGGGCCTGCTCGTGTTCGACTCGAGTGACGGGCTGCACAGCGTCAAGTCCGACGGCACCGGCCTGAAGAAGCTCGTCGGCACCAACCCCTACGACGGCACGCCCCGTTGGTCGCCGGACGGGAAGAAGCTCGCCTTCTGGAACGGCCAGTCCGACGGCGGCACGACCAGCGTGAACGAGCACGTCTACACCTCCAACCCGAACGGGACGAACCGCCGCGAGCTCGCAGTCGGCGAGTACCCGGTCTGGTCGCCGAACGGCAAGCTGATCGCCTTCGACAGCGCCCTCGACGGCGACTGGCGCATCTACGTGATGAACGCGAACGGGACGAACGTCCGCCGCGTCGACACCGGGCGGTTCGCGGGCTACTACCCGTCCTTCCAGTCCAACAGCCGGCTGAGCTTCGACGCGGGTGGCACGAACGTCAGCGCGAACGCCGACTACACGAGCGAGGGCATCTGGGTCGTGAACCTCAACGGCTCCGGCCTGGCGCCGCTGAAGACGATCGCGCGCGACGACACGGACGGCGACTGGTCACCCGACGGGAAGACACTCGCCTTCACGACGTACGTCCATGGGAAGGGCGAGATCGCGGTCACGACGCTCGACGGGAAGGTGAAGAAGCTGACCCACAACACGGTCGACGACTTCGACCCCGTCTGGACGCCCGACGGGACGCACATCCTCTTCACCTCCGGGCGGAGCGGCTACGACGAGGTCTACGTGATGAGCCCGGACGGGACCGGCCAGCAGCGCCTGACGCACTTCCCCGGCTCGTATGCCGAGGAGGCCGACTGGCGGCCCTGACGGCTCGGGCGCCCGGTACCCTGAGAGCCCCCTGCCGGGGTGGCGGAACTGGTAGACGCGTCCGGCTTAAAACCGGGTGTCCAATGCGGGCATGGGGGTTCGAGCCCCTCCCCCGGCACTTCATCGGCCCTGTCCGAACGAGCGGATTGCGCCGAAACACTGCGAGACAGGGCTACAGTCCCGTCGTGGTCGAGGTGGCGCACGACAACACGAGCCTCGAGTGGGATACCCCGCTCTACGGACAGGCGCGCACGCAGCTCGAGCAGGCGCTCCCGCTGGCGGCGATCTCCGAGGACGTCGCCGAGCGGCTGAGGTACCCCGAGCGGGCGGTGATCCTGACGCTGCCGGTGCGGATGGACGACGGCAGGGTGCGCTCGTTTCCGGCCTACCGCGTGCAGCATTCGTCCGTGCTCGGCCCGACGAAGGGCGGTATTCGATACGACGGGGGCGTGAACCTCGGCGAGTGCGCGGCGCTCGCGATGTGGATGACGTGGAAGTGCGCGCTCCTCCGGCTCCCCTACGGCGGCGCGAAGGGCGGCGTCAGGTGCAACCCGCGCGAGCTCTCGCAGACCGAGCTGTCGCGCGTCACCCGCCGGTTCACGAGCGACCTCGCGCCGTTCATCGGCCCCGGCATCGACATCCCGGCGCCGGACATCGCGACGAACGAGCAGACGATGGCCTGGATGATGGACACCTACTCGACCCAGAAGGGCCACGCCGTGCCCGGGATCGTGACCGGGAAGCCGATCTCGATCGGCGGATCGCTGTTCCGGAGCGAGGCGACCGGCGCCGGTGTCGTGATGGTGATCGAACGCGCCTGCGAGCGGCTCGGCTGGAACCTCAAGGATCTGCGCTTCGTCGTCCAGGGCTTCGGCAACGTCGGCGGCGTGGCTGCCACCGAGCTGCACGAGCGCGGCGCAGCCGTGATCGGGATCGGCGACATCTCGGGCGGCGTCTTCGACGCAGGCGGGCTCGACATCCCGACGCTCCACGAGTACGCGCGCGAGCACGGGTCGCTGGAGGACTACCCGGCAACCAGGCTGTCGCACGAGGAGCTGCTCGAGGTCGAGTGCGACGTGCTCGTGCTCGCCGCGCGCGAGGATCAGGTGACCGAGGCGAATGCGGGCGCGCTCCGCTGCCGGCTCGTCGCCGAGGGCGCGAACGGGCCGATCTCGATCGCGGGCGACGGGATTCTGGCCGCACGCGGGATTCCGGTGCTCCCCGACGTGCTCACGAACGCCGGCGGCGTCACCGTCTCCTACTTCGAGTGGGTGCAGGATCTGAGCCGGCTCTTCTGGGACCGCGACGAGATCCGCCGCAGGCTCGCCGAGAAGCTCAGCGATGCGTTCGACCGCGTGTGGAACCTGTCCGAGGCCGACGGGACCTCGCTGCGAACGGCTGCGCTGATCGCCGGCATCCGCGATGTGGCGGCGGCGCTCGATGCCCGGGGGATCTATCCGTGAGCGGCGACCAGGAGCAGCGCGTTCGCGACGCGATGGTCGCGACGCCGCATGCCCTCGAGGCCACGGCGACCGCGCAGGAGGCGGGCGAGGCGCTGATGCGGCCCGAGGTGCGGGCCGTGCTCGTGTGCGACGGCGGCGACTTCGTCGGCGTGATCACGCGCAAGACGCTCGTCCGCGAGGTCGTGGCGCGCGGGCTCGATCCACGCACGACCACCGTGCGCGAGTTCGCCGAGGCGCCGAACGCGACGATCGACTCCGACATGCCGCTCACCGAGGCCTTCGCGTTCCTCGAGGAACAGGACTTCGAGCGGGTCCCGGTGGTCGATCACGGGAAGCTCGTGGGCGTGCTCTCCCGCTCATCGGTGCAGCGGCGGCTCGCCGAAGACGATCCGCCGCCGCTTTCCGAGAGCGAAACCTAGGCTGCGATCAGCTCGAGTTGGGTCTCGGCCGCGAGCGCCCCGACCGCGTCGCGAAGCTGCTCGCGAACCTGATCGTCGAGCAGTCGCCCGCTCGGCGTCGAACTTCTCCGCCGCGAGGCCGACTGCGATCTCGACGTCGACGACCCGGGCGCCCATGGCGGTGAGCACCTTGCGGAGCTCGGCCTGCGCCCAGACCGCTCCGAACAGGCCGGTGCTGGAGCCGATGACTGCGACGGGCTTGTTGCGGAACGCGTTCGTTGCGATACGGGCGCGAGGCCCAGTCGAGCGCGTTCTTGAGGGTGCCCGGGATCGAGTGGTTGAACTCGGGTGTCGCAATCAGGACGGCGTCGGCCGACGCGACCGCGGCCCGGAGGCCCGCGACGGCCGCGGGGGCCGGCTCGACGTCGTCGTCCTGGTCGTACGGCGGCACCTCGCGCAGCCCCTCGCAGAGCTCCAGGGTGTCCCCGGGCCCGAGCAGCTCGCGCGCGGCCCGCAGCAACATCGTGTTGTGCGAGTCGCGGCGCAGGCTGCCGGAGATGGCGAGGATCCGCATGGTTACGCTGCCTTCACCAGCGAGAGGTTCGCCTTGAGGGTGACCTCGTCGGACAGGGCCTTGGTGCCGTTCGGCATGTCGTTGTTCCAGGTGATCCCGAAGGCGGTGCGGTCGACGGTGGTCTCGAGGTCGAGGCCGTAGCGCTCGTTGCCGTAGGGGTCGTTCTGGGGGCCGACGATCGTGCCTGTGAGGACGGCGGGCTGGGTGATGCCCTTGATCGTGATCTCGCCCTCGAAGCGGACGCTCGAGCCCTCGATCTGGGCCTGCTCGGTCGAGAAGGAGACCTCGGGGTACTGCGCGGCATCGAAGAACTCGGGCGACATCAGGTGCCCGTGCAGGTTCTCGTCCTTGACCTCGAGCGTCGCGATCCGCGCGGCGCCCGAGAGCCGGCCGTCGACGAGTGAGGCGTCGAAGTCGCTGACGGTGCCGCCGAAGTTGCCGATGCCCATGTACTGGACCTCGAACGCGACGGACGAATGAACGGTGTCGGCGCCGTAGGTCCCGGTGGGGAGCTCGGTCGCCTGAATCGTTGTGCTGCTCATTTCAATGACCTCCAAATAAGATTGACTACGCAAACATATACCAAAACGTTTGCGGACGCAAGTATTATTCCCGGAGGTCGGAAGGCGAAACCTAGGGCGGCGCGGCAGCTTCGAGCGCGACACCATCGAGCAGGTCGCGTTCGCTCCAGTCCAGCTTTGGAAGCCGGTAGCGGCGAATCACCTCGCGCGCGACGATCGCACCGCCGACGACCACAGGCGCTCTCGCCGGATCCATCCCGGGCACCTTGGCCCGCTCGGCGACGGGGAGCGAGGCGAGCCGATCGAGCTCGCGTTCGACCGTCTCCGCGGTCAGCTCCCCCGCGATCGCATGGAGCTGGGTCACGGTGCCGGCAACTCCGATCGCGGCGCTGACGTCGAGGTCGGGCAGCAGTCCCGCCGTGAACGCGGCGGCGGCCTCGAGCTCAGCGGACGTGGGCGGGTCGGAGTGAAGGAAGCGCTCGGTCAGCCGTACCGAGCCAACGTCGAGGCTCATCCTCCACTCGCCGAGGATCAGCTCGGTCGAGCCGCCGCCGATGTCGACGACGAGCGAGGTGGGGTCGAACGCACCGACGCCGCGCCGGGTCAGGTCGGCCTCTTCGTCGCCGGAGAGCAGTCGGGTTGCGAAGCCGAACCTCGTCCCGACCTCGGCCAGGAACTCGCCTCCGTTCGCGGCGTCGCGAGCGGCGCTGGTCGCCACCGCGAGCGTTCGCTCCGCGCCGAGCGCCTCGAGCTCGTCCCGGTAGCCCGCGATCGTCGCCAGGGTGCGCGAGATCGGCTCGGGCTGGAGCCGCCGTGACGCGTCGACGCCCTCACCGAGCCGCGTCACCACCGAGCGGCGGAGCACATCGTCGATCCGGGCTCCCTCGACATCGGCGACGAGCAGCCGCGTCGAGTTCGTGCCGATATCGATCGCGGCGACGCGCGTCACTTGCCGGGCATGTATCTGCGCACGCGCCGATATGAGGCGTACACCTCGCCGGCCGCGCCTGCCAGAACCCCGGCAGTCCGAAGCGTCTCCTGCAGGTTCGCCTGGGCGCGCTCGAGCCGGGCGACGCGCTCGTCGACTCCCGCCGTGCGGATCTCCATCTGGCGGATCGCCTCGGCCACGCGGAGCATGGCCACCTCGGTCGTGCGCTTGAACCGGCGAAAGGCGCGCCAGGCGCCCAATCCTCTCAGCGCCGCCACTGCGAGGCCAGCGACGATCGAGACGCCGAACACGATCAGCGCGATGAGGACCACGTTGCTCACGGCGCCATCGTAGTCGCCCTAGACTTTCGGGCTGTGAGGGCGCTCGCCTCACGCAGGGACGGGCTCGTGCAGCTCGGGATCGTGCTCGCCGGGGTCGGCGCGTACGAGGCGATGCGGCTTGCTCTGCGACCCGACTGGCCGCTCGCGCTCGATCATGCGCGCCGGATCGCGGCCTTCGAGCGGGTCGCGCACCTGGCGTGGGAGCTCCCGCTCCAGCGGGCGGTCCTGACCGTGCCGCCGCTCGTCGAGGGAATGAACGTCTTCTATCTCGGCGCGCATTTTCTCGGGACGGGGCTGTTCTTCGTCTGGCTCTACCGGCGTTCGCGTACCGGGTTCCGCTTCTTCCGCAACGGCTTCATGGCCGCGACCGCGCTTGCCTTGGCCGTCGCGTGGTTGTTCCCGACGGCGCCGCCGCGCGTGGCCGGTCTCGGCCTCGAGGACACGCTCCGCCGGTTCTCCGACATCGATATCGGCTCGCCCGGCTCCGCCGGCCTCTCCGATCCGGTCGCAGCAGTGCCCTCACTCCATGCCGGCTGGGCGGTCGCGGTCGGCGTCGGCGTCGTCCTATACGCGCGACCTGTCGCCGCTCGGGTGCTGGCCCCGCTCTACCCGGCCGCGGTCGTGCTGACGATCCTCGCGACGGGCAACCACTTCGTCGTCGACGCTCTCGCCGGCGTGCTCGTGATGGCGCTCGGCTTCGGCCTCGCGACGCTTCCGGCGGGCATCAGGGTGGTAGCATTCTCGTTACGTCGCGGGGTGGAGCAGTCAGGTAGCTCGCCGGGCTCATAACCCGGAGGTCGCAGGTTCAAATCCTGCCCCCGCTATTTCTCCGATGAGGGCTCGGGTACTTGGGAGCTCATGCCTACGGCCTCAGCGAGTATCGAGATCGAGCGAAGCCGGTCAGCGGGCGACCGGGCCGAGTGAACGGTGATCAGCTCGTCTGCTTCCGTCAGTTCGACGAACTGGTCGAGGTAGGTGCGAACGTCGTCGGCAGTACCGGCAGCCGTGTAGGTCAGCATCTCGTCCACGTGGGCCGCGGCGCCGCTCGCCAGGATCAGATCCGCCTCCTCGTCGCCGGCTTCGAGCGCGGAGGATCCGAGCTGACGGGCCGAGAGGCTCAGGGCGCGCGCCCTGCGGACACTCACGAGCTGCGCGTCCGACTCCTCTCGCGTGTCCGCCGCGAGGACGTTCACGCCGACGATCGCATACGGCTTGTCGAGCTGAGCAGAGGGGCGAAACCCGTCGCGGTAGGCAGCCAGAGCTGGCTGTAGGGCAGCCGGGGCGAAGTGCGATGCGAACGCGTACGGCAACCCGAGACCCGCCGCGAGCTGAGCGCCGTAGAGCGACGAGCCCAGGATGTAGAGCGGGACATTCGAGCCTTTCCCGGGGATTGCGTCGACGCCGTGGATGATGCTCGCGCCGGTCAGGTATCCCTGGAGCTCGATCACGTCCCGGGGGAACGACTCGGCCGAGCCCGCATCGCGACGCAGCGCACGCATCGTCGCCTGATCGGAGCCGGGCGCTCGGCCGAGTCCGAGATCGATCCGGTCCGGATACATCGAGGCGAGAGTCCCGAACTGCTCCGCGATGAGCAGAGGAGCGTGGTTCGGCAGCATCACTCCGCCTGCTCCGAGGCGGATCGTTCTCGTGTGCGCACCGACGTGCGCGATCAGGACGCTCGTCGCCGAGGATGCGATCCCGGGGATGTTGTGGTGCTCGGCGTACCAGACGCGCCGGTAGCCAAGCTGCTCGGCCGACTGCGCCAGGGCAACGCTGGCCGCGAAGCTCTCCCGCGCTGTCTCGTTGCGCCCGATCGGAGCGAGATCGAGGATTGAGACGGGAATGGGCAGAGGGGCGTTCGGCATGGCGGAAACGTGTGCACGCAACCTACCGGCGGGCCTGCTCGAGCCTGAGCCATTCCGCGAGGAACGGTTCGACCACGCAGTAGTCCCCTTCGTGATCCGGCCCCACGAGCTCCTTCTTCACGAGGCCTGCGAGGGCGGTCTGCAGGGTCGGGGTTGCCGGTAGCTCGTGGCGGCTGTGGTAATCGGCCGAGTAGATCGAGCGCGTCGGCTCGTCTGCGAGGGCGAGCATGAGCAACCGCTGCGGCGGGGAGGCGTCATCCCAGAGCCGGGCGAAGTGGTTGTGCTCCGAGCGGAGCACGCGGATCAAGGCCTCCTCGATGTCCAGAACCGTGGCCTCGCCTCCCGGCGGCACCAGCTCCCAGACGAAGTAGGCCAGCTCCTGCGTGCCGTACGGGTGACCGCCGGAGGCCTCGAGCAGCCGCGCCAGTGCCTCCGGGTCGATCCCCTTTCCGGAGCCCGCGAATCGCTCGCGGAGAAAGCCGGCGAACTGGGCAGGCGGGATCGGCCCGATCTCGAGTTGCTTCGCGCTGCGCCAGAAAGGCTCGTTCTTGTCGTTGAAGATCTTCTCCAGGATGTGCCGCTTGCTGCCGAGGTAGACGTGGCTCACCTCCGGCTGCGCCTGGAACACCGCTCGCATCAGGTTCGGGTACTGCCGGTCGAGCGCGAGAATCTCCTGGAACTCGTCGAAGATCATCACGACGCGCCGTTTCCGTTCGCCCGCCAGCTCGCCGAGCAGCTCGAGCAGCCGCTCGATCGTGTCGTCGAGGTCGGCTTTGCGACGCCCGGCCTGGAACGAGAAGCGGAGCGAGCCGTCGCTCGGGTCGACCTCCATCGAAGGCACGACCCGCAGGCTTCGGAAGAGCTCCGCGGCTCGTTCGAGCACCTGCCCCATCGAGGAGTCGATATCCGAGTAGATCGTCTTCGCGAGCGCCGCCGCGAACCGTTCCTTCGTCGGCGTCTTCATCAGGTCGACGTATCCGACGAGCGCTTTCGCCGCCATCGCCTCTTGTGCAGCGCGTAGTACGAGGGACGACTTCCCGTACCGCCTGGGCGCGTACACGAGCACGTTCTGCCCGTTTCGCATGTCCGAGACGAGCTCCCGCAGCTCCTGCTCGCGGTCGGTGAACGCTTCGTCCAGCGCGAGGTCGCCAAAGGTGAACGGGTTCGTCAATCCGCTATGCACACCTACATTATGCATCGAAACATAGGCCAGTGTGGCTGGGCGTCCTTGGCTTCTATGCATCGATGCGTTATCTCTCGACCCATAAGCCACGAAATTAGGAGCGGGCGATCAGTCCGGCGGGGCCGGCGTCAGCTCGCTCACGCTGAGGATCTCCTCCGCGAACGTCCGCCCGCCGAAGAACTGCGGCCCGAGCTTGAAGATCCGAGCCGGCAGTATGTTCGTCGGCCGCAGCGGATCCGTGTCGAAGGCTGCGCGCCGCGCGATCGCGTGGTGTGCTCCCCAGAGTGAGTCGGCGATCTCCGTCTCGCCGTTCGCGAGCTTCACCTCGTAGCGGGTTTTTTCATCGGCCACGAACACAGAGGTTAAGGGCGCCCGCCACGGACAGCGGCAACCGCCGCCGCAGCTATGTTCGCTTCGTGGTGGCAGAGCCCGTCGAAGCGGTACGCAAGCGCATCGCGCTGATCGCGCACGACAACCGCAAGGCCGACCTGCTCGCCTGGGCGAAGTTCAACCAGGGCACGCTCGCCGACCACGACCTCTTCGCAACCGGCACGACGGGCGGGCTGATCGCCGAGGGGTCTCGGCCTGCCGGTGCACCGGTACCTGAGCGGCCCGCTCGGCGGCGACCAGCAGGTCGGCGCGGCGATCGCCGAGGGCCGGATCGACGCGGTGATCTTCTTCTGGGACCCGCTCGAGCCGCACCCGCACGACGTCGACGTGAAGGCGCTGCTGCGGATCGCGGTCGTCTACAACATCCCGATGGCCTGCAACCGGGCGACGGCGGACTTCCTGCTCTCGAGCCCGCTGATGTCGCGGGCCTACGTGCCGAGCTTCACGCCCGAGGACGAGCCGGCTGCGCCGTAGCCCGGCGATCGCGCCCGCTCTCTATTATTCTTGATATTGACTAGTTATTCAGCTTACTATAAACTGCCGCTTGGACAACTCGGGACGTTTCAGGACACCCTCCGGCGCGACGAGTCGTCCTCCCTAAAGACCGGGCTCTCGGGACGGCGGCGGTGACGGCCGCGGCCAGCCCGGTCGTTCAAACGACGGACGCGGAACGTGACGTCAATACTCTTAGCGGCGGCGCTTCTTGCGGTCGCGCCGGTCGTACGCGACCAGCGCGGCGTCGACGCGCGACGGGCTGATTCCAAGAAGCTCGCCCATCCTGGCACGATCGAAGCCGACGCTGTCGAGATCCGCCACGACGTCGGCCAGTTCCCGCTTGCGCGCCAGGCTCAGGGCAAGCAGACGGGCGATCTCGTCGAGCGCTCCCGAAATGTCCGGAGTCGGGGCCGCGTGGGAAGGTGGAGCGACGGGCTCCGAGACGGGCCGCGCAGGTGCTGCTGGCGGTGGCGGTGGCGGCTCGTTTGCCTCGAGCGGCGCGGCCTGCGCCGTCGGGTTGGTCGGCACGGTCGTGCCGTTCCCGGCAGGTCGCGACTGACCCTCCACCGCGAGCTTGAGCAACGCGCTCAGCTTCGCGTCGATCGTAGCCATCAGGTCGTCGCTCGTGCCCATATCGAAAGAGTAATCGGCAGTGGCGGTCGCGAAGTCGAATTCCTCGGGAACGAAGCACTGTTACATAGGACGATTAGTGCGCAAGACAACCTCATCGCCTAGTAACGTTCTCTTCTGGATGGCACCAAGCGAAGGTTTGACGTCGAGCGAGTACTGCGTGCTCGCCCTGCTCGTCGAGGCGCCTCGCCACGGCTGGGCGATTGCGACCGTGCTCGCCCGCGACGGCGAGCTTGGCTCGATCTGGTCGATGGCGCGACCGCTCGTCTACACCAGCCTGCGGCGGCTCGAAACCGATGGGTACATCGAGACAGCGGGCATCGAGCGCGGCGACCGCGGGCCGCACCGCGTGATCTTTCGGGCTACTCCGAAAGGGGAGAGAGCGATTCGCGAGTGGCTCGAGCAGCCCGTCGAGCACGTGCGCGATATCCGCTCGCTCTTCCTCGTCAAGGTTGTGCTGGCCCAGCGCCTCGGTCTCGACGCCGAGCCCCTGCTCGTCGCTCAGCGCGCGCTGATGGCGCCGTTCGTCGCCTTCCTCGAGGCCCGGCTGGATGACGTCGACCCGATCGCCGAGCCGACCGAGGCGACCGTCCTCCACTTCCGGCTGGAGACCGCGCAGACGACCGTCCGGTTCATCGACCACATGCTCGACACGGTCACGGCTGCGAAGCCCGCCTAGCTCGTTCTCGACGAGCAGAAGTCCCAGAGGCGCTCGGCCTCGGCTTGCTCGTCCGGCCGACGGGTGCGCCCAAGCCGGTGCACGGGACGTGCGCGCCGGTCGAGGAAGAAGCCTCCGCCGGCATCCGCCGCCTCCGGCGCGGCCGCGAGCCAGCGCGATCGTGTCGGCGCCCTCGGCAGGGGTGCGAAGGAGCGGCCCGATGATGCGACTGAACCGCGGGAGCGCGTCGCGGATCCCGGGCGTATCGGCCCAGCCGGGGTGCATCGCGTTGACCGCGACCCCCTTGCCGGCGAGCCGGCGGGCCCACTCGCCGGCCAGCGCGACCTGCGCGCGCTTGCAGCGGGCGTAGGCCTTGACGCCGTCGTACGCGGCCGGCCCCGGATCGAGCGCCGCGACGTCGAGCCGCTCGGTGTACATCCCGCCCGAGGCGACGAGGATCACGCGCGACGGCGCGCTCGCCTCGAGCAGCGGCAGCAGCTTCTCGGTCAGCAGGAAGGGGGCGAGAACCTGGGTCGCGAGCGTGATCTCGTTGCCCTCGTCGGTCACGACGTAGGGGTGCGTCAGCGCGCCCGCGTTGTGGACGAGCACATCGAGACGGTCGTGTGAGGTTGCGAAGCGATCGGCGAACGCGCGGACCTCTGCGAGCACGGAGAGATCGGCGAGCTCGGCTTCGATCTCGGCGCCCGTCTCGGCGGCGAGCCGTGCGCGCGCCTTCTCCGTGCGCTCGGGATCCCGGCCGACGATGCAGACCGTCGCGCCCTGCCGGGCGAGGTCGCCGGCCGCGGTCAGGCCGAGGCCGGACGTCGCGCCGGTGACGATCGCGACCTTGCCGTCGAGCCGCAGATCGCTGAGCGGGGGCCAGTGGTAGAGCCGCTTGCGGGCGGCGTACCCGATGCGGGTGAAGCTGCCGACGACGCTCGCCTCGAGGGCGGCGTCGACCGCGCGGGCGGCGTTCACGGATTCAGCGCGGCGGTCATCCCGGCCGCGGCCTTCGCGCCGACCCGGTTGAAGAAGAGCTGCATCAGCGGGTCGAGCGCCTTGCGAGCGCCGGAGAACTCGAGCCGTGCGTCGTAGTGCACTCGCGAGCCGTCGCCGTCGGGCTCGACGGTGATCGTGTCGCGGGAGGTGAAGCTCGGCTGCTTCGCCTCGAGCACGACCAGGCGCGGCGGCTCGAGCGTCACGACCTCGTAGCGGAGCGGGACGTCCTTGCCGGCGAACTTCGAGACGAGCGCGAACCCGTCCCCGTCGCGCTCGGCCGAGCTGACGCTCGGGTCCCAGAAGCGGGAATTCGTGAAATCGGCCATGTACTCGAAAGCAGCTTCGGCCGGGAGGTGCGATTGGATCGTCGTGACGTAATGGGCCATGGCGGATGATCACACGCGGCAAGCACCCGGCACCGGTTTCGACGCTCGATCACGCGGGAATAGCTGTCGTGCTGCGGGGGCCGGCCTAGCCTGCGCCGGCCCCCGTCAGCACGAACGGTCTCGGTCAGCCGACGGCGATGAAGCCGAACAGGCCGTGCGTCCCGCCGCTCGGGCCGGACGCGAAGTACAGGTTGTTCGTCGGGCCGGCCGACGCGCCGTTGCCGAACGCGATCGCCCAGAGGCCGTCGATCGCGATCGGGGCACCGCTGGCCACCCGGACCTGGCCCTTGTAGACCCACTTGTTGTCGGTCGAGCGCAGCTGGTAGGCGCTGATCCGGCCGTTGCCGAAGTTCCCGACGAGCAGGTCGCCGCTGTAGGCGCCGAAGTTCGCCGGAGCCATCGCGAGGCCCCACGGAGCATTCAGCGGAGCGTTCGGCTTGCCCTTCGACGCGACCCGCGCGACGAGCGTCCCGTCGGGCGTGAACTCGTCGACGTAGCCGTTGCCGCCGCCCGGGACGGCGGTCTTCTTCGTGCCGTCCTGCTGCGCGTAGGTGACGTAGATGTTCCCGCCGAGGGCCTGGATGCCGAACGGCGCCCAGCCCTTGGGGATGTTCGGGTCCTTGAACGGAAGGCCGAGCGACTTGAACGAGGCGTCGAACGAGTCGACACGAGCGTTGTGGAAGTCGGCCGCGTACAGGCGGTCGTTCGCGGTCGCGAGGCCCGTGTAGACGGCACCGCCCGCGGAGTTGTCGACGGCGACCACGGCGTTCGTCGCGTTGACCGTCGGCGTCCAGCCGAGGATCTGGCCGCCGAGCGTGTCGAACAGGAAGCGCGAGGCTCCACTGACGCCGGCCGCACTCACGGCGAAGTCGGTCGTGCTCGGGTTGGCCACCGTGCCCGTCGGGCCGCCGGGGACCGCGACGACCGTCGCGTTCTTCGAGCCGACACCGGTGTAGAGAGTCGAGTTGTTGGCCTTGTTGTTCGCCGACCACCACGGTGACGTGGCGGTGGCGCTGAGGCCCCAGCCGTTCAGCAGCGACGCATCAGCGAGCGGAGCAGTGACGGCGCTGCTGTCGGAGACGAGCGGGTACAGGTTGTAGGCGACGAGCGTTCCCGCCCCGCTGGCGCTCGCGGCGCCGAGGGTCAGGATCGCTCCGAGTACGACGAGCGCGGCCACTACCGACCGCGGAGACTTGAAAGACGACATGCGTTCTACCTCCCACGTGGGTTCACGTTCCCTTCGTCTGGTCTACGCAACGCCGAGGCGAGGCGGATTCCCGCGAAGGTAAGGATCCCGTGAGGCTTGCGCGCGAGGCGTCGAATTTCCGCGTGAACCTTGCTAGCTTTTGAGCGCAGAGCTCACGCCGACAGGCAGCCGCGACTCGGCAGGCAATCCGGGTCACGGATGCGGGGCGTTACGGAACGAACATGGTCGCCATCGTCGTCTCACTTGCGCTCGCGCTCGTCTCGCACACGGGCCAGCACCAGGCTCGCGCCACGGGCGCACTTCCCGACGCGCGGGGTCGTCGTCCCCGGCGTCACGTTCGCGGGCCTCAAGCTCGGTAACACCGAGCAGCAGGTTCAGGCCGTGTGGGGCCACAACTACACCAAGTGCGGATACTGCAAGGACGAGACGTGGCTCTACGTCTACCGCGGGGCTGAGCCGCTCGGAGCCGCAGTCCGGTTCCAGAAGAACAAGCTCGTCGCGGTGTTCTCGCTCGGGTCACCTGCCGGCTGGAAGACCGACAAGGGGCTCTACATGGGCGACCCGATCGCGAACGTCTACCAGTACTACCCGACCACCGGAACGACACGCTGCATCGGCTTCGACGCGATCACCGCGAAGACGGGCAAGTCCGTGACGGCGTTCTACAGCGCCGCCGGCGTGGTCTACGGATTCGCCATGGTCATCCCGACCATGACCGTCTGCCAGTAGCGCCGCCCGCCGGCTCAGCGCTTGATGCCGAAGAGCTGCGTGAACTTCTTGCCGGTCTTGTCGAACTTGATCACGGCGAGCTGGTGCGGGGCGAAGTAGACCTGGATCGAGCCCTTGAGGCTGTTGGCGCCGCAGGCCACCTCCGTCGCCTTCAGGACCTGGCAGTGGAAGTTGCCCGGACGTGAGCGTGACGATCTGGCCCTGCTTCAGCGTGATCACCTTCGCCGACGAGGCGCCGAGCCCGGTACGCCGCGGCGATCGCGAAGCAGACGGCGGCTGTGAGTACGGCCGTGAGACCGAGCTTGAACATCGTGCCTCCCTGAGACGTCGTTGGTGTCCGTTCACTGTGGCAGAGAACGCGAAGGATCGGGCGCGCTCCAGTAGTCTCGGGCCGTGGTCTCCGGCTCCAACGTGCTCGCGTTCGGAATCGCCTCGCTGATCCTGATCGCGATCCCGGGGCCGAGCGTCCTGTTCGTGATCAGCCGCGGCGGTTGTGCTCGGGCGCCGGGCGGCGCTCGCGACCGTCGCAGGAAACTGCGCGGGCGTCTACTGCCAGGTGATCCTCGTCGCTCTCGGCGTCGGGGTCCTCGTCGAGCGGTCGGCCGTGATCTACAACACGATCAAGCTGGCCGGGGCGATCTACCTCGTCTGGCTCGGCGTGCGAACGTTCCAGAAGCGCCGGTCGCTCGCGGAGGCGCTCGGGAAACCGCCCGCGCCGAAGAGCGGTCGCCGGATCCTGCGCGACGGCTTCGTCGTCGGGCTGACGAACCCGAAGGCGGCGGTGTTCTTCGCCGCGATCCTGCCCCAGTTCGTCGACACCTCGCTCGGGCACGTGCCGGTGCAGATGCTGATCCTCGGGCTTGTCTTCGTGCTGATCGCGATGGTGGTCGACAGCATCTGGGGCCTCGTCGCCGGAACGGCGCGCGAGCGGCTCGTCTCCTCACCCAGGCGGTTGAACGCGATCGGTGGCGCTAGCGGCGTCGTCCTGGTCGGCCTCGGCGTCGGACTCGCCGTCACCGGTCGCAAGCCCTAAGCGCGGCCGAAGAGCACGCAGCCGTTGTGGCCGCCGAGGCCCATCGCATTCGAGAGCGCGATGTCGACCTGTGTGTGACGGGCCTCGTTCGGAACGTAGTCGAGGTCGCACTCGGGGTCGGGATGCTCGTAGTTGATCGTCGGCGGGAGGATCCCGTCGCGGAGCGCGAGGATGCACATGATCGCCTCGATCGCGCCGGCCGCGCCGAAGGTGTGGCCCATCATCGACTTCGTCGACGAGACCGCCAGCTTGTAGGCGTGGTTGCCGAACACGTTCTTGATCGCCTTGGTCTCCGCCAGATCTCCCTGCGGGGTGGAGGTGCCGTGGGCGTTGATGTAGCCGACCCGCTCCGGCGCGATGTCGGCGCGTCGGAGCGCCGCGCGCATCATCGCCGAGACGCCCTCGGCCTCCGGCTCGGGCTGGGCGAGGCTGTGCGCGTCGTTCGACCCGCCGTAGCCGAGCACCTCGGCGTAGATGTCCGCGCCGCGCGCGACGGCGCGATCCCAGTCCTCGACGAGCACCGCGCCGGCGCCCTCGCCGATCACGAACCCCGCGCGCGTCGCGTCGAACGGCCGCGAGGCGCGCGGCGGGTACTCGTCCTCGACGGCGAGCCCGCGCATGGCGGTGAACCCGGCGAGAATCAGGGGATCGACGCATGCCTCGGTGCCGCCCGCGATCACGGCGTCGCAATCCCCGCGCTTGATCACCTCGGCGGCCTCGCCGATCGCGTGCGACCCGGTCGCGCAGGCCGAGACGATCGCGTAGTTGAGGCCCTTGATCCCGAGCGCGATCGCGATCTGGCCGGACGCCGTGTCGACGAGCACGCTCGGCAGGAACCCCGGCGAGACCCGGTCGGGACCGCGGTCGCGCAGCGTTGCGACCTCCTCGGCGATCCGGGTCACCCCGCCGATCGCCGAGCCGAAGATCACGCCGACGCGCGCCGGGTCGTAGTCGGTGAGGCCCGAGTCCGTGAGCGCCTCCTTGGCGACGGCGACCGACGTCAACACGAACCGCTCGAGCTTCCGCGCGTCCTTCGGAGAGACGACTGTGAGTGGGTCGAAGCCCTTGATCTCGGCAGCGATCCGCACGGGCAGGCCGGTCGCGTCGAACGCCTGGATCCAGTCGATGCCGCTCTGCCCCGCGACCGCCGCGTTCCAGGTCGTCGGCGCGTCGAGGCCGAGCGGCGAAACGATCCCTACACCGGTGACTGCGACGCGCCCCACTGGCGCGGGAGCTTAACCGTAGTGTTGGGGTGTGCCAGCGCCTGAACTGCCGTTTCCGCCGATGGAGGCCGAGCTCGTCCGCGAACTCCCAGAGGGCGAGGGCTGGGCGTACGAGCCGAAATGGGACGGATTCCGCGGCGTCCTCGAGAACCTCGGCGACGAGCTCGCGCTCTGGTCACGCAACGAGCGACCGCTCCTCCGCTACTTCCCCGAGCTGCGCCCGCTGGGCGACGCGCTCCCGCCCCGGTCCGCGCTCGACGGCGAGGTCGTGATCGTCCGCGACGGGGCCCTCGACTTCGACGCGATGCAGATGCGCCTCCACCCGGCCGAGTCGCGGATCCGGCGACTGTCCGCGGAGATCCCGGCCGAGTTCGTCGCGTTCGATGTGCTCGTCTGGGAGGGCGAGCCGGTCTGGCAGAAGCCGCTCGCCGAGCGCCGCGCCGCGCTCGAGCAGATCGAGGGCTTCCGCCTGTCGCCGCAGACGCGCGACCTCGCCGAGGCCCGCGGCTGGCTCGACCGGTTCGAGTCGCTCGGGCTCGACGGCGTCGTCGCGAAGCGGCTCGGGGTGCCCTACCTGCCCGGCTCGCGCGAAGGGGTCGTCAAGGTCAAGGAGCACAAGAGCGCCGACTGCGTGGTTGTCGGCGTTCGCTGGAAAGGCGCGCGCGACCAGATCGCGACGCTGCTCCTGGGCCTCTACCGCGAGGACGGGGAGATCGACTACGTCGGCTCCGCGGCGGTTGCCGCGAAGACGCGCGACGAGGTGGCCGCGAAGGTGCTGCCGCTCGTCGAGGACGACCCCGACTGGCACGCCGCCGAGCCGAACCGCTGGGGCACCGGCGAGCTCGAGCAGGCGCGCCTCCGGCCGGAGCTCGTCGTCGAGGTGCGCTACGACAAGGTTCAGGGGAATCGCTTCCGCCACGGCACGAAGCTGATCCGCTGGCGCGACGACAAGGATCCGAAGGACTGCACGTGGCGCGAGCTGCGACCGCTGCGGGCGGCGAGCGGCGCCGGCGTCGAGTCACTCTTCGGGTAGCTCCAGGCCGAGCTTCTCGAAGCGCGGACCGAGCGATACGGCGCGCTTCCACATCCCGGCCATCGGGTCGCCTGCCTCGGCGATCCGCGCGCGCATCGTCTGCACGGTGAACGCGGCGGGATCGACGGCAGCGACCTCGTCCCATCCCAGCGGCGCGGACACGCGCGCGTCGGCAACCGGGCGGATCGAATAGGCACACGCGATCGTCCGGTCGCGGGCGTTCTGGCCGAAGTCGACGAAAACGCCGACCCGGTCGGCGACTCGCCAGGTCGTCGTGGCGACTGCCTGGTCGCCGACCCGCCGCTCGACCTCCTCGGCGAGAGCCTTGGCGAACCGGCGGACGTGCGGGAACCTCAGCTCCGGCCGGATCGGGGCCAGGATGTGCAGGCCCGTTGCGCCCGACGTCTTCGGGTACGACGCGAGCCCGAGCTCATCCATCACGTCGCGCACGACGAGCGCGATCTCGCGGACGAAGCCCCATTGCCCGTCGCTCGTCGGATCGAGATCGATCAGCAGGTAGTCGGGCCTCTCGATCTCGGGCACGCGCGAGTGCCAGGTGTGCAGCTCGATGCAGCCGAGGTTCGCGACCCAGGCGAGCGCGGCGGCGTTGTCGAGGACCGCGAAGACGGTCGAGTGGCCGCTCGGGAACGAGACCGGCACCTCGTCGACATAGTCCGGGTGCCTCGCGGGTACCCGCTTCTGGTGGAAGAAATCCGCTTCGACGCCGTTCGGGAATCGCTTCATGTGGAAGGGACGCCGGCGGAGATGGGGCAGGGCGCACTCGGAGACGTCGAGGTAGTACTGGACGAGGTCGCCCTTCGTCAGCCCGGAGGCCGGGAAGAACACCTTGTCGGGGTTCGAGATCGCGACCTCGTGGCGGCCGACGTGCATACCGCAGGATTCCACGCGGCGGGCTACCCTTCCTGGGCTCGGCACCGGCGAAGATCCATGATGACGCGCCTCCGGCTTCTCACCGGCATTGCGATCCTGGCCGCCTTTTCCGGGAGCGCGTCTGCGTGGGCGAGCCAGTCGTTCTCCGACACGAACACGACCGGGGCGACCCTGGCGATCAACACGAAGGGTGAGGCACTCGTCACCTACGTGCGCTCGAGCGGCTTGCCGCGGCACGTGCTCGCCTGGGGCGCGCTCAACGCGCTCGCGCCGACCTCGGGTCAGCCGCAGGTGCGGTTCAAGCTCGACTACACGGGCGGCTGGGGGAAGTACCGGAAGCCGGGCTACTGGAAGACGTTCAAGAACGCGTGCCGTCCCTACGACGGGCCCGCGCTCGCCGACTTCGTCACCGGGTGCGATGCGCCCGACGGGTCGTACTGGGCGCTCCAGAGCTGGCAGCGGATCATGCCGGTGCTCGGCTTCCAGCCGTTCGCTCCGAACCAGGGGCGCTACGAGCTCCACATCTCGCACTGGACCGGGCCGTTGCCCCAGCTCTCGGTGGCCGTCCACTACACCTACGGGCATTCCGCGGTCGGGCTGTTCGGCCAGCTCACCTACCAGGGCCAGCCCGTGTACGGGTTCGCGACGACGCCGGCCGGAAACCCGAAGGAGGGCTATTCGCGCAACGTCTACATCGACACGCTGAACTCCGTCTACGGCGCCGGCTGGCACCGCGAGACCGGGATCCTGCTCCACCATCCCGACGGGACGTTCTGCCACAGCTTCGTCCCCCAGACCCCGCCACCCGGCTATCCGAACCGGGACGTCGTGCCCGCCGCGCCCGGCGACGCCTACCGCGTCACGGTGATGGGGCCGGGAGTGACTCCGGTCGTCTCGTGGCAGGGCGACGGGCTCCTCCCGTGGACGGGAAACGACTCGCAGCAGGCGACCCAGGCGAGCGCCGCGGCTCTCTGGGCGGACGTGATGAGCGGCGATAGCCAGTGCGCACCCGAGCAGGGGTGATCGGATAGGCTCGCCCCCGATGCGAGGGAGAGTCGGCATTGCGATTTGCCTGGTGGTCGTGCCGCTCGCCCTGGCGGCATGCGGCTCGAAGAAGTCGACCACGACGAGCACAACCACAACGCGGCGGCGTCGGCGGCGTCCTGCTCCCCGAGCGACCTGAACCTGGTCAAGGCCGGCGTGCTGACGGTCGGCACCGACAACCCGGCGTACCCGCCCTGGTACGCGGGTGGCACGAAGAGCTCGTTCTGGAAGATCAACGACCCGAGCAACGGGAAAGGCTTCGAGCCCGCCGTCGCCTACGCGGTCGCCAAGCAGCTCGGCCTGAAGCCCGCCCAGGTGAAGTGGGTGTACGTCCCATTCTCGAAGTCGTTCGCGCCGGGGCCGAAGTCGTTCGACTTCGACATCAACCAGATCTCGTTCACGCCTGCGCGCGCCAAGGTCGTCACGTTCAGCAACTCCTACTATGACGTGAACCAGGCGATCGTCGTGCTCAAGGGCAAGCCGATCTCGAAGGTGACCACGGTCTCCGGGCTCAAGCCGTACAAGCTCGGAGCGCAGCTCGGGACAACCAGCTACTCCTACATCAAGGACACGATCAAGCCCGACAAGCAGCCGGCTGTGTTCCCGTCGAACGCAGGCGCGATCCAGGCCCTCAAGAACGGCCAGATCGACGGGCTCGTCGTCGACCTGCCGACCGCGTTCTACGTCACGGCGGTGCAGGTTCCCAACTCGACGATCCTCGGGCAGTTCCCGACCGAGACCGGCGGTGAGCACTTCGGCATGGTGTTCGCCAAGGGCAACTCGCTCGCCGGCTGTGTCAACCAGGCGCTCGCCTCACTCAAGTCGAGCGGCGAGCTCGCGACGATCCAGCAGCAGTGGCTAGCGAAGGCGACCGGCGCGCCGGTCCTGAAGTAGAAGCCCGCAGGTCGAAGGTTCTCGGCGGGTGGAACGCCGGCGACGGTCGCCGGGGCGTTCTGATCGCGCTTGCCAGCACGGTCGTCTTCTTCGCCGTCATCGCCGCGGTCGTGGTGAACTCGCCCGGCTGGTCCGAGGTCAAGGCGACGTTCTTCGACTGGGGCGAGTTCAAGAGCTCCTTCCACGGGATCCTCGTCGCGTTCAAGGTGAACGTGAAGATCTTCTGCATCTCGGAGGCGCTGATCCTCGTGTTCGCGCTGATCCTGGCCGTGGTCCGCAGCCTGCCGGGGCCGGTGTTCTTCCCGCTGCGCGCGCTTGCGATCGTCTACACCGACCTCTTCCGCGGCATCCCG
The DNA here is from genome assembly GCA_963762215.1 of uncultured Actinomycetota bacterium. Taxonomy (GTDB): domain Bacteria; phylum Actinomycetota; class Thermoleophilia; order Gaiellales; family Gaiellaceae; genus PALSA-600. Next base: position 160,630 of record CAVXKB010000006.1, read on the forward strand.
ACGATCCTCGTGATCGCGCTGCTCGGGTTCGGCGCCCCGGCGCTGCAGCTCTCTGGCGTTCCCACCTCGCCGGTCTTCTGGGGGATCGTTGCGCTCGTGCTCGTCTACACCGCGTACGTCTCGGAGGTGTACCGCGCCGGAATCGAGTCGGTGCACCCCTCGCAGGAGATGGCCGCCCGGTCGCTCGCGCTCTCGCGGTCGCAGGCGTTGCGGTACGTGATCCTGCCGCAGGCCGTGCGGCGCGTGATCCCGCCACTCCTGAACGACTTCATCGGCCTGCAGAAGGACACGGCGCTCGTCTCGACCCTCGGGGTGATCGAGGCCTTCAACCAGGCCCAGATCGATACCGACGCAACGTTCAACTACACGCCGTACCTCGTCGCCGCGCTGCTGTTCGTCCTGATCACCATCCCGCTCGCGCGCTTCACCGACTGGCTTGCGGCGCGCGACAAGCAGCGCTGGCAGTCGGCGGGGATGCGATGAGCGGGCTGCTCGCGCTCGAGGGCGTGCGCAAGTCGTTCGGCGCGAACGAGGTGCTCGGCGGGATCGACCTCGACGTTTCGCTGCACGAGGTGGTATGCCTGATCGGGTCGTCCGGGAGCGGTAAGTCGACCCTGCTTCGCTGCGTCAACCTGATCGAGCCGATCGACGCTGGCCGGATCGTGCTCGACGGCGTCGACATCGCTGCGCCCGGGGTCGACCAGAACAAGGTGCGGCGTCGGATCGGGATCGTCTTCCAGTCGTACAACCTCTTCCCGCACATGTCGGTGCTGCGGAACGTGACGCTCGCCCCGCAGACCGTGCTCGGTCGCGATCGGCGCGAGGCGGAGGGAAGCGCCGTCGAGCTGCTCGGGCGCTTCGGGCTCGCCGACAAGCGCGACGAGTACCCCGACCGGCTCTCGGGCGGCCAGCAGCAACGCGTGGCGATCGTGCGTGCGCTTGCGATGAACCCGGAGCTGATGCTCCTCGACGAGGTCACGAGCGCCCTCGATCCGGAGCTCGTCGGCGAGGTGCTCGGGGTCGTCCGCGAGCTGGCCGAGGGCGGGATGACGATGCTGATCGCGACGCACGAGATGGCCTTCGCCCGTGAGATCGCCCACCGTGTCTGCTTCCTCGACGCAGGCGTGATCCACGAGCAGGGCCCGCCCGACGAGATCTTCACCGCCCCGAAGAACGAGCGCACCCAGCAGTTCCTGCAGCGAATCACCGCAGCCGGCCGTCTCTGAGCCCACCGGGGTACGCTTTCCGGGTGTTGGATCCGGTGTCAGATCTCGAGGTGACGATCGAGCCGCTCGACGACTTTCTCGTCGTGCAGCCGCTCGACGACTCGGAGACTGCGTCGGGCCTGATCGTTCCGATCAACGAGGCGGCGCAGTGCGTCACCGGGATCGTGGCGTCGGTCGGCCCTGATGTGACAGCCGTGGAGCCGGGCGACAAGGTGCTCTACCCGCGCGAGGCGGGCTACGAGGTTCGTCTCGTCCGCTCACCCCATCGGGTCCGCGTGATCAAGCGCGAAGACCTGATCGCCCGGATCCACGACTAGCGCTCAGCTCACTTCAGGAAGGCCGGCACCACCGGAACGGCGTTCGTGAGATCGACGGCTCCCTTGATCGTCTGAGCGACCGCGGGGGCGGAGCTCCCGCTCGCCTTGCCCATCACGTCGAGGTCGCGGACGCCGGTCTGGCCGACCGACACGTCCACAGTGACCTTGCATTGCCCGCCGGTCGGTTTCGCACCGATCACCGTCACGCCGCCACCCGTCACCTGCAGCCGGCCCTTCGAGCATCCGCCGGCTTCCGGCGAGACCATCACCTGCTCGGCACGCAGGTTGAAGTACGGGCGCAGGTCGGCCGGGATCCCGGTCGGGTCACCGCCTGCGTACAGCCCGCTCGGCAGGAAGTTGAACGTCCACCAGAACAGCGAGCCCTGGTTCTGGAACATGTAACTCAGGACGACATCCGCACCGACCGGGTTCGCCGAGTTCTGAATCGGCGCGATGCTCGGGCGGATCACATTGCCGTGGAACGTCTGGCCCGCCGTGTTCGTGAACGTCGCAGTGGCGTAATTCTTCGCCTCGGCGTCACTGCTCAGGTTGATCTGCACCGGCAGCCTCAGGAACGGCGTCGACGGGCTCGCGAGCGCCGAGCTGAGATAGGTGAAGCTCACGTCGAGCGTGCCGGCCGCCAGGCTCTTCCCTGTCGTGCAGGTTGCTGAGGTCTGAACCGGGTTCCGGTCGTCCCCGAGGACACCCTTCAGCGCGGCTGCGTCCTTGGGGTAGAGCTTCTCCGCCAGCTGCATGACGAACAGGGTGTAGTAGCCGCTCGGATCGGCGTCGGGGCTCGTTCGGCACGTGTTGATCGCGGGGCCGGTGATCAGCGGCTGGTACCACGGCTCGGTGCCGGCCGCTGCCTTCGCGAAGTCGGCCGCGTGGGGATCGGACGGGCTCGGGCTGTACTGCATCACGATCGCGTTACGTCCGAGCGTCGCGAACCAGCGCTCCTTGTTGCCGTTCGCGCTGCCGAGCAGGTACTGGTTGACGCTCGCATCGGCGCTTCCGAAGATGTCGGCGGCCTGAGAGCCGTTCGCGATGCTCTGGGCGAGCGCGACCGAGCCGCCCGTCGTGTTGTTGATCGTGACGCCGGGCACGGCGCCCTTGAGTGCGGTGACCGTGCTCCCGAGGACGCCGGCGTTGGCGATCGAGACCGTCCCCGAGTCGGCGCTCGACGCGGCCGTCGCGATGAGGATCGCCGTCGAAAGGCCGAGGATCAGGAGGGACGTGCGGCGAAGCGGGACGTTCGCCAAGTGGAGCGTTCGGCGAGTTTCGCGCATTGCGATTCTTCTCCCTTCAGAGCATGAGTGACAGAGACGACGCCTCGGCCGCGGTCGCAGGGACGTCGCATGACTCTCGCCCCGGGCGACCCCCAACCCGGACCGGAGTCCGGGGATCACTTCGACAACATCACCTCGGTCGCTTTGACCAGCAGATTCCGGGTGGTAAGGCTGGGCATTTCCACTCCTCCTTCGCCGTTCACGAGTCGTCCCACGCCGGCGTCGAGAACGTCTGAACAACTAGTCGTCAACTGATTAGTATAGATCATTACTAAAAACGCCAAGGTGAAGAGCGGTCTACGCCGCGTTCAGACCCGATGACGCCAAGACGTATTTCCCGAAGCCAGGAGGGCCACGCCGACCAGACCGCGGAAGCAGCATGAGGAGCGGCTTTCGGGAGCTGTGATCTAATGTCGAGGCTTCGGAGAGGTGTCCGAGCGGTCTAAGGAGCACGACTGGAAATCGTGTACGTGCCGAAAGGTGCGTCGAGGGTTCAAATCCCTCTCTCTCCGTTCAATACCCAGGACCCAGTGACCCGGCCCCGTCTCTCCGTTCTTGACCAGTCGCCGATTGCGGAGGGCGGGACCGGGGCGCAGGCGCTCAAGAACACGATCGACCTGGCCAAGCTCGCCGAGGAGCTCGGCTACGGCCGCTACTGGCTCGCGGAGCACCACGGCACGCCGATGCTCGCCTGCGGGGCGCCCGAGATCATGGTCACGGCGGTCGCCGCGGCGACGAGCCGCATCCGGGTCGGCACGGGCGGGGTGATGCTCTCCCACTACAGCCCCTTCAAGGTCGCCGAGGTCTTCAGCGTGATCGCCGGGCTCCACGGCAAGCGGATCGACCTCGGTATCGGTCGCGCTCCCGGCGGCGACCTCGAGACGATCTACGCGCTCCAGCGGGACCGGCGGCAGCTCCTGCCCGAGGACTACGCCGAGCAGGTTCAGGAGCTCCTCGCCTACTTCGAGGACGGGTTCCCGCCCGACCACCCGCTCGCCAAGCTCGCCCGGCTGCCGGGCGCACCCGGCGCGCCGGTGATCTGGCTGCTCGGGACGTCGCCCGACAGCGCCGTCATGGCGGCGGAGCTCGGGCTTCCCTACGCGGTCGCGGACTTCATCAATCCGGGCAGCGCGACGAGCGGCCGCCTGTACCGCGAGATGTTCGTGCCCTCGCAGCGGCTCAGGCGGCCCGAGGTCACAGTGGCGGTCGGCGCCGTCTGCGCCGAGACCGATGAGGAGGCCCAGAAGCTCTCCTCGAGCTGGCGGATGGCGATCACGCAGGCGGGCCGCGGCGAGTTCGGGCCGCTGCCGGCTGTGCCGCGGGCACTCGACTTCCTGGCCGGCGTCAGCGGCGACACCTTCGCGGGGCGCCGGGTCGTCGTCGGATCGCCCGGGACCGTCCGGGCCGCGCTCGAGCAGATCGCCGCTGAATACGGCGCCGAGGAGATCCTCGTCCACACCCTGATCCACAATCACCGCGCCCGGCGCCGCTCCTACGAGCTGCTCGCCGAGGCGTTCGGTCGCTGAGCGGCTGGTGCGCCGGACGCGCGATACTGAGTCACTGCCCGAAAGGGCCAAACCATTCGTCGAGGCTCATTCCCGGGAGGTCGCATCGATGACCGTTCGCTCACGTCACATCTCGAAGTCGCTCACGGCGCTGCTCGCCGTGTCCCTGCTCGCGTTCGCGGGGGTTGCCAGCTCGCAGGCCGCACTGCCCACGTTGTACGTGGCCTACACGCTGAAGTGCACCTTCACGATCACCGACGACTCCGGCAAGACCGTGACGTCGATCCCGGCCGGCACCTACCAGGTGCAGGTCACAACGCCGGGCTCGTTCGGCGGGATGGATCTCTCGGGGATCTCCGACATGACCGCTTGCCAGGGCGCCGCCGACTTCCAGATCACCGGCCCCGGCGTGAACCTGCACACGAGCCTGAACGACGGCGACGGATCGCAGGACGTCCTCCCGGCAACGTTCCAGCCGAACGCGACCTACGTGGCCCAGGACAACAACCAGGCTTCGGTCACGCGCACGAGCTTCACGACGACGGCGGCAGCGGCCGGAAGCAGCGGGCGGCTCCACGGGCGGCTCGACGTCGAGCGGCGGCGGCGCGGCCACCACGACGGCGACGCCCGCGACTCTGAAGGGGACGCTCACCGGGACGGTCACCGCGGCGGGGAAGGCGACGCTGACCTACAAGCACAAGCCGGTCACGACTCTCGCCCCGGGCCTCTACAAGGTCACGATCGCCGACAAGAGCAAGAAGGTCGGCTTCGTCGTGCAGACGACCCACTCGACCACGACGGTCTCGACCGGGCCCGCCGTCGGCACGAAGACCGTCACGATCAACCTGAAGGCCGGGCAGTGGTTCTTCTACACCGCGAAGGGCACCCCGAAGTCGGGCTTCATCGTCTCCGCAGGTCTCTACGGCTAGTTATCCAGCCCGAGCGTGAACGTCGGCGTCGGCGACGAGTCCGGCATCCGGTGCTCGTCGGCGACCCGGCGGATCGAGGTGCCGGTCGCGAGGAACTCCGTCGCGTGCTCGCCCCAGACGTGGTTGTAGACGGCGACGGTCACCCCGACGATCCCGTTGGCCTGCGCCGTCACGGCCTCGGCCTGCATCCGTGAGAGCGCGAGCTCGCGCGCCTCGTAGACGCCCTGGGTGAAGAGCTGCATCTCCTGGTTCTGGCCCGTCTGGCGGATCGTCTGCATGATCGACTGATGGGCGATGTGGTAGACGCACGTCCCGAGCACGAACGACACCGGAACCGCGCCGACGGCGAGCAGGCGGTAGAAGTCCTGCGCCGATAGGTCGGAGGTGAACGCGTGGCCGTCCGGCGCCTTGTGCACGCCGGCCTTGTCACCCGCCGCCCGCACGGCGGTACCGGTGGCGATGAACTCGAGCACCTCCTGGCCCCACACGTACTGCTGCATCCGCAGCTGAACGCCGACGACGCCGTCTGCGCCGAGGTGGTCGGCCTCGGCCACCATGCGCGACATCGCGAGCTCGCGGGCGTTGTACATCGCCTGCGTCAGCACCTGGAGCTCCTGGTTCTGGCTCCACTTTCCGCCCTGAACCCCGATGTGGTAGATCGACGAGCCGACGACGAACCCGAGCGGCTCGAACCCCGCCTCACCGATCAGCACGTACTCCGAGACCGAGAGGTCCGAGGTGAAGACGCCGCCCGGCGTCGCCCCGGCGGTCGACGCAAGGCGGCCGTCGGCTGCCTCCGGCTCCCAGGTTGCGGTGCTGGCGTCGGCGTCCGACCTTCCGAAAAGCGGCATTTCTCCTCCTTGGGGGCGCGTGAGCAATGTCCGAACGAGCAACGCGGACCCTATCTCAGTCTCATGCTCGGGAGCCTCGGCGCCGATTAGCGCAGTAGGCCGATGAGGGAGCACGGCAACCCGACCCAGATCGAGTGCCTCGCCTGCGGCGCGACGCGGATCGTGTGCGGCCTGGGGCGCGGCGACACCGGTGAATGTCACCGCTGCCACTACCTCGGCTGGGGATTCTCGGACGACCTCGACGGCTCGACGCGCCGTCAGATCATGAACGGCGCTTTCGCGGTGCCGCCTTCCGAGCGGCCCCGCTACGGCGAGATCAGACGGCCCGGCCGCCCGCGCTTTCGCTGAGTCAGGCGCAGGCCTGACGGTGACGAGCGTGCCGATGTTGACGTACGGGAAGATCTGCCCGGCCGTCGGGACCGGAACCTCGACGCAGCCCAGGCTCTGCGGCCAGCCGTAGCTCCCGCGGACGAACCCGTGGACGGCGTCACCGCCGCTGAAGTAGTTGACCCAGGGCACGCCCGGGTCGTTGTAATGAGAGCCGTCCGGGTTCGTCCCCTGCATCGTCGTCGCGGTCAGGTGCGCGTACACCGGGAACGTGCCGAGGTCGGTCGGCCGGGAGGCGATGCCCGTGTTGACCGCGGTGCGCAGCACGACGCGCCCGTTGTGCCAGAGCGTCAGCGTCTGCGGCAGCTTCTCGGTCACGAAGACGTAGCTGTAGCCGCCGGGTGAGTGGCGTCCCGCGAGCTGGTTCCGGATCAGCGCTCGCAGCACGGTCATGCTCGGGAAGCCGTCAGCCGTCATCCCGTGCGCGTTCTGGAATGCCATGATCGCGCCTCGGATCAGCACCGGCCGGTCGCTCGGCGACGTCCAGAGCGTCTTCAGCGCCGCCGGCGTCTTCGGGTAGCGGAAGTCGAACGTCCCTTCCGGAGGAGCGACCGCCGCTCGAACCTGGGCTCCCTGAGTCAACCGTACCGCATCACCGGCGGGAACCCACTCGACCGGAAGGTAGCCCTGGTCCGCGAGAAGCTGCTTGATCCGTAGCAGCGACCCGCGCGGGACCTGCCATGTGACCGTCCGGAACGGCGAGGGATCGGAGCCGGAGATCAGCTGGATCGATCGCGGCAGACGCAGGTGCACTCTCCGGCCGAGGGGGAAGCCGAGGCCGCTCGGCTGGAAGACGAGCGTGTGGTCGTTCGGCCGCGTCCAGGTGCCGCGCACGCGCGGGGCGAGGCGCGGCATCGTCCGGCCGAGCACCCGGTTGACGGGCTGTGAGAAGGTGAGCACGATCGGCGCGGAGGGCACGAGCGTCGTTTTCGGAGCAGGCCGGACGAGAACCTTCGGCGTCGTGCCGGAGGGGAACCAGGTGACGCGAACCGGCGCCGGAAGGCTCTCCCAGCCGCGCGGAGCCCCCGCGACCAGTGCCGTGCCGGCGACGTCTGACCCTGAGGCCGCGACGCCGATCGGTACGACCCGGCGGGGGCTCGGCAGCGTCACGTGCTTGACCGCGCCGTCGCCGGTCTGGATCGAGACGACCTGGACAGGCCGGCTGAACCGCACCGTGACCGGCTTTCCCTCGTCCGGATAGACGAACTTCGAGCCGACGACCGCGGCCGGCGTTCGGATCACGGTGTGCACGACCTTTTCGCTCCCGACGAGCCAGCCGGCCCAGCCCGACCGGCGAACGGTCACCGCCACGGCCAGGCGTGAGCCACCCGCGACGTGCCCGGCCGGCACCACCTGGCCCGATCGCACCCGGACGGCCACCAGGCGGCCGTGCGAGTCGCGCACCTTCACCGAGGCGATGTGCTCGCCGGCCGGTGCGAGCGAGATCTCGGCGAGGGCGGTCGAGCCCTGCTCGACCTGTGCAGTGGGCCACCATTCGCGCACACCGAGGAGCGCGCCGCCGGTCAGGAGGAGGAGCACGCCCACTCCGGCGAGCGAGGTGAGGATCCAGAAGCGGGGACCGCGCCCGCCGCTTCCCGTGGCAGGGACGATCACCGGAATCACAGGAGCCGGCGTCATGACTTCACGTTAGAAAACGCGTCGGCCATGATCAAGGGTGAATTTCCGCGTTCGCTCAGGTGGTGATCCGGCGAGCGCCGGAGTAGTGAGAGAGGGCCCAGCCGCTGGTGAGGCTGTCGACCCGCACGTAAGCCCCCGTGTACGGGGCGTCGACGTACTCGCCGCCGCCGATGTAGAGCCCGACGTGCCCGAGCGCATCGAAGAAGACGAGGTCGCCTGGCTGCAGGTCGCTGTAGTCGACGTAGCTGCCGTAGTTGTACTGGGCATACGAGGAATGCGGCAGCGACACGCCCAGGCGTGCGAACGAGTACATGACGAGCCCGGAGCAGTCGAACCCGCCCGGGGAGGCGCCGCCCCAGACGTACGGGGTTCCGATGTACGACATCGCGATCGAGACCACCGAGCTGCCGTAGGACGACGAGGGAACGTAGGTCGCGCCCTCGGGGGTCTGGGCGCTCGCGCCGACGACGGTTGCCTGTGCCGCCTGCTGTTGTGCCGCCTGGGCAGCCGCGATCTGAGCCGCTGCATCACGCGCCATCTGCAGCTGGCGGGCCGCCTCCTGAGCCTCGAGGGTCGAGATCTCGCTCTTGATCGAGCTCAGCAATCGCTCGCGCTCGGCCATGTGGGAGGCGACCGACGCCCGCTCGGCGCGGCGCTGGGCGACCAGGTCGGCGGCGTAGGTGCGCTCGTGCTTCAACTCGCGCGCATGGCGCAGAACGTCCCCCTTGAACGTGACCACCTGCCCGATCACCTGCTTGTCGAGGCTCGAGAGGCGGTCGACGTTGTCGAGCCGGGTCATCAGGTCGCTCAGGTTCCGGGAGCCGAGCAGGAGGTCGAGCGTTGAAGGCTGGGTCGTCGTGTAGATCGAGACCAGACGCTTCGCGATCATCTGCCGGCTCTGCGTGAGGTTGTGCTTGGCGACGACCAGCTCGCGCCGGTTGACCTTTTGCTGGTACTCGACCTGCGAGAGCCGGAGGTTTGCGAGGTTGATCCGCTCGTCGGCGGCGGCGAGGCTCTGATCGAGCGCGACGATCTGCGCATAGACCTGCTGGGCCTCTGCCTTCTTCGCCGCGATCGGGGAGGTGCCGAGTGCAGGGGCGGCCACGAGCAGGCCTGCCGCCAGGGCACCAAGCAGCAGCAGCGGCTTTCGCCGCCCTTGTACGACAGACCCCGTCTGAGAACGAGACCGGCCTGGAAACAGGCTCCGGCACGTCACGGCCGCGCAAACTAGCAGCCGCACCGGTCGCGCACAAATCGCAAGCGTACGTTTTCCCTGCAAAAGACGCATTCCGGCTCAGCGGAACGTTCGGCGTAGGCCGACTGTTAAGTTCTCATCGGGATGGTGACGAGGTGGGGGGGACGACTCGCGGTGCTCGGCCTCTTCGCCGCGGGGCTCGTGACCGCCTGCGCTCATTCGAGCGCGACCACGGCGACGACCCGAGCAACCACGGTGCCGAAGCATCTTGCCCCGAAGGCCCGGACCGCTGCGCCCGACGCTTCGTTCACGCTCGTCGCGGGCGGCGATATCGCCCTAAACGGGAGCGGCGCCAACTCCGCGACCTTTGCAGGCATCGAGCGCTACCTGCACGGTGACCTCGTGTTCGGGAACCTCGAGGGCGTGCTCGCCGACGACGGCTCGCCGAAGTGCGCCCCCTACGGCGTCGACAGCTGCTTCACCTTTCGCGCCGAGCCCTCGTCGGCCAAGGCCCTCCGGGCGGCGGGGTTCACGATCATGAACATCGCGAACAACCACGCGATGGACTACGGGCCCGAGGCGCAGAGCGAGACGATGAATACGCTCCGCGGCGCGAACCTCGACTACGACGGGCTTCCGGGCCAGATCGAGCTCGTCTCCGCCAACGGCGTGAAGGTCGCATTCGTCGGCACCGCACCGTACCCCTGGGCCCAGAGCCTGCTCGACATCCCCGGCACGGCAGCGCTCGTCCGCAAGGCGGCGAAGGAGGCGGACGTGGTGATCGTCTACATGCACGCCGGCGCCGAGGGCTCCTCGGCCGACCACGTCCCGAACGGGCCCGAGACATTCCTCGGCGAGCAGCGAGGCAACCCACGCGCCTTCGCCCACACCATGATCGACGCCGGCGCCGATCTCGTGCTCGCCTCCGGCCCGCACACCCTGCGCGGCCTCGAGTGGTACCACGGCCACCTGATCGCCTACAGCCTCGGGAACCTCGCAGGCAGCAACACGCTCGCGACCGACGGGAGCCTTTCGCTGAGCGCGCTCCTCTCGGTCAAGCTCAGCGGCGACGGGCGACTCCTCAGCGGGCGCATCATCCCGGTGCGGCTCGTCGGGGCCGGCACGCCGGTGTACGACTCGTCCGGCGAGTCCGTGTCCTTCATGCGAACGCTCTCGGAGGAGGACTTCCCGGAGTCGCAGCTCCGGATCGGAAGCGATGGGGCCCTGACGGTCGTAGCTGCGAAGCGGCGGGGCTAGACCTTAGGCGTCGGAAACGCTTCGAGCCCGATCTCGGCCAGCGGCCTGCGCGCCCACGCGAAGCGCTTGTCGAACCATTCGAGTCGCCCGAGGGAGACGCCCTGCCCGGCGGATTCGATAACCCAGCCGCTGCCGAGGTAGATCGCGGTGTGGTCGATCTTGCTCGCCTTGGCCTTGGGCGTAGGGCGGAAGAAGAGAACGTCGCCCGGCTCGAGATCGGCGCGGTGGATGCGCTCGGTCTTCGGCACCTCGAGCGCCATCTGGGCGGCTGTGCGGCCCTTCAGCGTGTCGGAGAGTCCCGGGGCATCGGCGTATGACGTGAGCTTGAAGACGCGCCAGACGAAACCGGAGCAGTCGAAGCCGCGCTCGGCGTTCTCGTCCTCGCCGCCCCAGACATACGGGTAGCCGACGAATGAGACTGCAGTGCGGAGGATCTCCTGCTGCAGCGGCGAGAGCGATGGGATCGCGAAGCTCGCGCTGATTCCCTTGACGTACTGCACGCCGCCCGCGGCGTCCGCGGCGGCGACGGGGCTCAGCGAGGGGTTGGGCGTCGGGGTCTCGAGGCCGAGCGAGAGCACCCGGGCTGCCGAGAATGCCGCCTCGGCGCGCGTGGCAGGCTGGGCGGGCTGCGGCTCGAGGCTGTCCAGGCTCGGCGGCAGGTCGTAGCGGAGGCCGAGCATCCGCGCGACGACCTCGGTACCGAAGCGGCTCGGCGGGTCGAGGCCGGCGCTGCGGGCGACGTCGGCGAACTGCGCCGCTACCGGCTGCAGGCCGAGAGCACGGACGATCGCGGCGTCGAGGCTCGCGATCGACACGCTCGCGTCGGCCACGGCGGGCGTGCGCACCGACGAATCGCCGATCGCGGTCAGCATCCCCGCGAGGTCGCCGGCGGTCAGAGGGTCGTCCGGGCGGAACGTCGCCGGCGTACCGGGAAAGAGGCCGTGGCTCGTGACCACATGGATCGCGCCGCTCGCCCATGACTGGCGGGTGTTGGCGCCGGCGGCCGGTCCGGCAAGCAGGACGAAGCAGCCGAGGACGAGGACCACGACACGTTCCACCCCGTTTCCATCGGCGCTAACGCGCCCGTCCTTGAGTCACGGCCTTGCGCGCTTTTTACGTTCGGGACACGTTCGCCGAACGGTGCGCGTCGATGGTGAACCCGTGCAGCACGCGAACCAAGACCAGCGTCCCTGTAACCCAGTGCCCCGAACCGAACGGAGAAGACCATGCACAAGCTGATCCTTCTCGTCGCGGCCGCAGCGTTTCTCTCGATCGCCGGCTTCGCAGCCGCCGACACGAGCCCGACGACGACCGTAACGACGACGACGACCACGACGGTGCCGACCACCACGACGGTGCCGACGACAACGACCAACGCAGGCACCACGACAACCGCCCAGACGCCCGACCGCCACGCCCGCGGCCATTGGTTCGCCGGCTCCGTGAGCTCCGTCGGCGACGCCTCGATCACGGTCGGCGTCCTCTGGACCGGCCCGAACGACGGTTACCTCAACGGCCAGACCGTGACCGTGTCCGTCCCGTCCAATACGCGAATCAGCCAGGGACCGCATCACCAGCCGATCGCGCTCGCGTCGATCCAGCCCGGAGATCTCGTCTCGCTCCGCGCCCGCGGTGACGACGCCTCGAGCCTGACCGCCGTCAAGATCCATGTGTTCTGCAACTGCCACTGGGTCGGCGGAACCGTCAGCTCGGTCGGCACGTCCAGCTTCCAGGTCTCCGTGAAGCGGACAGGGCCGTACGACGGCGTGCTCGCGAACACCACGATCACGTTGCAGGTCAACGCCCAGACCGTGTATCTCGCCGGTCCGCACCATCGCCGGATCGCGTTCTCCGACCTGAAGGTCGGCGAGGGTGTCGGCGTGGTCTTCGCGGCCGACGGCTTCTTCAAGGCGCCCGGCTTCGATCCGACCAAGGCGACCTTCACCGCCAAGCGCGTCCATGTCTGGGGCCACAGGCAGGTGCCGCCGCCCTCGACGGACTCAAGCTCCGCGGCTCAGATCACCTCGTAGCGACGACAGGCCGGCCGGAGGCGCCCACCAGGCGCCTCCGGCCTTTCCTCGTCGAGCCAAGCCAGGCTAGGCGTTCTCGTAGGCGGTGAGCTCGGAGCGAAGCTTCGCGCGGGCCGACGAGAGGATCTGGGAGATCCGCGACTCGGTCACGCCAAACGCGCGCCCGACCTCGGCGCCCTGCAGCCCCTTCACGTAGACCATGGTGAGTACGTCGCGCTCACGGTCCGTGAGCTGATCGATCGCTGCCTTGAACATCGTCGCCTTTTCGCGCTCGAGGAGTGCGCGGTCGGGATCGCCGGGGCCGGGGGCCGCGCCGATCGTCTCGCCGATCTCGCCGTCTTGCTCGTCGCCGGCCGGCGCATTGAGCGAGATCAGGTGTGCTCGGTCGAGCTCGCCTGTGCGCCGCCGCAGCTCTCCGAGGTCGATCTTCAGCTCGGCGGCCAGCTCGGTCTCGTTCGCGTACCGGCCGTGCTGTGTGAGCCACTTCTCCTGCGTGGTCTTGATGGTGCGGGAGAGCGAGCGCGTGGAGCGCGACACGCGGTCCTGCCGCCGGAGCTCGTCGACGATCGACCCGGCGACGCGCGTCCAGATGTACTGCTCGAACGTCGCGCCCTTGGCGGGCTCGAAGCGGTCGACTGCCTCGAGGATCGCGATGAGCCCGCACGAGATCAGATCGTCGAGATCGCAGTGAGCGGGAAGCTCGCGTGCCTTCCGCGTGGCGAGGTAGTTGACCATCGGGGAGTAGGCGAGAACGAGGCGGTCGCGAGACCGCACGTCGCCGCGCTCCTTCCAGTTGCGCCAGAGCGACTCGGCCTCGGGCCCGGTGAGTCGCCGGGTGCTCGACGGGACAGCTGTCTGTTCGGCCAGGGGTAGTGCGATCGCAGCTGACATGGAACGGAACCTCCGCAGATTCGGGGAACGTCCCGTTCTCAATCGCCGCGATGGGCAACGAGGCCGATCGTCGTTTCCGTTCGACGTCGAAACCGGTTTTGACTACACCGATCGCGTCGCGTGTCTTACCTCGACTCGGTGCCGCTCCCCTCGGATACCGCACTGTTCTCGGCCTGGATCTCGAGCCAGAGCTCATGGCGGAAGATGCGGATCTCGGTCGGAGCCTCGATGCCGATCCGGACACTCGAGCCCGCGATCTCGAGTACCTCGACGAAGATGTCGTCGGCGATGCAGATCCGCTCTCCTACCTTGCGCGTGATGACGAGCATGGATCTCTCCTTCGCTGCCGGCACTGGGAAGAACGGTGTCGAACAGAGTAACCCGTCATGGCGTTGGATCCCAGGCTCAAGAACGCCCCCGAACCGTCGATGACCGTGATTGTCGCAACGCGTGACACGCACATTCGACGCTGGGGAGGACAAGGAGTTGCCAGAGCACCTTTCGCCGTTTGGAGACGGACGAGTCACCGGCGATCCTCCACCCGAGGTCCTCGACGCGCTCGACCGCGCGGCACGCGTCCTCGGTGAGCTCGACCGCGATCAAGTCACGCTCGAGCTCCTCCATGACGAGGGATCGGGCCGGGTCCGCGTATTCGTCTCACTCGAAGGCGAGTACGGCAGCCGTGAGTTGTCGCGCGCCGGCCTGCTCAACCTGCTCGACGGCGACATGAGCGAGGTCGAGCGCTGATCCAGGCTGAAGGCTTTTCTCGCCGCCGTCCGCGTCCCGAACTACCCTGGGGCCTGCTGTGGCAGCTCAATCGGCCCCGACGGCGCGCGGGTCGGCGCTTACGTGTGTGGTTGCAGACGACCATCCGGCGATCGTCGAGTCTGTCACCCGACTGCTCGAGGAGGACGACGCGTTCAGGGTCGTCGCGACGGCGGTCGAAGGTGTCGAGGCGCTGGCACGGATTCGTGAGCTGCAACCCGATCTTGCGTTGATCGACGTCGGCATGCCGCGTCTGGACGGGATCGAGATCACTCGCCTCTTGACCGAGGAGGGCAGCACGACCCGGGTTCTCGTCTACTCCGGCCAGCGTGATGCCGCCGTCGCCTTCGAAGCATTCGAGGCCGGCGCGGCGGGGTTCGTGCTGAAGGGCGGCGAGCTCGCCGAGCTCGCTCACGCGGCGAAGGTCGTTGCAGGCGGCGGCAAGTTCGTCGATGCCGAGGTCGCTGCCGCACTGAACGCACCGCCCTCCGAGCGGCCGCCGCTCCTCACTCGGCGCGAGCGCGAGGTGCTCAGGCTCCTCGCCGAGGGCTTCCGCAACGACGAGGTGGCCGAGCGCCTCGGGATCTCGCCGCTCACGGTGCGCACCCATGTGCGCCACGCGATGGAGAAGCTCGGCGCCGGAACCCGGACCGAGGCTGTCGCGACCGCGTTGCGCCTGTCGCTCATCCGCTAGGAACGGAGGATCGGGGCCTTCCGAGGCGAATCGTTCTCGCGAGGAAAGCCCGAGTTGAATACCCCTGCGTCCCATCCTGTCAGCTGCTTGCTGATCGACGATCACCCCGCGATGATCGATGCGATCTCGAGGGTGCTCGACGGTGCCGGAATGAGAGTCGTCGGAACCGCCTCCTCGGCAGCTTCGGGGCTCGAGCTGCTCGGACGCCGTCCGGCCGACGTGGCCGTGGTCGACCTGAAGCTCCCCGACATGGACGGAATCGAGCTCGCCCAGGCGATTGCCCGCTCTCCGACGCCCGCCCGGACGCTGCTCTATTCGGGTACCGCCGATCCGCGGCTCGCGGGCCAGGCACTCGCGGCCGGGGTCAACGGGCTGATCACGAAGAGCTCGCCGCTCACCGAGGTCGTTCGAGCAGTCCGCGCGATCGCTGCCGGTGGCACCTACGTCGATCCGCTCCTGGGCGGGCCGCTCGCGCTGAACGACGGCCATCCGTCGCTCAGCGAGCGTGACGAGATGTTGCTCGAGTTCCTTTCGAACGGGCTGACCGACGAGCGAATCGGCGAGCAGCTCCATCTCTCCTCGGAGACGGTGCGCGCAAACATCCGCAAGGTCGTGCGCTCGCTCGGTGCCCGGAACCGCGCTCACGCGGTTGCGTTGGCGCTGAAGACCGGCGTTATCGAGTAGCGAACCACACGCTACGCTGGCCGGCGAGCGATGCTGGCTCTCGTGATGTCTCTGGCTGTCCTGGTTTCGTCGCATCACGCTGCGGCTCAGGCTCATTCGACCGGCTTCCCGACCAGGGGAAAGGTCGTGCCCGGCCAGACGATCGGCGGTGTCGGGCTCGGCATGACGCCGACCCAGGTTCGCGCCCGCTGGGGGCGGAACTACACGCTCTGCAACTCGTGCCCGGCGATGACGCCCGTCTGGCTGTACGAGTACCCAGGTGCGGAGTCGCCTAGGCGCGGCCGTCAAGTTCCAGAACAACAAGGTGGTCGCGGTGTTCACCCTCGGCTCGCCTGCGGGCTGGGGCGTCGCGGGCGCGATGATGGGCGACCCTGTCTCGAACGTCTACAACCTCTACGGGACGACCGGCACGAAGAACTGCATCGGCTACGACGCCCTCACGGTGCGGATCGGCAACGACGTGATGTCGTTCTACTCCGCCGCGGGCGTGATCTACGGCTTCGCGCTCACGACGGCGACGCAGACTCCCTGCCAGTAGGTCTGAGCGCGGCCTCGACCGCGTCGGCGACGCACCCCTCGGGGTCAGCCCAGGCGCGCTCGAAGCCGAACCTCTCGACGAGCGATATCGCCGGTGCCGGGCACTCAGTGCCGGGCTCGATCGCGCCGGCCACGACCAGCGTGCGAAGTCCGCGGGCGAGTACGCCCCCGACGACCTTTCCGTCGAACGAGGTCGCGTCGAGCTTGCCCTCGCCGGTGATCACGAGCGCCACGCCGTCGAGGGCCCGCGTCGAGACCGACCTCCTCGGCGACGAGTGCGAGCCCGGGAACGAGCTCTGCGCCGAGAGCTGCGAGCCCGCCGGCCAGGCCGCCTGCCGCTCCCGATCCCGGCAGAGCGCGGACATCCACGCCGTACTCGGCGCGGTAGCGCGCGGCCGCCTCGGCCAACCGCTCCGACAGCACCTCGACCTCCCCGGCAGACGCACCTTTCTGGGGAGCGAAGACGGTCGCCGCGTCGACGAACAATGTCTGCACGTCGCAGGCAACCTGGACGGGCACGGGGAAGGGCTTGCGCAGCACCTCGACGGCTCCGAGCCCGCCGTCGGTCGTCGCCGAGCCTCCGACCGCAACGATCACGCGCTCCGCGCCGGCCTCGAGAGCCAGGGCGATCAGCTCGCCCGTCCCGCGTGTCGAGGCGCGCACAGAGTCGTTTCCTGTGGCGCCGCCGGTCAGTGCCAGGCCCGACGCGCGCGCCATCTCGATCACCGCGACGCCGGCCTCGAGCCGCCAGCCCGCCTCGACGGGAGCTCCGAGCGGCCCGGAGACGATCGACGCGCGGTTCGCTCCCCCGAGCGCGTCCAGCGTTCCCTCGCCGCCGTCGGCGAGGGGGAGCTCCCGGCACTGCCAACCTGCTCTGCGGGCGCCCACACCCATCGCCCGCGCGGCCTCCGCAGCCGAGAGCGAGCCGCGGAACTTGTCGGGAGCGGCGAGCGCGAGCATCCGCCCATTTTGAGGCCGCGCCGTCGTGGACTACGGTGGGACCGTGGAAGGCCGCGCTGTACCCGCGCCGGAGGGCGAGCCCGCGCGGCTCGCGGAGGTCACGATCGCGTGTCCGGCCCGCGATCCGATGTGGTTCTCGCCGCTCTTCGTCCTCTCGCCCGCGCGCTCGAACTCCTCGGTCGTGACGGCGATGCTGGGCGAGCATCCCGGGCTCTGCGTGTTCCCGGAGCTCGCACTCTTTCGCAAGGACACCGTCGACGCGCTCCTCAGCGATCCGCCGGGGTGGAGGGGGCCGCCGACGCGGCTGCGGCTCGCCGGGGTGTTCCGCGCCCTCGCCCAGCATCACGACGGGGAGCAGACGGCCGAGACCATCGGGGCCGCGGTCAGCTGGGTCGAGGAGCGCCGCACCTGGAGCATCGGCGACCTTCTCGACCATCTGCTCGCGCTTGCTGCGCCGCGGATCGGGGTCGAGAAGTCCCCTGAGAGCTCGAGCCGCGAGGAGTATCTGAGGCGGATGAGCGACACATATCCGCGTGCCCGTTATCTCCATCTCACCCGCCATCCGGTGCCGAGCGTCGCGTCGATGCATCGCGTCTGGGAGGACAAGGGCTACTGGAACGTGAGGCCCGAGCTCTTCCACCATTTCTGCCTCGCGGTCTGGTACCACCAGCACGCGCGGATCCTCGAGTTCGCACGTGCACTGCCGCCCGACCGGGTGCTTCGCGTCCGTTCCGAGGACGTGCTGAACGCACCGGCCGACAGCTTGCCCGCCATCTGCCGCTGGCTCGGCATCGAGGCCGGCGAGACCGAGATCCAGGCGATGATCCACCCGGAGCGCTCGCCCTATGCCCGCACCGGCCCCCAGGGTGCGGCCGGCGGCTGGGATCAGGACTTCATGCTCGACCCGGCGCTTCGCCGCACGGACCTACCGGTTTCGCTCGATCTTCCGGCAGGCTGGAATGTCGATCCCTGGCTCGAGCTGGCGAGTCGCGAGCTCGCGCGCCGCCTCGGGTACGCCGAATGAGCTCGCCCGAGCGGGCCGAGCTCGAAGGCCGGATCGTCGCGCGCGCGCTCAGGGATCCAGACTTCCGCGCGCGGCTCGTCGCGAATCCGCGCGACGCAGTCGCGGAGGAGCTCGGCGTCGATCTGCCCGAGCAGCTCGAGGTGGTCGTGGTCGAGGAGCGCCCGGACCGGATCGCGATCGTGCTCCCGGTCGCCCTCGACGGTCTCGGCCCCGACGCCGTCTGGGCGATG
Source organism: uncultured Actinomycetota bacterium (assembly GCA_963762215.1). Lineage (GTDB taxonomy): Bacteria > Actinomycetota > Thermoleophilia > Gaiellales > Gaiellaceae > PALSA-600. The sequence continues at coordinate 179,036 of CAVXKB010000006.1, forward strand.
ACCGGCGAGCGTCCGGTCAGCTAGGTCTTGTAGCTCTGGTTGTGCCAGGAGCGCGCGACCTTGTAACCCGTACCGGCCCAGCGCCAGCGCACGTGGTCGAAGCCTCCGGTCGGGCAGCAGTTCGCATCCTTCGCCTTGTAAATGGGATCCGTCTCGGTCAGGTCGGTTCCCGTGCGCGTCAGCCCGAGCTTGTACCCGCCGCGGACGAGGCTCACCGACCACCCGCCGGGGCCCTTCACGAAGACGATCCATCCGATGTCCCCCGCGGTGCCGCCACTTGCGAGCGTCGTGACCATTGCCTTCTTCCCGCCGGGAAGGGCGAGGCAGATCACGCCGTCGACCTGGCTCGGTGACGGGTGGTACGGCTGACTCGAGATCGACTGCGAGGCCGGGATCGTCAACCCGGTGCTCGTGATCGCCGCCCTCGCTGCGGCGCGATTGCACGAAGGCGCCGTGAGTGACGCGGCGGCGAGGAGTGGAGCTGCGAGCACCCGCGAAGCTTCGCAGATGACCCGCGTGCGACAGCCGTCTAAATGTTCGGTAACAAGACGGAAAACAGCCGACGGCAGCTCGTCTCGGACGGTCACACTGGATTGGAGATGGCTATGACGCTTGCACTGGTTTACAGCAAGCTCATGCCGGAGGCTGCGAGGCCGATAACAGGGCCATGCGGGGATCGATGATCAGGCGGAGCGCGGAGCGGCCTTCCCAGCCGCCGCGGGCCTGGACCGCCTGGTACCGCTTCGCGCGCGACGAGCTCGGGTACGAGCATGCCGAGCGGGTCGAGTACGCGAACCTGCGCTACGTCGAAGAGCTGAACC